>CAYYCO010000035.1:26532-28450 GCA_964470365.1 uncultured Anaeromyxobacteraceae bacterium | reverse complement strand
GGGAAAACAAACCGAAACATTATAGTTGACGCGCGCGCGGGTGTCAGCCGTCGTCTTCGCGGGGAGACTGTTCCAGGGGCCAGGGGGCGTCGTGGTGAAATTGCCCGCAAGTTGCTTTACAATCCGTCGGCCCGGTTGCCGTCCCTGATTCGTGGCGGCCGGTCTGGAATGCATATGCGGCATGGGGTGCAACATGCGAAATTCGATTATTGCGATACTGATGGTTGCGGGCCTGGCGTCGGCGCCAGGCTGTGGCGGGGAAACTACCCCGGATGACGTCCTGATCATCGTTCCTGATTACGGACAGGCGGACACGGGGCGTGACGTGGCGGGTGCGCCGGACGACGGCCAGGTGGAACGCGATGTCATGGACACGGATGTCAGGCTTGATTCAGTCGAGCCGGCGGACGTGTTCGACGACCACGGCGCCACCGACACGAACGTCGCGCCGGACGAGAGCGTGGACGTGGCCCCGGATGCCGGGCCGCGTTGTTCGCTGGGCAAGGAGGCGTGCAACAGCGCCACTGGCGACCGCATGACGTGCGGAACGGCGAGTACCTTCGGACGAATCACGCTTTCGACCGAAAATGCTGTTGGATTCACTTTCAACACCATGAACGTCACGTCCGAGGAACAGGACCCGGTCAACAAAGACGACGACAACCTTGATGGCGACTGTCCCTGGATCGGCGGCAGTGACGACCTGTGGTGCCAGCCTGAATGCGACGACGATGGACTGGACCATTTCTTCAGGGTGTACTTGATTCCGGGCGACCTGTTCAGCCTGAGCGTCACCGACAAGCTGGTGTACGACCAATATGGGTCCAACATCGACTTCATGCTGAAGGTTTATCGCGGAAACGATTGCATTCTTGGGACGGAAAAGCTCGTTTCGTGCACCAACAAAAAGTCCACCGGCAGCAATAACGTCGAGGTGCTTCAGATCAAACCGATGACCGTGGCCGATGCCGGGTGGTACACGATTGTCCTGGATGGGAACGAGGCCGAGGACTCGGGCACGTACACCCTGGCGGCCCGCCTTTTCCAGAATTCCGAATACACCGGCGACTGGAGCCTGTGCTGCGACTACCCGCTCGAATGATTCTTCCCCGCGCGTCCCGTTGAACGCGAAATTCATCGTATAATCCGGCCAGCCAATACCCAGGGGTGTTTCATGGCGCTTTCAAGCCTCGCCGGAATGCCGGTTCCCGACGAACTCGTCGAAGACATCGGCGCGCTGGTCGACGCGTATTATTCGGCAAAACCGGATCCGGGCAATCCCGCGCAGGCGGTGTCGTTCGGGACTTCCGGGCATCGCGGCAAATCGAAAAACGGCACGTTCAACGAAGATCACGTGGCCGCGATCACGCAGGCCGTCTGCGAATACCGCGCGGGCCGCGGTATCGACGGGCCGCTTTTCATCGGCATGGATTCGCATGCATTGTCGGCGCCGGCGCACCGGACTGCGATTGAAGTGCTTGCCGCGAACGGCGTGGCCGCGAGGTTTGCGGCGGGCGATCTTGTCACGCCGACGCCGGCCGTGTCGCACGCCATACTTACACACAACCGGGGACGGATTTCGGGGCTTGCGGACGGCATCGTCGTGACGCCGTCGCACAATCCGCCGTCGGACGGCGGCTTCAAGTACAACCCTCCGCATGGCGGTCCGGCGGGCGGTGCCGAAACGTCCGCGATCCAGAAACGCGCGAACGAAATCATGGCGGGCGGGTTGCGGGACGTGCGCCGCCTGCCTTACGAAAAGGCCGTCGCCGCCCCGTCGGTCGGGCCGCACGACTACCTGTCGGCATATGTGGCGGACCTGGTCAACATCATTGAGGTCTCGAAGATACGCGGGTCGGGCCTGAAACTGGGCGTCGACCCGCTGGGCGGCGCGTCACTGCCGTACTGGGAAAGAATC
>CAYYCO010000035.1:24578-26432 GCA_964470365.1 uncultured Anaeromyxobacteraceae bacterium | reverse complement strand
ATGATTGAATACCTTTTCACGAACCGTCCTGGCTGGCCCGGGGCTGCCGCAATCGGCAAGACGCTGGTGTCCAGTTCGTTGATCGACAGGCTGGGCGCGTCGCTTCCACGGCGCGTCGTTGAAGTGCCGGTCGGTTTCAAGTGGTTCGTCGACGGCCTGGTGGACGGTTCATTCGGCTTCGGCGGCGAGGAAAGCGCGGGCGCGTCGTTCCTGCGTATGGACGGAACCGTCTGGACGACCGACAAGGACGGCATCATCGCGGATCTGCTGGCCGCGGAAATCACCGCCGTGACGGGGCGCGACCCTGGCGACCTGTACGCGTCCATCGAGGCCCGGTTCGGGCGTTCGTATTACACGCGGGTCGACACGCCAGCCGACGCCGCGTCCCGCAGGATACTGGGCAGCCTGTCGCCCGACATGGTCGCTGCCAGGACGCTGGCTGGGCAGCCGATTGTGGCGCGCCTGACCCGGGCGCCAGGCAACGACGCGGCCATCGGCGGGCTGAAGATAGTCGCGGCCGACGGCTGGTTCGCGGCGCGCCCGAGCGGGACGGAAGACATCTACAAGATTTACGCTGAAAGCCTTCGCGACGGTGAGCACCTGCAGCGGATACTGGCCGAGGCCCGCGGGATCGTGGACGACGCGCTGCACGCCTGAAGCCGGCTGGTGTTCGCCGCCGGTTCCGGCGCACTCGCAGCGCCTATTCGACTTCCCGCGCCTCGATGTCGCTGTGGGCAAGGTCGCAGCACATCGCCACGCCGTGTTCACATGCGACGCGGGCAAGCCGGATTGCCTCCTGGCGGTTGCCGATACGGTTGAAATTGTCAGCCACCCTGCACGTCAGGTCCCAGTGGAGCGGATCGGACACGGGCACGTCATCGTAAAGACGGAATACTTCTGCGGCGTACATCGCCTTTTCGCCGATTTCGGAGAGGCAGACGGCGTGCGCCAGGCGGACGGCAGGCGAACCGTCGTTGATTTCAAGCGCGCGGGCCAGTGTCGCCTCGGCTTCCTTGAACTGCCTGTTCGCCATCTGTGCCGTGCCCAGGGCAATCTGCACCGCTTCCGAATCCGGTTGCATCGTCTTGGCACGGGCGGCAAGCCGCAGGGCGTTCCTGAAATCGCCCGTCGACAGTTCCCGTGTGGAGTCGTCGATCAGCATCGATACCCCGGGCGAAATCATCGATAAGGGGGCGGGAACACAGGACGGAGCGTCGGTCGTCGAGCCGGCCGGGGAAACGTACACGCGATATTCCGTGTCCGGGCAGGCGATTGCCATTGAGGTATGGTCGGTGACAGCCGTGTCTGGAAAAGCAGGTGACGTATCGGGCGCGCCGGTGCGGCCAATCGCCCCGCCCGGGCACACCAGCCGTTCGCGGGTCAGCAGCGCGGACAATGTCTTGCGTGAAACGGGCGCGTCGGGCGATGCCCCGACGCCGGCTTCGCATGCGGGATACCCTTGATCGGCACGGCCGGCCACGGCGGTCGAACCGGTTGTCGCGCACCCGGCGGCACCGATGGCGCCCAGGAACAGCAGGCCGGCCAGGACGACCTGTACCCGCATCAGCCTGCAATATCCAGCGCCGGCCACAATCCACCCCGCCCGTCGACCCGGTAAAGGGATCCTACCCCGCCGCCCCGCAGATCTGAAGGCGGAAATCGCCACTTTCACGGGCGCCGTGGTTGGTGCATACTTTTTGGCGCGCCGGGGTGGCGGAATGGTAGACGCCGGGGACTTAAAATCCCCTGATCCCTTGGGTCGTGCGGGTTCGAGCCCCGCCCCCGGCACCTACGGAACGTAACACAGGACGCGGGCGCGGATGTGCATGATGGCCGCCGCGTTCAGCTTGTTGC
>CAYYCO010000035.1:0-24478 GCA_964470365.1 uncultured Anaeromyxobacteraceae bacterium | reverse complement strand
CGTATTCGCGGTATGCCCTGGACGTCGAGCGCAGGGCCGGGCCCTTTGGCGCGGGCGCCACTTCCCGGGGATGTTCGGGGTGCTGGGGCGGCAGGAGCGCATCGGGACGGTCGCCACCCTCCCATTCGACTTTCCCGTGGTTTCCGGGGCCGGAATCGGCCTCCCTGAAGCACAGGACGGGTTTGGCGTTTCCGTTCCGCACCTTCAGTTCGAAAAGATGGTCGTCGAGGTCGTCGATGACCGTTTCCGCGCGTCGTGAGGGCTGGTGATTGCGCATCTGGATGATGAATGCCTGGTGATCGGGTCCCCACTTTTTGTCACGGCTGTATAGAAGCGCCGATTTCGGGCGCGTGAAGAGGCCGGTGTCCGTCATGAACGACTGCATCCCGGGGTGTTTGTGGAAGTACCCCTTTACATCACGCCAGTCGGCAACCCTGACACCCGGCCCGAATTCGTCGCGGCAGGCCTTTTCGTAGTTGTCGTTTTCGTTGAATTTGCGGGATGTCGCCAGGAAACCCGACTGGCCGGCCGGTTCCGCGGATGTGGCGGCCGGAATGGCCACGGCCAGGGCGATGATTCCGAAAAACAGCCTGTTCATTGTGGTTGCCCCTATGCGGACTTCGCCAGATGTTAGCATATCCTGACGGTCGATTGACCATGCCGGTCGAATTCAGAACGCATCGGGATTCAGCGTGTCGCGCGGCATGCGGCCGTCAAGAACGTCGATCAGGTTCGATGCGGCCCCGACCGCCATTGCGTCGCGGGTGCGGAAGGTGGCGCTGCCGAGGTGCGGGACGATCAGGCAGTTCGGCAGGCGAACCAGCGGATGGTCCGGCGGAACGGGCTCCGGGTCGGTGACGTCGAGTCCGGCCGCGAATATCCGGCCCGTCGAAAGCGCATCGACGAGGGCGGCCGTGTCGATGCAGGGGCCCCGCCCCGTGTTGACGAGAACCGCGTTCGGCCGCATCAGCGCGATCGTGTCGGCGTTTATAAGGTGCCTGGTTGCCGGTGTCAGGGGGCAGTGCAGCGAAACGAAGTCGGAAGCGCCAAGCAGTTCCGCCAGCGTGTCGACCCTGCGCACCGGCGCGCCATCGGGCGGAATCATGAACGGCTGCGGATCGAAGTACACGACACGCATCCCGAAAGCGGCGGCCCGCCTGGCGACTGCGGCGCCGATCCGGCCCATTCCCACGATGCCCAGCGTCGCCCCGAGCAGGTCGTGACCGCGAAGTATCCTGGGCCCCCATGTTTTCCATTCGCCGGATTCGACGTTCGCCACGCCTTCCTTTACCCGCCGCGCCGCGCCCATCATCAGCGTGAACGCCAGTTCGGCGGTCGTTTCCGTCAACTGATCCGGCGTGTTGGTCACCACGATTCGCCGCGCCGTCGCCGCCCTGAGGTCGACGTTGTTGAACCCGGCCGAATACAGGCTGATGACGCGGAGCTGCGGGCCCGCGGCGTCCATCAGCGTTGCGTCCACCGCATCCGAAAGAAGCGCGATGACGCCGTGGCAGCCGTGTACGGCACGCGCCATTTCGGAGGGTGACGGCGGCAGTTCGCCCTGCCAGACCGTGACGTCGCCGATCCCGGTCAGAAGGTCCAGACCCGCCTCCGGAATCAGCCGCGACACGAACACTTTTCCGTATTCATTCATTTTTCACCTCGATGCATTCGAACCGACCTCGGGGGATTCTAGCCCGGATCGGGCAACGAAGGCGTCATGTCTGGCAAAATTCCGTGCGGGCTGGTAATTTGTGGCCGGTTCCGGTGGTGACCGGACAGTTCCCGCGGCGCGGGGGTTATTGATGGCGAAACTGGCGATATTCCTGGCCCAGGACAATCCTGTCGTCGGCGACATCGAGGGAAACGCGGCGATTGCTGCCGCGCGATGGCGCGATGCAAAGGCCGCCGGCGCGGATCTCCTGGTAATGTCGGAACTGTTCATATCCGGATACCCGCCGGAGGACCTGGTGCTGAAGCCGGTGTTCGTGCGACGCGCGATGGATGCGGCGCGGGCGCTGGCGGCCGCGACCACTGACGGGCCCGGAATGGTGGTCGGGTGCCCGTGGTCCACGCCCGGCGGGGTTGGCAATGCAGCGATCCTGATGGACCGCGGCGAAATCCGCGCGGTCCGTTTCAAGCATGATCTGCCGAATTACGGCGTGTTCGACGAAATCCGCGTTTTTGAACCGGGCCCGCTGCCGGAACCGGTCGATTTCCGGGGTGTGCTGCTTGGCCTGCCGATCTGCGAGGACGTCTGGCGGCCAGGCGTGTGCGCGGCGCTGAAGGCAGGCGGGGCCAGGCTGCTGGTGACGATAAACGGGTCGCCGTTTGATTCGGAAAAGATGCACCGGCGGATGGACACGGTCGCCGACAGGGTTCGGGAAACCGGCATGCCGCTGGTGTACCTGAATCAGGTCGGGGGCCAGGACGAACTGGTGTTCGACGGCGGGTCTTTCGTCATGAACGCCGATGCCGGACTGGCGCTGCGCCTGCCTTCATGGCGTTCATGCACGGCGTTGACGGACTGGTCCGACGGGGCCGCCGGGCTGACGTGCGCGGACGGGTATGTGGCGCCCGTTCCCGAACGTCTGGAATCGATATACCAGGCCATGGTCACCGGCCTGCGCGATTATGTTGTGAAAAACGGGTTCCCCGGTGTCATCCTGGGGCTGTCTGGCGGAATCGACAGCGCTTTGTCGGCGGCGGTTGCGGCTGATGCGATCGGTCCGGAATGCGTGCACGCCGTGATGATGCCATACAGGTACACCAGTTCGCTGAGCCTTGAGGAGGCATCCGAAACGGCCAGGCTGATGGGGATCAGGTACGACATCGTGCCAATCGCCCCGGCGGTCGAGGGGCTGTCCGCAATGCTTTCCGGCATGTTTGCCGCCAGGGCGCCCGACATAACGGAGGAAAACTGGCAGGCGCGCGTCCGCGGCACCGTCCTGATGGCGATTTCCAACAAGTTCGGCGGCATGGTCCTGACAACCGGGAACAAATCGGAATCCTCGGTCGGTTACGCGACCATCTATGGCGACATGTGCGGCGGATATTCGGTGCTGAAGGATGTTTACAAAACGGACGTTTTCGCCCTGTCCCGGTGGCGGAACGCCAATTTTCCCGAAGGGGCGCTCGGACGGCCGGGGACGGTCATCCCGGATCGCACGATCGACAGGCCTCCCAGCGCGGAACTCCGGCCGGACCAGAAGGACCAGGATTCCCTGCCGCCCTACGACGAACTTGACCGGATCCTGGAACACCTGGTCGAGGGCGAAAAGTCGTCCGCGGAAATCTGTGCCGAAGGATTTGATCCGACCGTCGTCGAACGTGTCGAAAAGTTGCTTTACACGTCCGAATACAAGCGGCGCCAGGCCGCGCCCGGGGTCAAGATTTCGTCCCGTCATTTCGGGCGGGACCGGCGGTATCCGATTACCAATCGTTTCCGGGACATGCGGGGGAAGTGATCAATCATGGCAGACAGACTTGTTGCGTGCATTTCGGGCGCTTCGGCGGGAATCGGTGAAGCGACGGCGCGTGTGCTGGCGTCGGAGGGATTCGGCCTGATACTTGGCGCAAGACGGATCGACAGGGTCCGGGCGCTTGCGGACGGGCTGGCCGCCGAATTCGGCGTGCCCGCGTGGGCCGGGGAACTGGATGTCCGTTCCGACGAATCGGTCAGGGCGTTCGTCGCCGGCGGCGTTGCCGCGCTTGGTTCGCTGAACGTACTCGTCAACAGCGCCGGGCTCGCCAGGGGCCTCGAACGCCTGGACCAGGTCAGCCCGGCCAACTGGCGGGAAGTCATCGACACCAACGTCGAGGGACTGCTGCGGATGACCCAGGCGGCGCTTCCCCACATCAGGAAATCAGGGCGCGGACACATCGTGAACCTGGGCAGCATCGCCGGGCATGGCGTATACCCCGGCGGCGGGGTTTACTGCGCGACCAAGCACGCCGTCGACGCGTTCACGCAGACCCTTCGCCTGGAGGTACTGGGCGAACCGATCCGCGTATCGACAATCGACCCGGGAATGGTCGAAACCGAATTTTCCATAGTGCGGCTGGGTGACACGGAAAAGGCGGCCAACGTTTACCGGGACATGACGCCGTTGACCGGCGCCGACATCGCGGAATGCATCCGATGGGTCGTCACGCTGCCGGAACATGTGAATATCGACCAGATCATCGTGAAGCCCCGCGATCAGGGCGACCTGCGGACGGTCCACAGGAGGCCGAAATGATTGCAGATCCGGGGGCTCGTTCGGCCCAGGCGCTCAGGGCTGCCGCGCTGCTGGCATCCGCAATGCCGGACGCTACGCGGATTCCGCTGGAATTCCGATCCCCGCTGGAACTGCTGGTGGCGACGATCCTGGCGGCGCAGTCCCGTGACGAACGTGTGAACAAGGTGGTGCCGGTACTGTTCGGGCGATGGCCCGATGCCGCTGCGATTGCGGCCGCGCCGCGGGACGAACTGGAAGATGTGATCAAGACGACGGGGTTCTACCGGTCCAAGGCGAAGATGGTCCAGGAATGCTGCGCCGCCCTGGTCCGGTGCCACGGCGGCCGCGTGCCTGTCGCGATGGATGAATTGACGGCGTTGTCCGGGGTTGGCCGGAAAACGGCGAACGTCGTGCGATCGAGCGCTTTCGGACTGCCCGCGATTGTCGTCGACACGCACTTCAAGCGCGTCGCGTCGCGGCTTGGCCTGACTGCCAGCGACGATCCCGACACCATCGAGGCCGAGGTCGGCGCTCTTCTTCCCGAAACCGGCTGGTCCGAATTTTCGACCCGCGTCACATGGTTCGGCCGCCAGACCTGCACCGCCGCGAAACCGGCGTGCTGCGGATGTCCGCTGCGGGAAATCTGCCCATCGATCAGTTGTTGAATCCGCGATTGGAACGACGGCTATTCCGCCGCGATGGCGTCGATTTCGACCAGTGCGCCCTTTGGCAGGGCGGCCACCTGCACCGTTGCCCGTGCCGGTTTGTGATCGCCGAAGAATTCGGCGTACACGGCGTTGACGGACGCGAAGTCGGCCATGTCGGTCAGGAAGATCGTCGTGCGGACCACGTTCGTGCGATCCATTCCGCCGGCGCGCAGTATGGCGTCGATGTTTTTCAGGGACCGGGCCGCCTGTTCCGGCGCGCCGCCCGGGACGAATGCCCCTGTCGCGGGGTCGACGGGGATCTGGCCCGACACGAACAACATTCTTGCCGGCCTGCATTCGATGGCCTGGGAGTACGGCCCGATGGCCGCGGGTGCTTCACTGGTGTTGACTGGTGCATTGCCTTTCATGATTCCTTCCTTTCTGGTTTCAGGGCTTTGACGTTCCCTGCCTGCCGTAAACGTCTTCCAGCCTGACCACGTCGTCCAGTTCAGGGGTCGATGTTTCGAATATTTCGACGTGTTCGGTGTCGAGCGACATGAATCGATGGACGGTTTCCGGCGTCACCCGCAGCGACTTGCCGGCGGGAAGCGTCAGCTTTTCGATGCCGGGGCCTTCCCCGATTTCGATCAGCAGCGAGCCTGAAATCACGTAGACCGTTTCGTCCTTCATGATGTGGTACTGGCGCGACAGCTTCTGCCCCGGGTTGATGTGGATTATCTTGCCGGCGTACTTGTCGGTGACGGCGACCCAAAGTTCCCAGCCCCAGGGTTTTTCGATCTTTCTTGGTACGATGACCGGAATCATTTTACCTCCACTGGAATCGACTGTTCGGCTTCCTTCGCATTCAGTTCCGCCGCGAAGGCCGCCGCGTCGGCTGCTGTTCCGAAGCTGCCGGTCCTGACCCTGTACCAGGTCGTCCCGTTCGCGTCGGTGAAAGTCACGATGAAAGGATTGTACCCCTTGCCGCGAATCTGGTCAGTGAACTCCCTGGCGGCGGGTTCGTCCTTGAACGACCTTATCTGGACCGCGAATTTTCGTGGCGCCACTTCCGGCGGCTTCGCGGCCTTGACCACGGGCCGTGGCGCTTTCTGCGCGGCCGCGGCCGGTTTCGTGACCGGAGCCGGCGCAGGTGTCGCCATTTCGACCGGCGGAATCGCTGAAACCGCCTCGGGGGCGGGTTCGACGACATCACGGGGCGGTCCCGACACGTCCGGCGCCGGTTCGGCCACCTCGGGAACCGGCCCCGGTTCGACCGGCGCAGGCGGAGGCGGCGGTTCTGGCATCGGACGGTCTTCCGGCCGGCAGTCGCCGTCTTCCGCAATGCACGATAACCCGCATGTGGTGACCAGCAGTCCCGGCCAGAACGTCCAGTCCACGAATTCCGGCGGCGGAGGCGGCGGAGGCGGCGGCTGGTCGATGATTTCGACCGCTGGCCTGCGTTTTGCGACAGGCTCGATTCCGGGGCGCGGTTCCGGCGAGGGCAGGGGCAGTATGCTCCCGCGGACGTTGCGCCCGCCGGCCTCGGGCGTGATGGCCGGATCCGCTTCGATTCCGGCGTCCGAAGCGGGAACCGGAATCGCCGAAACGGCGGCTGGCAGGGCGGCCCGGTGGTCTGGTGCGGCGCCCCTGTCACCGCGCCCGATCAGCCAGCCCGCAGCCAGCGCCAGGGCGGTAAGCAGGACTACGCCGGCGGCGGCGATTTTCAGATGTACGGGTTTCAACTGGAACGGTGTGCGTTCCTGAATGCGGTCGTAATCGCGCAGGACGATTTTTTCGGTGTTGCGCGGCGCCGTGGTTTCACCGTCGCCGTCAACCCGTTCCTGCCCGTCATTCGCCATCCGGTTCCTCGCTGCGCATTTCTTCCGGCGCGTTCACGCCCAGAAGTTCGAGTCCCTGGTGCAGCACCTGCTTGACGCGGGAAACCAGGTACAGGCGGGCCATCGTCTTGTCGCGATCGCCCGAAATCACGCGTTCCGTTCCCTTGTACTTCGTGTAATACGAGTGGAACCCGCGGCACAGTTCCATCAGGTAAAAGCAGACGTGGTGCGGTTCGCATTTCGAGGCCGACGTCGCGACGACCGCCGGGAACCTGCAAAGGTCCCGAATCATCGTCCGTTCTTCCGGCAGGGTCAGGCTGTCCAGCATTGCCGGGTCGAACACCGGCGCACCGTATCCGTCGGCAGCGGCCCTGCGAAGTATCGATGCGACGCGGGCGTGGCCGTACTGGACGTAGTAAACCGGGTTGTCCATCGATTTCTGCTTGGCCAGTTCCAGGTCGAATTCCATCTGCGCGTCGGCGCGCCGCATGATGTAGATGAAGCGCACGGCGTCCGCGCCGACTTCGTCGACCAGGTCCTGCAGGGTCACGAATCTTCCCAGGCGCTTGCCCATCGGCACCATTTCCCCGTTCCGGGTCAGCGTGACCATCTGGACCAGGATGACTTCCAGCATCGCGGGGGCGTGCCCGCACGCCGCCAGCGCGGCGCGTACCCGCGGGATGTACCCGTGGTGATCCGCGCCCCAGATGTTGACCAGCCGGTCGTAGCCGCGTCGCGCCTTTTCGTCGTGGTATGCGATGTCGGCCGCGAAATACGTCGGGACGCCGTTGGAACGGACGACCACGCGGTCCTCGCCGTCGTCGTCGCCGTCCATCGTGAACAGCACCGCGCCGTCGTCGTTGCGGTACGCGGCGCCTGCCGCAAGCAGGGCGTTGACCACGCGCGGAACATACCCGGATTTGTGCAGGCTTCGTTCCGAAAACCAGTGGTCAAAAGATATGTCGAGGTTGCCGAGCGTCGCCCTGATGGCGTCGGTCAGCCTGTCCGCCGCGTACCACACGGCCGGGTTGTCGTCGCGTTCGCCCGCCTGTTCGTAAGTGCCCTCGCAGACGCGCCTGCCTTCGGGGGTCTTGACGAATTCGGCGGCCAGATCGCGTATGTAGTCGCCGCGGTAACCGTTTTCCGGGAAGTCGTCGTCCGTGGCCAGGCCCATCGCCTGCCGCCCGCGGATGTACATCGACAGCCCCAGCATGGCCATCTGGTTTCCGACGTCGTTCAAGAGGTATTCCGTTTCGACGTTGTATCCGGAAGCCCGCATCAACCTGGCCGTGATGTCGCCCAGGACCGCGCCGCGCGCGTGGCCGGCGTGCAGCGGACCGGTCGGGTTGGCGGATACGAACTCCAGCAGGACCCGTTCGCCGTGACCGACGTCCGGAATCCGGTCGAGGTGCTGAAGGCGTTCAAACCAGGCCGACGGGGCGACCTTGAAGTTGACATATCCGGGGGCCGCGAACGTGATGGCCTCGAAAACCCCTTCCGGGGCCTCGATGGCATCCATCAGTTCGCGTCCGCAGACGGCCGGCGGTTTGCGCAGGGCCTTGCACATCACCATGGGGATGGCGCATCCGAAGTCCCCGAATTCCTCGTTTTTCGGCCGTTCGATGACGGCACACGGATTGAAGTCGGCCGGCAGTGCACCGGAATCCCTCATTTTTTTCAGCGCGGCGGCAATCACGTCCTTCGCGATGTTTTCAAAAGTCTGGTTCATATGTTCCGGTCGAATCCTCCCTTTGCGGGCGAATGCGTCCGCCCGCCCTCCTTATAAAGCGTGCGGCGTCGATTGCGCAAGTATGTTGCCAACGGACCCGATTCTGGCGGGTGCGGAATCCGGGTATGCTGATATAATCCGCGTGACCCGAATCGTTGCGGGGGAATCTTGCCCATCATCGTCCAGAAATACGGCGGCAGCTCGGTCGCGGACATCGATCGCATCAGGAAGGTCGCGGCCCATGTGGTTGAAACCAGGCGCGCCGGAAACGACGTCGTGGTCGTCGTGTCGGCCATGTCGGGCAAGACCGACGAACTGATGGCCATGGCGACAGCCGTTGACCCGAACCCGTCGATGCGGGAGGTCGACATGCTGCTGTCGGTCGGCGAACGCATCACGATGTCGCTTCTGTCGATTGCTATCCAGGCCATGGGCGAACAGGCGATATCGCTGACCGGGTCGCAGTGCGGCATCATGACCAACCACAGCCACAGTCATGCCAGGATTGTGGAGGTGCGCCCCTTCAGGGTGCAGGACGAACTGGCCGAGGGAAGAATCGTCATCGTCGCCGGTTTCCAGGGTACCAGCTACCGCCGCGAAATCACGACGCTGGGGCGGGGGGGCAGCGACACGACCGCGGTGGCGCTGGCCGCGGCTCTGGCCGCCGAGCGGTGCGAAATCTATTCCGACGTGCTGTTCGTGTGTTCGGCGGATCCGCATGTCGTTGTTTCGGCGCGGGAATTCGCGGAACTCGGTTACGAAGAAATGCTTACGCTTTCCAGGCATGGCGCGAAGGTGCTGAACGCGGACGCCGTCGAATTCGCGAAACGCGCCGGGATTGCGATTTATACGCGGTCGTCCATGGATCCGGGGCGCGAGGGAACGGTAATCAGGTCCAACCCCGACCCGGGTCCCCGCAGCGTTTATGGCGTGACGGCCCGCAAGGACGTGGTCGCGCTGCGGTTCGTGTCGGCGGGCGGCGTTTCGGAAGAGGCGCTCGCGATGCTTGCCGCCGGCGGCCTGAAACCGTGTTTCGTGTGCGCGGCGGGCGGTGGCGGCACATGGCTGGTTTTTTCGCGTACGGACAACCTGGCGCTGGAAGGCCCTCTGCACGACCGTCTTCCGGCTGGCGCTTCGCTGGTGGACGACATCGGCGCGGTCACGGTCGTGGGCGACGTGCTGGCCGATCAGGCGGGCCGGGCCGCGATGGAACACATCCGGTCCAGTGCGAACGTGCGGGGATTGATGTTGACGCCGACCGCCATGACCATTCTTGTCGATGCGGACAAAGTTGATGATTTCACGCGTTCGCTTCATGGGTTATTCTTTGCGTAACGAAAGGCGGTAAACGTCGATACATGAAAATTGTGCCGGTTGTCGGCATCAAAAATGCGCCTTTTGAAACAAGGGGTTGAACAATGGCATCACTGAATCGCGTCCTCATTATCGGGAACCTCGGCTCGAATCCTGAAGTCCGCTCGGTCGCAGGCGGCCAGACCGTCGCCAGTTTCAGCGTCGCGACGAACGAGGTCTGGAACGACAAGCAGGGCCAGAAACAGGAACGCACCGAATGGCACAAGGTCGTCGTCTGGGGCCGTCAGGCCGAATTCTGCGGCCAGTACCTCCAGAAGGGCAGCACCGTGTTCGTCGAGGGCCGCATCCAGACCAGGTCCTGGGACGACAAGGAAGGCCAGAAACGCTACACGACGGAAATCGTCGCCAGCAACGTCCAGTCCATCGGCGGGCGCGGCGTTTCCAGCGATGGCGGCGGCCAGGGTTACCAGGAAGCGCCCGTCGTCGAACCGGTCGGCATGCCCGTCACCACCCCGAACGCCATCTCCGACGACGACGTCCCGTTCTGACCCATATGGAATTCGTGGTCGGGTAATGCCACGATTTTCCCGGGGCTCACGCCCCGGGCTGATGTATGGCCGGCCTCGCTGCGCTCGGACGGTCGGCCCGACCGAAGGGAGGCCCGCCATGTGCGAGCCCCCGGGCGTGAGCCCGGGGACCCGGAATGGAAATCCGCCCTTCCGGTTCCAGTCCCGCCGTCGGATAATGCCCGCGTCTTGGCGGGGGATTTTCGATGTCCAGGTCGGGCGGCTGGTTCGTTCCCGGTGATCTGAACGCCTTTTTCGCGTTGTTCGTGGATAACGTCGTCAACCTCGTCATGCTGACCGCGATCCTGGTGTACCAGTTCGGGATGCCGCAGGAATTCATCCTGACGCACATGATCCCCGGGACCGCGCTGGGCGTTATGTTCGGCGACCTGGCCTACACCTGGCTGGCCTGCCGCGGCGGCCGTCGCCTGACCGCGATGCCGCTGGGACTCGACACGCCCTCGACAATCGGAATGACCGTCGCGGTGATCGGTCCGGTTTTCCTGGAAACCGGCAGCGCTGAAACTGCCTGGGCCGTCGGCATGGCCACCCTGGTAATAATGGGCGTGTTCAAGCTGGCTGTTTCGTTTTTCGGCGATTTCGTGCAGAGGGTTGTCCCCCAGGCCGCGCTGCTTGGCTCCCTGGCCGGAATCGGTCTTGCCCTGCTCGGGTTGATCCCGGCCCTGCGCATCTTTTCCGCGCCGGTTGCCGGCGTGTTCGCCATGGGCATCGTCCTGTATGCATTCGTGGCCGGGTTCCGCCTGCCGTTCGGTCTTCCCGGCGCGCTCGTCGCGGTCGTGGCCGGGCTGGTCATATACTGGGTAATGGCGCTGACCGGGCTTTCGGTCGCGCCCGTGACGCATTCGGCCACCATCGGTTTCCACCTGCCGTCGATCGATTTCGACGCGCTGGGCGGCGGTTTTGCGGGCGCGGTCAGGTTCCTGCCTCTCAGTATCCCGTTCGGCCTGCTTACGATCGTGGGTGGCATCAACACCACCGCCTCGGCAAAGGCCGCGGGCGACGATTACCGCACCCGTGACATCCTGCTGGTCGAATCGGTCGCGACGATTGTGGCGGGCGCCTTCGGCGGGGTCGCCCAGTCGACGCCTTACATCGGTCATCCGGCATACAAGGCAATGGGCGCGCGGGCCGGGTACACGCTGCTGACCGGCCTGGTGATCGGTCTTGCCGGGCTTTTCGGACTGCTGGGCGTGATCGTGGACTGGGTGCCGGAGGTCGTGGTCGCGCCGATACTGCTTTTCGTCGGCCTCGCCATCACCGACCAGGCCTTCCGTGCGTCGGAACGGCGGCACCTGATGGCCGTGGCGTTTTCCATAATCCCCTGCCTGGCTTATCTGGTGACGATCTACACGGGCCAGATGCTGGGCGCGATGTCGGCGGCGGGCGTCCGTCCCGAACCGGCGCTGGCCCAGCAGCTTGGCGTGCTTTCGATCCTGGGCAGCGGCTTCATCGTGACTGCGATCCTGTGGGGCGCGGCGCTGGTGTTCATGATCGACGGGCGGCCGCTGGCGACTTTCGTTTCCTTCCTGTTCCTGGCCGTGTTCAGCCTGTTCGGCGTGATTCACTCCGTCGCGCCCGGCGGAGGCCTGTACCTGCCGACCATGCCGGCAGCCGCGAAATCGTTCGAACTGGCCGCGGCCTACCTTTTTAGCGGGCTGGTCCTTGCCGTTCTGCTGGCGACCCGTCGTTCCACGCCCGTCACCTGATTCGGGCAAGGTTGACGATACCGGGGTTGTAAGGTACTAAATGGAGCCCGGCGAAAGCTCCGCATATTGAGGCCCCAACGATGAAACACGATGTCCACTTTGGCGGCGGGTCACTTGCACGGATCGGTTTCGGCATCGCCGCCGGCCTGGTGCTCATCGGTTCGGTCATTCACGCGATTTCATACGATTTTATCAGCGACGATGCATTCATCGTGGCCCGCTATGCCAGGAACTGGATCGAGGGACTGGGGCCGGTCTTCAATCCCGGCGAGCGCGTGGAAGGCTACACCAGTTTCATCGGACTGTCCCTGACCGCGGGGCTCGGCGCAATCGGCATCGAACCCGCCGACGCGGTCAGGGTTGTTTCGTTTGCCGGGTACATCCTCGCGATACTGGCCGCCATGGTTGTCGTATACCGGGCGGTGCGGCCCGAAAACCGATGGTTCGCGGTCGCCGCCGGCGTCCTTGCCGGTACGGCCGGACCTTTCGCCTGCTGGGCTCTGGCGGGACTTGAGGGGCCCTTGTTCGCCCTTCTCGTGCTTCTGGCCGCCGTCCTTGCCGGAAGCGCCGGCGACAATGCCGTCAGGATCGCCGTGGCAGGCCTTGTCGCCGGTCTTGCGGCCCTGACGCGCCCAGAGGGGATGTTGCTGGGCGGCGCGCTTTTCCTGTGGCTTGTCGTGTTCAATCCGGGCGGGTCCAGGAAAAAATCCTGGCTGCATCCCGTCATTTTCGCCGTCGTCGTCGGAACGCATATGGCCTGGCGGTACTCGTATTACGGGGACATCCTTCCGAACACGTTTTACGCCAAGATGGGATTGAATTCGTCGCTGCTTGCCCGCGGTTTTTCCTATGTGGTTTCGTATGCGACCGATCAGGGCGGCGTTCTGGTCTGGCTGCTTCCCCTTGCCGTCGCGTTCGTGATCAAGGCGCCGGCGGTCGTCCGCGCATGCGCCTTTTCGGGACTCGTGCTGGTGTGCGCGGTCATATTCGAGGGCGGTGACGGCCTTCCGATGTACAGGTTCATGGTCCCCGTGATTCCGTTGTGGGCAGTGGCCTCGGGGTACCTGCTTTCGCGCCTGTGGGATCTGATTCGTTCGTTCGATTCCGGCGCCGTCAGGCGGATTGGCGGGGCCGTCCTGCTGGGATCATGGCTCACGGTTTCGGTCTGCCAGGTTGCCGCCCCTGAATTGTTGAACCAGTACGGCATGTTGGCATATCAGCGCGACACGGAAATTCCCAACTGGACGCTGGCGGGCAAGTGGCTCAGGGCGCATGCCCCGGCCGGGGCTTCGATTGCGTGCGTTCCGATCGGTGCGGTCGGCTACTATTCCGGACTCAAGGTTGTCGACATGATGGGATTGACCGACAGGCACATCGCACGTGTGGCCACGTCAGTCGGCGCGGGATGGGCCGGTCACGAAAAGCATGACGGGCCTTATGTTCTTTCAAGGAACCCCGACTACCTCCTGCTGGGAAACATCATGGTGGCGCCCGTACGGATACCCGTAGATCACCCGATGTTCGGAAAGCCCGGTTCCCAGGCAATACAGAGGCGGGAAGCCGACATGTTCACTGACGACATGCTGGCCCGGTACGAACCCGTGGTCGACGAAATATCTCCCGGACTGTTCTTTCACTATTTCCGTAGAAAGGCCCCGTGATTCCGCCCCGCGTCCGTCTGCGCTTCCCGGACGTACTTCCCAACTTCCGGTTCTGTCGCTAAACTGACGCCGCAACTTTTCCATGCGGGGTTTCCTGATGGCGAAATTCATCCTGGCGCTCGACGAGGGCACGACCGGCTCGACGGCGATGGTGGTGGCTGACGACCTTACGTTCCTGGCGAAGGCGGCCAACGAATTCAGGCAGATTTTTCCCAGACCGGGCTGGGTCGAACATGACCCGGAAGAAATCTGGGATGCCACGGTATTGTCGGCAAAACAGGCGATGGAAATGGCGGGCGTGGATCCCCGTGATTGCGCGGCCGTGGCCATCACCAATCAGCGCGAAACGTCGGTCATCTGGGACCGCGATACCGGAAAACCCAGGTTCAATGCCATCGTGTGGCAGTGCCGCCGCACCACGGCGTTCTGCGAAAAGGCGAAGGAAGAGGGTCTGGAACAGTACTTCCGTCACCGTACCGGCCTGGTCCTGGACCCGTATTTTTCGGGCACCAAGATCCGCTGGATGCTGGACAACGTGCCCGGCCTGCGCGCCGACGCGGAAGCGGGCAGGTGCGCCTTCGGCACTATCGACACATGGCTGATCCACAAGCTGACCGCGGGCGTTTCCCACGTCACCGATCCCTCGAACGCCAGCCGCACGCTGTTGTTCAACATCGAGCGCCTGCAGTTCGACGATGCGCTGCTGGGCGTCCTGAAGATCCCGCGCAGCATGGTGCCGGAGGTCCGCCCGTCCGCCGGGCACTTCGGCGTCACGAAGGGCCTGGACTTCCTGCCCGACGGCGTCCCGATCACCGGCGTCTGCGGCGACCAGCAGTCGGCCCTGTTCGGCCAGACCTGCTTCGACGAGGGCCAGTCCAAATGCACGTACGGCACGGGCGCCTTCCTGCTGATGAACACCGGCGAAAAAATGGTCCCGTCGACCCACGGCCTGCTGACTTCGGTCGGATGGACGGTTAACGGAAAGACGAATTACGTGCTTGAAGGCTCGTCGTTCATTGCCGGCGCGGCCGTCCAGTGGCTGCGCGATTCGCTGGGATTCATAAAGACGGCGCCGGAGGTTGAAGAACTGGCGGCCAGCGTGCCGGATTCGGCGGGCGTGGTGTTCGTGCCCGCCCTGGCCGGACTGGGCGCCCCATACTGGGATCCGGAAGCGCGCGGCGGCCTGTTCGGGCTGACCCGCGGCGCGACCAGGGCGCACATAGCCCGCGCGGTGCTGGAAGGGATCGCCCTGCAGATCGCCGAACTGCTGGAGGCGATGGCGCAGGACCTGGGACGGCCGCTGACCGAACTGCGCGTTGACGGCGGCGCCAGCGCCAACAACCTGATGATGCAGTTCCAGGCCGACATCCTGGACGTGCCGGTCATGCGCCCGAAAAACATCGAAACGACGGCGCTGGGCGCGGCAATGCTGGCCGGCATCGGTATCGGCATGTGGGACATGAACCGTCTGCGTGAAATGGCCGCGATCGACCACCGTTTCGGTCCGCAGTTCGTGAAGGACGAACGCGATCAGTACCTGAACCGTTACAAATCCGCCGTTCGCTGCGTCTGCGGCCACGCCTGCTGAAATTTCATTTCGAATCCTGTTCGGGCGTGTAACGGGGCGGTCCGTACATCAGTTGCGGCATCGGGTCACGCTCCATCGGCACGCCGTACAGTGGCTGGATTTCCCGGCCCGGATCGATGACCGGCGGCGGTCCGTAGGCAACCTGGGGCACGTCCGGGACGACTGGCGTCGGCACGGGCTTGGCCGGTTGGCGGGGCGTCCTGCGCGTGGGCCTTTTCGTGGTGTCCGCCGGTTTTTCCGCGGCCTTTCCGCCCGCGTCCCCCGTTTCCTTCACGTCGGCCTGCGCCGCGACCGGGGCGGCAGCGCCGGCGTCTTCGGTCGCGCCCCCGATCCGCGCGTCCGGGGTGTCGACCTTGTCCGGTACTGGCGTCGCCGTCGCGGGCGTCGCCTGTTCCGCCGCCGGCTGGCCGCATTCGCACCGGCAGTTGCATTCGCGTTCGCACCCGACCGGCGCGGCCACGAACATGCCGCCCGACAGCGCCAGCCACAACCAGCGCGTCGCCGCATGCACCTTCATCCGGCTGAAATCAATGATTGCCATAAGGATCATCAGCATTATGCCCCCCGATTCACTTGAGCCCCTGTAATTCCTTGATTAGGAATGTCGTTGTCAAGCACTCCCGGGTGCTGTCCGGCTTGAGGCTGGACCAGACCAGCCATTTGCCATTGTCGCTGATTCGGACACGAAGCCCCCGCTCCGCTGACCGGCGCTGAAGCGCCTTGAGGTTTTCGAGCATTTCGGGCGTGACGACGCGGGTGTCGTCCGCGGGCTTTTGCGGCTGGTCGTCCATAATGTTGAAGTCGCCCTTTGCCGACGCTGTCGACGGCACGCCCGTTCCGGGTTGTAAACCAGTCTAATGGGCGACTTCCCGATTTTCAAGGCGGGCGCGGATCGACACCCCGGGGGCGGTCGGTTGACCCGGGAATCGGACCTTCGATTCACCAAGGCCGGTTCAGGAAATCGGAAATTCCGATCAGTTTTCGTACACGGTGGGATCTGTCGCAAGCGGGTCGTTCCTGGGGATGAACCGAATATTGGGGAACACCCAGTAGCGCTGGCGTCTGGTGTACTCCTCCACCTTGCACTCAACGCCCAGGCAACCGTTGCAATACGCCTTCGGGTTATCGATTTTTCCAACGAATCCGACGTGATTCACGGTCAGCTTCTGGCCCTCCAGTTCAATGCCCGCAATCATCCGCAAGGCATCGGAGTCAATTTCCGTATTTTTGTCGGCGAACCAGAAAAAAACCAGGTTGTGGAACCAGTACAGTTGTTCAACCTGATGGTCTGCCAATTCCTTCTCCAGGAATTCCCTGATCTTCATGAATTTTTCCTTTCAAGTGTCGACGTTGCCGGGAATGGTGTTTTCCAGTTATTGAATTTACGTTCGAGTCTAGCGCGTGGGTAGTTAATCGTTCAACATGAACTCGTCGTCCGTGGTATCGTCCGCCGTGGCCTGCGGCCGACTTGTATCGGCCCGGCGGCAGTCGTGTTTCGCAGGGATGTACACAGATGTCCGTCTTCAAGCCGGTCGACCTGAACATCGGCGCGCACCTTACGATTTCGAAGGGCATCCCGCAGGCGATGAAATTCGCGCACGGACTGGGCGCGAACAATTTCCAGTACTTCCCGCGCAATCCGCGGGGCGGGGCGCGTCGTGAAATATCGGCGGCCGAAATATCGGAAGGCAGGCAGGCCCGCGTCGAATACGGCATCCGTACCGTAATCTGCCACCTGCCGTACGTCGTGAATCCCGCGTCGCCCGTCGATCACATCGCGGACTTCGCCCGCATGATCATTTCGGAAGACATCCCGTTCGCGGCCGAAATGGGGGCCGATTTCGTGGTCCTGCATCCCGGCGCGCACATGGGGCAGGGCGTCGACGCCGGCATCGAACGCGTGGGCAACCTGTTCCGCACCGCCCTGGCAGGTTACGACGGCGGCGCCAGGGTCCTGTTCGAGGGAATGTCCGGCAGCGGCACCGTCCTGGGGTCGACACCCGCCGAAATCGCCGCTTTGATCCAGGCTGCCGGCGGCCATGACTGGCTGGGCATGTGTTTCGATTCCTGCCACCTGTTCGCCGCGGGCTGGGACGTGACGACGCCTGGCGGCATCGCGGACATGCTGGCCCAATATGATCGCGTGGTCGGCCTGTCCCGCGTCGGCTGCATGCACCTGAACGATTCGAAGATGCCGATGGGCTCGCGCAAGGACCGCCACGAACTGATCGGCCGCGGCCTGATCGGCGAATCCGGCATCACCGCACTGCTGGCCAGCGATTTCATCCGCGGCCTGCCGTTGTCGCTTGAAACCCCGGTCGCCGACCTGCCGGACTATGCCGCTGAAATCGCCGCGGCACGCCGGATTGCCGGTCGCTCGCCGGTTTGACGCCAGCCGAAAATTTCGTTGCCGGGGCCGTATTTTGGTGTACGCTCTGGCGTTGGTTTACCAGGGCGATTTCCGGGGATTTCCCGCAGCTTTTTACAGGTTTTTACAGGAGTCTTCACCGTGACCAGACACATAGCCGACCTCAGGGAGAGCGCGGCGGCCAGATGGACCGTGCTGCTTCTGCTTTCGCTGGCGATGTTCAGCTCGTACATCTTCATGGACATCCTGTCGCCCATCAAGGACCTGATGGAAACGACCAGGGGATGGGACTCCGCGGCGTTCGGAACCTACCAGGGCTCCGAAACCTTCCTGAACGTCTTCATTTTCTTCCTGATTTTCGCCGGGATCATCCTGGACCGCATGGGCGTGCGTTTCACCGCCCTGCTGTCCGGCGCCGTGATGCTGTGCGGCGCCCTTGTCAACTGGTATGCCGTCACGGAGGGCTTCCAGTCTTCGGGGCTGCAGACGTGGTTCACGGAACACCTGAACTACATTCCGATTTTTGATGAACTCGGGGTTTCGCCGTTTTACAGTGGGATGCCTGCGTCGGCCAAGTTCGCCGCCATCGGTTTCATGATCTTCGGCTGCGGCGTCGAAATGGCGGGGATCACGGTGTCGCGCGGTATCGTGAAGTGGTTCAAGGGCAAGGAAATGGCCCTTGCGATGGGATCTGAAATGGCCCTCGCCCGCCTCGGCGTGGCCACCTGCATGATCTTTTCGCCGGCGGTCGCCAAGATGTTCGGCCACGTCGACGTATCGCGTTCCGTCGCGTTCGGCGTCGTCCTGCTGATGATCGCGTTCATCATGTTCGTCGTGTACTTCTTCATGGACATGAAGCTGGAAAAGCAGATCGGCGATACCGAAGAAAAGGAACCCTTCCACGTGCGCGACATCGGGGCGATCCTGTCCAGCAAGGGATTCTGGCTGGTTGCGCTGCTCTGCGTGCTTTACTACTCGGCGATTTTCCCGTTCCAGAAGTACGCCGTGAACATGCTGCAGTGCAACCTGACTTTCAACCACCTGCCCGCGGATTCGATCTGGGCCTCGACGAAGATCATTCTGGTCCAGTACGGCGTCATGCTGATCGTGGCGATCAGCGCTTTCATGAGCAATTTCCAGAAGAAAAATGCGCCACGCATCGCCCTGCTTGTGACGGCGGTCGCCCTGCTGGTCGTGTTCTGCTACATGTCGTACATGCGCCAGTCGGCCGAGTCGATCTTCGCGGTCTTCCCGCTGCTGGCGGTCGGAATCACCCCGATCATCGGGAAGTATGTGGACACGAAGGGCAAGGCCGCTTCCATGCTGATGATCGGATCGATGCTGCTGATCGTCTGCCACCTGACCTTCGCCTTTGTGTTGCCGATGTTCAAGGGCAACAACGTCGCGGGCGTGATCCTGGCGTTCGGGACCATCCTGGTGCTGGGATCGTCGTTCTCGCTGGTGCCCGCGTCCCTGTGGCCCAGCGTCCCCAAGCTGGTTGACAGCAAGGTCATCGGTTCTGCCTACGCCCTGATTTTCTGGGTCCAGAACATCGGGCTGTGGCTGTTCCCGCTGCTGATCGGAAAGATCCTGACCGCCACCAACCCCGATGTCGCGAAGGACCTGGCGGCCGGAAAGATCGCCCCGGATGTGGCCGCGATTTCGTACAACTACACGTATCCGCTGCTGATGCTGGCCCTGCTGGGTGTCGCCGCGCTGGTGCTGGGCTTCGTTTTGAAGGCCGCCGACAAGAAACACGGCTACGGCCTGGAACTGCCGAACATCGCCGCGAAAGAAGAGTGATTCGCCCCCGGGTTCACACACCACCTCCAGCACGACAACCCACCTCCAGCACGACAACCATGACCGGTGCCACGGCGGATTCGATGCTACAATCCACCCATGGCCGGACCTTTCAAGAAATTCCGCAGATGGCGCCTGGACAGGAAGCCGTTTCCCGACGAATGGCGCGGTTACCTGACGAAACACCTGTCCTGTTACCGCCACATGTCCGACGAATGGCGCGGCCGGTATGAACGGATGGTTCGGACCTTCATCGCCGAACGCCACTGGATACCGGCTGGCGGAATGGTGATCACCGACGAGGTCAAGGTCGTCATCGCCGGGTCCGCGATCCGTCTTGTTCTGCGCCTGGACCTGTCGTATTACGACCGCCTGACCGAAATCGTCGTTTACCCCTATGTATACAGGCACAAGGATGAAAAGGGCATGGCCATCCTGGGCGAAGCGCACCACTGGGGCACGGTCGTACTGTCGTGGCCGGCAGTCCTTCATGGACTGGCCAATCCCTGCGACGGCGAAAACACGGCCATCCACGAATTCGCCCACGTTCTTGACCGCGACGAGGGCACCTTCAACGGCCTGCCGACCCTGCGTTCAAATGAAGACTACGGCCCCTGGGCCGAAGTGCTGAACCGCCATTTCGAACGCCTGGTCAAGGGCTTCCCGCAGGAACTCGACGTGCTGCGGTATTACGGCGCCACGAACCCGGCGGAATTCTTTTCCGTCGCGACCGAGGCCTTTTTCGAAACCCCCGGCCTGATGCGCACCCGCCTTCCCGACCTGTACGAGGTTCTGAAAAGCTTTTACGGCGGCGTGCCGTTCGATTACGGGCAGTGCCCGGGACGTTTCTGATTTACGGCCTGCCCGCTAGCGTCCAGCGTCTTCGTCTGTCGCATCTCCGATCGCGGCCGCGACGATTTTTTCCGATTCAAGGTCATCACGCGAATGATCATCATCAAGCGGCGGAAGGATGTTTCCGTCGTGCCTTTCCGAAGACAGCTCCGCCAGGCGCCGGTTGTAGGCCAGCAGCACGTCGGATGCGGTAAGGATCCCGATCACCTCGTCCATTTCGTCGGAAGTCACGATCAATTCTTCCACATCCAGTCCCGTCATCTTGCGTTGTGCAACAGACAGCGGGTCGCCGGTCCTGACGCCGGGGAAGCGCGCCGATGCGGAAACCGGCCGCATCAGCGCCTGCGCCGTCATGATGTCGGTGTGATCCTGCCCCTGCTCAAGACATGCCATCATATGTTTGTAGTGGAATACGCCGACAAGTCGGCCGTCCTTTACCACCGGGAAGACGCGCTGCCTGGTCGAGCCGGTCGCCGCCAGCACGCGTGTCAGGGGCAAATCCGCGTCAATCGGAACGAAGCGACGGTTCTCCTTGTAGACTTCACCGACCTTCGCCTTCCCCATCATTTCAAAGGCGTATTGTCCGATGTGGGCGGGGGAATGAAGGCGCGATTTCACCTGGCTGCGGAATATCGTCCAGCGCCTTGACGCCAGAAATGTGATTGCGCAGACCCAGACCGCCGGTACCAGCAGGCTGTAATCCCCGGTCATTTCGCTGACCATGATGACCGCGGACAGCGGGGTGTTGGCGGCGGCCGCGAAGAAGCCGGCCATCCCGACCATGGCGAAGCTGGAAGGGTTCTGCACCAGGCCCGGCCACCATCCCTGGAAAATCAGTCCGGCGGCGCCCCCCAGCGTCCCGCCGATGACCAGCGAAGGGCCGAACACGCCGGCACTGCCGCCCGAGGCGATCGAGAACGATGTCGTGAAAATCTTTCCGATGGCGACCGCCAGGAGAATGAGGACGCCGACTTCCCCGATGCGTCCCGACAAGGCGTCCTGCAGCGTTCCGTATCCGGTCGACATCACGTCGATGACATGTTCGTCACCGGCGACGAGCAGCAGCGCCAGCGCTGTCGCCCCGGTCAGCAGACCGCCGATTGCGGGCTTGGCGAGGAAGGGCAGGCGCAGCCGGTTGAATGCGCCTTCAGTGCCGTAAAATACCCAGATATAAAGAAGGGCGCCAGCCGTAACCAGCAGCGCCAGAAGCAGGTAAGGCAGAAGTTCCAGGGGGTTTTCAAACGCCATTCCGGACACCGGGAACATGTGGCCGAATCCGTGCCAGGCGCCGTAAACGCAGTACGCCACGATGCTGCACACGCAGGCGGGAACGATGGCGTCCGTCTCGATGTCCGGGTCGGAATACAGAACTTCGGCGGCGAAAATCGCGCCGGCAAGCGGCACCTGGAAAATTGCGCCGACACCGGCGCCGACGCCGGAAATCATCAACAGGCGTTTTTCCCGGGGACCAAGCTTCAGCCGATCCGCGATGAAGCTGCCGAACCCGGCGCCGATCTGGGCAATAGGGCCTTCGGCGCCGCCCGATCCACCCGAACCCATCGTCAGCACGGTCGCGAAAAATTTGATTACGGGAACGCGCTTCCTGATGTGTCCGCCCTTCCTGTGGAAGCTGTTGATCGCAGCGTCGGTGCCGTGGCCTTTCGCCTCCGGCGCGAAGAACCTGACCAGCAGTCCGGCAAGGAAAGCGCCGGCCGCGGGCAGCAGAACAATCAGCACGTGCCGGACACGATCCGCGACGGGGATGTCGAAAACGGCCTCTTCGCCGCCGGGACGCCCGGGCACAAGGCCGATCAACGCGTTGAAACTGAGCGAGCGCAGGCCGTCCAGGGCGATGTGAAACAGAATGGCGGAGGCGCCCGCGACCAGTCCGACCAACACTCCGAGTGCCAGCCACCGCGCCAGACCGCGCAGGTCGAAAGCCCTGTCCAGAAATCGCTGCCCGGCCGTCAGCGTGTCGTTTATCCGGTTAATCGGGGCTTTTGTGTCCATCGGCAACCACCAGAAACCATCCCATCTTATTCCGTCAGGTCGATTGGTCAAAATTCCGGAGGGGTACTGCCTATGGCGCACCGTCGGAATGGCTATTCCATTCTATCGATGCCATTGGCCAGATTCCGGCATCACTGGTCCAGTGTCAGCCGCAGGGCGATGTCGTGGGCGAAACCGGGGACGGGGAGGGCGGTCACGGTGTTGTCGACCGTTCCGTCGACAGGCGGGTAATTCGCGTAACCGAAGGTATGGAACCATTGCGCCGTCCAGTTGCCGTCGGGGAGGCCGGACAGGTCGATGGTGGCGCCTTCGATGAAGGCCGGGTCGGCGGCCTCGGTCAGTTCCCAGTACTTTTCGGCGGTGTTTTTCACCCAGACAAGGCCGGTCGTTTTGCCGAACATGGCGAACGCGATCAGGTTCGCGGCGTCGGACGTGTTTGCGCGCGTCGCCTCGAAGTTCTGGCCCGCCCAGTCGATGCCCGCCACGAAATCGGCCAGCGCCTTGAACTGGAAATACTGGTCCTTCGGGTCGATCAGGTTGTCCCACCACCATGTCATGCCCGACCCGGCGGAGGGGCTGAACACAGGCGCCCAGATCAGGTCATGCAGGCCGATGAACGATGGATCGACTTCAAGCGATTCATTTGGACCGGCCGAATGCACGCCCAGTTCCGCGAAAAACACCGGCTTACCGAACCTTGCGTAACTTTCCGCCAGGCCCGGGACTTCGGCAACGATGTCGAACTTGCCGATTTCGTTACCGTAATTGTGAACCTGCGCAATATCGATGTCGTCCAGGCCGAAGATCGCGTCGTCCAGTCCCCAGAAGGTGCCGAACGACGAAATGCTGGACGTGACCATGTGCCCGTACGGGTCGATATCCTTCAGCAATCCCGCCATCGATTCATGCCAGTCGTGCTGGATTACGGCGAATTGCGATCCGTCCCCGGGCACGTCGGTCAGGTCAACTTCGTTGAACAGCTCCCACGCCAGAAGGGCCGGTTCGGCGCCCCATCGGGCAACGATGTACCGCAGCCGGTTCCGCGTCAGGCGTATCGCCCCCGGGTCCGTGAAAAAATCGCGCGGGTCGTCCAGGAATCCGCCGTTGATGACGTTGTACGGGTTTGAGGCCCATTCCGAATTCGCCGTGGTTGAAAACTGGCCATGGCTGAACATGCACAGCTCGACCATCAGTCCCAGTTCGCCGGCCTTTTCAAACACGCGGTCCAGTGCCCAGGCGCGGTCCTGGCGTGCCCCGTAATCGCCCAGCGTCGATCCTTCCGGGTACGTCCATTCCGGGGAAAATCCCCACGTCGCCATCCACAGACGGATGAAGTTGCCGCCGTTGTCCGCCAGTCTATTCATCCAGCCCGGCTTTTCGCCCTTTCCCGTGTAGTCGGTGACGTCGTTGTCCCACCAGCACATGTTTTCGCCGATCGGGAAGTACGGCGTGCCGTCCTGGAATGAAAGGTAGCGCGTGTCCCCGGCAAGCGGCTGGACCCAGGTGTGCCATGGCGATTCGGGGGGGCGGCTGCCGATTTCGATCGCCATAGGGTTGCTTGAAACCCGGCCGTCCGCCGTTTTCACGAATACGCGGATATTCCAGATACCGGGCATGGCCGGCTGGAACCGGGCCCGCCACTCCGGAGGGCCGTCGCTGGCGCCTGGCGCGCCGTCCGTGTCCACGAACCCCTGGTAGAAAAAGGCCGGCCGCATGTACCAGTATCCCTCGCCCGCGAATTCGACATCGACGGCGATTTCGTCCGGGTCGTACGTGTTAACCGGCTGTGCGTCGATGGTGAAGGCGATTTCGCACATGGCGCCGAAGACGCAGTCCGTCGGAAAAGGCTTGAAATCGAAGTAATCAGGATCCACGACAGCCGGGACATCGTCGCGCGCGTCGGTCGCGTCACCCGCGGAATCGGGCGTCCACGAATCCGCGATGTCCCGCGCCGCAGTGGCGTCGAGTGCATCGTCCGGCGTGCCGGGGGAACCGCATCCGGCTGCCAGCACAAGCGCAACAATAAAAAACATCCAGCGGGGAATTTTCGTCATTCGTAATGCCTTGCCGGGGGCCATTTTCAGGGCGCCATGTATTCGCATGTTCCGGGTTCGTCGTAACACATCCCGTCGACGCACCAGCCGCAGTCGCCGCA
>CAYYCO010000034.1:8148-28583 GCA_964470365.1 uncultured Anaeromyxobacteraceae bacterium | reverse complement strand
CCGGAAGCCGAGCAGTTGGCGAGGATCGACCAGTAACGGGACGCCGCCGGAATCGATTCGTCGGTGGGACACATGAACAGGCACTGTGGTGCGTCCGGGAAGCATTTGTATGCACCGGGCGCCGAACATTTCCCGTGCGTTGCCGGGCAGGCCTCCATGCAATCGTTTATGTACTGGGAACATCCGTTCGCGCAGGGGGAATCGGCCGTCTTCGTGTTGCATCCCTCTGTCGCGTACACGCACTCCCACGTGCCGGTCAGCGCGTCGTTGCAGTACCGGCCCGGCGTGCACAGGTCGTCACAGGACTGGCAGAACCCGTCCGCGTCGCATGTGTAGCCGTGGCCGCAGCTGCCGCAGGATGAACCGCAGCCGTTCGGGTCCGGGCCGCACATTCTGTCGCCGCAATCCGGGTCGCAGCATTTATTATCAATGCATTCTTCGGGCCATTCGCAAGCGCCGCAGAATTCCATCGGCCATACGCAGATTCCACAGTCGCCGGGACAGGTCGCGCACCCCTCGTCGACAGTACCCGAACAATCGTCTATTTCCGGATTGCACTTTTCACAAAAACCGTTGAGACATGTTCCCGTGGTAATGGGACAAAAATGGTTCCGGCAGTCGACACCGGGACCGCACTCGCCGCACTTGCCGCCGCAGCCGTCGTCACCGCACTGGTACATGTTTCCAGGGCCGCAATCCGGATTACAGCAGAGTCCGGCGGCTGTGCATACCGACGTTCCCACCAGTTCACCGGGACACGACGGGCCGCAGAACCCGCCCGCGCCATCGGCGCCGCATTCCCTGCCGGCGCAGAACGCGGGGCAACAGGCCGTTCCGTTGAAACAGCACACGTCGTCACCGGTGCAGCCCTGGCCGCACGGGCCGCCGCAGCCGTCGTCGCCGCATATTTTTCCACTGCAGTCAGGTGTGCAGCACACGCCGCCGAAGCATACCTCGCCGTCGTCGCAGTCACCGCAGGCAATACCGCCTGTTCCCTGGCCGCACCAGCGCCCCTCGCATCCCTCGGGACGGCAATGGCCGACCTCGCAGAATTCGTCCCCGGAACACTCGCCGCACGTGCCGCCGCATCCGTCGTCACCGCAGTCCAGGCCACTGCACGCCTGTTTGCAGCACTGGCCGTCCTGGCACCTGAACCCGGCGCCGCACGTCCCGCAACCGTCGGACCTGCCGCAACTGTCTTCGCCGCAGACGGCATCGCCGCAGACCGGAACGCAGCATTTCCCGGCGTTGCACGGAAGGTCGTCGTCACAGGTTCCGCAGACGCCGCCGCAGCCGTTGTCGCCGCATTCCTTGTCGGCACAGTTCGGGGTGCAGCAGACACCCTGGAAACAGTCCTGTCCGTCGGGGCAGTTACCGCACGAACCGCCGCAGCCGTCATCGCCGCACTGGCGCCCCTGGCAGAACGGATCGCAGCAGAATCCCTGGAAGCACGTCTGATCGGGTTTGCACCTTCCACCGCACGGATCGACGTCGGTTCCGACATCCGCCGGGCCGTTGTCGACCTCGCCGCCCGAAGGGCCGCAGCCCGACGCCAGAATGACCGCCGCAACGGCAAGCAATGGATTGAGTCTCATGGAACCCCCGGGAATTGAGGCCTTTGAGGCCAATTATAGCAACAGGCCGTCGTCACGCGCGCCGAGCATTTCCCCGGCATGTTCGCGGGCCTTGTCCGTTACGACCATTCCGCCGATTATCCGGGCGATTTCGTCGACACGCGCCCTGTCGTCCAGCCGGTGGACCGACGCAACAGTTCGTCCGTCCACGACACGTTTATCGACCTTGAAATGCGCATCGCCGCAGGCCGCCACCTGGCCGTGGTGCGTCACGACCAGGACCTGGCGCCCGCGGGCCGCCATCTTCAGGACGCGGCCCATCTGTTCGGCGACGCCGCCCGAAACGCCGGCGTCGATTTCGTCGTAAACCATGACCGGCGTGCCGACCGACGCCGACATAACCGAATACAGTCCGAGTGTGATTCGCGACAGTTCGCCGCCGGAAGCCACGTCCGCGACCGGTCCGAACCCCTCGCCCGGATTGGTTTCAATCTGGAATTCCACCCTGTCGCGACCGGTCGCCGACGGTTCGCCGGGCAGGACATCGACACGAAGCGTCGCGCCCTCCATCGCCAGTCCACGGATCGACGAAGTCACCTGCGCACCAAGTTCGGCGGCGGCGGCAAGGCGAATCGCCGAGATCCCGGTCGCGATGGCTTCCCATTCGGCACGGAGCGCCTCGACCTGCGCCTGCAACGCATCCTTTTCCATCGCCTCGCCTGAAATCCGTTCCAGTTCAGCCCTGGCCCCGGCAAGTGTTTCGAGCACCGCCGCATCGCTGCCGCCGTACTTCCTGGAAAGGTCGCGGAGCGCGTCCAGGCGCGCCTCGACGATGGCAAGTCGTTCCTGATCGAGATCCACGGATTCGCCGTATGAAGTAATTTCCCGCGCGAGTTCCCGGACGTCGATCCTGACCGAATCGAGACGTTCGACCATCGGGGCGAGCGATTTGTCGATCGCCGCCATGTCGCGCAGGGCGGATTCGACGTGGCTGAGCATTTCGTACGCGGACGGCTGGCCCTCGTAAAGGCTTTCAACCGCCGTCACCGACAGTTCGGCGAGGCGCCCCGCGTTGCGCATGACCACCGCATCCGCCAGCGTGCGTTCCGTGTCGCCGGCGACTGGATTGACCGATTCGATCTGCGATATGACATGCTGCAGGTAGTCACGCCTGGCCTCACGCCCCTGTTCGGCGCGCACCAGATCATCAAGGCGGACGCGGGCCGCGTGCCACGCCTCGAAAGCCCGCGCGCAGCCCGACGATTCAGGCGACACCCCTGCAAAGGCGTCCAGCATGGCCAGCCTTTCAGAGGGGATGCCCAGTCCGATGAAGGCATGCTGCCCCGCCACGGAAACAAGCAGGCCGATGATGTCCCGCAGATCCCGCGCGGAGGCCATGGACCCGTTGATGTACGCCCGGGACCTGCCGTCGGCGGATATCGTGCGGCGGACGTGCACGGCGCCCGCCCCGGAATCGGATTCGGGATACCCGGCGGCCGCAAGCGCATCCGCAAAACCGCTTCCAGGTCCGTACCCGAATTCAGCCTCGACCAGCGCCATGTCCTCGCCGGACCTGATGTCCGATGCGTCGGCACGGGCCCCGAGCAGCAGTTTGATCGCGCCGACCAGCAGCGACTTGCCGGCGCCGGTTTCGCCCGTCAGGACGGAAAGGCCGTCGGGAAAGTCGGCCTCCACATCGCCAAGTACGCCGATATTGCGAACGTGCAGGGTCTTGAGCACCTGTGCGCCCCCGGGATTCGATTACACGACGTAATCGTTACAGCCCCGGATTGTATTCCATGAAACAACGTTGATGAAGGTTATCTTTCTGCGAGCGCACGCGTGGCGAATTCGGCCTGGAGCACGCTTATCATCTCGTCCAGGTCACCTTCCATTATCTGGTCCAGCTTGTAGAGCGTCAGGTTGATGCGGTGGTCCGTCAAGCGGTTCTGCGGGAAATTGTACGTCCGGATCCGCTCCGAACGATCCCCGGTTCCGACCATCGCCCGACGGGCGGCCTGTTCTTCCGTGTCCATCTCAATCCGGCGCTTTTCGGCGAGCCTGGCAGCCAGGACCTTGTACGCCCGGGCCCGGTTCTTGTGCTGGGAACGTTCGTCCTGGCACTGGACGACGATACCGGTCGGGATGTGTGTCAGCCTGATCGCGGAATCCGTCTTGTTGATGTGCTGGCCGCCGGCGCCGGTCGCGCGGAAGATGTCTTCGCGCACTTCGCTCTTGTCGATTTCCTGCTCGGCGTCGTCATCGGCCTCGGGCATGATGGCCACGGTAACCGCCGACGTGTGTATCCTGCCCTGCGCCTCGGTTTCCGGAACGCGCTGGACGCGGTGCACGCCGCCCTCGAACTTGAGACAGCTGTAAACCCGCGAGCCGCTTACCAGCGCGATCACTTCGCGCAGGCCGCCCAGCTCGGTTTCCGAAATATCCATGATTTCGACGGACCATCGGCGACGTTCGGCAAAACGCGAGTACATCCGGAAAAGGTTGGCGGCGAACAGGGCCGCTTCCTCGCCGCCGGTGCCGGCCCGTATTTCGAGATATATGTTTTTCCTGTCCATCGGATCGACAGGGACCAGGCAGGCCATCAGTTTCCCGATCAATTCTTCCCGGCGCGGAACAAGCCGTGCCAGTTCGTCCGCGGCCAGTTCGCCCAGGTCCGCGTCGAACCGCAGTTCCTCGTTGTCGGCGATTCCCTGGACCACCTGCCGGTACTCGCGGTACATCAGGACGGTTTCTTCGATGTCGGACCGTTCCTGCGACAATTCCCGCATGCGTTCGACGCTGGAATAGACTTCGGGCGACGCGAGTTCGTCATTGAGCCGGTCGTACCGGGCCTCGACATCGTCCAGCTTCTTCAGCGCGACCGCGAGATCCATCAACCAACCTCGGCAGCGGTTGCGGCGTCGCGAGGCAAGGACACCCAATCGATGAACGCCCCGTAATCCGCGAATTCCATTATCTTTTCGCCCACCCCACCGCCAACCCCGGCCCGTTCCGGATCAAGTGCGGATCGAAGCGCGACGACGGCGATTTCCTGCTGCGGACGATCGGGACGGCGCGTGGTTATGCGCTGCATCAAAAGGCCCGGCGCAGAAATGAACCTGCCGAACCAGGTCGTCGAATAGCGATTCGCGAGCTTGATGACCTCGTACGAAATCGCACCGATCGGCAGGATCAGCGGCAGCTTTATCGCAAGATAGGCAAGCTGGTTGACGATCTTGCTGGTCGAAATCTGGCCCAGCAGCGGAAATACCCCGACAAACACGAAAATGCTGACCGCGATGACCGTCACCAGGAAGGCGGTTCCGCAGCGGGGATGGAATGTCGTGAATCCTGCAAGGTTTTCCGGCGTCAGGTCCCGCCCGCTTTCCCACGTGAAAATCGCCTGATGCTCGGCGCCGTGGTATTCAAACACGCGCCGCATGTCCTTCATCAGGGACACCAGCCAGATGTAGGCCAGGAAAATCGCGAGCTTGATGGCGCCGTCCACGAGGTGGAACGAAGCCGCGGTGCCGCTTTTCAGCGATTCGCTGCCCACGAGGACGCCGAGTCCCCAGGTCAGGAAATGCGGAAGGGCGGCAAAAAGCGCGAACCCGAAAACCATTGACACGGCAAGGGTCACACCGATGGCGCCCCTGGACATCGAACCGTCAGCCACCGCATTTTCGCCGCCGGGGCCCTGTTCCATGGCGTGTTCCGCGGAAAAATTCAGCGCTGAGATCCCGTCCGCCATCGTTTCGACCAGCACCAGCATGCCACGCAGTCCAGGCTTGCCGAGAATCGGCCATCGCGACGCCATCGGCGATGACGACCGGACGCGCACGATGATGGACCCGTCAGGACGGCGAACTGCCACAGTGGCCGCGCGGGGCGCCCTCATCATGACGCCTTCAACGACGGCCTGGCCACCGACGGACGGTGTACCGGATACCTTTTTCATTTGCCAATCTGGCTGAGCGGATTCAGTCCGGCGTACTTGCGGTTGAAGCGGTCGACGCGACCCTCGGTGTCGACGATCTTCTGCTTGCCGGTGAAGAACGGATGGCACGCAGAGCAGATTTCAACGGCGTACGAACCGCGGGTGGAGTGCGTTTCAATGACGTTGCCGCACGCACAGGAAATCTTCGCTTCGGGGTATTTCGGATGGATGCCTTTTTTCATATCAACCTCCTGAGGTTACTCGATCATATTCTGATCGGGGCGCGCTATTGTAGCCATGTGCCGTCAATTCGTCAACGCCTCCGTAAAAATGCCCAACGAACCGGCCGCCTCGGGAAAATGTCCTGCAAATCCCTGCGCGAAGCGCGGATCAACGTTGACCATACCCTGTACTGACGTTATATTCCCGTGGGAGAAAAGTACCGGCTCATCATGCTGAAGGAATTCCAGGGAATATGTCCACGCTGTCGGATCAATACCGGCTCGGTCGGACAGGCCTGTCCAAATCCCGACTGCATGCAGCACGAAGTCAGCTACATCCCGATGCTTGCCTACGATGCCGCGGCGGCCCAGGCGGAAAAGAAGGGCGGCCGGATCGACCCGTGGCTCGGCAGGCGCTTCGATCGCTACCTTCTTACCGGCAAGGCCGGGGAAGGCGGGATGGGAACGGTGTACATCGCCCTTCAGGCGCCGCTGAACCGCGAAGTGGCTCTCAAGGTCATGACGTCGCTGTCCGTATCACGTGATGCGCTGGATCGGTTTGAAACCGAGGCGAAGGCGCTCTCGGCGCTTGACCACCCCAACATACTGAAGCTGTTCGACTACGGCTTCGGGAACCTCGACGGCCAGACGATCCCGTACATGGTGCTTGAATACGTCAAACACGGGCGTACGCTGAAAAAACTGATGCAGCAGGACATACAGGCAACGGGCACGATGCGGCCCGAGGCGCGCCTGCCCATCTTCGAACAGATACTCTGCGGGCTGGCGGCGGCGCATACGGCCGGCATCACCCATCGCGACGTCAAGCCCGAAAATGTGATGCTGACGCAGATCCACGGCAACCCGAACTTCGCGAAGATCCTCGACTTCGGTCTGGCGACGGGGCTGCACGGCGACGTCCCGGGACAAACCGGGGCAAACCAGATACTTGGCACGCCGAACTACATGGCGCCCGAACAGATACCCGGCGTGCGGAAAATGCCCCTGGATCATCGGGCGGATCTTTATGCCACCGGCGTCATGATTTTCGAGGCGTTGACCGGCGTGCGGCCTTTCCCCGGGGATACCGCGCTGGCCGTCCTGACGGCAAAATCGAACGAGCAGTTCAATCCTTTCGACGTGCCGGCAGTGTCCAGACTGACACGGCAGCAGCGTTCATTCCTCGAAAAGGCGATTGCCTTCAACCCTGCCGATCGGTTCCAGACGGCCGGCGACATGCTCGATTCGCTCAAGGCCGCACTTACTGAACCGGCACCCCGCAAGGGGCTCGGCATCTTCGGATTCGTCGGCGCGAAGGTCTCCGGTTCCCAGCCGGCCATCAACGTCGGCGACATATCGTCGGGCACATCGAATCCGACCCCGACGCCCTCGCCTTCCCAGACGCCGACACCGTTCCAGTTTAACGGTGCCCGCAGGCCGGCGCCTTTCCGGACGCCGACCGGGCAGACGCCGCCGCTGGCGACGACCTACCCGCAGGACACGGATTCACGGCCTCGGCCAATCACCGGGCAGTTGCAGACGATGACGCCCGAGGAGCGCGCGGAAAGGCTGGCGAACCGGAAACGCAGGACCACCGGCAGGAACATGGCCGCGGCCCGCGTTGCCGAGGCCGCAGCGGCGCGCAAGTCCGGCTTCGTCAAACCCGAAACGGGCAGATTTCCGTTCGTGACCATCATGCTGGTGGTGCTGGCGCTGGTCCTGGCCGCGATTTTCACCATCCCGAGGCTCCAGGAACGCCGCAGATTCGGCCAGCTTTCCGAAGACATGAAGGTCCTGGCAGCCCCCCTTTCCACAAACGGGCGTTTCGTCGGCGTGGACAGTCCATTCCTGCTGCCAGGGACAAAAACGGATCGATATGTCGCCGACGCCCTTCGGTCCGGACAGCCGGCGCTCGACCCTTGGGGCAACCCGTACCGCGTGAAATACTCGCTCCAGAACCCGGCCGGTTATGTCCTGTTCTCAACCGGCCCCAACGGTGAAAAGGACGACTGCGGGCGCGCCGAGGGCTCGGACGACATCTGCGTGAGCCTTGGACCGCCATGAAGGGCCGGCCGGGCTGAAGGGGCGGGCTTGGACAGTCACCGGTTCGCAATCATCTTCGTCATCTACGTACTTTGGACGATCGCCCTTTCCGTACACATCCTGCTGAACAAGGAAAACCCGATAAGGGCTGCCATCTGGATCATGCTCGTGTGGTTCATTCCCGTCGGCGGGTTCCTTCTGTACTGGGGATTCGGCGACAACCGCATCGCGCGGCGCGCGAAGCGTCGACTGAAGGCCAGGCGTCCTTCGGGACAACCCGACAGTTCGGGCCGGGTTCCCCCGGCGCTGATACCGCTGCAGGTCGCCGGCGATCGGATCGCCCACAATCCCCTGGTGCCGGGCAATTCCTTCCAGATACTGGAAAACGGTGACGAGGCGTATCCTGCCATGCTTGCCGCCATTGCCAGCGCCAGGAAAAGCGTCGCCCTGCTCAGCTACATTTTCGACTCGGACGAGGTCTGCAGGCACTTTGCCGACACGCTTTGCGAGGCGGCCCGACGGGGGGTTCAGGTACGGCTGCTGGTCGACGGAATCGGGGCAAGGGGTTACGGCCCGGTGCTTGAACGCCGCCTTTCCGAGGCCGGCGGCAGGATGGCAAGCTTCTGGCGAAGGGGCCGATGGCTGCGCCACCCGGGCCTCAACCTGCGCAACCACCGGAAGATACTGGTTGTCGACGGCCAGATCGGTTTCACGGGCGGCATTAACATCAGCGCCCGCCACACGACGCAGGCAGGACGGCAATACCCGGAATCGTTCGACCTCCATTTCAAGCTGCGGGGGCCGGTGGTCGGACACCTCATGGAAACGTTCACCGACGACTGGGAACTTTCTACCAACGAAACCCTGTCCGGTCCCGACTGGTTCCCGGAACTTGAGCCGGCGGGCAGCGTGCTGGCGCGCGGAATTGCGTCCGGTCCCGATTTCAGCGTGGGACGCCTGCACGACCTGCTGCTTGCGGCGCTGCGCACGGCCAGGACGTCCATCGATCTCATGTCGCCGTATTTCATCCCGGACGAGGCCATAATGGGTTCGCTCCGGACGGCCGCCAGATCGGGCGTGCGGGTTCGCCTCTTCATTCCGGCCAGGGCAGATCACCAGTTCATGACCTGGGGCGCCCGGGCGTACCTACCGGAACTGACGGTCTGCGGCGTCGAGGTCTGGGAAATGGGGCCGGGATTCAATCACAGCAAGCTGACCGTGATTGACGACGAATGGATTATGATGGGTTCATCGAACCTCGACCCGCGCAGCTTCAGGCTGAACTTCGAATTCAATGTGGAGGCGTATTCGCGGATGGCCGCGATCGGCATTTCCACCTACATGGAAAAACAGCTGGCAGGGGCCCGCCGGATCGACACCGCCACGCTGAAAAAGGAACCTCGCCTGGTGCAGGTCAGGAACAAGGCGGTCGCGATGCTGTCACCGTTCCTGTGATCCCGGGGCGGTCAGTCGTAATAGAACATCCCCATCCGGTCGTACGTCAGGGCGCCGAAAACGTTCATGATGAGGCCGGCCACCCCGGCCCCGAGGAACAGCCGCGAAAATTCGCGCCCTCCGGCGGCGATCAGCACGAACAGGTACGGCAGGAAATCCAGGCCGAAACGGTAGCTGAACTGCGCCCAGCCCGTGTTCTGGTACATCGCGAGCATCGCGGCGATCACGGCGATCGTGATGGCGAGGTTACGGGTGAAGGCGTTTCGCACGCGCGGCCACAGCGCGATCATCAGGAAAGGCGACGTCCACAGGAGACCAAGCCCGTGCCGGGTGATGTGCATGAACGGGGCGTTTCCGTCGATGACCGGCGGATTGGTCAGCATGGCCCCAAGGTTGTCCTTCGCGAACCACAGCGAAAACAGGCCATGCGTCCTGATGGAATTCCGGGTGCCGTCTGCAAGGAACGTGTGGCCGAATTCGAACGGATTTTCGAACCTGGCGTAATTCAACAGCATAAGGGCGACACCGCCCAGCAGGATCGGCACGGCGAACAGTGCGGCCTTTTTAAGGACATGGCCGAAACCGGGCCACCGCATCCTGTCGCCGTCCCTGAACACCTCGAGCGCGAAGAAGACTGACGCGAATGCAATCGGGGTCCTGGTGGCCATACCGCATGCAATGGCCAGGCCGGCCAGCAGGGGCCGGCGGGCGCCTATCGCACACCTTATGTAGAGCAGGTTGATGGCCACGCCGACGATTAGCGCCGAGAACCAGACCTGGCCGCGGATCGCGCTGAAGAAATGAACCGTGCCGAACGTAAAAAGAACCGAAAGTATGACATTTTCGCGGCGGTTTCTTCCGGACAGCCCCCTCGCCGTCAGGAATTCCAGGAGCAGGAACAGCAGCAGGCAGTTCATCGCCCCGTTGAGGACGGTCAACACGACGTCGTTGACGTTGTATCCGAAAATGGCCGCAAGCGGCATCAGCAGGACGGCCGGAAACGGCGGGAATGACACATACCAGTCCTTGCGATCGCAGGAATTTCCGGGCCCGCAGTCCTTCTTGATGTCCAGCCGCGGGTCGATGATCCTGACCGTTCCGTCCAGGCCGTGAAATTCATTTTTCCTGGAGCCGTCGGTGTCGCCCCACGGGAACACGCCGCGCACGACGGTTCCGTCGGTCAGCGTTATCCGACGGACCGAGGCCCAGTCGTTCCAGCCGGTCTGCTTGCCGCCCGGACCGGTCAAGTGCCTGTCGATGGCCTTCTTGTAACCGGCGGGATCGTTCGGTCCCTGCTTTTCACCGCGGTGATGGCGCGGGGTATCGGTGTCCACGCGTCCGGACAGGAATGAATTCGCGAGATCCGTGAAATGGAAATGCGGTGACGGTTCAAGTATCCAGTTCCACGAAAAAAGGCCCAGCAGGACCGCGGATGCGCCGAACAAAATGAGATGGATCCGGTAGATGGTCAGAAACGTTTTGAACCTGTTCAAGATTGACCCCGTCTTGTTGGCCGGCCCGAGGCGGCCGGAATGTCCGGTCGGCCCGCGCGCGGGCGCCCCGGTGCGCCGAAATATACCAGACCATGACGCCTTCTGCTATTCTAGCGACGCGGTCGCGGCCGACCGCTTTCGTCGCCATGTCCTGAAGGAGCCGTCGATGCCCGTCGTTTCCCTGAAAGGGGTAAAAAAAACCTACCCGAACGGGAACGAGGCGATCCGCGATATATCCTTCGACGTGGAACCAGGTGAATTCCTGTTCCTTTCGGGGCCCAGCGGGTCGGGCAAGACGACGCTGATCAGGATTCTGCTGAAAATGGAGGAAGTGACCGGCGGCGAGGCGCTTGTCTTCGACAGGAACCTCAGTGCGCTGAAGCCAACCGCCATTCCGTATCTCCGCCGCAATATCGGCGTGATCTTCCAGGACTTCCGGCTTCTGCAGGACAGGACCGTATTCGAAAACCTGGCGCTCGGGCTTGACATCCTTGGTCTGACCAGGGCGGAAACCGCCCGCAGGGTCGAGGGCGTCCTGTACGACCTCGGTATCGACCGTTACGCCGGGGCCTATCCCGCCATGCTTTCTGGCGGCGAACAGCAGCGCGTGGCTATCGGGCGCGCGCTGGTGATGGAACCCGCGCTCATACTGGCCGACGAACCGACCGGGAACCTGGACTGGGAACTGTCGCAGGAAATCGTCCGACTTTTCGAAGAATTGAACACCCGTGGAACGGCCGTCCTTATGGCAACCCACGACAGGTTCCTGCTGGACGCGTTCCCGAAACGGACGCTGCTGATTAATCGCGGGATACTGGTTGAGGATCGCCGGCCTGCCGGTCGGCGAAGGCCCCACGGAATCCCGCAGGGTGGGGACTGATGACTGACGCTGACAGCCGAAAGCTGCTGCACATCGTCGGCGAGGGTTTCAGGGGCCTCGTCGTGGCCCCCGGCCAGGCGCTGGCGTGCGTCCTGTCGCTGGCGGTGGCCGGCTGCCTGATCGTGCTGTCGGCCTCGGCCGGCAGCATGACGATGTCGATGCTCGATCGGGCATCGTCCACCGCGCGGATGCTCGTCTACCTCCGTGACGAGGTCGACAGTGTCCGCGTCAACCGGATGATCGCCGAAATCTCGCGGCGAACCGATGTTGAAAGCGTCGAATACATGAGCCGCGAGGAAGACCGCCAGGAAAACGCCGACCTGCTTCCGTCGGGACTGGTTAACGACCTGCCGGGGGACGCAATCCCGGGCCAGCACGGCCTGCGCGTCAAGTTCCGGGATCTCGCGGGCGACGAAACGGACCTTGCCGGCCTGGCCGCCTTCCTCAGGACGCTCGAGGGCGTTGACATCGTCGCCGAACCGCCGGTCGGTTCGGCCGCTATCCGCGCGCTGGCGTCGGCGATCGGTTTCGTCAGGGTGACCCTGACCGTCCTGGCCGTCGTACTGCTTGGCGGAACCTTGTTTTTCGTCGTGGGGACGCTGACGCGGACCATGGAAAGCCGGCGCGAGGAAATGCAGATCCTGCGCCTGGTCGGGGCGACCAACGCATTCCTGAAGGCCCCGCTGTACTTCCAGGCGGTTGCCCAGGGCATCGCCGGGCTGACTCTCGGCGGGATTGCCGCCTTCATCGTCATCAAGACGACAAACGCATACCTGGTGACCGAACTCGAGGTCGGCACTGGACTTCCCGCCTATCCGGGCCTGATTGCCATGGTGGCCCTCCCCGGGGGTATCCTCGTCGGGCTGGCCGGCGCCATCATCGCAACATCCAGGAGGCTGCCTTGATGCGGTCGATGCACCGCTTGCCGACGTTGGGGCCCGCGCTGGCGGCCGCCATGGTCGCCGCGGCGCTCTGGGCCTCGCCCGGTTCCGCGCTTCAGCAGCCCGCCGGTGAAAGGCTTCAGAAAGAACTGTCGATTCTCGACTCGCTGGACGGTTACATCTTCGACGCAAGGCAGGCGGAAGCCACCCGTATCCGTACGGCCGGGTATCTTGCGGCGGCACTGAAGCGGCTGGAAAAGGCGACGACAGACCTTGAAGACGCTCGAAAGGTGTACGACGAGGCCCGGAAGCGTTTTGCAGCCACGCTGCGGATCGCACGCCTGACCGGAGGCGGCGGAATCCTGGAATCGCTGTTCGTCAGGGACGACAACATGGAATCGATCCGGCGCCAGGCTCTGGCCAGGCGCCTCGCCGCCGACCAGGCCCGCGAACTCGCCGCGCTTCTCGCCGCATACGACAAGGCGGTCACGCTCGAATTCGTCGCCGGCATGGAGAGGGCGCAGACATGGGTCCTGAACCGCGTCAGCGAGGACGCCATCGTCACCCTGGAAAAGGAAACCACGCAGCGCCGCGCACTCCTGAAACAGATCAACGATGATGTCGTGATGTACCGCAGGCACGCTGCCGAACTGACCCAGGCGGAACGCGACATGGTCCGCGCGATTGAATCCCGCCTGGGTGGCCCGGCAGGTCCGACGGACTTCGAATCGATGGCCGGGAAGCTCAAGTCCCCCCTGAACGGGGCAACCCTGCTGGTGCCGTTCGGCGACGTCGTTCACCCCCGCTTCAAAACCGTGACCCCCCACCCGGGGTGGACGCTCGGTTTCGATTCCCGGGGACCTCGAAACGTGCGCAACATCGCGTTTGGACGCGTCGTCTGGACCGGCCGGATGCGGGGCTTCGGGACGACGGTCGTCGTCGATCACGCATCGGGCTGGTACAGCGTTTATGGCGGCCTGTCGAACCTGAACACCCGGGAATCTGCCATCGTAAGGGAAGGCGACGTTCTCGGCGAGGTCGAGGCGCCTCCCGGGGAATCGATGGTTTCCCTCTATTTCGAGCTCAGACGGGACGCCTCCGCGGTCGACCCAGGAACCTACATTTCCAGTGATCTGATCCGGACGGGGGCTTCCAGATGAAGTTTCCAGGGCACGTCATCCATCTGGTGGCCGCCCTGACACTGTCGGCTTGTTACGCGCCGTCCAGCTCGCTGCGCGACGATCCGGTCGCCGGCACGCCTGCCGTCGATGCCGGGCCGTCGGACACGTACACCCGCACCGTGCCGCCCGTCAGCCTGCCGCCCGCGGGCACGCCACTGGTCGCGATCGTGATCGACGACTGCGGCGAATCGCTTGAACAGATCGTTCCCTTTCTCGGCATCCCGGTTCCGATTTCGTTCAGCGTGCTGCCTTACCGGGAGGGTGTTCCCGAAACGGTTGCGACGCTGTCCCGTCACGGAAGGGAGACGCTGGTCCACATGCCGATGGAACCGAACGACCCGAAGTGGCTGGAAAACGACTGGTTCCTGCGCACCGGCATGACAACGGTGGAAATACGCGAACGGCTGGATCGCGCTCTGGATGCCGTGCCGACGGCAACGGGGATGAACAACCACATGGGGTCGAAGTTCTGCACCGATCCTTCCGCAATGTCGACGGTGATGGAAAGCGCGCGGGAAAACGGTATCTACTATCTCGACTCAAGGACGACCCCCGGATCGGCCGCGCGGGCGGCTGCGGACGCCTCCGGAACGCGTTACCTGGAACGGGATGTTTTCCTGGACAACAACGACGATGTGGCTGCGATCGGAATCCAGCTTCAGGAACTTGTCGAAACGGCCATGGAAAACGGCTGCGCCGTAGGGATCGGGCACGCGCGGACAAGGACGGCCGAAGCCATCATGAATTTCGTCCGCGATCGTGACCACGGCGTTGTGTTTGTCCCTGCTGGGCGGCTCTTCGAGCATTGTCATGCGGCGCCTGGCGATCCCGCTGGTCAGGTTCAAACCCGGCAGGAATAATCAGCAGGCGCCTGAAATCACCGACACCCTCGCTGCGGGTCGTAACCTTGCGGTTGTCGCGCAGCGCCAGATGGATCAGCCGGCGATCCTGCGCCGTCATCGGCGCCAGCCTGACGGCGCGGCCGGTCGCAATCGCCTTTTCGCCAAGACGCCGCGCAAGCTGGCCAAGCGTCTGCTCGCGCCGGCACCTGAAACCGTCGGAGTCCAGAACCACCAGTTTCCGGTCCTCCGGGAAGCGGTTGATAATCTTGTTCACCAGGAACTGGAGGGCGGCGAGCACCTCGCCCTCCCTGCCAAGGGCGGTCTCGCAGTCGGCGCCCGCCAGGTTCAGCAGCACGGATTCGTCATTTTCCTGGAACGAGACCACGCATTCCACGCCCATCAGACCGAGTATGTCCCCCAGGACGCGGGCCGCGTCCGGTCCCTTGCACACATTGCACCCCGCGGAGGCAGGCTGCGGTTCCCCCCCGCCCGTGATGCCGCCGGCTGCGTCGGAACGAGGTGCGGTTTCGCGCACCCGCGTCGCAGGTTCGACGTACGGCACCGGTTCGGTGACTGGCGCGTTCATCCCGGCCGGCCGCTGGAGTTCAAGGATTTCGCCGGCCGCACGCACGAGACCGGTGTCGCCCGGACCGGGAACGTACGATGCCCGGGTGACGATACGGGCCGCATCGTCCTTGACCCTGACGAGGACCTTCACATCCTTGCGGAACATCCCGAACAGCCCTGTTTCTTCCTCGATGACTTCGTAAGTCATGTCGCTGATGTTTACACCAAGTTCCTGCGAGGCTTTCAGCAGAGCCTCTTCCCTGGAACGCCCGGTGAACGTACCTTCCTTCATCAATGTGACCTCCGGCCCCGGACCCAGCCGGGACCAACCGAAAATTCGGACTTCACGCGGCCGCCTTCCTGATCCCCCTGTTGGTCCAGAGTGTCTGGAAGATGGACAGAATCGTGTTGACCAGGATATAGAAAACAAGTCCGGACGGCAGGAAGAGCATCATCGCGGTGAACATGATCGGCATCATCCACAGCATGATTTTCGCCTGGGCCGGATCGCCGGTAACAGGTGTGAGTTTCTGGTTCAGGAACATCGCCCCGCCAAGCAGAATCGGCATGACGAAATAGGGATCCTGGGCCGACAGGTCGCGTATCCAGAGACCCAGCGGGGCCTGGTACAGATCGACCGCGCTGTAGATGGTCCGGTAGAGCGCGATCCAGATTGGCATCTGGATGAGCATCGGCAGGCAACCTCCCATCGGGTTGATCTTTTCGCGCTTGTAAAGTTCCATCGTGGCCTGGTTGGCCTTTTCCTTGTCGCCCTTGTACTTCTTCTGGATTTCGTCGATACGCGGTTTCAGTTCGGCCATGCGCCGCATCTGGCGCGTGCTGCTGAGAGTAAGCGGTGTCGTAATCAACTTGACCACGATCGTCAGCATGATGATCGCAAGGCCCCACGACGGGATCAGGCCGTGCATAAATTTCATCAGGACAAGCATCGGCCTTGCGAGGAACCAGAACCAGCCGAAATCGATCGTGTCTTCCAGCCCGGCCTGCACCGACTTGAGCAGCTTCATGTCCTTCGGACCGCCGAACACCGTGAACGCGAACGTTCTTTCGCGACGGTTCATCAGGGACTGACGGGCGGAGGCCGCCGATGCAGACAGGCCGGCCTCGCCGATCTTCGACAGTTCCACGATCCCGATCGACGGGTCGACGCCAAGCGTCTTTGCGGCCTCTGAACAGGCCAGCCTGCCATCCATTCCATAGGTCCCGACCAGCCAGTCCGGCACGCATCCGCCATCGCGGGCCGCCTTGATCACCTGCCGCGCCCCCGATTCGTTGCCGAAACGCAGCGCGGTGTTGACGACGCCCAGTTCAGACGCGCCGGCGATGCACTGCACCTCGCTGCCCGGATCCGGAACGACCGCGGTCAGGAAATACCTGGAGGAAACGCCTGCGTATGCCGCCCTGCCGGAAATCTTGAAGTTCTTGCCGTCGAGGAGTTCCTTCCGGTTCTTCCTGTCAAAATCGTCGCCATCGCTGCAAACGGCCTGAAGCACGTCGGGCGGCGCGCCGAACATGCCGCCGCAGAAGCCGGACTTCTTCGCGGGCGATTCCCAGCCTGGGATGGACAATTTCACCAGCCCGCTGATGTCTTCCGTGGACACGTTAACCAGCCGTATGGTCGCGTCGACGACGTAATCCTGCCTGATGCGGTATGTCCGTTCGATGTACAGGGGACTGCTGAAAACAGCAGGATCCGGCCAGACCATCACGACGGAATTTGGCGTTGCAGAGACAACCTTGTAGACGGGCTTTTCAGAAAACGCCTTCCAGAAATCAACCGGTTCCGTGGTGTACACCGGGGCCGGAGGTTCGGTCGGAGGCTGCGCGACGACGTCGGCGTCCTGCGGTGTCGCGGCACCATTTTCGGCGGGGGCTGCCACGGCCGTTTCCGCAGAAAGCGAGGGGCCTCCGGCGGACACGACGTTCGGGTCAACCGGTACGGGCGCCGCCGGAGGTGGCGGAGGGGCCAGTACGATCCTGCCCATGCCGAGCGGGGACACATCCTCGAATTCAAGGGTCAGCGGCAGGAGCTGCGTATCCCACGTCGTCACGATATCCAGCGGGCCCTCGGCCAGCTTTTCGGCTGGCGGGACAATGCTGCCGGGAGGGGGTTCGTTCGCGGCCTGCGCGAACTGATCGTCACCGAGAATCATCGTCCTGACCGCACCGCCGTTGTCGGTGACGTAAACCTCGAAATCGCCGGTTCCGGACCGGAGCACGGTCAGGATTTCACCCTCCACGGCCTTCGCGGGCTGATCCGCGTAAGCGACAACGGGTGACACTATGGAAATCGAAAGCAGCGCGGCGACGAAAAGTCTCATTCCGTTGTTCACTTGCTCACCGGTTCCTTTCCCGGAACGGGGTCGTAGCCGCCCGGATTGAATGGATGACACCTGCTGATGCGCCGCACGCCAAGCCATGCCCCCCTGAAAAGGCCATGGGTGCGAAGAGCCTGGATCATGTATTCGGAACAGGATGGACTGAAACGGCAGACCGGACCGAGCAGCGGCGAAATCAGGATCTGGTATGCCCTAACGAGGGCCACCGGAATCAGGACTGCAATCCGCGCAAGCCGACTTCCTGTTGATCCTGCGGAGGGCATCGAAAAGCTCTCCTTCGAGATCCGAAATGGGGGGGATTACCCGCCTTGCAGTGGAAATATTTGATTTTCCACCATTTCCAGACCCCTTCCCGCGATCGAATCCCGGAACCGCCTTGACGGCAACCACGAAATCGCGCCCTGTCAATTCGGGCTTGAGGCTGTTCCTGAAGACTTCGCGAATCAGGCGCTTCCAGCGATTACGCGTCACCGCGTTTCCGACCTTCCTGCCGACGGCAAGACCGAGTCTGGGGATTCCGAGATCGTTTGGTCTTGAAAAGACTATCAGGTTCCAGGTCCAGGCCCTGAAACCGCCCTTCATCACCGCTTCGAAATCACGGGGAAGAAGAATCCTGCACGACCTGGGAAATCCCCGATCCACGGTTCCTGCTACTTGCCCGGAGTGGTCGGGGCCAGGACGGCACGTCCCTTGGCGCGGCGCCTGGAGAGCACCTTGCGACCGACGCTGGTCGCCATGCGGGCCCTGAAACCATGGGTCCTGAGTCGCTTGATCCGGCTTGGCTGGTAAGTTCTTTTCATTGCGCAAATCCCTTAATTGAATCAGCGGGTTGGCTGACTATTTCCAACAATGCCCCCGCCCGGTTTGAATACCAATGCAACGTCACGGAAACGGCGCACAGCGAAATATTTTACAGATCGCCGCCCGCCTGTCAACGGGACAATGCCACGTCAATAGCCGATCCCGAAGATAACTTCCCTTTCGGCCGGAGCGCCGGTGAACACGTCGGGACCGACGCCACCGGGCTGGTCGAACGGGATGCACCTGACCGTCGCCTTCGTTTCTTCCTTGATGCGGGCCTCGATATCGCGATCCTGGTTGAACCGGCACCGCACGAATCCACGGCTGTTGGCAAAGAAATCCTTCACCTCGGCAAAGGAGCCGAGCCTGACCACGTTGGCGTCGCGGAACGCCCTCGCACGTTCAAAAAGCGTGTTCTGCATGGCGGCCAGGCGCGCGTCGACAGCCTTCCGATCGAGATCGGCGATGTTGATCACTTCCTTGTCGCCGAGCCTCGATTTCAGGACGAGCGTACCGCTTTCGATGTCACGGGGGCCAACCTCGAAGCGGAGCGGCACGCCGCGCTGTTCCCAGAAGTAATGCTTTTCGCCAGGGCGCATCTGGTCGCGCGTGTCGAGCACAATCTGCTGGCCGGTCACCTTGTTGTAGAAGACGGCCGAAAGCTGTTCGTTCCCAAGCCTGTCCGCCGCAGCCGCCAGTTCTTCGTCGCCGACCATCCGCGAAAGCGCGGGCCGGAAGTATTCGAGGACCTTCGCCTTTTCCTCGTCGCTCTTTCCGATCGGGATGACGACGGCCACCACCGGCGCCACGCGCGGCGGCAGCACCAGCCCCTCGTCGTCGCTGTGGGCCATGATCAGCGCGCCAATCAGCCGTGTCGAAACGCCCCATGAAGTCGTCCAGACGTTCTGGACCACCTGATCCCGCCCCTCGAACTTGATGTCGAATGCCCTGGCGAAGTTCTGGCCCAGGTTGTGCGACGTGCCCATCTGCAGCGCCTTGCCGTCCTGCATCATGCCCTCGATGCAGTACGTCCGCAGCGCACCGGCGAACTTTTCGGATTCGGTCTTCACGCCGGTATAGACGGGCACGGCCAGGAAGTCCTCTGCGAAACGCCGGTAGCATTCGAGCATGCGCAGCGTTTCCCGTTCGGCTTCATCGGCCGTTTCGTGCGCCGTGTGGCCTTCCTGCCACAGGAATTCGGTCGTGCGCAGGAACAGCCTGGTGCGCTTTTCCCATCGGACCACGTTGGCCCACTGGTTGATCAGGACCGGCAGGTCGCGCCACGAATGAATCCAGTCAGCGTACATATGGCCGATGATGGTTTCCGACGTCGGCCTGACGACGAGCGCCTCTTCAAGCTTTTCGCCGCCACCGTGGGTCACGACCGCGCATTCGGGCGCGAACCCCTCGACATGCTCGGCTTCCTTTCGCAGGAAAGATTCAGGGATGAAAAGCGGGAAGTAAGCGTTGACATGACCCAGTTCCTTGAACCTGCGGTCAAGTTCCTTCTGCATCGATTCCCATATCGCGTACCCGGTCGGCCTGATGACCATGCAACCGCGTACCGGCGCATAATCCGCCAGCTGCGCGGCGGCGATGACATTCAGATACCACTCGGAGTAGTCTTCGTTACGTGGCTTGATGTTTTTTGCCATGAAAAATAATTCCCCGTGATGACGGGCGGATTCTTTCCGCCCCTGTTAGGTTCCCGCGGAAAAATCGTCGCGGTAGCTGATCTGTTCCGGCGTCAGGGTATCGATATCGACGCCCATCGTCTTGAGCTTCAGGGACGCGATGTCCAGATCCTGCTGTTCCGGGATGTCGTGGACGTCCTTCGTCAGCTGACGGCCCTCGCGAGCCAGCCTGACCATGCTCAGGAACTGGTTGGCGAAGGACATGTCCATGACCTCCGACGGATGCCCTTCTGCGGCGGCAAGGTTGACCAGGCGTCCCTTGGCCAGCAGGTATATGTGGCGGCCGTCCTTCATCGTGTATTCATCGGTGTTCGGGCGGATTTCACGGCTGGAAGCCTTCAGCGCCTCGAGTTCGCCGATGTTGATTTCACAGTCGTAATGACCGGTGTTGCATACGATCGCGCCTTCCTTCATCGATTCGAAGTGACGCGTCCGGATGACGTCCTTCATCCCGGTGGCCGTGATGAATATGTCGCCGACCTTCGCCGCCTCGTCCATCGGCATGA
>CAYYCO010000034.1:0-8048 GCA_964470365.1 uncultured Anaeromyxobacteraceae bacterium | reverse complement strand
CCGGTGGCCGTGATGAATATGTCGCCGACCTTCGCCGCCTCGTCCATCGGCATGACGCGGTGGCCGTCCATCTTCGCGCGAAGTCCCTGAAGCGGGTCGACCTCCGTCGCGATGACGCTGCAACCCATGCCCCTGGCGCGCATCGCCAGGCCCCTGCCGCAGTGACCGTAACCGGCAATGACGAACGTCTTCCCGGCCAGCAGGACGCTGGTGGCACGCAGGATGCCGTCAAGCGAGGACTGTCCCGTGCCGTACACGTTGTCGAAGTCCCACTTGGTCTGGGCGTCGTTGACGGCGATGACCGGGTAGAGCAGCTTGCCGGCACGGCCCATCGCACGCAGCCGGTGCACGCCCGTCGTCGTTTCTTCAGTGCCGCCGATCATCCTGGCGCAGTATTCGGGATGTTTGTTGTGCAACGTGAAAATCAGGTCGGCGCCGTCGTCCAGCGACAGGTCCGGATTGAATTCAAGCGTCTTTTCGATGCACCAGTAGAATTCCTCGACCGACAGGCCGCGCCATGCGTAGACCGAAAATCCGTCATCGGCCAGGGCGGCGGCGATTTCATCCTGCGTCGAAAGCGGGTTGCAGCCGCTCCAGGACAGGTCGGCGCCGGCGGCGCGCAGCGTCCGCATCAGGACGGCCGTTTCCTTCGTCACATGGAGGCACCCGGCAATCTTGAGGCCGGCAAGCGGTTTCGTGCGCGAATATTCTTCGCGAAGGGCCATCATGACGGGCATGTGCGCCTCGGCCCAGTCGATCTTCATGCGACCGTCGGCGGCAAGGCCGATATCCCTGATTTTGTAGTTGGAACCGCTGTTCATATTGGGAACCTCCGCGTTTGACATGCCTTGCAGCAGGAATGTACCCTTTCCGGGTATCTCGCGCGGAATGCTAATTTATGCAACGGGATGTGTCAATTCAGCGCGCCGCGCCGGACCCTGTCCCGGCGCTTGTCGGACTGGGATCCAACGTCGGCGACAGGGCCGGCAACATCATCCGCGCGCTGGAAATGCTGGACGCCGTCCCCGGATGTCTTGTTGCCGACACGTCCAGCCTCTACGAAACACGTCCGGTGAATGCCGACGGCGGGGACTTCCTTAACGCCGTCGCGCTTGTCCTGACCGACTCTGCGCCGCTCGAACTCCTGGAAATCCTGAAAACCATTGAACGGCGCCTCGGGAGGTCGGGTACATCGACGGACGCAAGGCCCATCGACCTGGACATCCTGTTTTTCGGAGATACGGCATACCGGCTTCCCGGTCTTACCATCCCGCACCCCCGATGGCGGACACGCCAGTTCGTACTGGTTCCCCTCGCCGAAGTGTGCGGCGGGCTGCTGGACCCGGGGACCGGCGCGTCCCTTTCGGATTCCGTGCGGGGGCTGGTCGGTTGCGACCCGGATATCAGGCTTGCCGCACGGTCGGGCTGGTTCCGGACCGGCCGCGGCGGAGGCGCCCGCGGCCATGTTAAAAATGTGTAAAAATCAGTTCACATTACCGTTGCCACACCTTCCCGTACCAAGTATCATTCGACGGATTCAGCCCTGTGGGGTGAGGTATCTCATGAAACATCTGGTTTGCTTGACCGCGGCAATGGCTGTTCTGCTGGCTTTCGGACCCGCGCGGGCCGAAGAATCACCGGCGGAACCTGCTGCCGCTCCCGACCAGGCGGTCGAACCTGCCGCCGCGGAACAGTCCGCGCCCGACGCGGAAACGCCGGCCGCTGCAAAGCCCGCCGAAAACGGGGATATTCCAGATGCCGTTACCGCCCTCACCGGTGGCGCGAAATCGGGGTCGGATACTGAACGATGGGGCGGCAGTTTCAGTTTCAGCCAGTCGCTGGGTCTCGGCACGTTCGTTGCTGACAGTTTTGCCCGCCAGCCTTACTACGGCTGGTCGATTTCGCTTTCGCCCCGCGTTTTCCTTTACAAAAAGGATCTCTGGCTGTCGGCGGCCTTCGCCATGTCCGGTGAACTTTCTCAGTCCTACTCGTCGGGGAATACCTACCCGCGCGTGTTCATGCCCAGCGACTTCTTCGTGTCGCTGCGATACAGGTACCAGATCCCGGTCATAAAGGTTAACCTGCAGCCCTGGATTCGCGTGGGCGCCCCGACGTCGGCCGAAAGCCGCGCCAGGGATCTTTACCTTTCGACCGGCTTCGGCTTCAACCTGAACCGCCTGTTCGGCAAGCACGTCCTGCTCAGCTACGGCTTCAGCTTCAACAAGAACTGGAACGGGTCGACCAACGCCATCGTGCCGGCCTCGTCATCGCTGATCCGCCTCAACGGCGCGGAAGACGCGGGCGGCGGCCAGGCTTACGGCGCCGGCAGCCTGACGACCGAACTGTCGATCAGAAACTCCCTGATGGCATCCTTCATTATTAACGATCAGTGGTCGATCACCATCCAGATCGCTATCGCGAATTCCTGGTCTTACCTCGGCGCCCTTCCGAAGGATCCCGATCAGTACACCAACGAAAACGCCAAGGCGGGCCGCGCGCAATCCGATTCGACCAGCGGCGTCATCGACGTGTCGTACCAGCCGTGGGAACACGTCGGCTTCTCGCTCGGCCTGGCGTCATCGCAGCCGGCCTTCAGCGCCGACAACAAATCGCTCCGCTTCCCGTTCTTCGACTTCTCGTCCGAAGGCAACAACTTCACGCAGTTCTACTTCGACGTCAACGTTACGTACTAATTCGATAATCATGGTTCCCGGGGTTGACACCCCGGGCTGATATATGGCCGGCCTCGCTGCGCTCGGGCGGACGGTCCGACCGAAGGGAGGCCCGCCATTCAGAGCCCGGGGCCGCGCGGAGCGAGGCCCCGGGACCACGTCGCACGCCACCCGATTCCCCGGTCCGAGCGGAGCGAGGCCCGCCATTCAGAGCCCGGGTCCGAGCGGAGCGAGGCCCCGGGACCACGTCGCACGCCACCCGATTCCCCGGCCCGAGCGAAGCGAGGCCCGCCATCTTTCCGGACGGCCCGACAAACGGGGACGAGAGATGATTACGATTACATGGACGTCATGACGTCGGCGACTTCCTTGACGGCCCAGTCGATCTGTTCTTTGGTGATGACCAGCGGGGGGGCGAAACGGATAACGTCGTCGTGGGTTTCCTTGCACAGCATGCCGCGGGCCATCAGGGCCTCGCAGAAACGACGGGCGCCGCCGGCCTCGGGGTACAGCACCATGCCGACGAACAGGCCCTTGCCGCGGATCAGCTTGATGTGCTTCGACTTGATTGCGGACAGCTTGTCGAACAGGTAGGCGCCCAGTTCGGCCGACCTTTCGTCCAGTTTTTCATCCCGCATGACGGCCAGCGCCGCGCGGCCGACCGCGCAGGCAACCGGGTTGCCACCGAACGTCGAACCGTGCTCGCCCGGCACGAACAGCCCCAGGACCGCCTTTGAACCGACAACGGCGCTGAGCGGGTAAACGCCGCCGCCGATTGCCTTGCCCAGGCACATCAGGTCGGGCTTGACGCCTTCGTGATCGCATGCGAATCGCTTTCCCGTGCGGCCGAATCCGGTCTGGATTTCGTCGGCCACCAGGAGGACGTTGTTCTTCCTGCAGATTTCCGCGGCCCTTTTCATGAAGCCGTCCGGGGGAACGACAACGCCGGCCTCGCCCTGGACAGGTTCAACCAGGAATGCGGCGGTATTCGGAGTGATCGCCTTTTCAAGCGCATCGGCATCGCCGAATGGAATGACCTTAAATCCCGGCGTGAACGGACCGAATGCTGCCTTGTAAAGTTCCTCGGTCGAAAAACTTACCAGGGTGGTGGTCCGTCCATGGAAATTGTCCGAACACACGATGATTTCGGCATCGTACTTCGGCACGCCCTTTACGACGTACGCCCATTTGCGCACGGCCTTTATCGCGGTTTCGACCGCTTCAGCACCGGAATTCATCGGAAGGCCAAGTTCCATCCCCGTGTACTCGCAGAGTTCCTTCAGGAACGGTCCCAGTTCGGAGTTGTGGAATGCCCTGGATGTGACTGTCACCTTTCCGAGCTGGTCGACGGCGGCCTTGATCAGCGCGGGATGACGGTGGCCATGACTGACCGCCGAGTAACAGGACAGAAAGTCCAGGTACCTGCGGCCTTCCACATCGAAGACGTAGACACCTTCGGCCTTGTCGATAACAACCGGCAACGGCTTGTAGTTTCTAGCCCCGTAAGTGTCCGCAAGTTCCATCAGCACCTTGGAATCCATTTGATCCTCCTGAAGATACCCCAGCATCTTCCGTGTCAATCTGCCCGACAATTCGGACCCCGGTAATATAACCCGGAAATACCGGCAGTTACCCACGCACGACGGCAGAATCCGCAATTAACGTTACGGATTGGGCACTTAGAGTGTAAAATATAAACCGCACCTGCCGGAAAAACTGGACCATGCGTGATATCGGCGGCTTTGCGGCGCTCCTGCTGATCATCTTTGTCGTGATGTACGTTGCGGTCAGGTACGTGATTCCCTTTGTGCTGCTGTATTCCGCCGGCGCCCTGTCATTCTTCATCGTGGCCGGCATCCTCATCCGACGCGGGCTGCGGCACCCGGTTCATCTCGACAGCTGCCTGAAGCCCGGGTTCGCCCCTGCCGCACTGATAATCTCACTGGTGCTGCCATGCGCGCACGCCGCGACGCTGTGGCTCACCGGCCTGTCGGATCACTGGGCGGCCATCGGTATCGCGAACCTCGCCCTTCCCCTTGTCTGGACCGGACGTCTCCTGTTGCGGCACATCAGGCAGTCCCGGCGATTTGTTCGCGAGGGACACGATATGGAAGAGGTCATCGAGGGTTCCAGGGATCGTGCGGGACTGCTGGACCTCAAAATCGAGCTTCTGGCGGCGGTCGATCAGTCGCGACGGACTTCCGAGCCATGGGAAGTCGTCGCCGGACTCGCGGACGGAAACGACTCTGGCCTGGTCGGCAGCATCGGGCAGCTTACGATGGATATGAAGCAACTCCGGGCGGGTTATTCCGAAATTGCCGCATCCCTTCAGCTGGCACTCGACAGCCTGCGCGCCGGTGGCGCCAGACCGACCGACTGGCCTGACCAGCTGGCCCGTTTTTCGGAACTTGACGCACTGTGGTCAAGGGTATCCCGCGAGGTATCGGCGATTCTGGACGAAAGTACGGGGTATTCACCGGCCGGCTGGGACTAGGCGGAACGCCTATCGGGAACCCGCCCCGGGCCCTGTCAGCAGCGTTTTGCCGCCGTCCTGGGGCGGCATCGGGATCAGTGGCTTGTTGGGCGCCGCCGGCCCGGGGATCCTTTCCTTCCCGCCTTTGCCGGCAAGATCGTCCGGAACGGCCGATTCGGCCACCTTCATAATTGGAACCTTGAGAACCTGACCCGGCTGCAACGACAGGTTTTTGGCAAGCGGGTTCATTGCCTCGAGGAGTTCCAGAGGGGCGTTGAACGCGCTGGCTATCGAGACGGACGTATCGCCTTTCTGGACCGTGTATTCAATCACGCGTTCAATTTCCACATTCCTGCCGCGCATGACGATGCGTTTGAACTTGTTGCCCTCGCGCAACTGCTGAAAATCCAGGAACTCGATCTTGCTGAGGCGCACGTTGAAAGCCTCACCGACCTTGAAGCCCTTGTCCTGGACCCAGGGATTGTCCTCGATCAGCGCCTGCTGCGAAATCCCGGACCACTCCGAGATGAGGGCCAGCGTTTCACCTTCTTCAAGGACAATCATGTTGTCTTCAAGCGGTCCCCGGGCGATCGCCCGCTGAATCCTCGACATGCCGGAGGACTGCTTGTCGCCGAACGGATCCGGCGGGACGGGATCCTGAACCACCGGCTCGATATAAAGCAGTTTGACGCCCGGCTCGCCGTTGCCGCCGCACGCCGCCGCAAACAGGATGAGCCCCACGACAGTTGATGTCTTCAGTGCCAGGAGACGCATTGTCAACCCCCGGTATAAATCAGCCGACATGCCGCCGTCGATTCTATTTCCGCCGCCGCCCGACCGCCAAACGCGCGCACCCAAAATATCCCGTGGCCAAATCGGAATTGCGATCCGGTGGTCGTGGAGTACAATCCATGGCGCTGGTTTGTCAGAGGTCGGCATGGCGGCTCAGGGAAACGAAGGCACGATTGATTTGCGTCAACTGATCGAGGCCAAGGCCAAGTGTCTGGCCGAAAACGATCTGTACAGTCTCTTCGACCTGCCACCGGCCGCACCAGTTGTCGACATCAGGAATGCCTACTTCAGGCTGGCCAAGCTGCTCCATCCGGACGCCATCGCCCGCGAGGGTCTCGGCGACGTCGAAGAAACCGCCATCACCCTGTTCAAGGGGATCGCGAATGCCTATCGCCTGCTCAGCGATCCCCGCAGGAAGGCCGAATACGATGCGGAATGGGCAAGGGCCGCCGGCATCAGCCTCACACCGACCCAGGCAAAAACGAAAAAGGAAATCGAAAACGAGGCCCGCATGTTCTTTCACAAGGGCTCGCTGCTGATGAAGCGAGGCGCATGGGACGAGGCGACGGGCCCGCTCCGCAAGGCGGTTGAACTGGCGCCGCGCAATACCGAATACCTTTGCGCACTCGGCTGGTCGGTTATGCAGGGCAGCCGTCTTCCGCCCCCAAGGGCCCTCGAGGAGGCCAGGGGATGGTTCGAACAGGCCGTCAATTCCGAGGCGCCGTCAGCCGATGCCTATTACTACATGAGCATGTACTACAAGGCGACCGGCGAAACCGGCAAGCAGCGGCTGGCGCTTCAGGACGCCTTGACGCTTTCGCCGGATCATGTGGGCGCCCAGCGTGAACGACGCCTGCTGAACATGAGGGCAAGAAACCAGAAGCCAGACCTGTTTGCGGCGGTCAAAAAATGGTTCGCTGAAAAATCCGGTTCCGCAGGCAAGGGGAAAAAGAAAAAGTAACCATTCCGTCAGGCACGCACGCCATCTGAAATCAGAGACATCCCGATGATTCGCCGGACGCGCCGGAAGCACCCGGGCTGACCGGCGATGCGCCACCCGCACCGCCCGAACCGGCCAGGATTGTCACACCGGATCCGGTCCACGTCGCGGAAACGCAGACGATCCCGAAGCTGGGTCCGCCACCGCCGCCGCCGCCCGACCCGCCGCTGCCGCCGTTGCCGCCCTTTCCGCCATTCGCGCCAATGCCCTGGCCGTCGCCGTCGCCGTGGTCGCCGGCCAGTCCGGGAGTGCCGCCGAGACCGCCGGTGCCGCCTGTGCCGCCGGGACCGCCGTTGCCGCCGCCACCGGTCAGGATCCGCGAATTCTGAACCGTAATTCCGGCCCCGGTGACCAGAATCCCGACAGAAGCACCGCCGCCGCCGCCGCCGATCCCGCCGCCGCCGCCGCCGCCGCCACCACCACCGCCGCCGCCGCTGGAACCGTACGTTCCACACCAGTTGGCTTCAAAGAGCTGGGGGTTGTCGCCGCCGCCAGACCCGCCGCCGCCGCCACCGCCGCCATCGGTTCCTGCGGTGCCGTCGGAACCGTTCGCGGGGAGGAACCCGCTGCCCGAGAACGAACCGGAAGTCGAAGGATCCGTTCCACCACCAAGACCGACGCTGCCGTTGATGCCAGTCGCGCCATCCAGGCCCGGGGTTCCGTTACCCTGGTTCGGCCCAGCCGCGCCACCGGCGCCACCACCGGTTCCACCGCCGGCCACGCCGGGCTCACCGCCCTCGCCGTACGGACCGCCTGAACCGCCGGCACCGCCATCCGAACCGCCACCGCCGGCACCGCCGACGCCACCGACAGGCAGCGTGCAGGATCCGCAGGCGCCCAGACAGTTTTCACCCGTGAAGTTGAAGACGCAGACGTATTCGCAGCCCGCGCTGCCGGACGAGCCGTTGTTACCGGTCTGCCCCGCCCCGCCCGCGGCCCCTGCCCTTCCGGACGCGCCGGCGCCGGCCTGGACAGTGCAGTCGTCGATGACAAGCCCGGGGCTGTCCGTCACGATCATCGAAATGGAACTGGCGCCGACAACCGACGCGGCGTCGGCCTGGATGCTGAGCCCCTGGAGCACCGTCACGGACGTGACGCCGGTTGCGGTAAC
>CAYYCO010000033.1:2692-29029 GCA_964470365.1 uncultured Anaeromyxobacteraceae bacterium | reverse complement strand
CGCAGGCCTCTCAAGCCTGAAGAACGGGTTCGAATCCCGTATGGGCCACCAGTCCGTCCACCGTCCGGCACGCCAGACATCAATGTTTGAATGAATAACCGTCGGGGCCGGGCCTGTGTACCCCGGTTTCGGTGATGATCGCCGAAACCAGTCGCCACGGCGTGACATCGAACGATGGATTCAGCACACGCACGCCCTCGGCGGCCACCCGCGTTCCGTTAAGGCAAAGGACCTCCGCCGGGTCCCGTTCCTCGATCCGTACCATGGAACCGTCAGGGATTGACGGGTCAAGCGTGCTGGAGGGCGCGGCCACATAGAACGGTATGTTGAACCGGGCCGCCAGCACGGCATGGGTGAACGTCCCGATCTTGTTCGCCGTGTCGCCGTTGGCGGCGATGCGGTCGGCGCCGACTATCACGCAGTCGATCATCCCGCGCGACATCTGCCATCCGGCGGAATTGTCTGTGATCAGCGTGACGTCGAAGCCGTCACGCACGAGCTCCCAGGCGGTCAGTCTGGCGCCCTGGAGGTAAGGCCGGGTTTCGCAGGCAATCACCGTCGGCGCGAGGCCGGCCTCGCGGGCGGCCCTGATCACGCCCAGCGCCGTACCGTATCCGCCGGTCGCAAGTGCGCCCGCGTTGCAGTGCGTCATGATGCGCGCCCCGAAAGGAATGAGCGCGGCGCCCTGCCGCCCGATGGCGCGATTCATTTCGACGTCTTCGGCCAGGATCCGGTCGGCCTCCTCGACAAGCGTCTGCCTGATGACGGCGGCATCGGCGCCGGAAAGCGATCGCGCCAGCCCAAGCATCCTGTTGACGGCCCATGCCAGGTTCACCGCGGTCGGCCTGGCGTCAATCAGCACCCGGCCGGCCTCCTCGAGCCGTTCCGTCATGCCGTCGTCGGGACCGTTCACGGCCTCCAGTGCGACGCCGTAAGCAGCGGCGATTCCGATGGCAGGGGCGCCGCGCACAACCATGTCGCGTATGCCGCCGGCCACCGAAGCCGCATCGCGGTATTCAATCCAGACCTCGCGGGAAGGCAGCATGCGCTGGTCGAGCATGAAAAGACCGGAGGATTTTCGATACACGGGGGTTATGTCCACGCGTGCCTCCCGGAAAAATCAGTCCGCCTGGGTGATTTTGCGTTTGAGCAGAGCCAGTTCGTCGGCCGAGTACGGGATTTTGCCGGCAAAGTAGTCGCGGTCGTACGAATAGACGTCGGAAAAGAACATCGCCATGCCGTCATCGTCGATTCCCACTGAATTGTATTCGATGGTAATCGGCACCGGTACGTCCAGCTTGATCGATCGCGGATCCGGCTCGGAAATCCTCAAGTCCGCGTCAATCGAATCCGGGGATACCTTCGAGGCTTCGGCCATGATGAATTTGGCCACCGGAACCGGATCGTCCAGGCGGACGCAACCATGCGAAAAAGCGCGGATTTCCTTTTTGAAATACGGCTTCATGTTCGTATCGTGCATGAATATCCCGTACTTGTTCGGGAAGTTGAACTTGATCTTGCCGAGCGCATTACCGGCCCCGGACTTCTGGTAAACGATTTCGCGGCCGTCCGGCAGCATTTCCACGACGTAGTTGTTTTTCAGCAGGAAGTCCGGCTGTGAAAGCAGGTCGTAGTCGAGTTCCACCTGCCTGACGCGCATGGGAACGTTCCACCGCGGGTTGACGACGATGTTTTCAATGGTCGCGGAGAATATCTTCGTCCTGTTGATCCGGCCTTCGGTTTTTGCGGCCGGGTCGACATCCCAGTTGTTGTTTCCGACGACGACACGGTTGTGGAAGACGCGTTCGGCGCCCTTCCAGACTTCCATCATGAATTCGGGAATGTTGACGCGTACATACAGGGGGCCGCCGTCCCTGACGTCGCTTTCGCGCCATCTCTGCAGGGACAGTTCCAGTTGGGAAATCCTGGTCTGCAGCGGTACGTTCAGCGACTTTTCGTGACGCGGGTCGAGAATGCCGTCGGCCTCGTAGCCATGATTCGTCTGGTACTTCTTCACTGCCTCGACCAGATACGCGTCGTACACCGGGTCCATCGCAGCGTCGTAGTACCCCTCGCGGGCGAGGCGCTCCTTGATTCTCACGATGTTGTCGGTCTTCATGCCGACGCGGTACTTGACCGGTATCTTCACGTCCGGGAACGGGCCTTTCCCGGCCATCGCGCGGTAGGCGGCCAGAGCCTGCATCGCGCGCCTGTACGAAGGATGCGCCGGCGGCAGTTTTGCCATGGTTCCGGCCGGATCGGCGACGAAGGATGCGAAAGATTCGATGAGTTCCTTCGAGAAGGCGTCGTGCGCCGTTAAGGGATTTCGCTGCGCCCTGAAAGGCGACGCCACGATCCGGAAGCGCATGTCCATGGCGTAACGCAGGTATGACCAGGTCGCGAGCACCTCGACCTTCGCGCGCCGGGCGGCCAGTTCCTTCCGGGCATCGGCCAGTTTCGCGGCAGCGGCGGCCATTCGTTCCATGTTTTCGGCGTCGAGCCGCAGCACCGCCGCCGGAAGCGAGTTAAGTTCGCCTGCGGTAGGCTTTTCGGATCGGTCGACGAAGGGACTGATTTCGACCCAGCCGGGGATAGCCTCAAGTTCGGCCAGCGCAGCCCCCTCGATGCCGGGCCCGGCCGAGTATTCGTCCACCGCGGCCCTGAGGTCCGTCACGGGGTAGGATTCGGGCTTAAGCCCGTGTGCCTCCAGTTCCCCGATAGCGACCACGATTTCGTTCAGTCTTGCCGCGTCGGTCGTCCCGGTGAATACCGGTTCCCAGGAAACCGAATCCAGCGTGGCGGTAAGCAGTTTCGACCAGTCACGCGCGTTGTCGACGATATCCTTTTCGCGTGCCCGCAACACGGAGTGCGCCGAGTTAAGGGTCTTCCAGATCTGAAACACTGAAGCGCCGAAGGTGCCGGGCTGGCTGGTTTCGGGGTCGCCCACCACCGGAAGAATGTCGTCCGCCATTCCGGCCCCGCCCGATTCGCCACACGCCACTGCAAACGACATGACCAGCGTGAGCACAACGGAAAAAGAACGAAGCCGATGAAGACGGAACACGGTCCCTCCTGTCCCTCCGAGCCGGCGCAACACTACATGATGATGTCGTTGAGGTCAATAATCATAAGGGGTTTCCCGACCTGTCGTCCGTAATGTCCAGACTGCTGCAAACCTGCATTATAATTGGGCAGATTCGGTCCGGAGGAAGCCGGTGGAAAGAAATGCGCTGTTTGCCGGGAATGGTCAGGTTCAGGAACTTGTAAGGCTTGCCCTGGCGGAAGATGTTGGCACCGGTGACGTCACCACCGCCTTCGTGATTCCGGCCGGCACTACGGCCTCCGGTCGGATTGTCGCCCGGCAGGCAGGCGTGCTGGCCGGTCTGCCCGTCGCGGCATTGGTGTTTGGGGAACTTGATTCCGCGATCGTTTTCGAGCCGTGCGCCGTCGACGGCGACGCAGTTCAGCCGGGGCAGGTGGTGGCGCACCTTTCGGGACCCGCGGCCCCGATGCTGACCGGGGAACGCACGGCCCTGAACTTCGTGATGCACATGTCGGGAATCGCCACGTGCGCGGCAGCTTTCGCCGCGCGGCTCGCCGGAACCGGCACGAGGCTGCTGGATACCAGGAAGACGACGCCGGGACACAGGGTGCTGGAAAAATATGCGGTCAAGGTCGGCGGCGCATGCAATCACCGCATGAACCTTGCCGGCGGCGTACTGATAAAAAACAACCATATTGCGGTGTGCGGGGGCGTCCGGGCCGCGGTCGAATCCGCGCGTGCGAACTCGCCCGTGACGCTGAAGGTCGAAATCGAGGTCAGGACCGTCGAAGAGGCGCTGGAGGCCGCCCGGGCCGGGGCGGACATGCTCCTGCTGGATCACATGACGCCGGATATGGCGCGTGGGGTCAGGGAACGGCTCGGCGGGTCGGTGACGCTCGAGGTGTCGGGGAACATGACGCCTGAAAAGGCCGCTGCATTTGCCGGCTGCGGGGTTGATTACGTTTCGGCCGGGGCGGTCACATACGGCGCCGGGTGGCTTGATTTTTCCATGTATCTCGACCTTGACCGGGGAACGGGAAATGCTGGCTGACGACGTATGTTCCCTTCTGCGGGAATCAGGCGTGAACGCGATTGCGATGACCGGGGTCGACAGCACGCAGGATCAGGCGGTCAGGCTGGCCGCTGCGGGCGCCCCGTCGGGCACCGTCGTTGTGGCCGCCGCGCAGTCGGCGGGGCGCGGCCGGATGGGCAGGACCTGGCTTTCGCCTGCCGGAGGTCTTTACGCGAGTATCCTGTTTCGTTTCCCGGGCCCGCCGCCGGCGGGATTGACCGTCAGGGCCGGCATCGGCGTGGTTTCGGCCGTCAGGGCGGCCGGCGTGGCAGGCGCCGTGCTCAAATGGCCTAACGACTGCCTGGTCGATGGCCGCAAGCTGTGCGGAATCCTTGCCGAGTCCTTTCCCGGAAGCGGCATCGTGGTCGTGGGAATCGGAATGAACGTGTCGTCCGACCCGTCGCTGGCCGGGACCACGGCGCTGCCCGGCCGTTATGCCGCGGCCTGCCTTGACGAATTTTCCGTTGGCGACCCGGTTCCGGTTTGCTTCGCCGCGATTATGGCCGTGACCCGGAACATCGACGCGGCGGCGCGCGGCGAACCTCTGGACACCGGGCTGGCCGGTTCGATGCTCTGGACGCGGGGCGCCGTTATTGCGGCGGACGTCGGACCGGGCGTGGCCGTCGGAGTCGACTCCGAAGGCGGGTTGATTCTTCGCAGGCCGGACGGCACGATCCGGGTTGAGTCGTTCGGGGAGGTTCAGGATGCTGGCAGTAATTGACGTTGGCAACACGAACACCGTTTTCGGTGTCTATGACGGCACGGCCCTCATGGTGTCGTTTCGCGTCTCGTCGCGCCGGGACGTTACTCTTGACGAGCTTGTGCTGACCGTCGACGGGCTTCTGCGCCTCAACCGCGTCGAACCGGGCGCAATTCGGGCCGTGTGTATCGCCAGCGTGGTTCCCTCGCTGGGCAGCCTGTTCGAGGAAATGTCGGAAAGGCTTTTCGGCGTCGAACCCCTGGTGGTCGGTCCGGGTACGCGGACCGGCATCTCGATCAACTACGAAACCCCCAGCGATGTGGGGCCGGATCGCATCGTCAATGCGGTTGCGGCGCACGCCAGGTACAGGGAACACGTCATCGTGATCGATTTCGGCACGGCGACGACCTTCGATGCCGTGACCGCGTCGGGGCACTACCTTGGCGGCGTAATCGTTCCCGGCGTGACGATGGGCCTTGATGCCCTGTCCGCCAGGACCGCCCGCCTGCCCAGGGTCGGGTTCGGACGAACCGCGCATGTGATCGGCCGGAACACCGTGACCAGCATCCAGTCCGGTGCGTTCTGGGGGGTGGTGGCCATGGTCGAAGGGCTGATCGTCAGGATGAGGGATGAATTCGACGGACCGGTCAAGGTGATCGGGACGGGTGGTCTTTCGGGTCTGATATGCGGCGAGTGCAGATTCATCGACGAGATCGACGGTAACCTGACACTCGAGGGGCTTCGAATAATCTGGGAAAAGAATTGCGGAACGTTTGCGTCGAACGTCGACGCGCGCGGTTCCGAGGAGTAATATTCCGGCCGTGAAAAATTCGCAAAAACCATCGAGCGGCCGCATCGTCAGGATACTGGCCGCAATTTCAGGCGTGCTGATTATCCTGTGGACCCTGCTGTTTTCCGGGATCCATCCTCTTGGTACCGCATTCGAACTCGTATCCCCGTCGGCGGAGGGCGCATCCAGGTACGACGTGGGCGAACTCGGGCGGCTCAGGCTTCTTTCCCGATGCATCGGGTACATCAGGGCCGGTTACGTCGTGCCTGAACGCGTGAAGCCGATGGCGATGCTGGCCGGCGCTCTGAAGGCGGCCGAGGGCATGATCCCCGACCTTATGGTCACGTTTTCGGACGAGGACCCCGAAAAAGCCACATCGGTCGAGGTCAGGGTCGGCGATCTGACGAAGATCTTTCCGCTGGAAAGGATGAGCGATCTCTACCAGGTAAACTGGCGGCTCCAGGATATATTTGAATTCATTTCGAAAAATCTGCCTCCGGACGTAAAACCCGAGGATGTGGAATACGCCGCCATCAACGGGCTGCTGGAACCGCTGGATGAACATTCGATCTTTCTGCCGCCGGAGGCGTACGAACAGATGCAGCTCGACACCCAGGGCCGTTTCGGCGGGCTGGGAATCGTGATTTCGAGTCGCGCGGGATACGTCACCGTCGTTTCGGTCATGGACGACACGCCGGCTCGTGCCGGCGGCCTCAAGAGCGGCGACCAGATCATGGAAATCGATTCCGAATCGACCATGAACATGCCGCTGACCGATGCGGTTTCGCGCCTGCGGGGCGTGCCGGGTTCGAAGGTTACGATATTGTTGAACCGTGCCGGCTGGGTCGAACCCCGTCCGGTCACGCTTGAACGGGCCGAAATCAAGGTGCGCAGCGTCAAGACCGAGGATCTGGGCAACGGTATCGGTTACGCGCAGCTTCTCCATTTCCAGGAGGACACGGCCGAGGATCTCCGGAACCAGTTGCTTGATTTGAAGCGCCGCGGCGGGCTTCGGGGGCTGGTGCTGGACATGCGGGAAAACCCGGGCGGACTGCTTGACCAGGCCGTCGAGGTCGGCGATCTTTTCCTGCGTTCCGGGACGGTCGTCGTCACCCAGGGCGAAGGCAACCGGATGCGGCAGGAGTACGACGCGGACCCGGGCGATTCGTTCGAGGGCCTGCCCATCGTCGCGCTTGTCGACGGCGGCAGCGCCAGCGCGGCCGAAATCGTGGCGGGCGCCCTGAAGTACGATGACCGCGCCCTGCTGCTTGGCGTTACGACATACGGCAAGGGGACCGTGCAGGTGATGCACGAGGTGGGCGACGGTGCGCTGAAGCTGACGGTTGCCCAGTACCTGATTCCCGGCGACCTGTCGATCCAGGGGGTCGGCGTGGTGCCGGACATCGAACTGGTGCCCACCAGTATCGGTCGGAACAACATTCTCACCGGGCTTCCCGATTACAAGCGTTTCAAGGACCCTGAGCGCCGTCTCGACGCGTTCGGCAGGATTGCCGACGACGTCCCGTCCGATATCGTCCCCTTCCTCGCGAGGGCTTCGGATGACATTGACGACGACAGCGATGAATTGAAGGAGCCTCCGGTCGAGGAAGATGTGTTCGAGAGGGACGAGGCGATGGAACTTGCGGCCCGCATCCTCGGCGCGACGCCGGGCGTGACCAGCCGTGAGGCGATGATTGAGCGTTCGCGCGCGGCAGTGGCCGAATGGAAGGCGGGACATGATGCCGGCATAACCGCTGCGCTGGCGGCACGGAATATCGACTGGGTCGCCGGGCCGGTCGCGGCGGATCCCGTGGTCGGCGTCACTTTTGCGGCTGGTACCGCACCCGGATCGGTACATGAAGGACAGGCCGACGCGCCTGTCGCGCCGGGGCCTCTCGCGGCAGGTTCCACGGCCGTGCTGGCCATGACGCTCACCAACAATGGCGCCCAGCCGCTTTACAGGGTCAGGTGCGCCACCAGGTCGGACAATCCGGATCTGGATGCCAGGGAATTCCTGTTCGGGCGTGTCGACCCCGGTGCAACCGTGCGGCGCGAGGTCGGGTTCAAGGTGCCAAGGGAAACCTGGCAACGGCGGGATCGCGTCGAACTCACCATGTACCAGAACGCAGTCGACCACATGCCGGGCGTGACTGACGCATACGTGGACTTCGTTCCAGTTGATCGCCCCAGGTTCGGTTTTACGGGCAGCGTGATGGACCTGGGCGGAAACGGCGACGGAATCCTGAATCCGGGCGAAAAGGCAGAACTCGTGTTCGTTGCGGGAAACCGCGGTGCCGGGAACGCGCCCAAGGTGATGGTGTCGCTGGGCAACAAGAGCGGCGAAAGGCTCTACCTGCATTCCGGTCGCGAAACGATCGCCGACGGAATCCCGGCCGGGGCATCCAGGGTGGTGCGATTCGGGGTCGACCGGAAAGGTGACCGGGACGATACCCCGATCAAGGTTGAATTTTCGATCCTGGACCTCGCCATCCGTGAATATCTGTCGGAGGAAATCGAACTGCCGTCGTCGGCGAAACCCGGGCCGGTGTTCACGCCGGCTCCAGGCATAGTGCGGGCATCCGGCGCATCGGTGGCCGTCAGGTCGGCCGCGTCCGCCGACGCCCCGGTCATTTCGACGGTTGCCGACGGCACGCTCTTGAAAACGACCGGATTTTTCCCCGGTTTCTACCGTATCGACATGGAAGACGGATTGTGGGGGTTCGTTTCGGGGACCGAGGTGATCGCCGCCGGGGCAGATTCGGCCGCCATGCCCGCGCCCGTCGAACTGACGAACGTGGCGCCGCTGGTGGACGTCCGTTTCGAGCCGGTCGGCACGTCAGGCGACACCGTGCGTGTCAGCGGCACCGTGGAATTCAATGACGGAAAATCCGACATCAGACGGAAGGTCTTGATTTTCAGGGAAAAGGACAAGGTATACTTCTGGACCCGCAAGGGGCCTCTCGGCGACCGGGTGGTCCGGCTTGATACGGAAGTGCGGCTTCGCGGTGGTCGCAATGCCCTTGCGCTTTACGCCGTCGAAGGGACCGACAGATCATCGGTCAGGCGTTTCAATCTGCATGTCCCGGTGGACGCGTCGGTCGATCCGCTTCCGGCCGCCGGGGCCGGGGCCGTCACCGGGGAATGAACAATCGGGCGCCGGCGTCGTTTGGCCGGGCCCTTTCAGGAAGTTTGTATGGACGACAGGGATAATCCGGCGGCGCCGGTCAGCGACGGACAGGCTCCGGAACTTGCGACGCTTAACGGATCCGGTGGCGTGGTCGCCGAGGTCGGCTGGATTCGTTTTCCGCGGACTGGAAAGCAGGCTCTGGCCGGTTCGGCCGACTCTGCATTCAATGCGGGAGATTTGCTTCTGGTCAGGACGGACCGCGGCGACATACATGCCCGCGCGATGACCGGCTCCGAACGCAGGGTTCACACGCCTTCGGAATTTTTCGAGGTGGTGCGGGTCCTGTCCCGGGCCGATGGCGAGGAAGCTCTTAAAAAGGATGCCGTTCGTGAACACGAGGCGAGGCGCGTGTTTGTCGAGCTCGTCAGGAAACATGAACTCGACATGCATCTCTCCGAGGTCGAGGTAACGCATGGCGACGCACGGATAGTATTCAATTTCACGTCGCCGGGCCGTGTCGACTTCAGGGCGCTCGTCAGGGAACTTGCCGGTGCGCTCAAATCGCGAATCGAACTTCGCCAGATCGGGGTCCGGGACGAGGCGAGATGCACGGGCGGCCTCGGGCCTTGCGGCCTGCCGCTGTGCTGTTCGACGTTCCTGCGGGAATTTACGACGGTCACAATCAGGATGGCCAAGGTTCAGGGGCTTGTGCCGAACCCGCAGAAGGTGTCCGGCTTGTGCGGCCGTCTGATGTGCTGTCTTGCGTACGAACACGGCGTCTATACCGACCTGTTGAAGGACCTTCCCAGGAACGGATCCCAGATCCAGACTCCTAAGGGGGCGGGACGCGTGAAGGAAGTCCTCGTCATGCGCAACGTGATCAGGGTGGCGCTGGCTCCCGGCGTGGTCGAAGAATTCTCGTTCGATCAACTCGGGCTGGCTCCGGCTGTCGGGGGCGTCGCGGACTCAGGGTCAGAACAGGACGCAGAGGTCTCATCTCCCGCTGAATCCCCCGCCAGGCCAGCGACTGCGGACGCTCAACCCCGACAGGGGCGGGGACAGGATCAGGGGCGGCAGCACGGCCGCGGGCAGGATCATGGCCGCGGGCAGGATCACGGCCGCAGTGGTCGTTCCCAGGCGCCTCAGGGCGTGCAGGGTGGGCGGCCGGAAGCCCAGGGCCAGCAGCCGCGCAGGGGTGAAAGGCCCGCGGAAGGCAGCGCCCCGCACGACGGACCGGATCGTGGAAGACGCCCCCGTCCGGACAGGGGCGGCGGCGAAAACGGCAATCGGTGACAGGCCGGCTTGATTCGATGTACATAGACTCCCACGCCCACATCGACGGTCACTTCTTCGGTGACGATCTCCCCGGGGTAATCAGCCGGTTTCGTGCGGCGGGAATCGATCGCGTGGTGACCGTCGGCAGCAGCGCCGACCTGTCGGTGGTGCGCGGGGCGGTGGAAGTGGCACGTGCCAATCCGGATATCGTGGCCGTGGTCGGCGTCCATCCGCACGAGGCCGACGCGCTTGACGCGGTGGTGCTCGCCGGAATCGAGGCAATCGCCGCGGACCCGCTGGTGCGGGGAATCGGCGAAACCGGCCTCGATTTCCATTATGACCTGTCGTCCAGGGAGGGGCAGGTCAGGGCTTTTGTGGCCCAGCTTGACCTCGCGTCACATCTGGGCCTGCCGGTCGTAATTCATTCGAGGCAGGCGTTCAGGGAATCAATCGACGTGGTTTCCGCCTGGAACCGACCTTCGATGCCCGGCCAGATTCACTGCTTTACCGGTACCGTCGACGAGGCGCGTGCGTGGCTCGACCTGGGCTTCATGGTCTCGATTCCCGGTGTCGTGACGTTCCGGAACACCGGACTGCTTGCGGAGGCGGTGAGGTTCATCCCGGACGACCGCCTTCTGATCGAGACCGATTCGCCGTACCTCGCGCCGGTCCCGATGCGCGGGCGGACCAATGAACCGTCTTATGTCGTCCATACGGCGGCGGCGGTGGCGGCCATCAGGGGCGTGTCGGTCGAACATGTCGCGGAGGTCACATCCAGGAACGCCGCGACGCTGTTTTGTCTATTCTGATTCCGTAATCACGGATTGATCTTTGTCCCCGTTGTTTCTACGATTGTTCTGTTTCATATCTTTCTTTCCGCGTGCGGGAAGTTATGACTCCGTTTACACGGATCAATGACGATTTGAGGTGGACCATGTCGCGTAGACTGCTCGGGTATGTTTTGGTCCTGGTGTTCGTGCTTTCCTGCGGTGACGGGGGCACGCCGGTGATGGACGTCATCCCGCAGGACGACAACGGTTCGTTCACGGACAACATCGTCCAGGCTGATGCCGACGCTGCGGCGCCGGATGCCCGGCTGGATTCGGTGGTCGCGCCGGATGAGGGCGGACCTGACACGACCGGCGTCGACACCGCTGTGCCTGATGTCGTGGTCGCGGATGAAGGCGGCCCTGACGGCGGCGACACGGACATCGTCCAGGTCTGCGGTGAAGACGGGGAATGCGACGACGGCAATATCTGCACCGACGACTGGTGCGACGACAACGGTGAATGCCGGCACACCTGCGACTGCACCCCGGCCTGCCATGCGGACGACGAATGCGGCGCCGGCATGTGCAAGGTCGCGAAGTGCAGGATTGACGCTGGACAGGGCGAATGTGTGTCTTCGGAATGCGTGGTCGCGGATCGCGACTGCGATGATCAGGATCCCTGCACCATCGATTCCTGCAGCATGCAGACAGGTACCTGCCGGAACGAAAAGATCGCGGGTTGCGGGCGCTGCACCTCCGACACCGACTGCGCCGACGGCTCGGTCTGTACCGTGGACTGGTGTGACGTCGATTCGGGCGTCTGCATCTATGACGGCCTCGACTGCGCCGACGGCGACGTCTGCACCGCCGATTCATGCGTGCCCGGCTTCGGATGCGTGCACCGGAACGACTGCGCGTGTACCGGCCCGGAGGGCTGCGACGACGGGAACGCCTGCACGCTGGACGACTGCGATCTTGAAACAGGCGCCTGCGTGTATGCCGGACTGTCCTGCGACGACGGGGTCGCGTGCACGGCCGACTCCTGCGACCCGGTCGCCGGGTGCGTCAGCCAGGCTGCCGGGACACTGTGCGAGGGGGCCCCGGACTGCGACGACGACGACGACTGCACGGTCGATTCCTGTTCCGCGGCCGGCTGCTGTGTGAACGCCGAAATACCGGATTGCAGGCGTTGTTCGACCGACGCGGAATGCGACGACGGCAATCCCTGCACGCTGGACGGCTGCAACACCGAAGTGTTCTATTGCGTCCATGTGACCTCGACGGCCGGTTGCAACGACGGCAACCCGTGCACGGTCGATGATCGGTGCATTTACGGCGTGTGTACGCCCGGTGAAATCCGGTCCTGCGACGACGACGACCCATGCACGGTTGATTACTGCGGTTCCGACGGCGCCTGTGTCAACCAGACCATGGTCGGATGCGTGCAATGCGATGACGGCGCCGGATGTGACGACGGTTCGGACTGCACGTCCGATTCGTGCATGGAAGGCGTGTGCCGTCACAACAGGCTGGCCTGCGACGATGCCAACGCCTGTACCGACGATCATTGCGTCGATGCCGGCGGGTGCGTTTATGAAAACAACACAGCCTCCTGCAACGATGCCGACATCTGCACCATTCAGGACATCTGCGTGGACGGCGACTGCGTCGGCGGAACCGGCACGGCCGACTGTGATGACGGCGATCAGTGCACCGGCGACTACTGCGACCCGGTATCCGGCTGCTACCATCTCGTTGAAGACCTGCCTTGCGAGGATGGCGACCCATGCACCCTGAACGATCAGTGTCTGCTTGGCGTATGTATGGCCGGGGCCGGCGGCTGTAATGACGACAACCTGTGCACCATCGACAAATGCAAGGCCGGCGTCGGCTGCCAGTACCTGAACGTCGACTGCAATGACAGGAACGCCTGCACGACGGATTCGTGCGACCCGGAAAATGGGTGCGGCAACCTGCCGGTCGTGGTCGACGACGAAAATGAATGCACGATGGACGCGTGCGACAAGACCTCCGGGCTTGTCACGCATGCGCCGATTTCATGCGATGACGCCAGCCTCTGCACCACGGATTCGTGCGATCCCGGCATCGGTTGCGTTCACGATGAAAAGGTGTGTCCGCATGATCCGGGATACCTCCCGATGTGTAACCCGCAGACCGGCGAATGCTACCAGGTCGAAATCAGATGCGACGACGATGATCCCTGCACCATCGACAGCTACGACGAAATCACGGGTCATTGCGTTAACGCGCCTGTGGACTGCTCGGTGGCGGACAAGTGCGTTCTGGGGTCCTGCGACCCGTTGACCGGCGGATGCGTCACGTCCGTGGTCGACTGCAACGACAACAGGCAGTGCACCGACGATTCCTGCAACCCGGCTTCGGGGTGTGTGAATACTGTCAGGACCGGCTCCTGCGACGATGGCAACATGTGCACGGTCGGCGACACGTGCCGCAACGGCGACTGCACGCCGGCCGGCAACCTGACCTGTCCGGAAATCGCGTGCAACAGCGTCCGGTGCGATGCCAAGTCCGGATGCGTCTATGAACCTTCGGCGGACGGTACCGTCTGCAGCGACGGCAGCTTCTGTACGTCGGGCGACAAATGTTCCAGGGGCAGCTGCGTCGGCACGCCGACGGTCAGCTGCGACGACGGCAATCCCTGCACGACCGACTACTGCGACCCGAAACTGGGTTGCGTCAATTCCAACAACACCGACAGGTGCGACGACGGCCTGGTGTGTACCGAAAACGATGTCTGCGGGGCGGGCGTGTGCGCCGGAACCGCGGTGAAATGTGCTTCCGACGGCGATCAGTGCACGGACGACGTCTGTGTCGAGGGCAGCGGCTGCGTTAACCAGCCGCATACCCGGGCCTGCGATGATCGCCTCGACTGCACGGAAAATGACAAGTGCGGTACTGACGGCAAGTGCGGTGGGGCGGCGGTCGCATGCGTTTCCGCGAACACGTGTCTCGCCGGCACCTGCTTCGAGGGAATCGGGTGCTCGTTCGCGATCCTCCCGGACGCCACTGCCTGTGACGACCACAATGCCTGCACTACCGGCGAAAAATGTACCGCCGGCACCTGTGGCGGTGGCGGCGCGGTGAACTGCAACGATGGCCTTGGATGCACGAACGACGGGTGCGCGGTCGCCACGGGTTGTTACCATACGCTCAAGGAAGACTGCCGCTGCAGGGAAGACTCGGAATGCAACACCGGCGACGGGCGCAAGAACTGCTGCGACTGGCGGTGGGGCGACTGGTACGACGAGTGTTACTACGACTGCAATTAGGATCGATCTGAACTACCACGCCAGAAGGTTCCAGATAGTCACCCTGAAATTGCCGGCATCGGCCACGACGATGCGTTCACCCTGAGTCGATGGCATCACGTCCACGTCCGACGGGTAGTTGAAACGGTCCGGGCCGGTTCCGAACGAACCCAGGATGTCGACCACGCGGCCGCGGGAATCCAGGATCACGAGCCTGTGGTTGTAGGTGTCGGCGACGACCATCCTGCCGTCCTTCATGGCGGCGATGCCCTCCGGGTAATTGAATGCGTGTTCGCCGTCCGGCTGCACGACGGCCGAAAGGACACCGTTGGCGGAAAACACCTGGATCCTGTTGTTCTGCGTATCACATACCCAGACACGGCCGTCCGGGGCCACCGCCAAGGCGGAGGGCGTCCGGAAGCGTCCCTCGGTCTTTCCCCACCCGCCGAACGAGTACCTGTAAACGCCCAGCCTGGTGAATACCGATATCCGGTGGTTGCCCGTGTCGGCCACATAGACGGTGTCACCGTCGTTCGAAACGGCCACGTCGCGGGGCGTGTCGAACTGTCCGGGGTCGATACCCGCCGACCCGAAGCCATACAGATACACTCCGGCCGGGGTCATGGCCTGGATCCTTCCGCCGGACGAATCCGTGATGAAAATACGTTCCTCCGAATCTGCGATACCCCTGGGAGTCAGGAACCTGCCGGGCGTGACGCCATAGCCGCCGAAAGCCCTGACGAAAATGCCGTCCTGGTCGAATACCTGTATGTAGTGGGTTTTGCTGTCGGCGACCAGTATCTGCGATCCCAGGCCTTCTGGACCGGCCATGGCCGCGACGTCGGTGGGGGCAAGGAATTGTCCCGTCCCGGTCCCGGGAACCCCGAATGAGCCGGTCTGCATCCAGGCTCTCTGGAAGTCGCACCGGTTGTCCCGGCACAGTCCGTTAATCCCGGCGGATTTGCAGTGGTAGTCACCCAGGCAGGCCAGCGGGCTGCATGTCGCATCGACCCTGACGTCGTCGACATACACGCCGCGCCCGTCGTTCGACGCTTCGTCGATTGAGTCGAAACTGAACCTGATCCGCACGGTATGTCCCGCATAACCCGACAGATCGGCATTCACGGACCGCGTCGAACGCCGGCCGAAATCGTCGGGAACGGTCCAGACCTCCGCTTCGGTGACGCCCGCCGCCGTGTCGGCCATGATGGACACGCTGAATTCGTCGAATCCGCCCGTCCGGTCCACGTCCAGCCACAGTTTGAAGGACAGGCTGGAGGCCGAGGAGGCGGGAAGCGTAATCCTGGGAGTCATGAAGCTGCCGCTCACGGCTGATCCGTTGTCGAACGAGCTTCCGTCGGCGTTGCCGAAGTACATGGCGGGCATCGATATCCCGTCAATCGGGCCGCCATTCTGTCCCGGCCGCCAGCCGATATCCGGCTGGCCGTTGTCGATTTCCCAGCCGTCCGGGATCCCTGCGTCGAAGCCCTCGGCCAGCAGTCCGGGCGTGCAGCACGCCGCCTGCTGGAGCGCCCCGGTCAGGCAGCGGTGGTCCGTCGTGCATACCGGTTTAAGGCAGGCAGGGACCGGCGGACAATCGGTCATGTCCAGGCAACACCCTCCGGTCCTGAGCAGCGTATTCATGCAGACGCCGGATCCGTGGCACGCGTCCGCTGTGCATTCATCGCCGTCGTCGCAGTCCTCCGCGCCGGCGCAGGGCAGGCAGCCGGAGAGGCGCTGGTAATAGCAGAACCCGCCGCTGCAGAAATCGGCGGTGCACGGGTCGCCGTCGTCGCAGTCCACCCGGTCGCCGGAGCAGCGGCCCTCGATGCAGCGGTCGTCGCTGGTGCAGGCGTTCGAGTCGGCACAGGAACCGCTGAGGGGCTCGTGGATGCAGCCGGCCATGGAAACGCAGTAGTCGAAGGTGCATGGATTGCCGTCCGAGCAGTCCATCGCGCCGCCCGGAACGCAGCGCGCTTCGGTGCAATGGTCGTTCCTGGTGCAGGGGTTGCCGTCGTCGCAAACGATCCCCTCCGCGGCGTAATGTTCGCATGCGCCGCCAACGCCGCAGTAGTCAACAGTGCAGGGGTTGTCGTCCGCGCAGTTGCGCAGAACCCCGGCGACGCACCTGCCGTCCTCGCAACTGTCGCCGTCCGTGCAGGGATCGTTGTCCGCGCAGTCCCCGAGGACGGTGAACCCGCCCCCGTTTTCGGAGCAGCGGTAACGCATGGTGCCGACGCAGAAATTGGCGCCGGGCGGGCAGAGGTGGTCGCGACATTCGCCGTTGTCGCACCAGGCGGTCATGCCGCAGTCGATGTCGTGGAGGCATTCCAGGCAGGCGAGCGTTTCCGGGTCGCAGATGCCGGACGGGCAGTGCGGGCAGGGATCCGCCGCGTCGCCTGATTCATCGGAAACGATGTCGGATGGCTGTGCGTCGTCCAGGGCATCTTCTGCCGCGTCGGGCGCGAATGAATCGTCCATGGTTTCCGCTGTGTCGATGCCGCCGTCGCGGGCGATGTCCGTGTGGTTTCCGTCCCGAAGCATGTCTTCCGCGGTATTGGAGTCGTCGCGCGGGCCATCGTCGGGCCCGCCGTCGTCGCGGATCGATATGACTTCGCCGTCATCGGCATCCCGGATGTCCGGCGGGGCGGAACATGCCATCGACCCCAATATTGCGGCCAACATCAGTACAGTAATCCGGTTCATCCGCCGCACCTCGCGCGAGTCCGGGCCAGAGTCCTTATTGTAGCCGCTTTTTTTGATCAGGCGCTCGTTGACACGTCCCGATTGGTCTGCAAGAATTCCGCACTGTTAGTCATTTGCGGGGATCGCGCGGCCGCCATGGCCCCGTTTCCTCGAAACAGGAGGTACCATGAGGCTGTTTTCCGTGACGGCGCTTGCCGCCATTGCTGCCGCGTCGATGTTCGCGGCGTCCCCGGTTGAAGTCACTGCCCGCGATGCCGCCATCGATGGCGAATTCGACGGCATGTCGTCATTCGTCACCACGGCCGACTACAAGTCATCGACGAAGAGGCAGAAGGCCCGGCTCACTTCACCCGGCTGGCTGTACGTCGAAACCGTGCCGGCGGACGCGTCGATTTCCATCGGCGATGCTGCCACGGTCGGCCGCGGAACCGCATTCCATGAATCGGCCGATGCGGCGTTCGTCGCCGTCAAGGTCACCGCGCCAGGGTACAGGACTTTCGAGGGCTACATCGAACTGAAGGAAAGGACGGTGCGCAAGGTGCGCGTCGAACTGGACGTCATGGGCGGCTCGGTCTCCGTGCTTGCCCGGCCGTTCGGCTCGAAGGTCACGATTGACGGTGAATTCGTCGGAAAGACGCCCCTGACCGTGTCCGGCGTGAAGGCCGGCGCACGCGAAGTCGCGGTTGAGGCCAAGGGCTGCAAAGGCCCGTTGATGATCATGGTCGAGGTCGACGGCATGTTCGTGCTGGGTGAGGACACCTGCGCACCGAAGATGCGCGACGTACGTCCGACGACGACGCCTTCGCCGAAGGAAGAACGCGAAGAGGCTGCGGCGCCCGCCCCGGCTCCGGCCCCGGAACCCGCGCCCGCCCCCGTGGCGCAACCCGCACCTGCGCCCGTGGCTAAACCGGCCCCCGCGCCGGCCCCGGCGCCTGTCGCGAAGCCTGAACCGGCCCCTGCCTCGGCTCCCGCGGCCCAGACCCAGGGCGGAAAAAAGCCGCAGTGCGACAAGATCTGCGACAAGTTCGTTCAGGCGGTCAGCCCGGCCAGCATGCAGGGCTACATCCGCAACAGCTGCATGACCCGCTGCGAAAGCGGGGACCTCGATTTTTCGGTCTGCGCCTGGAAGGCCCAGTCGATGGCCGACGTCCAGAACTGCAACAAGCTTCCGAAGAAATGACGTCAACGCACGGGCGAACCGCCTCCGGCGACGCTTCGGCGTGTCATTCCATCATGACTACTGATGTTTTCTGATCAGGCGGCGGCCATCAATGTCCCAGATGCGGACGGCATCGCGTTCGTGACGCGACCCGGCAGGGGCAAGCACATAAGTGAGTCGTGAATCCTTCGTTTCCCGCCAGGGCGCGTCGTGGTATTCGCGGGCAAGAACCGACATGGGGTATGAACCGGTCCGTGTGCGCGGCATGTCCACGACCACACGGAAAGACGACACGCCTGCGTCCTGCAGGATTGTCCGGGATGCCTCCCTGAACAGATAGACCGACGCCTTCGATTCCTCGGTCCGGTAGTATCGCGCCGTCAGCACCGCCTGGTTTGCCGCGATGACGGCAACCACCGACAGAATGACCGCCGCCGGAACCCTGCCTTCCAGGCGGGACGCCAGCGCCGCCACCGGAACCATCGCCAGGGGGAACAGCACCATCGAGTAGTGCGGATAGAACGCCTTGCCGGTCTTGAGCAGCAGAAGAATCAGCAGGGGAATGTTCAGCACGGCAAGTGTCAGCAGCGGTTCGCGGCGGACAGATTCGGTGAAGCCCGACACCCAGCCCCTGACCGCTCTGCCGAAGGCGTATCCGTGCGCGGCGAGCGCCAGGAGCATTGCGATTGCCACCAGGCCCAGGGAAACCCAGCCGGTGATGCCGGGCAGACCTGCCAGATCCGCATATTTTCCGGCGCCGCCGGCCTTGAAGAAACCCCATTCGGTCATCGGGAACCAGAATCCCTTGCCCAGGAAGTACGTGAAGTCGCCGCCCGCGTACAGCACCTGGTAGTACCCGGCGCGGAATGCCTCGTACCAGGGTGACGCCGCCTCGGAAATCTGGTGAACGATCCGGGAGGTGTTCGCCCATCCGTCAAGTCCGTCCACCACGAAATAGGGCAGGTATGTGGCAAGGCCGATTCCGGTGCCGGCGGCCAGGTGTCCCCAGCGCACCTTCGGCCGGAAGCACGCCATTATCGCGACGGTCATCAGCGTCAGGTGCGGGCACGACATGTGAATCTGCGGTGAAATGACCAGCAGTGCGGCCAGCCAGCCCCATGAAAACTTTCCGCGATCGCGGAGCGCGTCAAGCAGCAGCCAGAGCCAGAGGTATCCCAGCGGAACAAGCAGGTTGGGGTTCCACTGTCGGTCGGAAAAGAACACGGAAAACGGGTTGAACGCGGAAAGAACAAGCACCGCCAGGGCCGCCGGCCGGCCATATTCACGCCTGAACAGGATGTAGCCGAGCGCCAGGCCCAGCACGTTCAGTATCACCAGGAAAACGCCGCCAGCCATCGGGTCGTCCGACACGAAATAGGGCAGCGACATTATCAGGTGGTAAGTTCCGCCGGGCGTCATGGCCGCGTCGCCGGTCATGTTCACGCCCTTGACCGGGAACATCTTGAATTCGGCTACATGTTTCGCGGTCGAATACTGTGAAGCCTCGTCGCCAGCCAGCCTGGCGTCCGGCACGAAGGCCAGTCGGAACACGGCCGTTGCCACCAGGACGGCCATCGCGGCGATATCCAGGGTGTGGGGACGGTTCATTTCGTCAATCCGGGCAAGGAATCCAGGAAGTTTGAAGGATAACACCGGTGCGCGGCGTCCGGACGGATTTTACGGCACCCAGTAGTTCGGGCAGTCTTCCCAGTAATTGGCGATGCCGCGGCACATGATTGCCGGGATCGGGTAGTCCTGACCCGGGAAGCATGGCATGTCGTTGACGGACGTGCTGGCGCTCGGCGACACGAGGCAGCCATAACAAACCTTGATCGGGAAGGGCAGTTCGTTTGAGTAAACCACCTCGCCAGCCTGGTTTTCCGCCTGGAGCATCACATACACGTTGATGTCGAGCCCGTACTTGTTGTCCTTGACCGCGTTCAACTTCTTGCCAAGGATGTTCCCGATTTCGGGCTTGATTATTTCGACGCCGACCGCACCTTCCTGTTCCGGTTCAGCGCCGGCCGAAACGGTGTGCTGCACGCCGTCCACGACCCACTTCTGGTACAGGTCGGCCGGCAGATCGTTGTTGGCCTCGCCAAGATCAATCCAGGTCCTTGCGCCCTTGATCATGAGGTAGTTCGTTTCCGTGTTCAGCGACGTGGTGCCCTCTCCGATCAGGCTCAGGCTCTTGAGCATCATGTTCTTGAAGCGCGGGAAAATCATGTAGTTGTTCGTGATCATCACGTCCAGGATGCCCATGGAAAGGACCGCCTGCGCACGCTGGCCGGGCTGGATGATGCAGTCCTGCCTGGAAGTGAGCGCCATAACATCGTATACGAACAGGGCACGCGGGTTTTCGACCTCGCACGTGACCAGCATCGGCAGTGTGCCGATCAGCACCGCAAGTGCTGCGAACCGGGCGACCGAAGCCTTGTTAATCATAGCGACACCTCTCTGTTCACGACCTTGGGCGTGATGAATATCAGCAGTTCCGACCGATCGTCGGATCTGTTGCGTGACTTGAACAGCCAGCCGAGCACAGGGATATCGCCAAGGAACGGGATCTTCTTGAACGACTTGCCGGTGCTGCGCGTGTAGATACCGCCGATGACGGTGGTGTCACCGTCGCGGATCAGCAGTTCCGTGTGGGCTTCCTTCTTCTGGATCGTCGGGTTGCCGTTCGCCGCGAGGTTACCGAAGTCCGGTTCGTTTTTGGTTATGTCCAGCTTCAGGTTGATGTGGCCGTCGCGGGTCACGTGGGGTTCGACGTCCAGGCGCAGGTCGGCGGCAAAGAACTGCGTGTTGACGCCGGCCGCTGAAACGACGCTGATCGGGATCTGAACGCCCTGGGAAATCGAGGCCTTGCGGTTGTCCAGAGTGCTGATTCGCGGCGAAGAGATGATCTTCACGTCGCCGTTTTCCTCGGCCGCGGACAGGCGCAGTGTCAGGTTGCCGATGCCGCCGATGGAGCCGAGCTGTATGCCGATGGCGCCGCCGGACCCGGTGCCGACCGCTGCCGGGAGGTTGACCGCCCAGTTCGGGTTGTCAAGCGAGATGCCGCCGCTCGGGTCCGCCTCGCCGTTGCCGCCGGCCAGGCCGATGCTGGACGGGAAAGCTGTGCCGGTTTCGTTGCCGAACGCCGAAGACATCGAGAAGTTGCCACCCCACTGAATGCCGATGTCTTCCGAGAACGTCGTGCGGGCCTCGACGATACGGGCCTCAATGAGGATCTGCGGGGTCTGTTGATCGAGACGGGTGACAAGTTCTTCCGCAGCGGCCAGGTAGTCTTCGGTGTCCTTTATGACCAGCGTGTTCGTGCGTTCGTCGACGGAAACAGAACCCTTGTCCGACAGCACGTCCTTGACGCGGGAGGCCATTTCGGTTCCCTTCCCGTAGTTTACCGGGACGAGCCTGACGACGACCGGCTTCAGTTCGCGCTGCTTCTTGGCCTTTTCGACCTTTGCCTCGTATTCACGCTGGATCGATTCGCTGCTGGCAACCCGGTAGATGCCCTGCTCGACAACGTAGTCAAGCCCCTTGGCCTTCAGCACGGTGTCCAGTGCGAGATCCCACGGAACATCTTCCAGATGGAACGTGACCTTGCCCTTGACCTCTTCCGACGTGACGATGTTGACGCGTCCTTCACGGGCCAGGAACGTCAGAACGTTCTGGATGTCGGCGTCCTTGACCGTCAGGTTGATCCTGCGGCCCTGGTATTTCTTCTTTTTCGGGACCATCGACGGTTTCAGGTAGCCCTGGCCGTCGGCCGTTTTCGGATCCTCGGCCATTTCAGGCGTCGGACCCTTCGCCGCCGGAGCGGTCTGTGCAGCCGGGGCGGCCTGCGCGACGGTCGGACCGACACGCGGAGTCGGAACCGCGCCGGCCATCAGGTCGGTCGTCGCGGGGCCGGCAAACGTCCACACCAGCTTGCCACCCTGCCTGGCCAGGTTCTGGCCGACCGGCTTGTCGAGCGTGGCGACTACCTGCACCTTGCCGCTCTCGAGCGTGAACGAGCTGATCATGGCCACTGCCGTGCCGAACGCCGTCACGTCAAGGCGACGGGCCAGATCTTTCGGCAGCTTCGCGCCATCGATGGTCAGGATGTACGCGCCGTCCCGTGACGTCACGGAGTAATCCGCGTCGCCGTCAATTGCGAGAACGACGCTCGGGCCGTTGCCGGTGTTCTTGAAATCGATCGCGCGAACCAGCGTTTCAGCCTTCGGGGAGTCCTTCGGTGTGGCCTTCTTTGCGGCCGCAAGTTCGTTCTTGAGCCTGTCGATTTCGGCCTGGGCCGCCGCGTTGGTGGCCTTCGCCGCCTTCATTTCGGCCGCACGCGCGTTTTCAAGTTCCTTCGCGAGCCTGGCGATTTCCCGATCCGCTTCCGCCCTGGCCTGCTTGTCGGCAACCTTGCCGGATTCCTTTGCGGCCGCAAGTTCTGCCTTAAGCCGTTCGACCTCCGCCTGCTTGGCAGACAGTCTCTGGTCGTTTTCGCGGGCTTCCTGGCTCAGTTCGGCGATCTTCGCAGCGGCAGCGCGTTCCTTTGACAGGGCAGCTTCCTCGCGTTCCCTGGCTGCCGCCATCGCGGATTCGTATGCAGCCAGTTCTGCGCGCGCTTCGTCGAGCTTCGAGGTATCTGCCGACGCCTTCGAGAGCTTGCTGACTTCGGCTTCCTTCTGGTTGACCAGCTTCTGCAGTCTGGCAACTTCCTTCGATTCGGTGGCGGATGAGTTCTTCTGGAGGGTTTCCAGTTCCGCCTGAAGCTCGGCGATTCGCTGTTCACGCGCGGCGACTTCACCGCGGGCTTTCTGTGCGTCGTCCTGCGCCCTGGCAACCTCGCCGCGGGCCTTCTGTGCGTCGTCCTGCGCCCTGGCAACCTCGCCGCGGGCCTTCTGCGCGTCGTCCTGCGCCCTGGCAACCTCGCCGCGGGCTTTCTGCGCGTCGTCCTGGGCGTTTTCGACCTGGACCGAAAGATCCCTGATCTGCTGTTCCTGTCGACGGGCCAGTTCCTTCACGTCGGCAAGCGATTCTTCATACCTGCCGCGCAGTTCCGCGACGGCTTTTTCCTGTTCGGCCAGTGCCTTGTTACGGCCTTCCTGTGCGGCGGCCAGTTTCGCGGCCTCCATGTCGGCCCGGAGAGACTGGATTTCTTTTTCGCGGGCAGCGAGCCTGGCGTCCGCCTCAGCCTTTTCGGCGGCGGCGCGGGCTTCCGATTTCGAGGCAGCCTTCTTCGCTTCCTCGCGCGCGGCCGCGAGTTCCTTTTCCTTCGCATCAAGCCTGGCGACGGCGTCCTTCTGCGACATCGTCATCTGGCCGTCCGCCTCGGCCGCGGCCTTCCTGGCCCTGTCGGCTTCGGCCTTCAGTTGTGCGATTTCCTTTTCGCGTGCTGCGATTTCCGCATCGGAGGCCTTCTTTTCGGCAGCCAGTTTCGCCTGGTGGGCGGCGCGTTCCTGTTCAAGGCCGGCCTTCAGGTCCCCCAGTTCCTTTTCCTTGGCATTGAGCCTGACTTCGGCAGTCTGGACCGCTTCGCCGGCGGCATCGGCGCGCGCACGAAGCTGTTTCAGTTCGGTTTCACGGGCCTCGATCTCCTCGCGCAGCCTGCGGGCCTCGTCGGTTTCGACCGCCTTGCGGCTGTCCTTCAGGTTTTCCACCTCGGCGCGAAGCGATGCGACTTCCTGTTCGGCCATGACGCGGCTGCGTCCGATCGCTTCCAGTCGCTTTTCCTCGGTTTCCAGCTTCGCGACGGTCTGGCTCCAGGCCTTCGACGCCTCCTCGCGTTCCCGGGTGATTCTGGCCAGTTCGTCCTTTTCCTGCTTGACCCTGGCTTCGAGGCGTTCAGCCTGCCTGGCAAGTTCGGCCGCCTTCGCGGATTCTGCCTTCGCGGCCTCGATCTTCTGTCCCAGGGCGGCCATTTGCTTTTCCTGGGCTGCCTTGTCCGCGCGGGCCTTCTCGATTTCGTCCTGAATCGCGGCCGCCTTCCTGTTTTCGTTGTTCTTCCTGGCATCGGCCAGCTGGGCGGTCAGTCTTTCTTCAAGTTCCCTGGCCTTGCGGACCTCGTCGAGCTTTGCCGACTCCTGCGCCTTCAGGGTGTTGAGCTGCGCGATGCTTTTTTCTTCCGCAACCCTGGCCTTCCTGGTGTCCTCGAGCCTGGCCTTTTCTTCCTGCGCCAGTCTCGCTGCCTCCCGTGCCTCGGTTTCGGCCGTAGTCTTCAATTCCTCGGCCTTCGCCCGAAGCCGTTCGGCTTCGAGGCGGCTCTGCTCTTCGGAAATCCTGAGGCCGGCCTCGCGGTCGCGGTTCTGCCTGATCTTTTCCAGCAGGTCCTTTTCGCGCGCGAGTTCCGCCTTGATCTGCGCGACCTCCGCGTTCAACCTGTCGGCGTCGCCGGATGCCGGGCGCCGACCCGCGCCGTCTACACGCACGACGATTCCATCGGGGGTGGCCTTGACGTCGTATGCGGCGTTCTGCCTGAGCCCGATAACGATCCTGCCGACCGGCGTGCCGTTGCTCTTAATCTGCATGCCGACGACCTGGTCAAGTACGCCGTTGTCGACGACGACCGGGTCCGATACCTTGCTGGCATCGGCCAGCGAAACGTCGACGAACAGTCTTACAGGCTCGTCGAGCTTGAAGACGCTGAACGTCGGCGTGTGGTCGGCAGAGATCAATATCACCGTCTCATCCGCTTCTTCGGTGACCGTAATGCCGGAGATCTGGTTCAGATCGTCCGGGCTGGCCAGGGAAGTCCCCGAAATCAACAGGAAGATTGAGGCTGACAGCAGCCCGTAAAGTTTCGCGCGTAGCATCGCGACCTCCATCCAGGAAGGCAAATAGTTCCTTTGGAATCGTAAGTCGAGTTCTTCAAAACCAGCAAAGAAACGGCATCAAATATTTATGGAATCCGTGCGGCGGGTGTTGAACTGCGGTGGCCGGGGGGCCGTCGCTCCCGCGGCAGGCTTGCGTGTCGTGGGGCAACACACACCGCACATGTGGAGTAGGGACTATCCACCGGAGTCTGGAGCGGTCGCGTCGGCTTCGCGTAATCGCAGGGTTTTGTTGGGGTTTTAGTCTATGATTTGCGTGGCTCGAATTTTGCATATAGAATCCCCGGCCCGGAAGTCCCCGTGGCCCAGACTCTGACATGCGGTGGTTCAAGTGCTGAAGACAAAAAGCGAAGCCGACATCGTCGCGTTCAACGGAAGACCGGTGCCTGCCCCGTCGAAATTCATCTCGACGCTCAGCCCGTATGACGCGGTTTCGTCGCTTGATTCGATTTCCCAGCTTCCCGCGGGCCTCAGCCCGCTGAAGCTCGACTGGAACGAATCAGTCGTTCCGCCGTCACCACGCGTGATCGAAGAGATCATGAAATTCCTCAAGAATTCGCACCACATCAACTGGTATCCCGACCTGGGTGCCGCCAAGTTGCGCAAGACCCTGGTCGCATACACCGGCGTCCCCGCCGACGACATCATCGTGACCAACGGTTCGGACGACGCGCTGACTCTGGTGGTGAATTCGTACGTCGACCCGGGCGACGACGTCGTCCTGGTCTGGCCGACTTACGGCCACTTCGTGGTCTACTGCCGCGGCCGCGGCGTTGAACCCCGCCTGGCCATGCCGGAGGATCCGTTCGACAACCCGACGTCAACGCTGATGAAGACGCTGCACAGCGACACGAAACTGGCGTACATCGCCAGCCCGAACAACCCGACCGGCGTCGTGACGCCGCCGGAAAACATCCAGGAATTGTGCAGCGAATTCCCGTCGACCCTGTTCCTTGTGGACGAGGCCTACTTCGAATTCTGCGGCGTCACGTCGGCCAGGCTGGTCGGCAGGATCCCGAACCTTGTCGTTACCCGCACGTTCTCGAAATGCCTCAGCATGGCCGGTCTGCGCGTCGGATACCTGATGGCGTCGGGCGAGGTAATGCGTAACCTGCGCCGCCTGTACAACCCGAAGAGCGTCAACGTACTCGGCCAGGTCGGCGCCGCCGCCGCGCTGCTCGATTACGAATTCATTTCCAATTACGTCACGGAATGCCGCGCCGGCCGCACATGGCTGGTCCAGGCGCTGGCTGAACGCGGCGTCGACGTCCGCACGTCCGCGGGCAACTTCATCCTGGTCAGGGTCAAGGATCCGGCCCAGTTCTGCCACAAGCTCGAATCGGTCGGCGTGTTCGTGCGCGACCGCAGCGCCATCAAGGGTTTCGACGGTTACGTCCGCATCACTGTCGGCCCGGTCGAATACATGAAGGAATTCGTCCGCCGCCTGGACATGCTCCGCGTCGAAAATCCAGACATTGCCGAACCCTGGTCCGCCGCCTGATCCCTTGCTTTCGCTTTAACGCTTACATCCTCCGGCCCCCGCCCCTCCGGGGGCCGTCCATTCCCGGGGTTGACACCCCGGGC
>CAYYCO010000033.1:0-2592 GCA_964470365.1 uncultured Anaeromyxobacteraceae bacterium | reverse complement strand
CCCCGGGCGTGAGCCCGGGGATAACGGCGGGCGCAGGCGCCGTGTGAATGCTGCGGGTTGTGAAAATCACCGGCATGGAGTAAATTTCTGTCGCATTTATCCATGGATGGCCGGGAGGTTCACCGATGGCTCGAGTCATTGAAGGCAAGTTGACCGCGAAGGGGCTGAAGGTCGCCCTGATCGTCAGCCGTTTCAACCATTTCATAACGGATCGGCTGGAGGAGGGCGCGAAGGACGCGCTGGCCAGGCACGAGGCCGACGACGGCGACATCGACGTGATACGCGTTCCCGGTGCTTTCGAATTGCCGCTGGTGGCCGCCAGGGCCGCGAAGTCCGGTCGGTATGACGCGGTTATCTGCCTGGGCGCCGTGGTCCGCGGTTCGACGCCGCATTTCGATTACGTGGCTTCGGAAGCCGCGAAGGGCATCGCCATGGCGGGCATGGACTCGGGCGTGCCGGTGATCTTCGGCGTACTGACGACCGACACGCTCGAACAGGCCATCGAACGCGCGGGCACCAAGGGTGGCAACAAGGGCTGGAACGCGGCCATGTCCGCGATCGAAATGGCCAACCTTCTCAAGCAGATGTGATTTCGGGATCCCCGGGGGGCAGATGGGTACCAGACGTCGCGGGCGCGAATGCGCGCTCCAGCTAATGTACATGTGGGAATACAACAGGGAAGGCAGGTTCGACACCAGCGCGTTCTGGCTTGAACTTCCCCAGGAAGAGGCGGCGACCAGGGCATTCGCGGAACGGTTGATCGACGGCGTCACGCATGACCTTGATCATGTCGATCAGTTGATTCGCGATGCTTCAACCAACTGGCGCCTGGATCGAATGGCCAACGTGGATCGCAACATCCTGCGTCTGGCGACCTGGGAACTGGAAAATATCGCGGAAACTCCGCTGAAGGTCGTCCTGAATGAGGCGATCGAACTGTCGAAGCGCTTCGGGTCCGAGGATTCCAGCGCCTTCGTCAACGGCGTCCTGGATCGTATCGGTTCGATGCTGCGACCCGGCGCCCGCAACGGTGAAGACTCTTTGACGTCCGACGCCGCGGCTCCCGATGCCGGGGGGCCGGCCTGATGAAAGTCACCCTGGTCAAACCCGACCTGCACCAGATTGACCGCGTGGCCGTCGATACATTCGCGCTGACGGTGTTCGACGACCACAGGCCGCCGCAGGGTTTGACCGGGCTTGTCGACTGGCGGATGTGCGGGATGGTTTCGCGGATGCTGCTTAACGGCAGCATTTCTGCGCGGTTTCGCGATGTTACGTTGCTTCCGGCCTACTCCAGGTTTCCCTCGAACCGGATTCTTGTGTTCGGGATGGGCGACAGCGCCGAATTCTCCCAGGCCAGGGCGCGCGAGGCGGCATGGGTGATGGCGGAGCGGCTGGTCAAGCTGCGCTCGCCATCGTTTTTGACTTCTCTGCCTGGTTCAACGTCGGGTACCGTGCATCCGCGGTCCGGCCTGGAAGCATTCCTGGAAGAATTCTCCAGGGTTTTCGGAACGGACGAATCCTTTTCGTCGCTCGAAGTCAACGTGGTCGAGTCCGGGGAATTCCATCGTGACCTGAACGACTTGATTGCATCCGCGACCAGGCGTCTGCGCGGAATCTGGAAGTGATCCCCGCGGGGGCATCACCAGGGATTGTTTATGATACCAGCCGAAAACATCTGCGTTGCCCTCGACACGCCCGACATCGGTCTCGCGCGGGAACTGGCTACCTCCCTTTGCGGTGAGGTCGGGTGGTTCAAGGTTGGATTGACGCTTTACGGCGCTCATGGGCCGTCGGCGGTCGAACAGATCGCGCGCTGCGGTGGCCGGGTGTTCCTGGACCTGAAGCTTCACGACATTCCGGCGCAGGTCGCGGGCGCGGTTGCGGCGGCTTCCGACCTGGGGGCGGGACTGCTGACGGTACACGCCTCCGGCGGCCCTTCGATGCTCAAGGCGGCCGCCGATGCCAGGAAAAATGGACTCAGGGTCGTGGCGGTGACGGTATTGACGTCGATTTCCGGCGCGGAACTGGATCGAATCTGGCCCGGGCAGGTTCCCGACGCGGCTGTCGACCGGCTCACGTCGCTGGCGGTCGGGGCGGGGCTGGACGGTGTCGTGATGTCGCCGCTGGAAGTGGCGGCGATGCGCGGCAGGGTTCCGCCCGATTTCTGGTTCGTTGTGCCGGGGATCCGTCCCGCGGCGGCCGGTGTCCGCGGGGCCGACGATCAGGCCCGCACCGGCGATCCCGCGTCGGTTTTTGCCGCGGGTGCCAATATTCTGGTGGTCGGGCGTCCGATCACCCATGCAGACGATCCGATCGCCGCGGCGCGCATGGTGCGCGGCGTTGCCTGAAATTCAACACATGACCCGGGGTGAAACGTGACTACAAGCAGGAAACCGCAGTCAGGCCGTCCGTCGGCATCAGGAAGGGGCGAACGTCCCGAAGGCCGCCGTGCGGCCGACAAGCCGCGCGAGGGTGGATACCGTTCCGACAAGCCGCGCGAGGGCGGATACCGTTCCGACAAGCCGCGCGAGGGTGGATACCGTTCCGACAAGCCGCGCGAGGGTGGATACCGTTCCGACAAGCCGCGCG
>CAYYCO010000032.1:7319-29218 GCA_964470365.1 uncultured Anaeromyxobacteraceae bacterium | reverse complement strand
GGGGTCCGGGGTTCGATTCCCCGCGTTGGCTCTGTAATTCCAAGTACTTACGTCACTCGATTTTCCCGGGTATTCCTTTGCCCATAAGAAACATGGGTCCTTGTACAAAAACAGACAATCCGGTGTTTCTGATTGCGGGCAGTATGAAGCTTGTTTTTCTCCAGAAAGTATTGTAAATTGATACTTACTGGAGGGGAAATGCTTAAGACCCATTTGATGCTGATGGACGAACTCAAGGAATACGCCTCGCCGAGGGCCAGGTTGACCCGGATGCTCAAGGCCGGGGAACTGGTTCAGTTGCGTCGCGGCCTCTTTGTTGATGATCCGTCGGTTTCAGTGAGGGTTCCGGCACCGGTTATCTACGGGCCGTCGTATATTTCGTTTCAGTACGCGCTGGCCTTTGCCGGTTTGATTCCGGAACGGGTCGCTGTTGTCACATCCGCCAGCTACAACAAGAACAAGGACAAGGTGTTTCACACACCGCTCGGCGATTACCGTTACTTGTATCTTCCGGCCACGGTATATCCGTACGGGATAACGCGGATGGAAGAAAACGGCATGTCATACCTGATGGCTTCTCCCGAAAAGGCTTTGTGTGATTCCGTGTACAAGATTTCGGGGGTGTCTTCGGCTGTCGAGATGGACAGGCTGCTTCGTGAAGACTGGCGAATGGACATGGACGCCGTTGCCGGGCTCGATACGGATTTCATTGCCTGGATTGCCCCGATGTACCGCAGGAAGTCCATGACGGCACTGGCCGCATGGTTTCAAATGGAGGCTGGATGATGATTGATCCGAGCCCGGTTCAAAAGATGCTGCAGCAATACCAATGTCGTAATAATGACGAAAGGTTATATGCCCTCAAGGAGATAATCCAGGAAATCACGCTGATCGCACTGGGCCGCGCCGGTTTTTTTGCCGCAGGCGCGTTTTACGGCGGTACGGCGCTGCGGATATTTCACGGGTTGGACAGGTTTTCGGAGGATCTCGACTTCAGCCTGATCGAACCTGACTCTGATTTTGACCTGGGCGCCTTTCTTCCCGCGGTCAGGGATGAACTGGGTTCCTTCGGTTTTGACATGACTGTCACGCAGAAACCGAAGGCTGTCGATTCTGCGGTTCAGTCCGCGTTCATCAAGGGTGGGACCTTGATTCATCTGTTCAGGATCGCGTCGATTGAACCGCCGGTTCCAGGGATTTCAGGAAGTGACCAGCTTAAAATCAAATTCGAGGTTGATACCGACCCGCCTTCCGGCGCCGGGTACGAGGTCAGGTACAGGCTGGGACCGATTCCCTATTCGGTTCGGGTATTTGATCCGCCAAGCCTGTTTGCCGGCAAGATACACGCGTTGCTGTGCCGCAACTGGAAACAACGGATCAAGGGTCGGGATTTCTATGATTTCGTCTGGTATCTGTCACGGAAAGTTCCCGTGAACATCGCTCATCTTGAATCCCGCATGCGCCAGAGCGGTCACTGGTCCGGTGACGGGTCAATTGATTGCGCGGGATTGCTGGGTCTGCTTGATGAGCGTTTTGCGTCGGTCGACTTCGAACAGGCGAAGGCGGACGTCCTTCCGTACATAAGTGATTCCCGCGCGCTTGAATTGTGGGGCAGGGACTTCTTTTCCGCCGTATCCCGGGAAAATCTGAGGTGCCAGGTCACGGGGCGGGGGGCTGTCCCCTCAACGCCTTTCCCGGCCCCCGGACCGGTCAAATGACTGTGCGTTGGGAGCCCCAGCAGTATTCGTCGTGTAACCAGCCGGACACGTTCACGGGCATCCCCGGGAACCCGTCAACCACCGGTCTGGCACTGGGCGTAAACGCCGGGTTCGTCGCATACCGAACAGGCGTCACTTTCGGCCTGCGCGTTTGCGCCGGAGTTTGCGAAGCAGGTCTGCGCGCAGTTCTGGTCGTTGCCGCACTGCATGGCGCACGAGAACAGGCAGGGGCATCCCCTGACCCAGCAGTTGTATGCGCTGACGCAGTCGGCCTTGCTTGTCGTCCATCCGATAATTTTCCCGCCCGCGGCGGCGCACTGGGCCTTGACGTCCTGGACGGCGGCCTCGCAGGCCGATTCGCCTTCGTCGGGCATCGAGCACGCCCCGCCGGTCATCTTCGGGCACCTGCCCCAGGTGCAATCGTCCAGGCAGGTCTTGGTGCCGCCGTCGATGCAGTTCAGGGTCAGGCCGGGTGTACACGCGTAATTGTCGATGCACACCGGCGGCTCGCCCTCCTGGTACCCGGAAGGAATTTCGCCGTTCATCAGCCTGTCGTTGGCGGCCTGTACAAGAGCCTGGTAGGCCTCCTCGCGTTCGGCCGCTTTCTGGCGCTCGTTCGACGCACGTTCAAGCGCCGCGGACACGCAACCGGAAATGTCGCCGCCCAGGCACTGCAGTATGTCGATTCCGCCCAGCAGCTTGTTGGCGCGGTCCAGCGGCGCGTTCAGCCATGAGTCCTCGGTCGTCGCCATCTTCGCGCCTGAAACGACGACACCCGAGCAGGGCAGCAGCATCGCGCCCCAGCTGGCGGCCGCCGCCACGCCGCAGGTCGCGACGGAGATACCCAGTCCGGCCACCTTCAGCAGTTCCGCCTGGGTCCGTTCCTTGGACGGGCAGTTCGGCAGGCATGTGACGGCGGAAGTCCTGACGCCCAGGCCGCCCTCGACCACGGGTTCCGGATCCCGGACCTGCAGGCCGCGCAGAATTTCGATGAAGCCGGTCGGGCCGTATATCCGGGCGACGTCGGCCACGGTTCCGTCGGCGTTCCAGTTCGCGAACAGCACGATGTAGTCGCCCAGCACCACCTTCGACGGAAGGCCCGTGACCGGATCCAGCGTGACGACGATTCCGCTGCCCTCGGCATTCATCCACACGGCGCCCGTTACCGCCGTCGGTTCGAACGTATCGTTGCGCGAAACGATTGGCAGGAGTTGTTCGCCGTCGCTTCCCACCAGCATCGCGCCGAAGTCCTGGTCACCGAGCGGGATCGCCGCCAGTTCTGCGCCGTCGTCGCCGCAGGAGGCAAGCGCGAATACCTGGAACGCCAGGGCCAGGGCCAGTGGCGCCCGGCCGCCGAACGCAAGATTCCGCAACCACCGTTGATGTGACATTCTGATTCCCCCGACATGAACATGTAACTGTTCGGACTTATAAATGAAAGGTGTCACCCCGGACGGATTGTCCCGCCGCATGCGCCGCCTGTCAAGGCGAGGGCTCATTCGGCGGGTTCGGCGTCGGCCGCGAGGATCTTGTCGGCGGCGATGACGCCGCTCTGGATGACCGCGGACTGGCCGCAGCCGGGGAACGTCCAGGCCCCGGCAAGGTACAGGTTGGAAATGCCGGGGACTTCCTGGGGAAGGCGCTGCAGCAGCGACTGTTCGGGCGTCTGGTGCCAGCCGTAAATCGTCCCGCGCGGGTTCAGCGTGAACATCTTCAGCGTCTGGGGCGACGCGACCTCGTACTGGACGATGTGGCGCGACAGGTCCGGCAGGACGGCCTCGGCGCGTTCGATGAACGTCCTGGCGACCGCGTCCTTGTATTCCATGAACGCGGCGTGGTCCGCCCAGTTCCAGTTGTCGCCGCAATCGTCGCCGACCGTGCCCGTGATGCTGATGGCGTTGTGCCCCGCAGGCGCCGCCGTCGCGTCCACGATTGACGTGTTTTCAATCAGCAGGATCGATTTTTCCGGGGCGCATTCGGTGACCGAATCGAACACCCGGTTCGTGTCCCAGGTGTCCTGGATCAGGATTTCATGCACGCCGTCGAATTCCGGGGTGTAATCGCGGTCGGTGCCCAGGTACACGACCACGATCGGCAGCCCCGGTTTCATGGCGTCGATGCTGGCGGCCCACGTTTCCGATACGTTTTCGCGGCCCAGCAGTTCGATGGTCTGCGGCGGGTTCGCATTCGACACGAACCACTTCGCCCGCAGGCATGGCCCGCCGTCGGTCCGGACCTCCGTGGCCACGCCGTCCTGCGTGACAATGCGCGTGGCCCTGGTCCCCAGGAAGATGCGCCCGCCGGCGTCGACGATTCGCGCCGCCAGGGCGTCCGAAATCGACTGGGACCCGCCGACGAAGTTGTAGAACCCGCCCAGGTGGTAACTGTTCCACATCATGAAGAAATACAGGGCGGAAAGGTTGTCCGGTTCGACGCCGACGTACGACGCGAGCTGGGTCAGGATGGCGTACAGCTTGGGATCCGTGATGTACGCACGCAGGGCGTCGCCCAGGCGGCCGTAGGCCCATTCCATGAAACGCCCGACCGCGTCCGGGTTTTCCCGCAGGTACGCGTTGAACGTTTCGTCCCCCGCCATGTACGCGTCCAGGACGGTCACCATTTCGGGGACGTCGTTAAAAAGCCTGGTCAGCCCCTCGGTTTCCGACGGGAACATGGCGATCAGCCTGTCGCGGTACGTCAGCAGGCCGTCGGGCGTTTCGAACACTTCGCCGCCGGGGTAGTAGGTCCGGTACATGGCGTCTGCCTTGACCGGGATCACGTCGTCGATGATTCCCAGTTCGGTAAACATTTCCCGCGTGCCCGGGCTGCCCTCGTCGAAGCCGCCCATGGCGTGCAGCGACACCTCGAACCTGAAATCGCCGCGGACGAAATTGGTCATGTACCCGCCGACCTTGTTGTGGCGTTCCACCACGGCGACCCGCATCCCCTGGCCGGCGAGCCTGGCAGCCGCGCCCAGGCCGCCGCCGCCGGATCCGATCACGACCGCGTCGAATTCCACTATTTCAGGACACACGTCCGCTGTCGGGAACCGATGGCAGGCGGCGCAGTCGCCAGGCCCCGAAAACGGCGGATTGACCTTTTCATGGACGTTGGCGTGACACTGGCTGCAGTTTTCGGTCGCATGGCCGATCGGCTGGTTCGGGGCGCCGTTCGAACCGTGGCAGACCGCGCATTCACGCGGACTGGTCCCGCCGTGATCCGGGACGTGGCAGAGCGCGCAGTCGGCCCGTTTCCAGCCGTGGTGCGATTCGGTCAGGACCGCCGATTCGATCATAGGGGTCGCGGACGTGACGCTGTGCAGCGGCCAGCCGGGGTCCGCGACCGCGTCGGCCGGCACGTCGGCCACGATGGTGTCTTCGGCGGCATCACGGCCTTCGTCGCCGGCCCCGCATCCCGCCGCGGCCAGCACGGATATAGTCGCAACAGACAGAAAGCGGGCCCTTCGATTCATGCCGACACCATCCGGACGCCATGTGATTGTCCAAGTATCGGTGGGGCGCAACCATGCGTCAAGGGGACGATAAAATTAGGTTTTTGTGAATTGCAGGCAGGTTCAGGGCATCAGGAGGACGCCCCTTTTGTACAGGACGGCGTTGCCGGCGACGATGACGGCGTCGTCCTGCAGGGTGCAGTACAGGGTGCCGCCGCGGGCCGAAAGCTGCATCGCGACAAGTTCCCGCCTGCCCAGCACGTTCGCCCAGTACGGTACAAGCGAGCAGTGCGCCGACCCGGTGACCGGGTCTTCCATGATGGTGGCGTTCGGGGTGAAGAATCGCGAAACGAAATCCGCGTCGCGGCCCGGCGCGGTCACGCACAGCCCGCCCGGTGCAAGGTCCAGGGTGTTGAACGCGGCGTTGTTGATTTCGATATTCCTGATATCTTCTTCCGCCCCGTAAACAAACACGAAATCCCGGGCACTTCGGATTTCCAGCGGACGTATGTTCACGGAATCCAGCAGCGCGCGCGGCGCCTCGGCCGGCAGGGGTGGTCGCAGCGGCAGGCGCATCGTGACCAGGTTGCCGTCCACGTCCACGCGAAGCTGCCCCGAAGCCGACATGAATTCCACGCGGCGGCCGGGTCTGGCGAAGGTCGCGACGACGAAGGCCGCGGCCAGGGTCGCGTGCCCGCACAGATCCATTTCGATTTCCGGCGTGAACCACCTGATGTGCAGGCCGTCCCGCCCGAACAGGACGAAAGCGGTTTCGGCCAGCCCGTTTTCACGCGCGATGGCCAGCATCAGGCCGTTATCCGGCCATCCGTCACGCAGCAGGCAGACCCCGGCCGGGTTGCCGGAAAACAGCCTGGTCGTGAACGCGTCGATGTGGAAGTATTCGATTTCCATCAAGATCAGATGCCCTCCCCGCCGATGCCGAGCGTGCCCGTCTGGAAGATGGACTGGTCCGGACCGACAACGCGGTTGCGGCCGAGGTCCTTTGCCTGGTAAAGGCGTCTGTCGGCGACGCGCAGGATGCAGTTCGACGACGCTTCAATGCATTCCGAAAGGGAGGCCACGCCGCAACTGATTGTCAGGGGCAGCGGCCGACCGTCGATGATGGCCGGGTTGTTCTGGACCGATGCACGCAGGCGCTCTGCCGCGTCATAGGCCCTTGCACCCGGCGTCTGGCGCATCAGCACCACGAATTCCTCGCCGCCGTACCGGGCCAGCACGTCGTCAGGCCGAACCTCGGCGGAGAGGACCCTGGCAAGGTTCCGCAGTACGGCATCGCCCGCGGAGTGGCCGAACGTGTCGTTGACCTGCTTGAAATGGTCGATATCCATCATGATAACCGACACGTCGTGACCGCTTCGTTTCGCGGCGGCGATTTCGATCGCCATGCGTTCGGCGAGGTGGCGGACGTTGTACAGGCCGGTCAGGTGATCGCGCAACGTCAGTTCGCGCACCTCCTCCAGCGCGGCTTTCAGGTCCTGTTCCATCTTCTTGCGTTCGGTGATGTCGACCAGGAAGCCTTCCAGCACGTCCCTTTCCCCCTGGTATTCCTCCAGGAGCCTCGCCTGGAGCAGGCCATGGACGACCCCTCCGTCGGTGTGCCTGCCAAGGGTCTCCGCGGACGCCCAGCGGCCCGGGTTTTCCTGGATCCCCGCCAGGAACCGCCGCCGGACTTCCGGATCGACGTACAGGGTTTCCGGGATCGATGTGCGGTTCACCACCCGCACCGTGTCTTCGGGGGATTTGAACCCCAGCATCGCGGCGAACGCGGGGTTGACGTCCAGCAGCCTTCCGCCGGGCAGCGAATGAAAGATCCCGATTGGCGCACCGGCGAAAATGCGCTGCCACCTGGCCTCGCTGGCCTCCAGTGCCTGCTGTGCGCGAATCCTGCCGATGAAGTGACCCACCTGTCCGCCGACAACGTCCATGCTGTCCAGCAGGTCGGTGTCCGGAGTCCGGAAATCGGGGCCGTAGAACGTCATCACGCCGAGGAATTCGTCGCGGTTCCGGATGGGGAAGCCGAATGCGGCGTGAAGCCCGGCCGCTTCCGCGAAACGCCTTCGCGGGAAGTTCGGGTTGGTCGCGACGTCTTCGTACCACTGGGGACTTCCGGTAGACCACACGTAACCGGGCAGCCCGACCCCGCAAACGAACGTCGTCGCCCTGGAAACCGCGATGAATTCCGACAGGGTTTCAGGCGAGTCCGTCCAGACGTCGGCCAGGCGCAGCACCCCGGCCGCGCCGTCGACCATCCAGAGTTCGCCGAGTTCCCATTCGCCGCACCGGCACAGGGCCTCCATCAGCTGGGAAGCCGCGCTGTCGATATCGTCGGCCGACGCCAGGATACGCCACGCGGCATGTTCGGCGTCGCGTCGCTGTTCAAGTCGCCTGGCCGCAGGTAATTCCCGGGTTATTTCGACCATCGCCGCCCACCCGCGCAATTCCGTCCACAAACCGCATTATATTGTGCCGGGGACGGCATGTCGTGAATTTGAAAACCTGCGGACAGTAATGTATTAGTTAGGCGGCCGTTCGAACCGTTTCCGCGATGATGAGGTGGTGGCCGTGTCCGCGTTCAAGACGTTCCTGCTGGCGATCGTGGCAATTCTGGTGGCATGCCCGGCGTTCGCGCAGCCCGCGAATAAATGCGGCAAATCAAATCCGAACGGGACGTACACCGACCTCCGGCCGATATACCCGCCTGCGAAAAACAACCGTTGCGTGGACAATTACACGCCCGGCAACTGGTCTTTTGGCGATCAGTCAAAGAAGGTCAAGATCATCGTCACCGGCGGGTCGTTGTCGCAGATGGACTACTTCGCGATGGGCTACGGCAAATGGGTGGCGCGCGCGTGCGGGAACGTCGAGGTCGTCAACATCGCCGAAGTGGCCTGCAATTCCTCGGATATCCTGAAAAAATTCCACGCCCGCGTTTTCCAGAATAAGAACGTCGACCTGTCGGCGCATGGGATCGAATACTGGATGATGCTGCAGGGCGGGCTGAACAACGTGTCCGACCCGAACCGCGTCAACGCCGATTTCATGGAACTGTTCCAGGCCGTTCACGCCAGGGGAATGAAGGTATTCGGCATCACGCTGGTGCCGTGGGGCAACCCGGCGAAAGACAAGCGCTGGAAGGGCGCCAACGCGAAGAAATACCAGGCCTGGACCAGGCAGTGCGTGGACTGGATGATGGGAAAACTGACCCCGGCCCAGGCGCTCGGCAAGCTGTGCCCCGCCGGCAAGACGGCGTTCACGCGTGCGGATCTGCCCGACGTGGCGCTGAACCTGTTCGAAACGCCGCTGCTGGACAAGGGTTCGCAGTACGGCCACATGAAGAAGGAACTGACCAAGGACGGCATCCACCCGCTGGCCGAGGGCCACCGGATGTTCGTCGAATACGCCTGCAAAAAGGGCCTGCTGCCGGAAAGCTGGGGCTGCGACTGCTCGTGCCTCGCGCCGTAGCGGTGACCGCCTTCGCTGACGCTTCGGCGTGTCGGGAATGAACCAGGTCCGCCGGGGCTTCGGCGTGTCGGGAAACCCGCCCCTCTTTTTCAATCCCTTCGCCAGCGGCACACCAGGCCCGGGATCGCCAGCGCCATCGCCACCAGGAATATCAGGGCGACCATGGCCGGGAGCGCGCCCCGCGAAGTCGCCGAACAGCCCGAACCGCCATGGTCCCGATCCGGAGGCAGCGCGTCCGCGGCTGATGCGTCGGCGATGTGCCCGTCGGCCGTCGTTTCGGGCGTGACGACGTTTTCCGGGCAAAGGGCGTCCGTCACGGGCGTGTCCGCATCGACGAGGCCCTGGCCGTCGGTGGCGACGGTATCCATGCGGGCGTCGGCGGGTTGCGTCGTATCGGTGCCGATCGGTTCGGCGAACGTGTCGGCCGGTTCGATGGGGTTGTCGGTGGTTGAATCGACCTGGCTGTCGGACGAGGCATCGGCCGCGTCGCTCCAGGCGTCCATCGGGCCCGGTTCCGCCATTTCGGGCGCCTGGTCGTCGATGATCCTTTCCGTCACCAGCAGGGTCACGCCAGTCGGCCCTGTCGCGTTCGAGATGTCCACGACGAGGGTCTGCACCATGATTGGCGTCCGATCGCTGTCCGGCAGGGCAACCGATTCGCCGGAGCCGGTGATGTCGATTCCGTTCGCGCAGGAGGCTTCTTCGTCAACGCCGTCCCAGAGCGCGACCGCCGCCAGCACGCCATCGTCGGGAGTCATCGTCAGGGTGTATTCGACCCCGGTTGCCCCCCGGAACGTGAAGAACGCATCGGGCGCGCTGAGCCTGTTCCCCAGGCAGCCGGAAGGCACGTCAAGGTACGGGTGAAGGAGCGCTCCGTCCACGTAATATGTCTTGTCCGCTTCCATCGTGACGGCGGTTTCGAACGTGTCGTTGGATGCCAGCGGTTTGCAGTGGCCGGAGAAGCATGCGAAACCGGGACCGTTGCACGACCGCCATTCAAGCTGGGCGGCATTGATGCAACCGGTGCCGGCGAGGCAGTGGTCCAGCGTGCAGGCGTTGCCGTCGTCGCAGACCGAGTCGTCGCCCTGCGTGACGCATTCACCTGAAACGGGGTCGCACCAGGTCAGCGTGCACGCGAAACCGTCGGAACAGTCCCTGGGCCGGCCCGTGCACACCCCGGCGCCGCAGACGTCGTCGATGGTGCAGGGATCGCCGTCGTCGCAGACGGCCCCGTCCATCGTCGAACTGACCACCGTGCAATCGTATACGTCCGCGCCCTGTGAAAGACAGACGGGTTCATGGCACTGTCCGGCCGGATTCGGGCAGTCGGCGGCTGGCCCGGCGACGCAGGTTCCCGACGCGCATGAATCGCCGACGGTGCATCCGTCGTCGTCCGCGTTGCATTCCCGGCCTTCAAGCGGCGCAGGGTCGCTGCCGCACGAATATGTGTCCGCGCCCGTCGACAGGCAGACGCCATCATTGCACTGGTCGGTCTGCCCGGTGCAGTCCGGCGCCGGGCCGGGAACACAGGTTCCGCCGGAACATTTATCCCCGATCGTGCAGCCGCTGCCGTCGGCGTCGCAGGCGCCGCCCTCGTTGATCGCCGCGCAGCCGTCGCAGCATTCGTCGATCGCGCGGCATTCGCAGGGGGCCGCGGTCATGGTCCCGGTATGGCTCCATTCGCGGCCGTTGCCGGAAAGCACCTGGTCATACGTTGAAATCTTGAAACCTTCCCCGAACCAGGGATCCATGTAATAGAAAGTCCCGTCCGCCTCGGCGCCGTGCGCGACGACGAAATGCCCGCCGCCGTTGTCCAGGCCCCATCTGACGATGAACGGCCTGCGCGCGTCGATTTCCGCGATGGATTCCGCCAGGGAAAGCGGGGCCGACACACCCCTGGACGAAACGCTGCCGAAATGCACCATTATGTCCTGGATGCTGCCGTCGTAACCCCACAGGTAGTTCCAGTAGTTGCATAAACCGTACGGCCTGTCGCAGCAGTTGGAAGTGCCGAAATTGTGCCAGGTCGCGACCCGCCGTGTGTATTCGGCGATATCGCACTGCGCCGCGTTTATGCCGTAGTATTCGAGCATCGTGCGGCTGACGGCTGCCCAGCACCACTGGCTGACCTGCTGGATGTGTTCGGTTACCTCAAGGACCTTTGCCGACGACGTGGCCGCCGGCGCCGTTACCAGTACGGCGGACGCGATGGCGGGCAGAATAATGCGCAGCGCCCGATTCATCACCGCGGGGCCCCCTTCCAGGCGGCCTGCCTGATTGCCGGGGCAAGTGTGGTAAGCGTCGTTTCGACAGGGGCCGGACTTTCAAGGCCGAGGCCGATCCTGGCGGATTCAAGAGGCGCCACGCGGATGTCCCGGTCAGGGGCGTCCGAATCGGGCAGAAGGAAGTCCCCCTTTATGTCGTATAGGCGCAGCATCCGGCCGATCGGGGCCGAACGGTAGGCGGCGCCCAGCCTGGAAGACGTTTCGCCGAGCTCCCTTGCCAGGACCGCCGCGCCCAGATCGGTCGCAACAAGCCTGCCGTCGACCATTGTCATGGTCAGCAGCGCGCGCGGACGTCCGTCGACCGTCAGCATGACGCGGTACCGGTCGAGCGCGGTTATCCGCGGCGCCCCGTCCCGTCCGGCCGATCCGGGATCCGCAGCAATCGTCCACTCCTGCCAGACCCTCCCCGGAACGGCCCGGGCGAACTGCTCCCGGCTGTCGAAGCCGTAGTGGCTTTCCATTCCGATGGGAATCCTGTCCAGGAAACGTGAAGCCTGCGCGGCGGCCTCCATGTGCAGGCGTCCGGCGATGCCCGCGGTGACTTCCATGACGGGCGGGGCGACGTCGTCCGGCGAGCAGCCTGCCATCGGGGACAGGCAGAACATACCGGCAATCATCGATATGTACAGCGAACCGCGCACCAGCGTCCTCCGGTATGCCGTTGTCATCCGTCAGTGCAGCACGTCGGTTTTCGCCACGGCATTATGGGAAAATCGGCCTGATTCTGATATTCAAGTGCCCGGAATGCCAAATAGACGGCAGTAATCCAGGTTCGTACCGCCCACAGGGCGGAGCCCCTGAATTGATCATCGGGGACCACAGGCTTGCGTCGCGAGCTGTTTCACTGCAACATATCGATTCGGTTTCGCAATGCCTTATCAGGATATTTCGGGGGGGGAATGATGAACAGGATTGGTCGGTTCACGTTCGCCGCGACCGTCGCGGCATCGATGGTAATCGTTCTTGGCGCCGCGCAGGCCAGTGCGCTGGATCTGCCCGGCGACACCGCCGCAAAGAAAATGACGTCGTTCACCGCAGGCAGCGGCTGGCTGACCCAGGGCGCCGAAATCATGCCGATGGGCAAACACGCCCTGGCATTCCGTGTGGGTTTCCCGTCCACCGACTTCGAAATCCATGTCCCGGTTACACGGAAGTTCGAAATCAGCGCCATCTGGTCGATCGACTATCTTCCCTACGGCGGCTGGGTCGGTTACTTCGGCGACACCTTCGGCGTGCAGTTGAAGGGTAACGTTTTCGCGAAGGGGCCAGACGCGGTGAGTCTCGGGGCCGACGTGGGGCTGATTGCCAGTTATTTCCCGGGGCTTAACGTCGGCGTCCAGATCGGCGGCCCGGAACTGAAATACAGCCACAGGTGGAACAACCCGCGTATCGCGATTATCGCCGGTTTCAGGATGCCTATTCAGGTGTGGGCGCTCGGTCTGTCGGTCAACATCCCCCTGCTTCCCAACATCGGTTTTGAATACAACGTCACGAAGCGCATCAACATCCACGCCAACTTCGAACTGGGGCCCAACATCTGCGTGATCCCGCCGGTCACGACCGTGGTGACCTTCCACGCCGGCTTCCAGTTCGGTATTTCATACCTGTTCTGAAGGCTTTCGCCACCGTCGCGCATCCCGCCCGGGTTGATTCCAGTCTGCACAAATGGTACCTTCCGCGCCATCGTTTTATTCCTTCCGGAGGCTTGGATGCGCCATCATTTCCTGCCCGTACATTTGTCCGCCATTGCGGCGTGCCTGTTTTTCCTGAGCGGTTGCCCCGGCGGGGGCGGATCCGACCTGACCGGCGTCGATTCAATAGACGACGTCGCCGTTGACACGATTCCCGGCGACACCGGGCACGCCTGCACCGACGAATGTCCGGAGGAAGGCGCGAAGGAATGTTCGGACGGCGCCCCGCGGACATGTTCCGACCTGGACGACGACGGCTGCGTGGAATGGTCGATTCCGGTCGACTGCGAATCGGGAAAAATCTGCCAGGGCGGCGAATGCGTCAGCGGCTGCACCGACCCGGAATGCACCGCGATTGGCGCCAAGTCCTGCGGAACCGGCAACCAGGTTCTGGAATGTGGCGACTTCGCGTCGGACGGATGCCTGAAATGGGGCAACGCGACGCCCTGCGGTGAATCGCTTGTCTGTTCGCGCGGCTTCTGTTCTTCGGAATGCCTCAGCGAATGCACCGCCATCGGCGCGAAGAAGTGCCTTGCCAACGCGGTGGTCACCTGCGGCGATTACAACACGGATGGATGCCTTGAGTGGGGCGACGCGACCGACTGCGGCGCCGAATTCTGCAGCAGCGGCGCGTGCGCGGCCGATTGCGTGGACGAATGCACCGCGCTCAACAGCCGGCAGTGCGAAACCGGCGGATACGTCATCTGCAACGAATACGACGGCGACGGCTGCATGGAATGGGGCACGGTCCTGTTCTGCGGCCAGGACCAGGTCTGCAGCGGCGGGTTCTGCAGCAGCGAATGCACGCCCGACTGCACGGTCAAGGGCGCGCGCAAGTGCCAGGCGAATTCGGTGGTCACCTGTGACGACTACAACGACGACGGCTGCCTGGAATGGGGTTCGCCGACGCCGTGCGCCGAAAACCTGGTCTGCAGCGGCGGCAACTGCGCCACCCAGTGCTCGAACGAATGCACCGTCGTGATGGCCAGGGACTGCGACGAAGGCGGTTCGGTCGTCATCTGCAACGATTACAACGATGACGACTGCCTGGAATGGGGATCGCCGACGCCGTGCGCCGACGGGCTGGTGTGCAGCAACGGCAACTGCGCGATTTCATGTTCGAACGAATGTGAGGTCGAAAACGAGCGCAAGTGTACCGCGGGAAGCACGACCAAGTACGAGGTGTGCGACGACTACAACGACGACACCTGCCTCGAATGGGGAACGCCACAGGACTGTGGCGACGGTCTCGTGTGCAGCCTGGGCAACTGCGCCCAGACCTGTGAAAACGAATGCGTCATCCAGGATGAAAAGAAGTGCGTCGTCGGAAACGGCTGGTCGCGGTGCAGCGATTACAACGGCGACGACTGCCTTGAATGGGGCACGCCGGTTTACTGCGAATCCTGGGAAGAATGCGAAGCAGGCGCCTGCGGACAGATCGCGCCGCCCGCAACCATCCTGATCGACGAAATCATGATCGACACCACCAGCAGCCCGGACACCGATTCGTTCGTGGAACTGTGGGGCCCCGCTTCGACCGACCTGACCGGCTGGCGCCTGGTCGGCATCAACGGCTCCAACAATGACGAATACCAGGTGATCGATCTCGTCGGCGCACTGGGCGGGGACGGCCGGTTCGTTGTTGCCCATCCGTCGTCGAAGGCGTCGATCCACGATCAGGGTGACCAGTTCACCGCCGACGTCGATTACCAGAACGGGCCGGACAGCATCCAGCTGCGGTACGGCGCCACCGTGGTGGATGCCATCGGTTACGGCGCCTTCGCCGTGGGCGACTTCTTCGCCGGTGAAACCGCTGCGGTCGCGAAGCCGACCGCCAACCACAGCCTGGCACGCGACCTTTCGCATACCGACACCAACGACAACTCGGCCGACTTCACCGAACTGGCCACCCCGACCCCCGGCACTGCCAACCAGGACGTGAACGAACCGCCCGTCGCATCCATACAGTGCCCGTCGTCAGGCAGCCTGGGCGAAGAGCTGACGTTCGACGGCACCGGTTCTGACGACCCGGACGGCTCGCTGGTGTCTTTCTCGTTCGATTTCGGCGACGATTCGTCGCCAGTGGTCGGACTCCAGTCGACCGTGCAGCATACCTACTCCGCCGCCGACACCTTCACGGTCACCCTGACCGTAACGGACGACCGCGGCGCGTCCGATTCGGCGGCCTGCCAGATCGTGGTCGGCGACGACAAGGCCCCGACCGTCACGTTCATCAAGCCGGCAAACGACACGCAGGTCACGCAGGGCTCGGTCGTCAGCGTCATCGTCAACCCCGAGGCGTACCCGGGCCGCAACATCACGAAGGTCGAACTGGTCTCCGACGGCAGTCCCACGGGCCTGTCCGATGACGCTGCCCCATACGAATTCAGCTTCACAGTTCCGTCCGACCATCCGAACAACACGTCGCTGATGCTTCAGGCGAAAGCAACGGACAGCGCCGGCTCGGTCGGGTTTGGAACGGTGCGCCTGCAGGTCCGCAATGACTTGCCTGTCGCCGACTTCACCGCCGTGGTCAGCGGCGACAAGGAGATAACGATGGACGCATCGTCATCGCGCGACACCGAAACGGCGACGGCCGATCTCGAGGTCCGCTGGGACTTCGAAAACGACGGCACGTGGGACACTGCCTGGTCGACCGACAAGCTTCTGGTTCACCCGTACCCCGCCGACGGCCAGTACACCATAAAGATGGAAGTCAGGGACGCAATCGGCCAGACCGCCGGCATCACCCGCACCATCACGCTCAGTTCCCTTCAGTACATCGGCGGCACCGTCACCACCACAACCTGGACCGGCACGATCGTCGTTACCGGCGATATCACTGTTCCGACTGGCGAAACCCTGACCGTCGCGCCCGGCACGACAGTCCTTTTCACTTATGTTGACGCAAACGTCGACACCGTGGGCGACTTCGACATCACCGTCAACGGCACGCTGGTTGTCGACGGCACCCAGTCGAAGCCCGTCCTGTTCACGGTTTACGGTACCGATCACCGGCACGCGCGCGCCTGGAACAGGTTCATCATCAACGGCGGCGGTTCGCAGGTCAGATGGGCGACGTTCGAATACGCCGACATCGCATTCGAAGTGAAAAAGGACATGTCGATCGAGGATTCCCAGATCCGCAGTTGCCGCACCGGGATCAGCGTGGGCGGAACCACGGGTTCCCCGACGCTGACAAGGGTGACCGTGCGCGGCAACACCGAAGACGGTCTGGTTCTGACCTCCGGCACCGTCAACGCCACAGCCAGCCTGTTTGAAGACAACGGCGGGCGCGGCCTTTACGTCACAGGCGGGACGCTGAACCTCTCCGACAGCACCGTATCCGGAAACGGCGCCAGCGGCATCGAGTACCTTCGATCGGGCAACGGCCTGGTGACGCGCAACTCGATCACCGGCAACTCTTATGAAGGCGTGCGCGTCTGGACAGACAGCACCAGCGACGCTACGCCGGTTGTCAACTACAACAATATCGTCGGCAATTCGACGACGGGTGCGCTGGTGGTCAGACCGGTCAACATCTCGACCACCACCGATGCCGGGTTCTACGGCACGGCGGCCAGCCAGCCGTGGACGAATCCCGCTGGCAGCGAGATCGTCCGGGTTTTCGTGGCATATTCAGAGAGTGACACCAGCAACGACTATATCGGGGGGTCGGTGCGAAAGGATACATCGGGCGGCACGGCCATCGCGGTCGCGGGAAGCTCCGGTACCAGGTGGATGGCCACTTCCGGGTTCGGCGCCACGACGATCGTCGCGGTCGTCACCGATTACAATGCCAGTTATTACAGCGGTTCGATTTCGGTCACGGCGGCCGGCAGCATCGATCCCGGCGTGGCGCGCGAGGTCTCGGCAGTCACCCACAGCGCCACGATCGACATGCGCCACAACTATTTCGGCGTGTTCCCGAACGTCCTTGACCGCGTGACACTCGGATCGGCCACTTCCGCCAATATCCAGGGCTTTGTCGGCGTGCCGTTCGACCAGACCTGGAGCAAGGGCGTTTACTTCGGCGGCGAGACAATCACCCAGCCGACAACGTGGCTGGGCACGGTGTACATCACGGGCGACCTGACCGTCAGCGGCACAGACCTGACGGTTCAGGCGGGCACGAACGTCCTGTTCGCGCCGATCGACCAGGACGGCGGCGGGCAGGGCGACTACCGTCTGACCGTCACCAACTCGGATTTCACGGTCGGCGACACCCTTTCGAACCAGGTGTTCTTCTCGACGGTCGGAAACGTCGCGAAGGGCTACCAGGAGGTCAGGGTCAACGGCAGCGGCACAAGCGACATCGAAGGGGCCGTATTTGAAAACGGATACACCGGTCTTCGTCTGGAAGGCGGAACCCACGCGCTGACGGACTGCACCTTCCGGAAGAACGACTTTCAGGGGTTGTGGCTCAAGTCGAACGTGTCGGGTGATTCGGCGACGGTCAACGGCGGATCGGCGAATCTGAACCGTCGCGGCGTTCAGGTTGAATCGTTCAGGAACCTGGCCATCGACGGCATGATCATCGAAAACAACACGGAAGACGGCCTGTGGGCATCCTCCAGTACCGACACCATTTCCTTGACGAACGGCCAGATCCGGCAAAATGGCGTTAACGGCGTCTTTTTGACCAATTCGAACTTCGGCATCGACCACACGAACATCCAGTACAACGCGGCGGCGGGGGTGCGTTACAGGGGAACCTCGGCGGGCACCCTGTCGTCGTCGAACGTCAAGTTCAACGACCTGCCGGGCATCGTGCTGGAAAGCTCCGGCGGCAACCCGAACCCGGTCATCAACAACAACAACATCTACGGAAATTCGGTCAAGACAGGCATGTCGGTGGGCCTGCCGGCCCTGGCGGTTTCGACCGACGCCGGTTACTACGGCACTTCCTGGTCCACGGTCTGGAACACCAACGCGGGCGAACCCATTGTCTGGATCAGGGCTGCGTACTCCGAGTCCGACAGCGGATATGACTACATATCCGGCATCGTCGCCTCCAGTACCTCGGGCGGCAAGCAGGTTTACGTCGCCGGCAGTTCTGCGTCTGCCAGGTTTGTCGACATCGAGTCCCAGAACGTGTCGTCACTGGCCGTCGCGGTCCAGGACTACAACGCCAGCTACTATTCCGGATCGATGTCGGTCGACGTCGCCATCTGGGCGACATCCAACGTCCCGACAGTTAAGAAAGCGACCGAGGTGGTGGCCGCCACCGATGCCGGGACCGTCAACATCAGAAGCAATTTCTGGGGCGTCTTCCCGGATGTGCAGCCGCGCTTCAGCCTCGGTCGCAACGACGCGATCGACTTCCAGAGTTTCACCGGCGCCGAATATACGTCGGCCGGACCGCTTCCATAACGTGCGCGGTATCGACATTTCGCCGGATCCTTTTTACAATCCACGCCGTATCCCATGAACATTACGGGTGATTTATGAACCGGAAAGTGTCAGGTGCGATTCTGTGCGTTTGCGCCGGTCTGACGGCCCTGGCGGCCGGCTGCGGCGGCGTGCCCGACCCGCATTACCCTTATGGCTCGTTCACCGAAACGGTCGTCGGCACGATGACGGGCACGATACCACTGTTGGGCACAACCACCGTGCAGGCGGGTGTTGTCGGCGAGGCTGAAATCAACGGGCGCAACTATGGCGTCTACCTGATCGCGAACGTGCCCGAGGGAGGCTACCTGAACGAAACGCTGCCGGGCACGGCCGGATATGTGCGCGGCCTGGGCACGGACACCATCGAAATCGGCGGCTTCACCAGCGCCCTGGGCATCACCGGAATCGCGGAAACGCCGGTCAAATTCAACCTGGATCCGCCAGTCGGCGTGCCCCAGACGGTCGCGGCCACGTCGAACATAACGACGACTTACGACCCGGTCGGCCGCCCGGCGACGTTCGAGGCGACATACACGCTGGTCGAGGAGGGCGCGACGGTCACCACTTCGCAGCTTGGAACGGTCAGCGGCGTCAGGCACTTCCAGGGCAGCGTCGCGGTCACCGGCGAGGCGCTCCCGGCCGCGTACACCGGCAGCGCTTTCGGCGTCGACGTCTGGTACCACCCGGAACTTGGCGTGGTCGATGTCAAGTCGCCCCAGCTCGGACTGGATCTGGGCCAGGAGGCCCAGAACGACTGGACCGAACCGGACGCGGGCGGCGTGACGGTGGGCCGGATGCTGGCCGTGCTGGACGGCGGCAACACGTCGGCGTCGCTGTCCACTTACGACCGCGCGCAGGCATACGATGCCGACATGTGCGTGCACACGAAGATGCTGGCCGAGGTGCGCTGGGCGAACGAATCGGACGCCGTTAATCTGGGCCAGCCCGACCCGACCCTGTTTGCCTGCCATTTCGACGGCGGCTGGGGCCAGTTCTGCTGGGGCGGCTGCCCGCTGCTTGAATCGGCGATATCGTGGTTCCACCCGGAAGAAAACGGCAAGGGTTACAAATTCTTTTACGCGTACGTCGATCAGGCGCTGAAAAACGAATACGTCGAGGGCGGCGACAAGGGATCCGTTTACAGCATAAACTGCGTCACCGACCCGTCACTGCCGCCTGTCCGCGTCACCGCCCGCATCGCCACCACGCTCGCCAGCGACAAATCGGACTGTTCGATGTAGGACACGTCGGCGTCATCCGGCGGAACATCATTTGGCCGGGTTGATGTCCTCGCAGGCGTTGTACGCGCCGACGAATTCATCAATGGTGCCCTTGTCGAATCCGGTGACGTCGGTACATTCAACCTTGAGCGTCTTCGTCCTGGGATCAACGATGAAGGTGAAAAGCCTCCATCCATGGTCCCCCGACTGCGCCCCGATGTAGACGTCGTAGTACGGATAAAGCGTGTCCGGCTCCCTGTCGATGCTGATGACCGGGGCGGCATTGCCGGACATGTCCGCGATGACCTTCCTGAGCCCGTCGTTTTCGTCGATGGTCACTTCCACCAGCGACCGTATTTCAGCCGGCGACATCGTCGTCACCGCGGTGGCGGCGGATTCCTGCGACTGGGCCGGCACGGGGGACGCGTCCGGGGCAGTTGCCGGGGCGGGCGCCGTTGACGCGGCCGGTTCCTGCGCCGTGGCCTGTTCGACAGCCGGCGCGGCCGCCGCCGGTTCGTCCTGGCGGATGGCCGTCCGATGACAGCAGCCCGCGAATACCGCCGTCGCCAGAAGCAGCGGGATGAAAGCGTATGAGTTCATGATGCACCCCCGAAATATTCCAGTCATAACGACATGTTAAGCCCGGTATGGAACAGTGTCACCGCCAGCGCGCCGTGGGCCGCGCCGTTAGTGTTGATGAGGGTGTTGAAGCAAAGTTGGATTTCGTCGCCGACCCGGCGTTGTCAAACCGCCTTCGAAGGGCCGCCGAACAGCAGTTCCTGCGGATTTATGAAGCATTTGTGGAAATCCGAGAACATCTGGGCGGCCTGGGCCCCGTCCATGAAGCGGTGGTCGTAGGTGATGCAGACCGGCAGGATCGTCCGGATTTCAATCCGGTCGTCGACGACCCAAGCCTTTTTCGACGCCGCGCAAAGCGTGATCAGCAGCGGCACGCGCGAATACGGGACCAGCGGCGCCCATGTCGGCCCGATACCCATCGTGCCGATGTTGGTGATCATGACCGACCCGAAGGGGTCCTTCGGGATGCCGGGGATGTTGATGTTCAGTCCGTAAATCAGCCACGACGCGAAGGTCAGGTAGAATTTCATCGCCCACCAGGGGATGACCTTCCACATGTCCATGTTTTTCCTGATTTCCGGGTCCCTGTTCTGGCGAACCACGCCGGCGCGGGCCGTCAATTCTTCCGCGATGCCGGCCATCGTCCTGGTTTCGCAGTCCGGGATGGCGCAGGTGGAAAGCGTGGCCTTTTTGATTTTTTCGTCGCCTTCGCCGGGCATGTTCACCAGGTAATTCAGCCTGACGTCCCTGCGCAGCCAGATCCTGCTGCCGCGCAGGAACCCGTTGATTTCCGGGCGGCGCAGCAGGATGTATGTCAGCGCCTTGCCGACCACGTGTGAAAACGTGATTTTGACGCCGTGTTCCTGGCCGTACGTTTCCATCATCGGCAGGATGTCGGTGACGTCTATTTCCATGATGGAATAGACCTGCGGATCCTTGGCGGTACGCCATGTGCCCATGGCGGCCTTGCGGAAAACGGAAACGCCCTCAAGTTTCGTTACAGGAACGTAACCCATCGGAAATCCCCCCGGAAATCGTTTGATGTTGCGAGTAGTAAAACACAAATTTGCGTTTTGATAAGCGAAAATTAACGCGTTGCGTTGAGCTGTCAGGCGCGTGGTCCCGACGCGACCGCCGAAAAGTGCCTGAAGATGATTGGGGACAATCGCTGACCGGCGGTCGGGTCCGCCCATGTCACGGGATGTACTCCACCAGATCGGTCCAGATCAGGCGGTGGTCGGACGGGTAATACGTGTTCGGCCCGAACTTCCGCAGGTCAACCCACCAGAACTTCGTTTCCCAGTCGCCGCCGCCCGTGAAGATGTGGTCGATGCGGTTCATCGGGTCGTACGCCGGGCACGTTTCGGTGTTGAAATCGCGGTTCCAGTCGTTGCCGACCACCGCGAACGCGTCGTGCAGATGGTATCCCTCGCCGTCGATGCCGTTCGTCAGCATGTTGTATGCGGGGTCGCGCGGTTCGGTGTTGAAGTCGCCGGTCAGGATGACCCTGCCATCCATGGACCACTGTTCAGCCTTTTCCAGGAACAGGGGCACGCTGTTTTCCTGGTGCGGGTGCGTCGAATCGTAGTGCGTGGTGGCGAAGTAGATGTTCTGGTAGTACCGCTTGTCGTACAGTTTCACCCAGGCCACCAGCCGCGGCAGGGTCTGGCCGTCGGAATATCCCATCGACCACGGGATGTCCGGCGTCGGGCTCAGCCAGTAAAAACCGGAATCGAGCAGGTCGAAGCGGCTGGTCTTGTATAAAACCGTCGCATCCGGGTAAGGGAAGAAATCCTTTCCGTCGCCGTTGTAGAAGTGCGCGGCATACCCCGGCAGTTCGGCGAGGACCTGGTTCACCTCGTCGGGGAACACGATTTCCTGCAGGCCGATCAGGTCCGCGTCGATCGTCGCGAACATGTCGCCGAAGTACACCAGGCGTTCTTCCCATGTGTCGTACCCGGCGCCACATACGCTGCACATCAGGTTGAACGACACCACGCGGTACGTCGGGCCCGCGAAGACAACGTCCTGTTCGTCGTCTTCAAGGTCGTAGACGCCGGTGCCGTCGGGGGCGGGGA
>CAYYCO010000032.1:2869-7219 GCA_964470365.1 uncultured Anaeromyxobacteraceae bacterium | reverse complement strand
CGGCGCATTCATGACCAGGCGCAGGCCGACGTCGCCGCGGTCGTTCGGTCCGATGGCCGTGCGCGAAGCGAACCGGGCGAAGCCGGCCACCGCGGACCATGAACCGCCGCGGATGATGCGGTTGTATCCGTCCGGGCCGTCCAGCAGCGGGTCGATCTGGTCGTCGGCCGTGTGCCACCAGTAATGGTCCTGGCAGAATTCGAACACGTTGCCGAGCATGTCGTACAGGCCCCAGGCGTTTGGCGCCTTCGTCCTGACCGGCTGCGGGCCGCACGTAAAAAGCGGCGACCAGTTGTGGCAGTCGTAGGCGGAATCATATGTGGCGGCCGCGTTGCCGCAGAACCAGGCAGTGGAATCCAGGCGCGTGTTCGGGGATTGGCAGCGAATCCCACCGGAGTCGATTGTGCCGTAAGGATCGTCAGGGTCGGAACCCTTCCCGGCGCGGGCCGCCAGTTCCCATTCGGCCTCGGTCGGCAGGCGGTATCCGGTACAGTCCGGGACGCGGGTCACCGAATCGAACACGAAGTCGCCGGCGCACTGGATCTGGCCCTCCACGCAGCCTTTCGCGAATTTCCCGGCTTCCCCGGTCGTTTCATAACAGGGGGTCAGGCCGTCCGCCGTCGATTTCATGTTCAGGAATCCGATTGCGTCGTACCAGCTGATGTTCTGGACCGGCACGTCGTCACCGGCGTCCGCGAAGTACGAAGGGGACATCCCGGTGACCGCGAAAAATTCGGCGTTGGTGACTTCGTGATCCGCCATGCAGAATGGTTTCGTGATCGTGACCTTGTGCAGCGTTTCGTCCCCGCCGCCGGTGACGCGTTCCGGTTCGGTGTAAAGGGAACCCATCCGGAAAGTCCAGGCGGGTACCAGCACGAATCCGGCCGGACAGGGGTTTTCGATGCACGCGGTCCCGTCGCACGACAGGCCGCCGGCGCACATGCCGTCGTCCGTCCCGCAGAAACCGCCGCACCCGTCGCTGCCGCATTCCTGCCCGTCCGCGCACACCGGCGCGCACAGCGGCGCGGTTCCGCCGTCGCCGCAGCTGGCGGAGAGGGCTGCCGCGCATGCCAGCAGGATCGAAATCACAGCGTTTTTCAGTATCCGCATTACCGGAACCTCCGCGTTCCCCAGCGTGGACCCGAAGTTTACAACCTGTGGTATTGAAAATGAATCGTCGGCGATTGCTTCATTCGAAGAGGTGGATGGGAAGAACCGTGCAGTACCCCGTGAAATCCTTGTCGGTGGTCATGATCGGTATTTCCAGCCGGATCGCCACGGCGCAGATCGTCATGTCCACGAAAGTCGGCGTGATGCCGTTGCTTCGGCATGTGTTGAAAGCCTCGGCGGCCAGTTCGAAATCGGGTGTCGTCAGCGGTTCGTCCGGGATCGATCGCAGGGCCGCGCGAATCCTGTTAAACGCGTCGGCATCCTTGATTCCCGACAGTATTTCCTGCCTGACCACCCCCATGAGCACGGCGCGGTCATCCTGGATCAAGTCCCTGAGCGTGTCGCGCAGGCGGACTTCATCTGGCCCGAGAGCCGTTTTCGAGCGCCGCAGCGACAGCGACCAGATCGTTGTGTCGACCAGCACCTTCATGCGTGCTTGCTCCTGCGGGCGGCCTTGTGGTCATATTCGGGGTCGAAGTCCACGGTGCCGAACATTTCGATCAGCCCGAGTCGTTCGCGGTGTCTGACGTACTCTTCCAGGGCGGCCGTCACCGCGGCCTTTTTTGTCTTGTGTCCGCCGGCCTTTCTTGCGGCCTCGATCAACCTGTCGTCCAGCGCGAGATTTGTTGCCATCACAACCACCCCCCACACATCATATTACACAATTCAATGTGTGAAGTCACCGCAGGTCGGCAATCCTTTGTTTCGCGGCCCGGGTCCCGGCGTTTCAGGCAATCGCGATGAGTGCGGGTCACAATGGGAAAACTGGAATCGCGGCAGAAACCCTGCCGCCGGTTCGGGTTATGCTTGACCCCGCCTGAGGACGAACCGGGGGGTCAGACATGACGAACATACTGCTTATCATCGTCGCGCTGCTGGCGACCGTGGCCGTGGCGATGCTGGCCGCGGTCCTGTCCGCGCTGCGCAGACCGCAGGCGGTCGATCTGGACCGTACCCTGCGCGACGAAATGCGGCTGGCCCGCGAAGAAAACGCGAACGCCGCCCGCGCCCTGCGCGAAGAAATCACGGCCACGCACCAGGCGTCGAACCGGACGCTCGTGACCACGCTGGACAACATGGGTGAACGCCAGCGGCGCGCCCTGGAAGACGTGGCGAAAACGAACCTGGAAAGCCAGGACCGGATGCGCACGCTGCTGGAAAACCGCCTTGACGTCCTGCAGCGTGGCAACGACGCGAAACTGGATGAAATGCGCCGCACGGTCGACGAAAAACTGCAATCCACGCTGGAAAAGCGGCTGGGCGAATCGTTCCGTCTGGTCAGCGAACGGCTGGAGGCGGTCCAGCGCGGCCTTGGTGAAATGCAGACGCTGGCGTCCGACGTCGGCGGCCTGAAACGCGTGCTGACGAACGTCAAGGACCGCGGCACCTGGGGCGAATACCAGCTCGGCGCGATCCTTTCGGAAATCCTGACGCCCGACCAGTACGCCCAGAACGTGTCGCCGAAAAACAACGCTGACCGCGTCGAATTCGCGGTCAGGCTGCCGGGCAGGGGGGATGGCGACGGCGACCCGGTCTGGCTGCCGATCGACGCCAAATTCCCGAAGGAGGATTACGAACGCCTGCTTGACGCGGTCGCCGCCGCCGACATGGACGGCGTGAAAAAAAGCAGTGACGCCCTTGCCCGCGCGGTCCGGTCCGCCGCCCGCGACATCCACGACAAATACATCAACCCGCCGCTGTCCACCGACTTCGGCATCATGTTCCTGCCGTCCGAGGGGCTGTATTCGGAAGTGCTGCGCCAGCCCGGGCTGGTCGGTGAAATCCAGCAGAATTACAGGGTTATCGTTGCCGGGCCGACCACGCTTTCGTCGATACTGTCCAGCCTGCGCGTCGGCTTCCAGACGCTTGCCATCGAACGGCGGTCGCACGAGGTCTGGAAGGTCCTCGGCGCGGTCAAAACCGAATTCGGCCGCTTCGGCGATTTCCTGGACAAGGTCCAGAAACAGATCAACCTGGCGTCCAAAACGCTCGAATCCGCAGGCACACGAACCAAACAGATGCGCCGCAGACTCGATGGCGTCCAGACCCTCCCCGCCTCCGAGGCCGCCCGGATCCTTGCCCTGTCCGACACCCCCGGCGGCGACGACGGGGATGGCGGCAGTCCCGAAGAAGACGCCTGAACCCGGGCCGGGGCGTCCATCAGTCATGTTTATGTGCGGGGTTATTCAGGCCTCAGTCCCGGCGCCGCCGGCCCGCCGCCGTTTCCGGCACAGCCTGGCCAGGGCGATGACGCTGACGGTTATCCAGACGACCTCGATGAACAGCGCTGGCAGGTTGAAATCGAAAAACAACGAAAACAGGATCATCAGCGACCCGCCCAGGTTGATGAGGGTGTACCACAACCCGTCGGTCGTCATCCTGCCGGTCTGCAGCAGCGCATACGCCGCCAGAATCAGCGCCGCCCCGATCATCCCGATGATGCTTGGAAACAGGGTCATCGTTTTTCCGTCCCGCCTGGAATGCCCGGCGGCGTCATTTTCCGCGGCAGAGCATCCGCAGCACCGGCACCTTGTCCAGATCGGCGGGTGTAACCACGATGCGCAGGCAGTCCTGGGCCCTGGTGATGGCGATGAACAGGCGCGTCGCCAGCATCCGGTCGACCCGCAGGTGCAGGTCGGTAACAATCACCGCCGGCCGTTCCAGCCCCTTGAACCGAAGGAAGGTGTCAGCGACAAGGCGCGAACCGGCGGCTTCATGGTCGGCCGGAAGAACAGCCCTGCCGGCCAGCATCTTCGACCGCGTGATTGATCCGTCGGCCGACTGCCCGGCCAGCGACAGCACGGCAATGTCCGAAACCGCGATGTTTTCCTTCAGCAGTTTCGTAATTTCGGTTTCCACGGCCTGCCTGATCGCCGGCGGATTCGGGGCCAGAGCCAGCCTGATAACGCCATCCTCGACACCCTGGCGGATCTGCGCGGTGTCTTCGTCCGGGATTTTGCGATCTGGCAGCGGAGTCGACAGGGCCTCGGATGGCAGCGGCACCGAACCGTCGCCCTCGGGTATTTCGCCGACCACTGCCCGGGCCAGCGCCATCACCGCGGGCGGGCAACGGTAAACCGTCTCAAGGTCGTAAACCCAGCCCTTCAGCAGCCATTTCGGCAGTTCGCGTTCCGGCCAGTATCGCTGGGTCATGTCGCAGAACGCCCAGACCCGCGGATC
>CAYYCO010000032.1:0-2769 GCA_964470365.1 uncultured Anaeromyxobacteraceae bacterium | reverse complement strand
TCCTCGTTCATGCGGAGCCTGGTTCCGAGGTCGATCTGGGGTATCCATGTTTCGCCCCACATCGAATGCAGGGCGCCGATCCAGTCCCCCTGCGGCGTTTCGCCCCTGCACGGCAGCAGTCGGTCCAGCGTGCGCGAAAGGATATCGGACAGGTGGGGAAGGTCGTGTGCCCCGAAAACCGTGTCGCGCAGGTCATCTTCCGTCGGAGCCTGATCGAATGCCGTGTCCGGAAAAACGGTCGCGATACCATACGGCGCCTGGCAGCCATTCTGCATGAGCCGTTTTTTCAGGAGTTTCGCGAAACCGAACGCCTGGTCGCGCGGAGGCCTCTTCATCTGGTGCCCGTTCTGGTACCAGATGCCGTCACGCGCCTCGATCCGGCCGCCCTTGACCTCGAGGATCATGAAACCGCGCCCGGGAATGGCCACGATGAAATCGCCTTCGCCCTCCCAGCCGTCGGCGGTCCGCAGTTTGAGGCTGTGCCAGGCCGTCCAGCCGTGCGGCAGTGATTCGCTGAAATGTGTCCAGACCTTGACCTCGGCCACGGATTCCCCCGTTCTCGGCTGTTCCCGCGGCCATGTTCCGGTTATGTCCGCCATCGTATCCCCCGTTCAGTTCATTGCCAGGCTGCGGATCTGTTCCAGCGCAGGGCGGAGCTTTTCGGCCAGATCGGGCATTTCGTTTTCGGTGGCGATGTCGATAGCCTCCTGGACCAGAGCCATGCCGGTTTCGAGGTTTCCGCGCGTCAGCGCATCCAGAAGCCCGCGACGCGCCAGGCACACGGCCAGGTCAGCGTTCATGCCAAGCCCGCGGCATATCTCGGCGCGTTCGGCCAGCAACTGGAAGGCCCTGTCGGCGTCCACCTCGTCCGTGATCATCTGGAACTGGTTTTCGAGGCATTCCTGCAGGCCCTCCATGTCGTCGATTTCGCGCAGGATGCGTTCTTCCTCCCGAAGGGCCTGCACCGCCAGCGCCGTTTCGTCCAGCGCCTGGTGCAGCCGCGCCCGGCTCCGCAGGGAAATCAGCAGCGCACGGCCGCTCCCCAGTTTAAGGGCCAGGGCCTCGGCCCTCCGGTTGGCCGTCATGGCGGCGGCCAGATCCCCGGTCGCATACCGCGCGCGGACCTCGCTGTTCAGGCATCGAATCTGCCCCGGAAGATCGTCGATCGCCGCATAGATTTCGCACGCCGTGGCCAGGGCCGCGAATCCCGATTCGATTTCCCGGCGCGAAAACAGGTACTGCGCCCTGTTGTACAGCACGCCTGCAAGTCCCTCGCGGTCGTCCAGCGCCCTGCAGATCGATTCGCGCTCATCCATCAGCGGGGCCATTTCGTCGGTGCGGTCCATCCTGGTCATCACGTACATCTGATTTTCGAGGGCCTTGTCCAGCGAACGCAGGTCCCCGGTCTGCCTGCAGATATCGGCCTTTTCCCTGTTCTTTTCCAGCGAGGCTTCGAATCTGCCGACCTTCGCCAGGACCTTTCCGGTGTTGCCCAGGACGACATGAAGCAGCAGCGGATCCGCCAGCCCGCGGGCAATCTCCTCGGCCTCGGCCAGCAGGGCCAGCGCCCCTTCCGCGTCATCCTTCGCCTCGACGGCCAGCGCCAGGTTCACCAGCGTCATCGCAAGCGCGGGCATGTCGCCCTTCTCCCGGCACAACCTCTCCTTTTCCCGGTGTATTGCCAGCGCGCCATCGTAGTCGCCGCTCGAATACAGGTTCATGCCCGACGCGTCCATGTCCGTCTTCAGATCCGCCCATGCCCTGTCGTCCATTTCCGAATCGACCCCTATGCCGGATGGTGCCGCAAATGTAACACATGGCGCCGCCGACCCGCGCGCAATTATCAGTTAACGTCATTTCGTGGCGGGGACCCCGGTGAAGATGGTCAAGTGCCGAATTGACTTGTGCCGGTGCGGGTGACTATCATCGGCCCACCGGCGTCAGGTTGATACGGGGGGCTTTCGGCGGGGTGCGCCGCGGGATCCCCCGGCAGGACGGAACCGTGCGCAAAGTCCCCATGAGAGCCGATCCTTCCGCAAAATCGATCTGCCCCTGGTGCTTCAGGGCATTGACGACCCCGAGATGTCCCGGATGCAGTCGCCATCCCCTGGGCAGGCCTCCCTGCGATTTCGACCTGACCGGTCGATCGGGCCCCTACGTGGGCGTCAAGGTCGACAACCGTTACATGGTCACGAAAGCCGTCGGCTCGGGTGGCTTCGGCGACATTTACCAGGTCTTCGACCGGTTCACCGAAAACATGTATGCGGCGAAGTTCCTGACGAACCGCACCCGCGATTCCGCCGTGAAGCGGATGATGGCGCGGAAGATGTTCGGCAGTGAATGCGAAACGCTTGCGAGGCTTGACAGCCCCCATATCGTGGACTTTTTCGACATCGAACTCGCCCCGGACGGGACGCCCGTCCTGATAATGGAACTGCTGCGCGGTCGTGACCTGTTCACAATCCTTTCCGAAATCGGCCGGCTTTCCCCGGCGGTGATCGTCGAAATCGGCGCGCAGGTCTGCGAGGGCCTGCAGCACGCGCATGACCGGGGCTTCGTCCACCGTGATCTCAAGCCGCAGAACGTCTTTATCCAGGATCTGGCCGGCGGCGGACAACTGGTGAAGATCCTGGATTTCGGCCTGGTCGAAACGGTGGACCGGTATCTGGCCCGAAAAAACGGGAAGGCAACCGATCTTGTGGTCGGCACGCCCGACTATATGTCCCCGGAGCAGTGCCTTGGAAAGGCGGTCACGCCCCGTTCCGACCT
>CAYYCO010000031.1:0-29239 GCA_964470365.1 uncultured Anaeromyxobacteraceae bacterium | reverse complement strand
TCGCCGTCGTCGCGGGTCAGCGCCACGCACCGGCCCTGCTGGTCGAATTCGAACGTGGATCCATCGGACGCCAGCGTGTATCCGCCGGGGGCCGGCGCGATCGAAAGCACGGCGTTCTGGCTGGCGGGGCGCGCAAAGACGCGCGTCGACAGGTCGTATTTCCAGATGCGTCCGTTGTGGTGGTCGGCCGCCAGCAGGTTGCCCTCGGCATCGATCACCGGGGCCGTCGGCACGTCGATGATGGATTCCGTCGCTGGTTCCCCGTCGCCAAAGCCGGATCCAGCCGCCGAGCCCTTGCCCGCGAAGGTACGGATGATTCCGTCGGTTCCGACCGCGCGTATCCTGTCGTTGTATTCATCGGCGATGTAAACGGTGCCGTCGGGCCCCTGGACCACGCCGCCGGGCTGGAACAGCCGGGACTTCACGGCCAGCCATCCGTCGCCGTCGAATCCCTCTTCGCCGTCAAGGCCCGCCACGGGCAGAATCTTTCCATCGGCGGTCAGGCGCCGCACCCGCTGCCTGACAGGTTCCGCAAGCAGCACGGATCCGTCCGGAGCCACGTCGATGGCGATCGGGGCCGGGTAATCCGGGTTGTCGCCCGCGTACGCGTTTTTCAGTTCGCCCGCCGCCGTGATGACCCGCAGCCCGAGCGGCCAGTCGACGATGTAGAGATTCCCCGCGGCGTCGAAATCAAGGTCGGTCGGGGCGACGACGGCCGGTTCATTCGAAAATATGTCGGGATAGTCGCCGCCCGCCACGAACACGGCCTGGCCGTCGACGATTCTGTAAATCTTCCCGCTGCTGGCGTCCGCGAAGTACACAACGCCGTCCGGCGAAACCGCGACCGACCGGAAGTCGAAACCGTCGGCCTCGCCCGAAAACACGTCGTGAATCAGGCCGGCCGTGTCGATCCGGACGATCCGGTTCGTCCACGAATCCGTGGTCAGGATGCTGCCGTCCGGCGCGACCGCCAGGTCATCCGGGTACTGGAAGCAGTTGTTCGTGGCCGGGGACCCGTCGCCGCATTCGTTACCATCGCCCCCGCCTCCGATGGTGGTGGCGGTGACGTCGGGCCGGTAAACGCCGCCCGATTCACCCTCGATGACGACCATGACCGACCCGTCCGGGTGGAAGGCCAGTTCCGGAACGCCCTTGATGTACCAGCCGTTGCCGACCGGGGATTCGGCGCCGTTCACAAGCTGGAACCTGGTGACGATGGTGGTGTCGGCCTCGACCAGTTCGTCGGCCTGGATGCCCAGTCCGTACGTCGGCTGGCCGCCAAACACGGCGGCCTGGGCGAATTCGCCCTTTTCGGCCCCATACGCGCGTATCCATCCGTCGTACAGGCCGGTGGGCAGCATTTCGCCGCGGCCGTTGCGCCCGTCCCACAGGTACGCCGCCCAGTTGCCGTCGGGGTTGTTTTCCATGAAGACCTTTTCCATGCGGCCTTCGACCTGGATTTCGACGCCGACGTATTCCGGGGTTTTCGGGTCGGCGGCCATGTCCTGCCAGGGACCGCCCGTCCAGACCCATGGCGACGCGGCGGCCGACTGGTACACAAGGCCGACCGTCATTTCGCGGCCGTTGCGGCGGGCGTACGGCATGTCAAAATCCAGCCGCAGCGTGCCGGACCTGATGTCGACGATGGAATTGCCCGATGTCGAGTTACGGCCGCAGGGGTCCTTTTTCCGGCGCGGGTCCTTGCCGTTCAGGCCGGGCTTGCCGCTTGAGGTGACCGGGTAATTGCAGTCGAACGCGCTGAAATGTCGCGCCACATACACGACCTGGGTGCCGTCCTCGCTGATGACGCCCATGCCGTCGGGCACCCATTCGCCGGTTCCTTCGTCGAACACGCCCACGGGAACCTGCGTTCCCGGCGGGAATCCATAATCGTTCGGAATGGTTATCGTGACGGGTTCGTTCAGTTCGCCGTCGCCGGCGACCGCCTCCAGCGCCATCGTGAAGTGTGACGTTTCCGGCAGCTTGCCGGGCAGTTCACGGCCTGCCCCGAAGCGCGTTGCGCTGACTTCCATCGTGTTGTCGAGGGCGCCGGCGGGGAAGGTCAGTTCCAGGCCGCCTTTCGCGGATCTGTGGGTGCCGCCGGACGGGCCGATCATGCTGACCGCGGTGTCCCGGCGTGGCAGTGCGAACACGCCGAGATTGGTGTCATGGCCAGGCGTGACGCTGTTGACGCGCCGCCCGTGGGTGCGGTGGTCGGCCGTGACGGTCAGCTTGAAGCCGCCGCCGCCTGCCAGCGGGAACACGAATGCGCCGTCGTCGTCCGTCGAAACGCATCCATCGACGCCGTCGACCCGCACTGCCGCGCCGGATATGGGCGAATCGTCCTCGGCGGTCACGACGGTCCCGTGGATGTACCCGGCGTCGGCCGACGACGGGGCGGGGCCCTCGCATGGAACGAAGTTGTCGAATCCGGCCGGGCCGCCGCAGCCGGCGACCAGCATCAGGGTCGTGACAGCGCACGCGGGCATGAGTGCGCAGAAGCGGTTGATTGACATTCCGGCCACCATTTACGGCTTGAATCGCGATTATCCTTTATAGTGGCGGGTCGCACAATGACCGCATGGGTCAGGTCCGCGGCATCGTTGACCCCGCCGGCCCGGGATTATTCGGTCGGTGGCTGACGATGACGTTGGAATGAATGACTGTCCGGGTGGCTTCCCGATTACCGATCGCCGGTGGCGGCCTTGAATGGGGGCAGTTCGCCTTCGCGGCGCAGGCGGGGGCGCACGGCCAGGAATACGATCAGCGCGGCAAGCCCGCAGGCGCCGCCGATGAGCGTACCGGTCAACATGCCCATGCCCAGGTGGCTGAGACTGTCGGTAACGAGGAAGAAAGTCACCGTCATCACCGTCATGAACACGGCCGGGATCGCCGCCAGCCACCACATGTTGCCGCGCCTGGCAAGGAAGGCCGCGGCGGCCCACAGCGTGACCGCCGCCAGCGTCTGGTTCGCCCATCCGAAGTACTTCCAGACGACGCCGAACGGCACGAAATTCAGGACCATCGACAGGGCGAACATCGGAACAGCGATGATGTACCGGTTGACGATCTTTTTTTGCGGCAGGTTCAGGTAATCGGCCGCAATCAGGCGCGCCGCGCGGAAGGCCGTGTCGCCGGAAGTAATCGGCAGCACGACGACGCCCAGGATGGCCAGCGCCCCGCCGATTTTCCCCATCGTCCCCTGGCACACCTGCATCACGATCGGCGCCGGGTTGTTCGTCGGTCCCAGCGCGGCCGCCAGCCCGGCCACGCCGCCGTAATACCCGGACGCCGCCGCGGCCCAGATCAGCGCGATGATACCCTCGACAATCATCGCGCCGTAAAAAACCGCCTTCATGTGACGTTCACTGGTCAGGCAGCGCGCCATCAGGGGACTTTGCGTGGCATGGAAGCCGGAAACCGCGCCGCAACTGACCGTGATGAAGATGGTCGGCCATGACGGCGCGGCCTTCGGATGCAGGTTTTCCAGGGTGAAGCCGACCAGGTCGATTTTTCCGGCGAATATCGCCCACAGGAGGCCGCCCACCATGATCAGCAGGACCGCGCCAAAAGCCGGGTAAATCCGGCCGATCAGCTTGTCGATCGGCAGCAGCGTCGCCAGTACGTAATACAGGAATATGACGACCATCACGACCCACAGCCACAGGCTGCTGCCCCGCCAGGTCGAACCCAGCAGTTCCGCCGTGTTGCCGCCGATCAGGTCGCCCATCCGATCGGCCGGAATCAACTGGACAATCAGTTCGGCCGGGCCCTTCACGAATACCGCGCCGACCAGGATCATCAGCACCAGGATGAATATCGTCGAAAAATGGCGCGGGATGCGGCCCAGGTAATGCCCGATCAGTTCAGGCAGGCTGGCGCCGTTGTTGCGCACCGACATGGCGCCGCCCAGGTAGTCGTGCACGGCGCCGCCCAGGATGCAGCCGAAAACGACCCACAGAAACACCTGCGGTCCCCACAGCGCGCCCATGATCGCGCCGAAAACCGGGCCCAGACCCGCGATGTTAAGTAATTGAATCAGGAAGATGCGCCAGGTCGGCATCGCGACATAGTCGATGCCGTCGGCACATGTGACTGCCGGGGTTGGCGCGGCCGGATCAGGCCTGACTGAAACCGAAACCAGCCGTCCGTACAGGAAATATCCCGCGACGAGCAGCGCCAGCGCGACAACGAATGCCCACATCGGTGTTCTCCGCTATGCCGGGGCGAGTCTAGATCCGCGAATTGTGCGGGTCAACGTCCGTGCCCCGTCATTTCATGCGTTCCGGGCGGCAAATGAAAAAGTCGCCGCAGGGGACCGGGGAAGCGGGTCAGGTACGCTTCAGGCGGGCCACATACCTGATCGGGATTGCGGGGTGCGGCACAGGCACCAGCCTTTCGATTTCGAAGATCCCGTCGCAAACCTCGCGCAGCAGCGCCAGGTCGAATGAATGCAGGTGCCATTCGTCGTCCATTTTTTTTGACGCATGGTAACCGGCGGCGTTTTCACGCATGACCAGCCTGCCGACGGGGTTGTCCAGGAAGATACGCTTGATGTCGTTGATCAGTGCTTCGTTGGGAATCGACACCACGGCAATACCGTCCGGTGTCAGAACACGGCTGATTTCCGCAAGCACATTGCGGGGGGACAGGACGTGTTCCAGCACCTCCGTGCAGTACACGCGTGTAAATGTCGCATTGCCGAAGGGCAGGGCCGCGGCGTCGGCCTTGATCAGGGTTGCACGCGTGCCAAGCCTGGCGGCCGCCTTCGCCAGCATGTCGTCCGACAGATCTACACCGAACAGCCGCGCGCCGCGTATCTGTTCCAGAACGTTGCCGGCGCCGCACCCGACTTCGAGAACCTGCGTGCCCTCGGTTGGTGCCAGGAGTTTCAGCAGTGTGCCGACCCGACGTCTTTCCACGAACCGGACGATCGCGCTGGGATGGTGATGGTACGCATCCGGGTCGAAATTTCGCGCCATTTCCGCATTCCACTGTTCGAAATTTTCGGGTGTGACCTTTTGTTTCATCGCGCTGCCCCATCCGTAGGCCTTGACTTGAACGGAATACCACAGGAAAGGCGCGCACGGAAGCCCGAAGAACGGCGGGCCTCGCTTCGTTAGGGCCGTTCGAAGCAATGATGGCGGGGGGCGGCGCAGTTGGGTGCCCGTCAGCCGGGGCCCTCTCGGAGCCGCCGACACCTTACCGGGAGTAATGCCTTGTCGGCGGCGAGAGAGGAGCGCGCGACATGGGGCGGGCTCCCATGCGCGACGCGCGCCCCGGGGATGGGCACCCCGAGCCGCCCACACAAAGATTGAATCAAGAACGAACCAGCCCCAGGGCGAATATCATTCGCCCCAACGAGGGCAGGGGCCCTACGAGCCGAGGGCGGCGGCGAGATCGGCGTCAACCGTGGTGGTCGGGCCGATGTTGAACGTGTCGACCAGCACCTGCAGCACGGCCGGGGTCACGAACGCCGGCAGGGTCGGTCCCAGCTTGATGTTTTTGATTCCCAGGTACAGGAGGGTCAGCAGCACGGCCACGGCCTTCTGTTCGTACCAGGAAAGAATGAATGACAGCGGCAGCCCGTTGACGTCGGTCCCGAACGCGTTCGCAAGCGCCACGGCGATCTGCACGGCCGAGTAGCTGTCGTTGCACTGGCCAACATCCAGCAGGCGCGGGATTCCGCCGATATCGCCGAATTCCATCTTGTTGAACCGGTATTTGCCGCACGCCAGCGTCAGGATGACGGTGTCCTTCGGGGCCTTTTCCGCGAATTCGGTGTAGTAATTGCGCCCGGGCTTTGCACCGTCGCAGCCGCCGATCAGGAAGAAATGCCGGATCGCGCCCGACTTCACGCCGGCGATGACCTTGTCAGCGACACCCAGCACGGCGTTGTGGCCGAAACCGACCATGATAGTCTTTTCAGGGGCGTCTTCCGCGAATCCCGGGGCCGCCAGAGCCGCTTCGATGACCGGGCCGAAGTCGTCACGGGTCACGTGCACCAGTCCGGGGAACTGGACCAGGCCGGTCGTGAATATGCGGTCCTTGTAAGTGTCGCGCGGCTTCTGGATGCAGTTCGTGGTCATCAGGATCGACCCGGGGAATTCGTCGAATTCCTTGCGCTGGTCCTGCCACGCACCTCCGAAGTTGCCGACAAGGTGTTTGTATTTCTTCAGCTCCGGGTATCCGTGACACGGCAGCATTTCACCGTGGGTGTAAATGTTGATGCCCTTGCCCTCGGTCTGTTTCAGCAGTGCTTCAAGGTCGGGCAGGTCGTGGCCGGACACCAGGATCGCGTGTCCCTTGACAGGGGTGACGCGGACCTTCGTCGGTACCGGGTGTCCGTAATGGCCGGTGTTCGCCTCTGAAAGCAGCCCCATGACCTCGAGGTTGACCTCGCCGACCTTGAGCGCAAGCGCGGTCAGGTCGCCGACAGACTGCGGTTCCAGAAGTGACGCCAGCGCGGACAGCACGAAAGCCTGCGCGTTATCCGAAAAACGACCCTGCACCATGGCGTGGTCCAGGTAAGCGCACAGCCCCTTGAGGCCGTACGTGATCAATTCTTCCAGGCCGGTCGCGTCCGGGCCGCGTCCCGCCATCCTTTCCTGGACGCCAATCTTCATGGCCAGCGCCAGCAGTTCGTCCTCGCCGCCGCGGAAATCCGGGACGGGCCTGTCGATCTTTTCAGGTTCGATGCCGTTGGCCATCGCGGCGTCCCCGATCATTTCCCTGGCCAGGTCAATCATGTCCGCGCCGCGGTGGATTCGTTCCACGATGGTGTCGGCATCGAAATTGACATTCGTCACGGTGGTGAACAAACCCTCGACGACGAACCGGTCAATATCCGGAGAACCAATTCTGAGGCGGCGTGCCCTGTCGGCCCAGAAGCTGATTTCCTTGCATTCGTACACCAGCAGATCCTGCAGCCGCGCCGTAACCGCGTCCTTGCCGCAAACCCCGGCAACCGTGCAGCCGGTGCCTTTGCCCGTTTGTTCGCACTGGAAGCAGAACATGTCCATGATTACCCTCCATGGGCGTTATAAAGCCAACAGACATCCGTATAGCAGGCGAATCGGGATAAATAAAGTCCTGTTTGTCATGCTGCCGTTTTTATTGGTTTTTCAGTTTCGGTAGCCGTTTCGGACGTGGCGGCAGACCGCCGGTTACCAACGACACGAGCCTGGGCACGATGACGAGCGTGCAGCCCGACATCAGAAGCCTGGTCTGCAGGTCGAATGCCGTGTTGTTGTGCAGCCAGTGATGAAACCAGCGCGGCCGCGCAAACACGAGCTGGCCCGCGAAATATGTGACGTCGTCATATTCCCCGTTTACGGCCAGGCATATCTTTTCCAGTTCGTCGTTGACGCTGGTGGCGACCGCCGCCTTCCATGACGCCGGGATATGAAAACGCCCGGCCAGTTCGACGTACCGCTTGCAGTCGTCGCGGGCGCGTTTCAGGACCTGGTCAGCCTCGACGCCGTACTGCATTGCCGCGGCATCCACCACGCCGACCGAAATGAACACGATTCTGTCGTAAAGTCCCTGGAACTGTCCGACAACGTGAAGCGTCGTGTCGATGCCGAGTCCCCCGTAGCGACCGACCAGTATCGCCGCCGTTTTTCCCCCGCGCCCGTTTTCCCTGGCAAGCTTTTCGCCCAGCGGGGGCAGTTCCGGGATGTGGCGGTCCAGTTCGGCGATCATCCGCCCGATACGCTTGTAATGTCCGCGAACCACGTAACAGGACAGCGTCAGCGCCAGAGTGACGCCGATCGTCAGCCATCCTGCCTCATGGCGCTTTTCCCACGTCGTGATGGTCAGGATGGACAGGCATATCAGAAGTCCGGTTGAAAACAGGACGATGTCGCCGACATGCCGTTTCCGACCAGCGGCCGGCCGCACCGCATCACGCAGCATGCCGGCCATCGTCAGGGAAAATGTCAGGAAGACATTGATGGCGTACATTACGACCAGTGCCGACACGTCGCCGCCGGTGTAAATCAGCGCGACCACCGCCGCCACGCCCATGACGAAAATACCGTTGCCCGACGTAAGCCTGGTCGAAAGTTCCCCGAACCGCTTCGGAACCCAGCTGTCGGCCGACATGTTCGCAAGGATGCGCGGACCGCCGATGAAGCCCGCCTGGGCGCCGACGACCAGCATCGCGCCCTCGCTGATGAGCGTGGCGATAACCATCACTTTTCCGAACGTTCCGGCCCCAAAGACGGCCTCGGAAAGCACGGCGTTCAGAGTCTTCCCTTCCTGGTAATGGATTCCCAGCACGAGGTATCCAATCAGCAGGCCGCCCGCGGTCAGTGCCAGCGAAACGCCCATATACGCCATCGTGACGTGCGCGGTCCTGACCCGTGGTTCCTTCAGAAGCGGCAGGCCGTTCGAGACGGCCTCGATGCCGGTGTACGAACCGCCGCCAAGCGACCATGCACGCGCGAATATCGCAAGCAGCCCCAGGAACCCGAGTGACGACAGTCCGTCGCGGTATCCCTGGACCAGTCCGCGGTTCATGTCCGGGATTTCCGTCGCGTGGAGGATCAGCGCGCCGCCGATCAGCGCGATGTGTGTGACGATGAACAGGATGAAGATCGGAACAAGCGGTGTGATGGCCTCCTTCAGGCCGCGGACATTCAGCGTGATCAGCAGCAGTATAAGCCCGAGCTCAAAAGGGAATTTTGCAGGTCCGAAGTAGGGCGGCAGGAACGAAAAAAGCGCGTCGCCGGCCGCCGCGATCGAAACCGTAACGGTCAGTATGTAGTCAACCGTGAGCGCCGAACCGGCCACCACGCCGGCGTGCCGTCCCAGCAGGTTGTTGGCGACGACATATCCGCCGCCCCCGCCTGGGAAACGCGTGATTACGCGGGCGTATGCGAAGCTGATGACACCAATCGTGATGACGGTGGCCGCCGCCAGCGCCATTGCCAGGTAGGAGTGTTCGCCCAGCGCGCGGAACGATTCCTGGGGGCCGTACGAAGATGACGACAGCCCGTCGGCGCCCAGCCCGACCCAGGCCAGCAGGGGAATCAGCGCAATTTTCTGGAACAGCCCCTTTTCCCGAAGGTTTCGGGGTTTGCCGATCAACGTGCCCAGCATCCGCGAAAGCAGGGGACGCCGGATATGTATTTCGTGCCCGTCGGGCCTGCCGGTTGACAATCGGATTTCCCGGTGCTGTTCCGCGTGGCGATTGTATCAGACGCGTGTCATTGCGGTAACCATCGATTCTGCTAGCATACCGGCTAATCTTTACAGACGGGGTCTGTTCATGGAAACGCGCTTTGTGTACACGGGCACGGGTGGGGGGCTGTTCGGAAAGGTCTTTGTCGGGATGCTGCTGTGTCTGGTAACACTGGGCATCTACACGCCGTGGTTCATGGTCAGCATGTACGGGTACATCCTCGAAAACACCACCATGAAGGCGGCGGGCGGGGACGTGAAATTCGGGTTCAACAGCAAGGGCGGGGAATTGTTCGTGAAGATGCTGGTCGGCTGCCTGCTGACCATGCTGACGCTCGGTATCTACTATTCGTGGTTCGCGGTTGATATATCGAAGTACATCAGCGCCAACATCGTCGGTACCGACGCGCAGGGCCGGGTGTACAACGGGGCATTCCGCGCCACCGGCGTCCAGATGTTCGGCGTGCTCTTCGTCGGCATCCTGCTGACCATGATCACGTTCGGTATCTACACGCCGTGGTTCCTGTGCAAATTCATGAGGTTCTGTACTGAAAACACCGACATCGTTCACGATGGTCAGGTGTTCGGCAAGTTCGCGTTCAAGGGCGAGGGCGGCACCCTGTTCGGCGTGTTCCTTGTCGGGATGCTGCTGACCGCGGTGACCCTTGGCATCTACTACTTCTGGTACCAGGTCAACCTGATGAAGTTCTTCGCCGAAAATTCCACGGTCGACGTAAACGGGCGTACGCACCGGTTCATGTTCACCGGCACCGGCGGCGCCAATTTCAAGATTAATCTGGTCGGCACCATCCTGACGATCCTGACGATCGGCATTTACGGCGCCTGGTACATGACGAACCAGATCAGGTTCAAGACGGAAAATACCGTGGCGATCGGGAACTGACGCACCATGCTGCGCCCCCGGGGCCTGACCGGCCGCTGCCGGGCAGCCTGGAAAGCGTCTTCAATCGACCCCACCTGGATTCACCACGATCAATTCGGGCCGCACGAACAGTTCGTCAGCGAACGCCGCATCGTCCTGCAATTCCAGCCCCTCGATGCCCAGGAATTTCGTGAAAACGGGAACTTCGGCCTTCAGGACGAACCGCGCAGACCTGATTGACGACGGGATGCGCGTAAGGTTTTCACGGTAAAGCCATTCGGACTGCCAGACTGTTTCGCCGGGGATTTCGGCCCAGACGGCGCCGGCGGCGTCCAGCAACTGAAGCGACATCGTTACCATTGCGCCCTCGGCGGTGTTGGTACGGGTCCAGCCGCCCCAGCGCAGGGCCAGGTTGTTTTTCATTTCAACGGCGTCCTGGATCGGGCCCAGCTCGATGTCCTGGGACGCGACGACCGGCAGTTCAAGCGGGTTCAGCCCGATTTCGTCGCCTGCGAACAGGTATTTCAAACCGGACACGCTGACCGGCGGGAAACCGTTCAGGCTGAGCGGCGTGCCGGAAGTCCGTGCGATCCAGCCGTTGTTTTCGATGGCGGCGTCGGTCATGTCCGCGACCGCGCCCTCGTCCATGCCGAATTTCAGCAGGTTGCCGTCCCCGAGCCCGGCGCCGACGCGTCCCGGCGTCCCGACCGACAGGTACACCTTGTCGAATCCGGCGTCGATGCCGCCGACATAGTCGATGCGTTTGTAAGCAGTCAGCGCCAGTTCCACCGACCTGGTGCCCGGCGGGATCGGTATCACTGCCGCCCACGGGTACCAGCGAAGCGTGTCGCGGCGTTTCGAAACGTGCCTGTCAATGAGCCTGCCGGCCCCGTCCAGGAAGGTCACCGTCACGTCTGCGTCGTCGTATCTTTCGACGCGATTTGTCATGAAGTCGTCGCCGGCGAGCTGGAACGGGCACGTGATCATTTCGGCGGCGACGTTCAGGACAGCCGTGCGCGTGTCGATTTCGGATGCGTATTCATCGAGTTCGATGACCTGGGTCAGGCGGCTGTACCCCTCGTCAGGCGTGAATCCCTGTGCGAATCCGGTGAAGAAGGCGTGGCCCTGCGCCGCCGTGCAGCCGGACCGTTCGGTCGACGCCATGGCCCCGCCCTCGACCTTCCATCCCGTGACGCCGTCTTCCGCGCCGGGGTTTTCAACCAGGTTCTGCGGCATGTGGTCCGGGTCGCCGGCGAAAATCCTGTAGGGGTCGGTTTTCGCCATCGTCAGCGCGTCGTCGAACGGTTCGTCGCCCCGGGGGTACAGCAGTTCCGCCCATACCGGCTTGTGATCGGAAAGGCACGGCGACATGTTCACCGCGTCGGCGTCCAGCACGATTGGCCGCAGGTCCTTCCGGAAGAAGATCAGGTCGATGGTCTGGGAACCCTCGGTGTCGTCGAAATATTGCGACGGCCACGTGATACGTTCGCCCGGATACCAGCCGAACGCCGTGAACGCGTCAGCCAGCCCGGTTTCGCCTTCCTCGAGAATCATTATCTGGCGGGAAAGGTGTTCGTCGTTGAAATCGCCCATCATCACGACGTGCTTCCGGGTTTCATGGGCGAAGTAATTGTCCATGAAGTCGCGGGTCTGTTCGTTGCCGATGACGTCCCAGTCGATGTGCATCACGTACACGGCGAAGGTGACGCCGTCGATGGTCGTTTCGGCGCGTATCAGCGTGCGGTCCCCGACCAGCGTGATTTTTTCGCAGGATGTCAGTGGCGTGTGCGACAGCAGGCTGCGTCCGTCGCCGTTGGTGCAGTGGTATTCGAACCCGGCGGCGGTCGCCAGCGCGTCCACCTGTTCCTCGTTGCTTTCAACCAGCGCCATCAGGTCCACGTCCATCGCACGGATCGCGTCGCCGAAGTGCGCGGCGTCGGACCAGTGGTACCCGTACAGGTTGTACGAACCAACGCGGATTTTCACGCCGTCCGGCAGTTCGACGTCGTCGGCCGGGCCGGCCGCGTCCAGCCCGATCGTTTCGGGCGTCCAGGGTGTCACGTCCGCCATCGCGTCCGTGCCCGCGTCGTCAGTCGCGTCCGCCGCGTCGTCGATCACGTCATGTCCGCCGTCGCCGTTTCCGCAGCCGCCCAGCGGGGCGGCGGCCACCATCATGAACACGGCCAGTATCAGCGTGCCTTTTCGCATATGGAGCCTCGTCAAACTGGAAGAAGCCTTGTGAAGCGAAGCATAACCGATTTTCGGGCTGGCGCCCTTACTGGCTGATCTTGACGATGCCGGCATCAAACGGGGTGGACGTCAGCGGATCGGGCGTCAGCGTCAGCAGCCGGTCGACCAGCGGTGTCGGGGAGGGGATGAAGTTGAGTCCCGGATTGGATGCGGGCGTTCCGGTTTCCGTGGTGATTGATGCTTCGGCCGGGTCCAGCGTGATCCCGTCGGTCCAGATCGGGAAGCGGGTGACCCAGGTGCTGTGCCTGTCCACGCCCTTGTCGCTGTATCCGGCCAGCATGGCGCCGCCCCCGCCCGTCAACACGATCGACGGCGAACCGTCTTCGACGCCGTCCGCGAACTTTTTCAGCCAGCCGAAGTTGCCGACCGAATCGCTGCGCGCGACCCACAGTGAATCCGTGCCGCCGGTCCACCATACGCCGGCCATCAGGTACCCGCCGTCGGATAGTTCGAAGAAGTCGGTTACATCAAGCCCCAGTCCGCCGCCTTCATTACCGCCCGTCCAGCCCTCCGTCCCGTTGTCCGGCTTGATTTTCACCAGCAGTGCGCGTGGACCGCCGAGTCCGTAATTCCCGGCGGCGATGATGTCGCCGTTCATCGAAATGTGCGCCCGGCGCAGGTTTACTGCGTTGGTGGCTGCCTGGCCGCTGATTTCGGTCACCCACCTGGTCGATCCGTCCGGTCCCAGCCGCATCGCCCACGACTGGTTGGCGGGATCCTGGTCAAGACCGAATGACTGGCCGACCACGATTACATCGCCGTCCAGGACCAGCACCGACGTAACCCATTCGTTGATGGTTTCCCTGCCCCATGTTTTGGCCCACAGGACGTTACCCGCTTCGTCAACCTTGAAGATCAGCGCGTCGGATCTGCCGTCGTCGGCCGCGTTGAACGGTCCGCCCACGTAGTAGGTGCCGTCGCCCGCGGGCGTGATGGCCTGGATGCCCTCGACCGGCTGGAATTCGATGTCGGCCCGCCAGGAGTTGACGACGCGTCCGTCCGCGTCCAGTTTCGCGAGCATCACCGGTTCGAACGTGGACGCCATGATGCCCAGGTCGCGCGCCGTAACGGCCCTGTTGATGGACAGCGGGACCTGGATGGCCGCGTTGTCGCGCGTGTACTGCCTGGTCCACAGCACGGTGCCGTCGTTCGTGATTTTGGAAAGGGCCTTTGTGCCGCTGCCGGCGATCAGCCAGTGGCCGTCGATCATCGGTTCCAGGGTCATGAAATCCCGGTCGAGGTCCCACGCGTTGGCGGCATCGCTGATGCGGTAAGACCACGGCGTGAACGTCGGGTCGATAAGGTCCGGCACCGGCGGCGCGTCCGGGTCGGGCACGCACTGGCCGTTCACGATCGACGTGTCCCAGATGTCGAAGTCCCTGGAATAGTCGGCGATCGTTTCGCCCCACAGCGTCAGGTCGATGCCGATGTCGCCGTAAACGCCGGCGCGCAGGTCCCAGCACGGATCCGCCTTGCTGTCGGCCGTGAGCTGCGCGAACGCGTACACGGACACGTGCGGACCGAAAACGTCGTAAAGCGCCAGGCGCAGGCGCGGGCCCAGCGATGCCTTGAGGTAGGCGGATTCGGTCGAGGTGGCTGTCGGCGGGTCGTACCAGCTGGTGAATGTCGGGGGCGTCAGCTTGCCGCCATCGTCGGTGCGGTACTGCGCGCCCGTTTCGAAATTCGCGCCCGCCCCGGTGTGGAAGATGAAGCGGCTTGAAGCGCCGCCCTCCAGTTTTGAAAGAAGTTCCACGCTGACGGTGAAATACAGCGGACCGACCCAGAACCCGCCAAGCACCGAGTGGGCCAGTGTGTCCTTGCGTTCCCATGTGTACTTCGCCATGCCCTCGACGTCCATTTTCGCCGACGCGCCTGCCTTGATGTAGAAACCCGCGACGATGGCTGGCAGCGGGTCGCCGCTTAACACGTCATCGACGTCGGGCCAGTCGAAATCGATGCCGAACTGGTATGTGATCCCGCCCTCCAGAGTCGCGGAAACGTGGACCTGGTCCTCCCAGGACGAATCGTCGTCGTCGCCGTTGAAGGGGTAGTAATCGATGGTGAACGGCCCCAGGTAGGCGCCGCCCGAATCGCGTTTCACCAGTTTCCTGCCGGCATGGCCGGGGGAGGGGGCGGGCGTGACCCCGTCAACCTCGGTGCTGTCCAGTATCTTCGCCCCGGGCGCCACGTCCCAGACCAGGTCGCCATCGGTGACGTCCACCTCACGCGTGAATTTGACATGGAGGCTTTTGAAGGCCTGCTGCAGCACCGCCGGTTCGGTGGTGACCTGGATGCCGTCGACGACCGGGGTGACGGCCACGACCCGCCGCAGCGCGCCACGCGGGGTCAGTGTGGTGCCGCCCGCCAGCAGGACGTGCTTCGGGGCCAGCGATGCCGCGATGGCGCTGTCGGCGCGGAACAGGAAGGTCCCGTTTTCATCTACGGAAATGATTTCGCCGACGGTGGTTTCGTCGATCTGGTGGGTCGAGGGCCACAGTTCGGCCTGGTAGAAGTCGTCGTCGGCCGGGGCGGTTTCATCCCCGCACGCCGCCAGGAAGAAGCACGAACCAGCCAGCAGAACGGCACCAACCAAGCCCGGTGTGAACAAATTCAGTCTATTCATGATTTCTTCCTGTATCTCGGGCAAATCGCCCTGCGTCCCGGCCCGAGCGAAGCGAGGCCCGCCATCTGTCAGCCCAGGGCGTCAGCCCTGGGACCACGGGGTGCACCACCCTGCGTAACGCCGCGAAAAGCGGGTTGTTCGGGCCATGAACCGGGATGCTACCACTTTCACGGGCCCGATCTACCGCAAGTCGTGACAAGTCCGCGGTATACATGATATTCACTTGCGGCCGATATTGGCCGTAACGCGCTGGCGACGATGAAAAATGTGTTGTGCCCTGTCTTTCTGATGACTTGTGTCCTGCTGGCCGGCTGCGGGGCAGGTGACGCCGGCGAAGACGCGGGCGATTCGGGCGTCATGGACGCGGTGGCGGACGACGTCTCGATCGACGGCCTTGAACCGGACGCTGCGGACGCGACCGGCCACGATACGCCGGACCTGGACGTTCACGAAACGGATGCCCTGGCCGACGCCGCCGTCGACACTTCCGACGCGCCGGAATTCGACCCGACGCTGTCCGGCACGCTGGCGCTCATGCTGAAGGAACATGTGGCATTCAGTCCCGATCCCGGCGTGACGTTGACGGTCAGGACGGCCGACGGCGCCATGTGGTCCGGCGCCGCGGGTGTTTCGGACATCGCCGGCGCGATCCCGATGACGCCCGATTCGTCATTCCGCGTGGGCAGCAACACGAAACCGATCATCGCCGTCGTTGTCCTGCAGCTCATAGAGGAAGGGAAGATCCTGATCGATGAACCGTTGACCACATACCTGCCGCAGTACCCGGGCTGGTCGGACATCACGATCAGGATGTTGCTGAACATGCGCAGCGGCCTGAAGGACTTCCTGGCCGTGACGGCTTGCCTGCTGGAAATCCTGTTCGCGCCCGACACTGCGGTCACACCGGGACACATCGTCGATTTCGTTTACAACGACACAGACAACGGCCGGCTTTTCGCGGTGGACACCGACGGCAAATACAGCAACACGAATTACGTCCTGCTGGGGCTGATAATTGAACAGGTAACCGGCAACACGGCGGAATATGAAATCGACGAACGCGTGCTGAAGCCCGTCGGCATGGATCACACCTACCTGGACATGGGCGATACCGACGATCCCGCGCTGGCGAAGGGCTACATCGACTTCAGCCTGGCGGGGACCGCGCTGGGCGTGAAGCCGTCGCAGGCCGCCATGATCCCGAACGCCACCTTCGAAAACGGCCTGCTGATCGGCACCAACCTGATCCATCCGACCGTGACCTGGACGTCGGGCGCGCTGGTTTCCACGTCTGAAGACATGACGAAGTTCGTCCATGAACTGATGGCGGCGCACCTGTTTTCCGAAGACACGCTGTCCCTGATGACGCAGACGCAGGGCGCGCAACTGTTCAACGGCATCGTGCAGTACGGACTGGGTCTGCAGGTCCGTCCGACGAACCAGGGCGATTCAGTCGGCCACGGCGGCCTTAATTTCGGGTACCAGGCGGCGACCTACTTCTTCCCTGACAACGGGATCACGATTTCGCACTTGCACAATTTCCTGCTGGATTCCTATGACACGTTCCAGGACGACGTAATGAAAATGGTTCTGGCCGGCGGCGATCCCGATTTCACGCCGTGCCTGGCGCCTGATGGCCTGTACCGCGACGGCAGCGGCGGGACCTTCCTGAACATCGCCTTCAAGGGCGTCGTCAACGATATCATGACGTCGGCGCGGACTATTGGCACCGGTTCGTTCCGGCTGGTCGACGACACGGGAATACGGCCAGTTTCCGGCATCTTCCCGAGCGCCGTGGCCGGCACGACCTCCGGCAACCCGAACGTAACGATCACCGGGTACGGGCTGCCGGCCGAGGGCGACGCCAGCCTGACCATCCTGAACATCATTTTCGGGCAGGACCTGTGGGGCGGGCTTTCGGCGGAAGGTCGCAAGAACATTGAATTCGCGAACGCCGCCGACGCCTTCGTTCTGACCAGCGAGGCATGGTATGCCAACGGCACGTCCAATGTCGAAAAGGTCTGTTACACCGGCGTCAGCAACGTGGCGAAGACGGGCGAGGTCTTCCTGTGCCCGGACAGCAGGACCATGCCCGGGTCCGGCGGTTACGTCCGCGTCATGGCCAGCCTTCCGTATTCAACCGATGCCGCTTACCTGAACCAGGTGCTGACGAACCTGGGGCTGGACCTGTGCGACTGCTGGAACGGCACCGCGTGGGCAGCCTGCGAGCCCTGATCCCGCCGGTTGACGATATTGACCGCCGGCCATAACAAATGTAACTTCCCACGCGATACGTAATTTCTTTCCGAAGGTGGTTCAAGTGCTTCGATTCAACAGATTCCCAGCCGGCATGGCCGGTATTCACATGATCCTCGTTGCGATCCTGGCTTCGGGCGCGGCCCATGCGGCGACTTCGCCCATCGTCATCAACGAAATCGACTGCGCCGAACCAGACGCGACGGCCCCGGGCCAGTTCATCGAACTGATGAACATCGGTGACAAGACCGTCGACCTGGGTGAATACACCATTGAACTGGTGGACGGTGCAAATGCGGCGGAATATGTGTACATGAGCATGAACTTTTCGACAACCAAGCCCCAGATCGAACCCGGCGGGTACTTCGTGATGTGCAGGGCGGAAACTGTTTCCTCACTGTCGGCCGAGGTCTGCAACAGGTTTGCCCCTGCCAACCTGAATCTCAAATTCCAGTGTGACAAGCGGGACGGGGCAAGGCTGCTGAAGGGAACCGACGTCGTCGACAGTCTTTCCTGGGGCGAGTACTACGAGGGCCTCACAGAAGGCGCAAATCCGGCCCCCAGGGACTGGAACACGGAATCAAACTATTCGATTTCGCGCGTTCCCGACGGCCTGGATACGGATCAGAACGATTTTGATTTCAAATGGACGTGCGCATCCCCGCACCGCGCCAATTACACCCACGAGGAATGCCTGTGTCTTGAAACGGTCTGCAGTGGCGGCAAGGTCTGCAATCCGGAAACAGGCGTCTGCGAAGCCGTGGTCGTGCCGGAAGACGTGATTGAAGACACGGGCGCGACCGACGAGGGCGGCACGGTCGACACGGCCTCCACGGACACGGCCACCGGGGAAGACACGGCCCAGCCTGATACCCAGGTCGCCGATCCCGGCGCACCAGACACCGGCGTGCGCGACGTCGGCCGGCATGACAGCGGCCCCGGCATCGACGCCGCGCACTGGGTTGACCTGCCTGGCATTGTTGACGACATCGGCGGGGGCGACGGCGATGACGGCGACGGGTGTTCGGCCGGCCATCACACCAGCGGCTTTGCCTTCCCGGCGCTGCTCCTGCTTTCCACCCTGGTCGTACTTTTCATCTTCAGGCGCCGCACCCAGGCGTGAAATCCCGGAAAACGCCCGTCAGAGGCGCCCGCCGCGTTTCATCGACGCGATGAATGCATCCGGGTTCTTCACGCTGGCCATGATGTCGTAACCGAGTTTCGTCGGGATGACGACGACCTTCGTCCTGTCGGTGACGGCGGCCAGAATCTTGCCCCCGCCCGAAAGCCTGAACCAGCCGCCAAGAAGTCCCGGCATACCGATCCCGTTCGTACGCATCCCGAGTTTCGGCGCGCCCGGGTCGTTCATGTTGATGACCCGGATCTGGTCCACGAGCACGTCGGCGCGGCTGATTGTCCGCGTGTACATCGGGATTCGGATCTTCAATGAATCCGGGCTGATTTCGACGAACATATGGTTCATCGTGGCGCCGATGTACCCGAAGATGCCCACCGTGACCAGCGCGATCACCACGCTGATTACCAGCAGGAAAGTCCCTGAATTCCTGGATGTCGCCGCGATATCGAATACTTCGGTCATGATTACCCCCGGGTTGCCAGTGAAGCGTTACAAAGCCCGAACCGATGATATACGAAATTCGTCCGTCAGGCGGCGTTCGGGACGTTGTTCGGGCGCCAGTCACCCGGCTCGAGTGGACGCAACCCGCGTTTCGCGCGCGCGGAATCGCACCTTTCGTTCCTTTCGCCGTTCACATACGATGCCTCGAATTCGCGGCAGGCCGATGAGCGGACGCAGTGGATCGAACAGTGGGCATCCACGCCGATTTCACCGGTCAGCGCCACGCACCGGGGATTCGACTGGTTCGTGCCCTTGATGACCGCGCGGAAATCGTTCAGTTTTTCGACAAGCGCCGCCGGGAAGCCTCCGGGCGCGACTTCATCAATCTCGCCCCAGTAAAACGACACCCGGTAGCACGCACAACAGGCACCGCACCCTATACAGGGGTTCACCTCTTCCATAATCGCAATCCGCAATCCGCAATTTTCAGGTGATTTTTCGTGTCACGACGGGCCTGGAGGGCAGGTCCGCAATTGGCGGCGGATGTTAGAGGAATGATTGACGCGGCGCAACAAAAATGTTCAGCGCAAGACGCGGCGGGCGATGGTATCCGGAAATTGTTGAAAACCGCTGTTGTCACCGGTTATATTGCAGGCACTACGTGCAGGTCACGGATTCAACGTCGGACAACACAGGGGGCTGTATGAATAAATCGGGAATTTCCAAGGCTTTTGCCGCTGTCACACTGCTGGCCTGCATCGCGATCGGCTGCGGTTCAACCCAGGATAACGGCGACGTCAGGGATGCTGCTGCCGTCGACGAGGGCGCTGCCGACACGAACACGCCGGTTGATACGGTCTCCACGGACACGGTCGACGACGCACGCGCGGATGTCATTGACGTCGTGCAGCCGGTCGATATCGCCGGCGATGTTGTCGCAGACGCCGTGACGTCCGACGCCATGTCCGACGCCTCCGATATCACGCAGGACGTTCCGGTCGTCCCGGATCCGGCCCTGCGCCTGCGCCAGAACGGCTGGCTGACGGGCGATCTGCACATGCATTCGACATACAGCGACGGCGAGGATTCGATCGGCGTCATCGTGGGCCTGGCTGAATATTTCCAGGACCCGGCCTTCCTGGCATTCCATCCCGAATACATCGGTAACCCTATTGATTTCATCGCACTGACCGACCACAGGACAGCCTTGCAGAATGCGGATCCCGAATTCGTCAGCGACAAGATCGTCCTGATCCCCGGCGAGGAATTCGGGTCGCCCGGCCACGCGAATTTCTTCGGCGTGACTTCGACCATCGAATACAACCCGGACGGCGGGGCCGTGACCACACAGAATTACTGGGACGGGTTCGAGGCCGCCGGGGCCCAGGGCGCCGTCCGTTCCATCAATCACCCGTACACGACCGGCATCCTGTTCCCCTGGGACATCCACAATTACGAATCGATGGAAATCTGGAACGTCCGCTGGGCCGTCAGCCAGCCCGGGTCCAACCAGGCCGACATCGACGCGTGGGCCGCATCGAAGAACGTCACGCCCAGCCTGATTTACCGCAAGGGCGCGCAGTATCAGGGTATCGGCGGCAACGCGCAGTCCCTGAAATTTTACGAGGCCCTGCTGTCACGCGGCTACCACATCGCGCTGGTCGGCGGCAGCGATCGCCACACTGTGTTCGACCTGGGCTTCCCGACCACGTGGGCCAGGGCCGACGAGCGTTCGGTCGAGGGCGTCAAGGACGCAATCCGGGCACGGCACACCTTCGTCGCGCGCACGCCGGTTTCGGCCACTCTGGAAATGACGGTGACCGTCGATGGAACCGAATACCAGATGGGCGACGACATCCCCGTCCTTAATAAAGGGGCAGATGCAACGATAAAGGTCCGCGTGACCCGCGCCGACGGTGGCAGGCTGTTCCTGATCGGGGGCCATCGCGTCGTTTCGGACGAGGCGCTGGCGGACGCCGAACTGGGTGTGAACGACGTCGACACGATCATCGACGGCAATGATTTCGAAACGGAATACGTCGTGACTGTTTACCCCGGCGACTGGTTCTACCCGGTCGTCTGGGAACCGTTGATTCCGGAAGGGCTTGACCCGACGCTGGCCGCCGGAATTCCCGACATCGCCGCCAACGTCGCCCTGGTCCGCGACGGCGACTACTCGTTGCTGATCGCCGCGATGGTCCCGTACGTCGACGACCTGACGTTCATGACGCCCGACCAGTGCGACCCGGCCGGCTGGAACGCCGACATCACGCAGTGCATGGTCCCGGACAACAACGGCATGGCGACCATTTTCACCCCGGACTGGATCGACCGTGTCCTTAACGTCGTCGTCCAGGATGGCGCCTCGTCCACCGAATGGACGATGGGCGGCGTTGGCAGCGCGATATTGTTCATCGAGGGTTCCCCTGCGGTCGCTGACGACGTCCCGGACGCCACGGACGGCGATACGCTTGCGGGCGACGCCATCTGACGCGCCGGCACGCTCCATCCCGCCACATGTTCAGTACCGAAATTCCCCGAAGTTCCGGGAAGTTTTCCGAAGTTGTTGATGAAAACAGTTACATGCGGACGGGCAGCGTCACCGGGACCTGCTGGTATTCGACCAGTGCGCGCGCGGTCGTGGCCGGGGCGGGAACCGCGGTCAGCGGCAGCATTTCCTGCGTCCTGGCATCCGGCCACAGGTACATCAGGAACCCGCCGTTTTCGTACGACGGGTAATACCAGTCGGCGTCCTGGCCCAGCAACCCGAACATCGATTCGTTCCACGCGGTCATGAATACACCCGCCTCGGCCTCCGTAAGCCCCCTGGTCAGCAGCGCCGCCTGCAGCGTGGCCGGCAGGGCTTTCCATCCATCGGGAAGGATGCCGTTGACGGAGGGGTATTCGTTTTCGGCCGTGGCATCGACATGAAGGAACGAGTATTCCAGGTCGACGTTCTTCGTTTCACCAGCCGCCAGGCCGTCGATCACCGCCCATGCCAGCCGCGCGGTGTGGACGGGGCAATAGCTGGGGTCCATGCACGAACTGTCGGTCCACCGGTACAGGGCGATGACTGGTCCCGTGATCCCGAAGGCAAGAGTGTTCGTCACGGTCAGCGACGCGTCGCCCTGTTCGACGTAAACATTCATGGATGCGGTAACCGGCGGCGTGTACGCGTCGAACGGACCGCTGTAGAACAACACCTTGGAAATCGTTTCGCCGAAGGTCAGGCAGTTCGCGTCCGGGACCACCCATTCGGGCAGGTCGTATATTTCCAGCGACGGGGCGACCTCGCCGGACATGTCGGGTTCGGGTGTCGCCGTCGGGATGCATTCCGCGGTTCCCACCTGGATTCCCTCCCAGACGACGGTGTCGTCGTTCGTCACGACGGGCCACGTTTCATCGGATCCGCCGCTGGCGTAATCGACGCGCATATCCAGCCTGAATTCGTCATCCGAGTAGATGTAGATGACCGGCTTGGCCACGATCGCGCCGTAGAAGCGTTCCGGGCCTGCGGACATCGTCGCCGTCCCGTCGACCGTGACCACGTTGACGCCCCATTCGTGCAGGGCGTACGACGCGTCATCGCTGCAACCGCCGCCGCAGGCTGGCCTGCCCACCGGATAGTAGTGGCAGACCTGCCCGTCGTCGCAGTCGTCGTCGCTGTAACACTGTTTGACGCCGGCGTATATCGTCAGGTCGACGCATTTCATCACGCCGCCCTCGTCGATGCACGAGTCGCAGCCGTCGCAGTCGTAATCGGTCACGCATTCGTCGCCCGCCGTGTCGTTATCGACCACGTCAACGGGATTGACCGCGTCGTCCCCATCGTCCCCCGCCACGTCCGGCGGTTCCACGACGTCGTCACGGGTATCGTCGCCGACGGTGTCCGGTACGGCGGTGTCCTGCAATGCGTCGCCACCTGCCGTATCCACGGGGGTGATTGTGTCGGCCGCAATGGTGTCGGGCGTGCAGGTCGTGTCGACATCGCAGTCCGATTCGCCGCAACCAGCCGCGGCGATCAGCCCCGCGGACGCGATAACTGTCAGTATCCATTCGGTCTTCATGGCATTCCTCGCGAAAACGGGATTATGTGACGCGACAAATCTAATAGATGCGGTGGCGCAAATCAATTCAGCGGGAACGGACCGCCGCGAGGGTCCGGCTGATGACCCTGTGATACTTGTGGACCGGGTGGCCGACAATCATCGTCATGGCGACCTTGTTTCCCACCGGGATGTCCCACTTTTCCTTTAATGTCCTGTCGCGGTCAAGCGCGTGCGGCGCCGTGCCGATCATGCATGTCCCGAGCCCCAGCGACTGTGCGGCCAGCATGGCGTATGTGCATGCGATGGTGCCGTCCACCGGATCCGCCATCGGGTTCACGTGGAACACCAGGACGCAGGGAGCGTCATAGAAAAGCGCGTCGACGCCCTTTGTCCGGGCCTCGGTCAACTCGTGAAGAATCGGCAGGAGGAAGTCCCTGAAGGACGTGTGTTCCGCCTTCGACCATGCCAGGCGCATGAACGCCATCGTCAGCGGGTTGAACAGCTTGATCCACTTCAGGAAAACGCCGTTCACGTCGCCCGCCAGTTCCTGGACCCGGCTGGCCCCGTTTACAACGGTGACTTCCACGTCGGACGGCGCGATGCCCATCGGGGCGCACCCGGTCATTTCGAGAATGCGGTCCAGGTCGTCCTGGCTGACCTCGTCATTTTTGAATTTGCGCACGGAACGCCGCGTCAGCATCAGGTTATGCAGTGTTTCCGCCGTCGCCGTGACCTCCGGTTCGGGCATGGCCATGGCGTCGTCCGGCGTCATGCGGCGCCCGGTGACGGTGATCGCCTCCGACGGGCAGATGGCCATGCAGTGGCCGCACGCGAAACAACCCATGCCATTATCCGGCACGACGGTCGTCGTTCCGCCGACGTCCACCAGCGTTTCCGATGAACAAACCTCGATGCACAGACCGCAGTCCGTGCACAAATTCCTGTCGATCGATGGAACGGCCGCCTGGTCGCCGAACCCCGTCGGCACCGTCCGTCCTGGTTTTCCGTTCATTGCACGTCCGAAGCATGAGGCCTGCCAATCTTACAACACATTTGGCGCAGGCGATCCCATGAGATATCATGCCGGCATACACGGCGCCATCGCGCCACCCGAGGTTGCAGCCATGGTTGAATCGGCAGTATCACCCGTCCCGGCGCGCGGTCCACGCGTTTGCAGGGTCGACTCGATTGATCACCTGACGCCGGACTCCGTTTCAGTCGTCCTTCATGACGAAACGGGCGAACCGTTCGAGTTTGCGCCCGGCCAGTTTTTCATGGTCACGGTCAACATCGACGGCCAGCCGGTCCGCCGGACCTATTCGGCCACCAGCGCGCCGGGCGAATTCGGCGGCGGCCTGCGCCTGGGGGTCAAGCGGCGGCCAGGTGGCCTGGTCAGCAATTACATAAACGATCGCCTGAAACCCGGGGACGTCGTGACGTTGAAGGGACCCGGCGGCAAATTCGTACCGGATCGCTGCCGGCTGCCGCGTCACCTTGTGCTTGTGGCCGGCGGCAGCGGCATCACGCCGATGATGTCGATGATACGCACGATGCTGCAGGACGACTGCAGTGCGTCCTTCACGCTGATTTACGGCAACCGGGACATGCACGACGTCATGTACGCCGACGAACTGGCCGAACTTGCCGCGACTTACGCCGGAAGGCTGCGGATCGTCCACGTCCTGACCCGGCCCTGCGCCGGATGGACGGGGCTGATGGGCGCCCTGGACATCGACATGCTGCGCCGGATCCTGGCCGACCTGCCGAAGGGCGACGAATTCCTGGTGTGCGGTTCGCCGGGGATGATGGAGGCCGTCAGGCAGTCGCTGGTGACGCTCGGCATCGACCCCGCCAGAATCCGCACGGAAACATTCAGCGTCCCCGAGGATATCTGACTGTTTCGCCCACGCGCGCGTCGCGACGTTAATCGACGCCCATCCCGCGAACGCCTCAATCTGGTGTCGCCCACGCGCGTGTCGCGACCTTCCCACGCACGCGTCGCGACGTTCTTGCCCGCCACCGTCTTTTGAACAGGTGCGGCGGGCATTAACCGATTCCTAACTTGTCGCGGTTCCGGCCCGGTGATATTTTCTGCCCGGTAGTCAGACAGACGGAAACACAAACCAGCGGAGGCCTCCAGTGATCGGAAGAATTCTCCCCAAAAATATCGGATTCTTTGACTTTTTCGAACAACACGTGGCCTGCACGCAACTGGCGGCCAGGGAAATGGCGCTCCTGCTGGAAGCGGTCGGCACGCCAGACGCCATCGCCCATGTCCGCCGCATCGAGGAACTGGAACACCAGTGCGACAACTACACGCACATGACGGTCGACCTGCTGCGCCGCACGTTCATCACGCCGTTTGACCGCGACGAAACCAGCACGCTGATCAGCGCGCTGGACGATATCGCCGACCTGATCCAGGCCGCCGCGCACCGCATCGAATTTTATGACATCACGTCCGTGCCGGAGGGCGTCAGGCAGCTCAATGTCGTCCTGGAAAAGGCGGTCGCCGAACTGGTCAAGGCGGTCGGGTTCCTGCGGGAAATGAAAAAGCATGTCGGCGAAATCGAGGCCATCTGCCACGAGGTCAACCGTCTTGAAAACGAGGGCGACCGAATCAAGCGGACCGGCGTCGGCGACCTGTTCCGCCAGAAGATGGATCCCCTGGAACTGATGAAGGACAAGGAACTGTACGAGGCCCTGGAAAACGCGATCGACAAGTGCGAAGACGCGGCCAACATCCTGGAAGGACTGTTCATCCAGCACGTCGGCTGACGGCCTGCCCGGATACCGGATCATTGATGCCCGAAAAATGAACGACACCGCCTGAATGGAGGTTGCCGATGTCCTTTATCGAAGCCCTGCTGAACGTGGATCCCCTGATCATAATTACGCTTTTCGTGGCGCTGGCCTTCGATTTCGTCAATGGTTTCCATGATGCCGCCAATTCGATTGCCACGGTGGTTGCGACTCGGGTGCTCAGCCCGCGGTTCGCGGTCGCGTGGGCGGCGTTTTTCAATTTTGTCGCGGCATTCCTGTTCGGGACGGCAGTCGCGAAGATGGTCGGCAAGGATGTCGTCGACATCAACCTGGTCACGGTCCCCGTCATATTCGCGGGCCTCGCGGGCGCGATCACCTGGAACCTGATCACGTGGTGGCTCGGGTTGCCGTCGTCGTCTTCGCACGCGCTGGTCGGCGGGTACTCGGGCGCGGCCTTCGCCAAGGCCGGTATTGCCGCGCTGAAGCTGGGCGGTTTCGCCAAGATTGCCGCCTTCATCGTCATCGCGCCGGCGATCGGTTTCGTCCTGGGCATGATGAACCAGATAATCGTGTCATGGGTCGTGCACCGGATGCCGCCGGGCAAGCTGTTCCCGCTGTTCCGGAAACTGCAGTTGCTGTCGGCCGCCATCTATTCATTTTCCCACGGTTCGAACGACGCACAGAAGACGATGGGCATCATCTTCGCGCTGCTGGTGGCGTCCGGGCTGCCGCCACACATCTGGTACCAGAATCCCGCCAATCCCGATCACATACCCATATGGATCATCATGATCTGTCACGCCATGATTGCGGGCGGAACGCTGTTCGGTGGCTTCCGGATCGTTAAAACCATGGGCAGCAAGCTGACGAAACTGGACCCGATGCACGGCTTCTGCGCCGAAACCGGCGGCGGCGTCACGATTCTCGCGGTCAGCGCGCTGGGCATCCCGGTTTCGACCACCCACACCATCACCGGCGCGATTATCGGCGTCGGGACGGTCGGCGGCGTCCGCAGCGTCCGCTGGATTGTCGCCCGCAAGATACTCTGGGCCTGGATACTTACTATCCCGTTGTCCGCATTCTTCGGCTGGGGCATCTTCAGCGTGATGAGGCTGCTGGGGCAGGCCTGAGCCCGGTTTTCTACCGAAATTTCCTCCAACACCTGGATCCTTTGCCGCGCATCGGGAATATACTTCGCCCGTTCGCATCAGCTACGAAAAATCCGTGGACGTGCGGGCCCCATGACGGGCCGGGGGGCGATTGGCCTTGCTGGACAGCATCCTTAATACCGATCCGTTGATCCTGGTTACGCTGTGCGTCGCCGTCGCCTTTGATTTCGTCAACGGCTTCCATGACGCCGCGAATGCCATCGCCACGGTGGTGGCGACCCGCGTCCTGACGCCGCGTTTCGCCGTCGCGTGGGCGGCGTTTTTCGAATTCACGGCGGCATTTGTTTTCGGCACCGCCGTCGCGAAGATGGTCGGGAAGGACGTCGTCGACATCAACCTGGTCACGGTGCCGGTAATTTTTGCCGGCCTTGTCGCGGCCGTTTCCTGGAACCTGATCACCTGGTGGCTTGGCCTTCCGTCATCTTCGTCGCACGCGCTTGTTGGCGGGTACGCCGGGGCAGCACTCGCCAAGGCCGGCCTTGCCGCCCTGAAATTCGGCGGACTTGCCAAAATTGCGGCATTTATCGTGATCGCGCCGATGGTCGGTTTCGTGATGGGTACGCTGAACCAGATCGTCGTGATGTGGATTGTCAGGCGCGTGCCGCCCGGCCGACTGTTCCCGATGTTCCGGAAACTGCAGCTTTTTTCGTCGGCCATCTATTCGTTTTCCCACGGTTCGAACGATGCCCAGAAAACCATGGGCATCATCTTCGCGCTGCTGGTGACTTCCGGTCTGCCTCCGGCGGTCTGGGGCCAGAACCCGTCCAATCCGGAACACATCCCGGTCTGGATCATAATTCTGTGTTATGCCGCTATTGCATCCGGCACCCTTTGCGGCGGACTGCGGATCGTGAAAACGATGGGAACCAAATTGACCAAGCTCGACCCGATGCACGGCTTCTGCGCGGAAACGGGCGGCGGGCTCACCATCCTGGCGGTCAGCGCGCTGGGCATCCCGGTTTCCACCACGCACACCATCACCGGCGCGATCATTGGCGTCGGCACGGTCAGCGGCGTGCGCAACGTCCGCTGGATCTGGGCCAGGCGCATCGTCTGGGCGTGGATTTTCACGATTCCGGCGGCCGGGCTGATCGGTTGGGGCATTTTCAAGCTGCTTTCGTTTTTCGGCATCTCCTGACGTGCAACAATCCGTTTCCAGACCGTATTTCAGCCACGCTTGTTGACTTGGCATTTCCCCGTGGTTACGTTGCGATGGTGGCGACATCCGGTCGCGCTATTCAACTGAACATATTGAATATCGGGGGTTTGAAAATGAACGCATTGAAGGATTTTTCTGCACGTGTCTGGAAGATGCTTTCGGCATCGGCCCTGTGCGCGGTCCTTTTCGGCGGCTGCGCGACGACGACCACGGAACGGCTGAAACTGCCCGAACTGAAAACGGTCGATCACGTGGACCTGTCGAAATACCTGGGCAAGTGGTACGACATCGCCAGTTTCCCGCAGTGGTTCCAGCGGGGGTGCACGGCGATCACCGCGGAATACTCGCTGAAACCGAACGGCGAAATCGACGTCGTGAACAGTTGCCGCAAGGGCTCGCTGGACGGGAAGGTCAAGGTTTCGCACGGCCGCGCGCGTGTCGTGGATAAGGTGTCCAACGCGAAGATCGAGGTCAGCTTTTTCGGCGACTTCTGGGGTGATTACTGGGTCGTCGATCTGGGGCAGGATTACGAATACTCGGTGGTGGGCAGCCCTTCGCGCGACTACCTGTGGATACTCAGCCGCACCCCGCAGATGGACGGCGCGGTTTACAACGGCATCCTGGAAAGGCTGAAGGGGCAGGGCTACGAGGTCGGACGCCTGGTCATGACCCCGCAGCCGATAAACGGCGCCGCGGGCCAGCCTGCCGCCGCCGAATGAGGCAGTCGATTGCGGCTCTGGTCGCTTCACCCCCGCCACCTTGATGCCGCCGGCCTGGTCGCCTGCTGGCGCGAGGGACTGCTTGCCCGGGCGGTGCTTTCGGGCGCCACCCGCGGTTACCGCAACCATCCCCAGCTTGATCGTTTCCGCGCGGCGGCCGACCCGCTGGCCTCGCTGGACTGTTTCCTGTCGCGTCTTGTGGATGAGGCCGACGCGCGCGGTTACAGGTTCGACGAGACGAAAATCATTTACCGGGCCTGCACCGGCGGCCACATGACGGTCACGGCGGGCCAGGTCGAACACGAACGCGCGCACCTCGCTGCCAAGCTGGCCGCACGCGACCCGGCCCGCCACGCTGCGTTCATGTCGGGCCCGGTCGACGTTTCAACATGTTTTCGTGTCGTGTCCGGGCCTGTCGAACCCTGGGAACGCCCCGTCCGTAGGGGCGAATGACATTCGCCCAGGCCCGAGCGTAGCGAGGCCCGCCATCTGTGCGGGATTGGATCGTACGCACCGACATGGACGCAGTTGTGCCTGACCGGCACGTCGGCGGGCAGCGCAATCCTCCGCATTCGCTCCGGATTGGCAGTCCCGCCTTAAACG
>CAYYCO010000030.1:0-30480 GCA_964470365.1 uncultured Anaeromyxobacteraceae bacterium | reverse complement strand
GTTCGACGAAGACGGACGCCTCAACGTTGAACAGCCCTGATATCACGGAACAAATCCTGTCCCTGCCTGCAACCAGCGCCACCGAAACGAATTCTTCCAACAATATGGCGGCCGGATTATCATTCACTGTCAATTGCTCAATGCAGGGGGGATCATGATTCGGAACAGGGCGAAAAGTGTCGTGGCGATCCTGACGGTGGCGGCGATGGTTGCGCTGTCGGGCGCGGCCACACTTTCGTGCGGCGATGCCGGCAACGGATCCGACACGGGCGAGGACGTCCAGGTCGAAGACACGAACACCGGCGTTGACGCGGTGACCTCGGCGACGAAATTCCAGTGCACGGTCTGCGATTACGTCTACGACCCGGCCGTGGGCGACCCGACCCAGGGTGTGCCTGCCGGCACAACTTTCTACGATCTGCCCGAGGCGTGGACCTGCCCGAATTGCGGCGCCGCACAAAGCCAGTTCGAGGTCCTGCACTGACCCGTTCCAGGAACAGCCGGGGGTTGCCATGAATGTTCGACCGAATTTCCTGCATTTCGTGCTGGCATGCGCCATCCTGATGCCGTTATCGGCGGGCTGCGGCGGCAGTTCGACACCCGAAGACGTATGCGTGACGACGACCGCCTGCACGACCAACGACGACTGCCCGGAAATGCAGCACTGCAACCTGAACCTGGTGCCACCCACCTGCCAGACGCTTTTCTGCGGGGAACTTGGCAGCGCGTGCTCGGAACCGGCACTCTGCCAGTACCAGTACTGTCCTCTCGGGTACTGCGGGTGCGAACGCGACTGTTCGGAAACACAGTGCGGCCCTGACCCGGTCTGCGGCCTTTCCTGCGGCATCTGCGACGACGGGTTTGCCTGCGAGGACGGCCGGTGCGTATCCAGGCCATGCGTGCCGGACTGCACCGGCCTCGTCTGCGGCCTTGACCCGGTGTGCGCGACATCCTGCGGGACGTGCGACGACGGCTGGGAATGTTCGTCCGGTGCGTGCGTCGAAATCCCGGTCGAAAACGAAATGGTGACGGTCCCCGCCGGTTCCTTCTGGATGGGCTGCGACGATGCCGCCGACAGCAACTGCAACACCGATTCCCAGCCGTACCACCTGGTGAACCTGGACGCATTCCGGATAGATCGCACCGAGGTCACGCTGGCCCAGTACGCGGACTGCTACAACGCCGGCGCCTGCACGGCGGCATACTGGGACTTGAAGGACGGCTGCAACTGGGGCGACGTGACGAAAATCAACCACCCCGTCACGTGCGTTGACTGGGACCAGGCCACCGCCTACTGCGAATGGCTCGGCAAGCGCCTGCCCACCGAGGCCGAATGGGAAAAGGCCGCGCGCGGCACCGACGGGCGTATCCATCCCTGGGGCAACCAGGACGCCACCTGCGAACTGGCCGTTATGGAAGCCGGCGTGGAAGACGGCTGCGGCACGGGGACAACCTGGCCGGTGTGCAGCAAGTCACCCGCCGGCGACAGCCCGTACGGACTGTGCGACATGGTCGGCAACGTCTGGGAATGGGTGTACGACCGTTACCAGTCCGATTATTACGGCGAAAGTCCGGCGGACAACCCGACCGGCCCCGGCGACGACACGAACAACTACAACCGCGTCGTGCGTGGCGGCGGTTACCCCGATTACGACTTTTTCATGCGTGTTTCGCACCGCAACTGCTATTTCCCGGGGTACATCGGGTCGCAGAAGGACCTCGGCTTCAGGTGCGCGGCGGACGAATTGGCCGAATAAATCCCGCCATTTCCGGATCGTGCGCGCATACCCCGGACGCGGTTGTGCCTGGCCTGCGCCCCGGCGGGCGGGCAGCGTGCGTCATCGGCCCTCGATCCAGTCCAGCATGAATTCCTGGCGTTTCACGGGGTTGAATTCCGTTATCTCGTGCGTCGCCGCGCCCTGCAGCCTGTAAGGATCGTCCGCAAAAAACGCTTCGACCTCGTCGCGGGTCGCGGCCCTGGCGATGATTATCCCGCCGGTGCGCGGGTTCTTCGGCCCCGACATCAGCAGCATGCCCGAATCGTACCCGGCCTGAAGGAAGGAACGATGGGCCGCCAGGACCTCGTCAATCCTGTCCGGTCCCACGGTATAACGAATGTCGACAACAAAATGCTTCATACATGAAACCACGAAAAGACCCGGGCAATTTATGGCAACGGGGCAGAACGTGTCAACGGACCGATCCGATGATTTCACCGATCTTCGCGGTAAGTTCGCCGGCCGTGAACGGTTTTGCGATGAAATTGCCGTCAACGCGCAGTTGCGGGATTGAGGCGACATCCAGGTCGGCATGACCCGACATGAACAGAATCTTCTTGTCCGGGTACCTGCGGGCCATCGCATCGGCCAGCCTGCGCCCGTCGGCGACCGGCATCACGACGTCGGTCAGCACAAGGTCGACCTCCCCGGAATGGGTCTGGCACATCGCCATCGCTTCGTTTCCGTCACCGGCTGCCAGGACGCGGTATCCGGACTGGGTCAGCATCCGTTCCACGACCAGGCGGACCTCGTCGTCATCCTCGACGACCAGGATTGTCCCTGTCCCGGGCACAATCGAATCCCGTCCGGCGATCTGTTCCACTGCCGCGGATTCGATCGCCGGCAGCAGGATTTCGAACCTTGATCCCTTCCCCGGCGAAGTCTGGACCCCGATGTGACCGCCGACCTGCTTCATGATGGCGAACACGGTGGCGAGGCCGAGGCCCGTGCCGCGCCCGGCTTCCTTGGTGGTGAAAAACGGCTCGAAGATACGGTTTTTCGTTTTTTCATCCATGCCGATGCCGGTGTCGGCAACTGACAGGACGACCCAGCGTCCCGCATCGACGACCGATTCCCTGTCCCCCTTCGGGCCGTCCAGGTCACGGGCCGCCGTTTCGATCGTCAACGTCCCGCCCGAAGGCATCGCGTCACGGGCGTTCACCGAAAGGTTTATGACGATCTGTTCAAGCTGTCCAGGGTCGATCATGACGGTGCCGGCATCCGGCGCCAGCCGTACGTCAACCACGATGTTTTCGGTCAGCAGGCGGCCAAGCAGCTTTTCCAGGCCCGTTACCACCGAATTGACCGAAACCGGACGTGGCTGGACGGTACGTTTCGATCCGAAGGCCAGCAACTGGTGCGTAAGGTTCGCCGCCCTTTCGCCGGCCTTCAGTATCTGTTCAAGATCGTTGCGCACCTGATCGGGCAGGTCACCCCTCCGCATCATGAGGCCGCCGTAACCCATTATCGCCGCAAGCAGATTGTTGAAATCATGCGCGATGCCCCCCGCGAGGTGACCGATAGTTTCCATGCGGCGCGCCGCGCGCAGATCGTCCTCGACCCTTGCCAGGTGTTCCGATTTCGCACGGATCTGTGCCCTCAGCATCTGCGTCACGATCGCGGCAAGCACCAGGATTCCGGCAAAAATGGCGATCATCCAGTAAACCCAGGTCGGCATAGTGGCCACAGGCTGGGAACCGTTCATCCACCTGCGCAGGGATTCATAATATTTCGAACCGGCGTCGGCACGCTGCGCGCGGATATGTCGTTCGACGGCAGCCTGCAGATCCGCGTTGCGGCCCTTGCCGACGGCAAAATACACGCTGGCCGGCTGGAAAACGACACCGGTCTTTTTCAGACCATACGAACGATAGAAATAATCCCCGAAAAAGTGGTTTGAAACGGCGACGTCGGCGCGGCCGGACCTGACCGCGACGAACGCCTGGTCGATGTCGGACGTCGGAAGGAAATCAACCTTGATTCCAAGGCCGGACACCATCTGGCGCAACGAATCATACTGGACCGAGCCTTCCAGGATGGCGACCTTCATCCCGGCGAGGTCGGCGAGATTTTCGATATCCACGCCGGGCCTGGAATAAAGCTGTGACCAGCTTTCGACCACGGGGGTCTGGTGGAAATCGAATTTCAGCGATCTTTCGACCGACCATGCCACGTCCGGCATGATGTCGATCACGCCGCTGGAAAGCATTTCCAGGCACTCCGCCCATTCGCAAGGGACATACCGGAGGTCCCACCCCTCAGACGCCGCGACGTCGGCCAGAATGTCGACGAAGAAGCCGCCCTTGTCGCCGTCGTCGCGCGCGAACACCTTGGGCTTGTTCTGGTAAACGCCGACACTGACGACCCTCCTGGCCGTCTGGGCAACAGTGGCGGTGTTGTGGCTGGGAATGAGAATCGCAGCGAGTATGGCGAACAGACAAAGCCAGGCGCGCATAAGCACTCGCCACCGATATAGTTTCGACGCAACGGTATCGAACGCTCGGCAAACTGTCAACCGCTGCCGGAAAAGGTTTTGAACAGTATCGCAATATCCTGTCGAATCGAAAGGTTCCACAATTCAATGGCAAACATCTTGCCGTCTGTTCAGGCTGCACGGGAAACGAAATCCGTGGCGGACACGACGTGGTTCAGTTACGGATTGTGATGAATACCGTGTGCCCCTCCCGCATGACCAGCAACAGGACATTCTTGTGTGCCTTCCCGTATGCCTTGCGGAAATCGTCGACCGACGACACCTTCTGCCGATTGATTTCCAGCACGACGTCGCCCGGTCGGAGCCCGCTGGACCACGCGGCGCTCTGGCGTTCGACATCGGTTACGACCACGCCCGACTTCAGACCTGCCGGAATCCTGAATTCCTGCTTCAATTCCGGGGTGAGTCCTGCCACAGACAGACCGGCCAGCGCACCGTTCTTTTCCGCCGGAGATTCGCCAACAGCGTATTGCGATGGCTGTTCGGCCAGTTCCACGGACACGACGCGGGTGCGGCCGTCCGTCACGACCGTCAGTTCCACCTTCGCCCCGGCCCCGCGTGACGCGATGACATTGCGCAGCCTGGCCGCGGAATCGACCTTTTCGCCACCGACCTTCACAATCACGTCGCCTCGTTTCAGTCCTGCCTTCGCCGCCGGCGTATCATCGGGCACGTCGGAAACAAGCACGCCATCCTCGCTGGAAAGATCAAGACTTTCAGCCAGTTCCGAACTAACATCCTGTATCGCCACACCAAGCCATCCCCTGACGACGCGACCGTTTGTGAGGATGCTGTTCAGAATGCCGAGCGCCATGTTCGACGGAATCGCGAAACCAACCCCCTGATATCCGCCGGTCTGGGAAACGATCGCGGTGTTGATGCCGACAAGCTGGCCGCGCTCGTTCAGCAGCGCCCCGCCCGAATTGCCCGGGTTGATCGCCGCATCGGTCTGGATGAAGTCCTCGTAATCGACGATGCCCATGTTGGCGCGCCCCTTGGCCGACACGATGCCGCTGGTAACCGTGTTGCCCAGGCCGAACGGATTTCCGATTGCAATCACGGTTTCGGCCAGACGCAGTTTGTCCGAGTCGCCGATCGGGATCGGATGCAGATCCTTGACCTTCTCCTTGAGCCTGATAACGGCCAGGTCGCTCTTCGGGTCGGTCCCGACGATCTCGGCCTCGAGTTCGCGTTCGTCCCACAACCTGACCTTGATGTCATCCGCGCCTTCAACCACATGGTTATTCGTCAGGATGACCCCGTCGGCGCTTACTATGACGCCGGATCCCAGCGCCTGGGCGCGCCTTTCGGGCTGCATACCGCCTTCCCCGCGCGGGCCGAAGAAATATTCAAAGAACGGGTCGTTGAACGGCATCATGCGGCGTTCCATCTTCATCACCCGGGTCGTCGAAATGTTCACAACCCCCTGCACCGCGCTTTCGGCCACATCGGCCATCGGCGCTCCCGCCGGGAACGGGGCGTCACCAGCCCTTACAACCTTGGTGTCGGCTGTGCCGTCCGGCTTGAAACCAAAAGCCACCGCCATCGCCACGATGCCCACAATCGCGACCGCCGCCAGTTCGAATTTCCAACCGCTTCCACGTTTCACGAACATAATCGCCACCTCCGATATTCAGGCGCCGCCAACCGTGGCGGACCCCCGTTTGATGACACCTGAAATTTCTTTATCCGGAAGGGGTCGGTGTCAAGGGCGCGAATTGTTACGGGAAAGTAAAAACGGAAAAGCGGAGGTCAGGAGTATTCCTGCGCGAACATCTGCCAGAAAGCCAGGAACAGCGCGGCGACCACCGGGCCGACGATGAAGCCGCTGATCCCGAACACGACGAGGCCGCCGAGGGTCGAAAAGAGCACGACCCAGTCCGGCATCCTGGTCTCGCGGCCGACCAGCCGGGGACGAAGCAGGTTGTCGATCAGGCCGATAACGAACGCGCCGACCAGCGCAAGAATCAGCGCCTTCTGCCAGGCGCCTGCAATCAGCAGATAGATGGCGAACGGCAGCCAGACGATCCACGTGCCGAGCATCGGGATCATCGCGGTGAACGTCATGACCACGCCCCACAGCACCGGCGCGCGGATCCCGAGGGCCCAGAACAGCGTTCCCCCCAGGAGCCCCTGCATGGTTGCGATTACCAGCGTTCCCTTCACCATCGCGCGCACCATCCCGGTGAAACGCGAAACCAGCAGGCGTTCCCGTCCGTTTTCGACAGGAGCCGCGCGTATCAGCAGATCGGTCAGTCGGCCGCCGTCACGCAGCATGAAGAAGGCGAGATAAAGCATCAGGACGAGCCCGACCATGAAACGGGCCGTGCCGCCGACCAGCCTGCCTGCGTTTTTCGCAACGATTGACCCCACCGACGAAAGCAGATCCGTCGCCTGCCTGACCAGGGATTCGGGCTCGACGCCGATCCGCACCATGAAATCCCTGATTGCCGGCAATTTTTCGTCGAACATGCCGACGTAATCAGCCACGTCGATTCCGCCGCCGACGTAAAGTTTGTAAAGGTCCATAACCTGGCCGTAAAGCGCGCGCAGGATAAACAGGAGCGGAACCACGCAGATCACGATCGCAAGCAGCAGCGTCAGGATGGACGACAGTCCGGGCCGGTTGCCCAGCAGACGGGCCAGACGTTTCTGGATGGGGCTGAACACGATGGCGAGCACGCAAGCCCACAGTATCGGCCCGAAAAACGGACGAAGCACATAAAGGAAAGCGCCGGTTATGAGGACGAGGAGGACCAGGAACACCCTGCGCTGCAGCCTGGTGCGGGTCCGCGGATCGGCCGGATCCGCGTCGACACCGTCCTCACGGCAGGGACCGGGTTCCGGGGGCGGGCAATCGCAGGCCGGGCCCTCATCCCGGATTTCACGAGAGCCTTCCGCCGCGGCATCCACCGCCGGATTCGCGTCGGGCGGCCCCCCGTCGTCCCGAGCGTTTCCCTGGCCGGCGGCGTCCCTTTCATCCATCATGAATCAAGCCCTCCTGCCCCGCCGGACACGCGCGAAGCCGAACGCGGCAACGACGGCGCCCAGGATGACGAGCGCCGCACCCGCGGGCAGGCCCGCGCCGGGCGAGGCGGAACAACCCCACCAGGAATTGTCCTCGATGCCGATGCAATCGCCCTCGGTCGAGCATTTGTCGTTGGAAGTGAAAACATTTCCGTCGTCGCAAGAGTGGCCGGGGACCCACGCGGCGTTGGCGGGACATTTGACGCTGCTTCCAGTGCAGAATTCGGCAATGTCGCAGTCGGTGGCCGGTTCGCGGCACATCATTCCCGCCCCGTAAATCATGTCGGCGGGGCACCTGGTGGACTTGCCGTCGCAGACCTCGACGGCGTCGCACGCACCAGCGGCCGCGCGGCATTCGGCGTTTTTGCCCTTGATCATGTCCACGGGACACGTCCCGGTCTTACCGTCGCACTTTTCGGCCACATCGCACGCACCGACGGCCGGGCGGCATTCATGATCCGAGCGGTACAGCGTGTCGTCGGGACATTCGCTGCCGTCGCCGGTGCAGTATTCCGGGGCATCGCAGACGCCGGTGGACGCGCGGCAGACCGTGGTCGCCGGTGCATATTTGTCGGTCGGACATTCACCCGTGGACGTGTTGCAGTATTCCACGGCGTCGCACGGCCCGGTCGATTCACGGCATACCGCGCCGCTGCCGCCGACGTTGTCGGCAGGGCATGAGCCCGATTTTCCCGTGCAGTATTCGGTTGCATCGCAGTCGCCGCCCGATTCCCGGCAGACGTGCGTGGAATCCAGGAACACGTTCGCCGGACAGACACCGCTGGTTCCGGTGCAGTTTTCGGCGATGTCGCAGTCGCCGCCGGCGGCTCGACACACCGTACCGGCGCCCTTGACCGCATCCGCCGGACACGCCGCCGAAGAACCGCCGCAGTATTCGGCCACGTCGCAATCGCCGGCCGACGACCTGCATTTGTAAGAAGAAGCCCTGAATTTGTCGGCAGGGCATGTCGTCGCGCTGCCGGAACAGAATTCAGTGACATCGCAGTCCCCGGCCGATTTGCGGCAGATCGTGCTGCCCGGTTTGTAACCGCAGCCGTCACAGCAGACGCCGGACGAACACTGGCATACCCAGCCGATATGACATACCGTGTCGGCGCACAGGGCGTCTTCGTTGTACCGCATCATGCAGGGCACGTTCATGCCGCATCCGGCCGCGCAGTTGCGGTTCTTGCAGCCGTTGTACCCGTCGTCGCAGGAACAGGTCGCATAGCCCGGTTCGTAATATTCGTCCGTGGCGTAGAACGCGTGACCCATCTCGTGAACGATCACGTTGGACATTTCGTCGATGCCGTAAGAACTGTTGTCGGTGGTCATCACGATCAGCGGCCCGCCCCAGTGGGCGTATGCGAAATACCCGTCCGGGAACGACCCGTCGTAATCGTTCGAACTGTTGACGACGAACACCGTGACGGCAGTATCGGCGTCCGCGTAATTTTTCATGTACGTGTTGAACGCGTCGACGGCCATCGTGTAATAACCGGTGTAACCCAGGTTATTCATCACGTCGGCGATCCACAGACCCTCTTCATCGGACGTGTGGGTAATCGGTTCGTACGACGTCTGGACAGCGTCGGGCTGCGCGCTGGGTTTATATGTGAAAAACTTGAATTCCAGGCTGACCCCGTAACCGGACGCCTTCTGCGGCCACCACGTCAGCCCCGCCTTGATTTCGGCCTCGACCTTGTTTTCCAGCGTGGTCGTCCAGTTTTCACGGTTCGTGTCGGTTGATCCGTCGCTTTCGGGCATGATGATGCTGACCGCGACCGTGTTTTTCATCGGCCAGGCCGGCAGCACAGGAACATTCGCGGCAGGCACGGAAGGCAGGAAATCGATTCCGTCGGGAGGGATCGCCGGCGCCCGCAGCGGCACGAAATGGCCGGTGCCCCTTTCACGGTGAAGAACATCCCGCGCCAGTGGGGGGCGTTTGGCCGTCACGGCAGGACTGACGAACGCGTCGCGCATCCCCGCAACGAATTCGGTGTCCATACCGTCGACGTGCCAGGTTCCAGCCTGGTCCACCACGGGGACAGCCGAACGGACACGAAAATCCCGAGACAGCGCCAGGGCATCCGAAACATCGGCAAACGACGCCAGCACGCGGTCGGGTGGAATCGATTCCAGCACACGGCCGCCGGCGTCCCGCACCAGTTCGGCAACATCGACGAAATCGCCGCCCGCGGCGATCAGGTAATAATTTTCATGGGCGGCCCCGGGCACCGCGGCCGCCGCAGCGGGAAAAACCGCGGACAGAATGACGAAAAACGCGCCAAAAATGGCCTGCATCATGGATTGCCTTCGATTCCGCATCATCACCTCGACCTTCACCGGTGGAAAATACCACTTCAGGCCGCTTCCGGCCATAGTTTCCGGCAAAATTCCAAGGCTTTCCGGCCCAACGGGATTATCATCGCAGTGTCGACTCAATCGCGGGGTGTTTCATGGCCATCAGGATCGAATTCACCATGGTGAACGGCGAACGGTACACGGTCAGCGAGGCACAGCATTACATGACAACGATCGACGACGACGGGGACCGCAGGACGTCATGGGGACTGGCCCCCTTCGCCGACCGGAACGAGGCGCTCGAAGCGCTGGCGGCACTGACTTCGGGCAGTCGTTCGTTCGACAGTGACCAGGGTGTCGTCATATTCACCGGCCGCATCGTGTCGGCCAGACTGGTGGATGATCCCGCTCCCGAACCCAGGACGACCCCGGTCAGGGGAACCTGTTCCTGCTGCGGCAGGGAATTCGAGGAACGACTGCGTTTCCGCGACAGGCCGGGTGAAACATGGTCCGGCGTGCTTGAACGGTACCGGAAGGAAGGCGTGTGCCCCCTCTGTTACAACACATTCGGCTTCGTCCATGGCAACGTAAAGATGTGGTCCGACGAAATATGGAATGCCTTCATCAACGACAAACTCAAAAATGTCAGCGACCCCCAGATGCTGAAGGAAATCGAGGCTGCTGCCCAGCGCAGGGATCCCGATCTGGCGGGCAAGATCCGGCACAAACTGGCGGAACTGCAGGCCGCGAAAAAGGCGGCCGCCGAACCGGGCCAGGGTCACTGAATCAGGAAATCCTTCACAACGGCCATGTGCTGCATGTATGACGCGCCGGAATCGCCGGTGTCGGCGGGCGGGAAGTATTCGTCCAGGACGGACTGGGTAAACGTGCGGGTGTCGAACACCAGGCCGTCGGGATAGGTCAGCGACGTCGAATCCTGCACCGACGGGAACACGACCGGCACCTGGAACGCATGCATGGCCGGATCGCCCAGGACGAAATCGTACTGCTTGCTGCGGTTGGCGTTGGTGTTCGGGTTGCCCTCGTCGTCAACCGGATCGGGCGGATCGACGTAAAAGGTGCCGTCCTGCCCGAAACCGCTTTCCGAAACCGACGACGTGCCGTTGAAATCCCCGCCGACGACGTACATGTAAAGGCCAGGATTCGCCTGGCGGTGCGCCTTGACACGGGTCACTATGACCTGCGCGGCCTCGAGCTGGTCGGCCGAAGGCGACGTATGAAGGTGGACGCTGATCGCCATGATGTCGACCGGGCCCGGAATGTCGATCGTCGCCCACATCAGTTCGCGGTTGCTGATGTTCGGGTCGTCCCAGTAACCGCTGGCCGTGATCGGCCACCGGCTGACCACGCCGTTCGGGATCTGGAATGTCGAATCGTCCACGGCCCAGTATCCGGCGCCCATGACCGCGCTGACGAAGCCGTCGTAATCTGCCGCCGTGTTGTCCCCGTAATTGAATTCCTGCACCAGCACGATGTCCGGGTTCAGGGCGTCGAGGATGTTCATCCCGTGGCCGTAGTCATAGCCCTGGTAAGGCCCGCTGGTCAGGTTTGACGCGACGATTCTTATGGCCAGGGCGTCGGCGGACCCGGCATCGCCGCCGGCGTCGACGGAATCGGGCACGTCAGGCGAACCGCCGTCATCCGCGGCGCCAGTGTCGGCCGGGACATCAGTGACGGAATCTTCCGTTGCGGAATCGTCGGCGACCGGAACATCGGCGCAACCGGAATCGACCGTGTCGGCGGCATCGGACGCGGCGTCGACGACGGGCACATCGGTGGCGTCCGCAACCACGGCGTCCGGCGCATCGGCCGCGATATCCAGGGTTACCCCGTCCACGGCATCGTGATCCGACGCATCCCCGGCCGCATCGGCGGTAACGACGTCGGACGTGTCGAAGCCGCCGTCCGCGGAATCCGCCGGAACGTCGGCGGCATCCCTGGCATCGGCTGCATCGCCGTAAGGCGCATCGACTGCAACAACGTCGACCGGAGATTCATCACCCGTCACGGAATCCGGAACGGGCGACGCCCCCGGCCCGCACGCAACGGCAAACAACGCGAAAACAATCAGAAACGACCTTTTCAATGGATCCCCGCCGGCGGAAACGCGCAGAAAGACAGAAGCATGATAACGGATCAGCGGTGCCTTTCGGCAACGACCTTGAACGCCTCGGCGGCAATTTCGATGGTTTTCGCGATGTCGGCGTCGGTCAGCGAACAGTTGATGAAATGGTTGTGATGGCTGACGAAGAACACGCCGCGCATCGCCGTTTCCGCGCAGAATTCCTGCTGCATCGCCAGCGAATCATCATTGGTGATGCGCATGTAAAACATCGACGGCACGCCGCTGACCTTCAGCGTCAGGCCAGCGTCGGCCGCGGCCGCGACCAGTCCGTCCGTAAGTTTCTTCCCTTTCGCAAGCATCAGGTTGGCGCCGTCGAGCCGCCGCAGTTCATTCAGCGTGGCGATTCCGCCCGCCATGGCAGCCGAGCTGGCCCAGTAGCTGCCGGTGTAAAAGACGTCCGAAACGGCGTTTCGGAGGGCGTTCGTGCCGACCAGGGCCGAAATGCTCTGCCCGTTGGCGATCGCCTTGCAGTAACACGCCATGTCCGGCCTGAATCCGAAATAATTCGCGGAACCGGCCAGCGACAGCCTGAAGCCGCACCTGATGTCGTCGACGACCAGGACGATGCCGTTGTCGTTGCACAGCTTCTGGACCTTCTGCCAGTACCCGTCCGCCGGAAGTTCGTTGTCCATGAAAACGGGGTGGTGGTACGGCGTGGCCATGAACATCGCAATCTGGCCGGGGTTGTCACGTACCAGGCCCTCGAGCTGTTCGAAATTGTTCCAGTCCACGTACAGGTTGTTCGCGACATCCTCGGGCGTGATGCCGGGCTTGCCGACCTTCTGCGTCCAGGGCGCGACCCCGTGGTAACCGCCGCGGACCAGCACGATCTTTTTCCGGCCCGTTGCCGCCCGCGAGGTCATCATCGCAAGCTGCGTCACGTCGCCGCCGTTCTTTGCGAAAAACGCCCAGTCGGCGATTTCGATAGTATCGACCAGCAGTTCCGCCAGTTCGACCTGCCGCGCGCTGGGCAGCGCCATGCAGTCGCCCCTGCGCCGCTGTTCGTCGACGGCGGCGTCAACCACGCGGTTGTTGTACCCGAGCACGTTCGGACCGTACGCGCACATGTAGTCGATGTAACGGTTGCCGTCGAGGTCCCAGAAGTACGAATCCTGTGCCCTGTCCACGTAAAACGGGTACGCGCGGACCGGGATGAACTGTGATTCCACGGGCCCCTGGTGGCCCGGGATCCCTGTCGGGATGACCTTCAGCGCGCGATTGAACAGTTCCCTGGAAGCTGCGTTGCCCTTCCAGCCCGCCGGAGTGTTGATGTCAGCCATTCGATCCCCCTTGACGCCCGAGCGGGCGAATCACTTCAGATACCCGCCAATCATGCCGAGTATCGGGTTCATGTGATCAATCATCGGGACGAAGCCGCACATACCCATCCGGTCAAGCGCGACCAGGTCGTATGTGTGGACCCTGCTGGACAGCAGGTCGTTCAGCGCGGCCAGATCCGCGAACCACAGCACGCAACGCGGCGCCGGATGACGGCCGACCGTCGTTTCCAGGCGGCCGCCCCGGCAGGTTATGTACAGCCCGATGTCGTCGCGGACGTCGAGCTGGATCACGCCGTCGGGGATCGCCTTCGCGCTGACCCTGGCCAGTGCGTCGTGATTGGCGATTTCGGAAAGCGCGTGGAAGGCCAGGTACGCCGTCATACGGGTGTTGGCAGCGAAATATGAAGGGTCGTTCAGCGCCCCTTCCGCCGGCATCAGCCACTTTTCCAGGCTGCCCATGAACTTCGTGAACGGCCCCGACAGGAACCCCAGTTTCGTGAAGCCCTTGACCGGGATCGGCTGTTTCGTGCCGGCGATCATCCCGTTCAGGTGCGCCGCGGACGGAAACCACAGCGCGACGTCGGCCCGCCCGCCCGCGAACCTTTCGGCCCCGCCCGCCGGCCTTTCCAGGACAACCTTCCCGTTGTCCATGTGGAGCCTGGCCTGGCCAACGCCGCCCACGCGGAATTCCACCGTAACCTTCCTGCCGGCAATCAGCGCCGCCGCTGCCGCGTCATATTCCGGCAGCAGTTCGAGCACCTTGAACAGCCCGTAAAGATGAATCCTGGCCTTTACCGCCTGATCAACCATGTTCATTCCCCCTGCCCCGCGCGCGGTCGCGTCAGGTCATCATTCCCTGCAGGACGGCCATGAAATCGTTCAGTTTCGCGGCGTATTCCGGCGAACCGTCGATCGCCACGCACCCCGACTCGACCCCCTGGACGAACTCGACTTCCTTCAGCAGAACCTTCAGCGCGCCGTCCACGCTGGAAAAACGGAAATGCACGAACGGCCGGCGACGCGTATAAACGCCGCGTCCAGACTTGGTTTTGCCGCCCCTGACGCGCAGATACGCCGCGATCGGTTCGCCGAATTCGGGTGTCGCGACCGAAAACTGGTAAATGCGGTCCGGCTGCGTCGCCGTCCATTCCTGCATCTTCGGATCGCCCAGCCGGTTGTAATTGCTGAGGGCCGTCGTGATCATGTAGATCGACATCTTGACCTTCAGGTACTTCTTGACCGGGTCCTTCGGCCTGTTGGCAGGCATCATCAGCGTCAGCCGCATCAGCAGCGTCAGCATCTTCACCAGCAGGCCGGGGTGTTTCAGGCCGCCCCTGATACCCGGCACCGCCAGGCCGCCGGTCAGCAGCGCGTTCATGGCCTTGACCGACTTGAAATGCAGTGTCAGATCCGGGTTTTCATGCAGTTCCTCGACGACCTCAAGGGCCCCGTGGTCAAAATACAGGCAGGCGCCGATGCGAGACTGCCCTTCCGTATCAGGCCCCGGTTCGCAGTCCGCGGAAAACTGCACGGTCGCCTTGACGTCCGCCCAGGCCTTTTTTATCGCGGGATCGTCGGCAAGCGGCACCTTCATGACGGGAAATGCCGCCCTGAAGAACAGCCTGGCGATCATTATTTCCTGGTCCATGTCAGACCTCATCATTCCAGTCTTCGTCTTCCTCGAATTCGACCTTCAGCAGCGAGCGCACCTGTTCGATGATCCCGTTGGCGTCCAGTTTGTAGTGGGCGTACAGGTCTTCCGGGTATCCGACCAGCGCGTATTCGTCCTGCAGGCCGGCCTTGAAGAACGCGCAGCCCTTGCCGCTGGCTGCAATGACGTCCGCGACCGCGCTGCCGAGCCCGCCCATGACGTTGTGTTCCTCCACCGTCAGGATGCGCCGGGTTTCGGTAACCGCCTTCAGGATGGCATCCCGGTCGATCGGTTTGATCGTGTGCATGTTCAGGACGCGCACCGACAACCCGTCCACTTCCTTGAGCGACTTGGCCGCCTCGACCGCCTGCAGAACGGCGATACCGCACGCGATGATGGTCAGGTCGGTGCCGGGGTGAACTTCCTGCGCCTTGCCGATTTCAAAACCGTAGTTTTCGCTTTCGTAAAACGGCGGTTCGAAACCGCGGCCGATGCGGATGTACGCCGGGCCGGGCAGGTCCTTGACCGCGCGCACGGCATTGGCGGTTTCAACACCGTCGGCCGGGACGATGACCGTCATGTTCGCGAAACTGCGCATGATGGCGATGTCTTCCGTGCAGTGGTGCGTCGTGCCGGCCGCGCCGAACGACATGCCGCCGTGCGTGGCGATGATTTTCACCGGCAGGTTCTGATAACAGATGTCCGTCCGGACCTGTTCGCAGGCGCGCATGCTGGCGAACGCCGCGAACGTGCTGGCGAACGGGATCAGCCCCGCCTTGGCCATGCCGGCGGCCACGCCCATCAGGTTCTGTTCGGCGATGCCGACGTTGAAGAAGCGTTCCGGCGAGTGTTTTTCAAAAATCGCGATCGACGTGGATTTCGCCAGGTCGGCCGACAGCCCGACGATCCTGGGGTCTGCGTCGGCAAGTTCGCACAGGACGCGCCCGTAAATTTCACGTGCGGTCATCGTGGCCGCATCGTAGCAGTTCCATGTGGTTCCGGTTGGTTCAGCCATTGCTGCCCCCTTCCGCCGCGAAGATGGCGTCGTAGTAACGATCGATGGAAGCAAGCGCCTTTGCCTGCAGCGCCGAGTCGACAGCCCCGTAGTGCCACGGGACCTGGCCCTCCATGAAATCGACGCCCTTTCCCTTGACCGTGTCGGCGATGATGGCGATCGGCTTGTGGCCGTTATTGCGGATTTCGGCCTGCGGTTTCAGGCCGCCGTTGACCGCCAGGTCCTGGTCCGCGACGGCGATGCCGCGTTCGATCGCGCCGGCAAGCGCGTCGAGATCGTGCCCGTTGACCGAATGGACCTCAAAACCGAACGCGACAAGCTTGTCAGCCAGCGGTTCGATGGCCATCACGTCTTCGGTCTGGCCGTCGATCATCATGTGGTTGCGATCGATGATGGTGATCAGGCTGGTCAACCGGTAATGCGCGGCCGCCATCAACGCCTCCCAGATGACGCCTTCGTTGCATTCGCCGTCACCGAGCAGGCAGAAAGTCTTGCATGTGCGCCCCTGCAGCCGGTTGGCCAGAGCCATGCCGACCGCCATGGGCAGGCCATGGCCAAGCGAACCGGTGGACGCGTCGCACCCCTTGATCCTGCGCGAATCCGGGTGCATCCCGAACGGGCTTCCGAACTTGTTGAAGGTCTTCACGTCCTCGAAATCGAAGAACCCGCGCCGGGCCAGCACCGGCACGTACGCGACCGCGCCGTGCCCCTTGCTGAGCACGAACCGGTCACGGTCGTCCCATCCGGGATTCTGCGGATCAATCTTCATGTAATGGAAATACAGCAGCACCAGCACGTCCATCGCGCTGAGGCCGCCGCCGATATGGGCGCCGCCCGAAAAATTGGTGATGTTCACCACGTCCTTCCGCAGGTCTTTCGCGCGCCTGTGGAGCGACAGTCGTTGTTCCCTGGTCAGTGGCATGAAATCATCCTCCAGACAAAGGTTCCGATATCCAGCCGCCATGCGCGGCAATCGACATTCCCGAAAAGGATTGCACAATAAAAAAGGATTGCAACTCGATTTCGTCCGACCTGATAACATTGATTCAAGTCTGGAAATCCGGGGGGGGCGACATGGAACACAGGACGTGCAAATCCGCCCTTGGCAGGTCAGGCATCCCCGGCATGGACTGGTGCGTCAACCCTTACGTCGGCTGCACGCACGCCTGCGCCTACTGCTACGCGTCCTTCATCGAAAAATTCACGACGCGGACGGAACCGTGGGGAACATGGGTGGTGGCGAAATCGAACATCACGGATGTGCTGGCCCGGGAACTGCGGCGGCCGAAATCGGGAAAGGTGATGCTGTCCAGCGTGACCGACGCTTACCAGCCGGCCGAAAAGACGGCCTGCCTGACCCGGGAATGCCTGAAACTGCTGGCGGATTCCGGCATGAACGTGTCGATCCTGACCAAATCCGACCTGGTGGTGCGCGACATCGACGTGCTGACGTCGTTCGGGGGCCTGCTGGGTGACACCACGATCAAGATCGGGTTCAGCTTTTCGACGATGTCGGACGAAATCGCCGGCATCATCGAACCGGGCGCCACGCCGCCTTCACGCCGCCTGGCCGCCATGAAATCGCTGTCGGATGCCGGAATCGCGACGTGGGCATTCATCGCCCCCGCCCTGCCCGGCATTTCCGACACGAAAGACGCCATCGCGGAAATCGGCAGCGCCGTTCGCCGCCACGGGGCCCGCGAAGTCGACGTTGACCCGATGAATTTCTACCCGGCCTGTGTCCGCCGCCTGGCCGATGCCCTTGCCACCTCGCAGCCCGCCCTTGCCGAGGCCGTAAGGTCGGCCGCACGGAATCCCGCCAGATGGGCGGCAAGATTCAACTGAAGATTGTTATTACCGTTACTTCGCCGCTTCGGGGACGGTGCGGTTGACCGCCTTGCAGCCGGCCGCGTAGCCGAGGTCGCAGGATTTGTTCCAGTACATGTCGGCGCAGGAAACGTCGATCGAGCCGCCGATGCCGCCGGCGCACATGTTGGCCAGGTCGTAACATTCCTTGGCCTTGTTTTCCTTGCGGCAGGCAACCTCAAGCCCGACACGGCTGGCGGATGTCGCGACACCCAGCAGGCCGCCGCCGCCCCACACGCCGCCGCAGCCGGAAACGAGTACGGCGGAAGCAAGAATCATGGAACCGGTTGCGGCCAGCATGAACAAACGCATTCTGGACATTCATAACCCCCCGGCGTCAAAGGCGCGTGGCCCGACACCCATCGAGATGAAAAAAAATGGCCCCGTGGGCCCGGCCTTCAGGTAACGGGCAATATTTACATCACATTGACCAGCCTGCCAATACTGAACGGAATTCTCCGGGAATTTCGGGGACAAGGCCGCGCGATGGGCAGTCGAACCCGGGCCGGAACTTGCAGGTGGTTCCGGGGCGGGCTATGCTTCGATCAAGCCTCCAGACGGCGGATAAAACATAATGAAACCAGCCATTTCCCTGTTGATCGCGTGCGTCATGTTCGCGGCATGTTCCAGTTCGCCGGCCGGCGACGCCGGTGATTCCGGCAACGCGGACACGATCGTGCCCGCCGACGTGACGACCGATGTCCCTGACGCGATGACCGACAGCGTCGCGGGGGACACGGTGCGGCCGGATGGCGGAACCGACACGGGCGACTCGCAGATCGCGGACGTTTTCGTCGATTCGGACGCCGATGTACCGCAGGACGCGGCGATCGACCTGCCGGGCGACACCGCTGGCGCCGATACGACCATAGATGCCGGCGGTGACGTCATGGTCAACTGTACCGGCTGGTCCCTGGTCAACAGTGCCCTGACCGGCGCGGTCATGGATGACCCCGCGCCGCTGAACGCGGCCAGGACGACGCGTTTCCGGGCCTCGTTCGTGCTGAAATGCAACGAAACCCGCGCCACGCCCCAGGTAACGGTTGACCCGGTGGCGCGAACCGTCGTGGTCCGGCCTATGGTGTGGAAAAACGCCGGTATCGCGTGCGCCGGCGCCGACTTGATGGACGAACGCATCATCTCCGTGCTGCCGGCGGCATCGGGCACATGGAAGGTGCTCGACGGCGCGGGCGCGGAAAAGCTGATGTTCGAGGTCGGCGAGGCCCCGGCAGGCGTGTGCCTGCAGGACAGCCATTCGGACTGCGAAAAGGACTGCGACTGCGCGGACGGCGTCTGCCTGGGCGGGAATGGACTGGTCGGCCCGTTCACGATGTGCGGAAGGCCCTGCGAATACAACCAGGACTGCCCGTCAGAAAATTCCTGCATCAGCGCCGACGACGGGCTGTCGTATTACTGCGAACCGATGCAGAACTGCCTGGACGCGGGGTTCTGTCCAGACGGGTTCCAGTGCGAATCGAAATTCTGCGTGCCACGGTACGAACTGAACCAGTCGGCCCGCCATGAATGCACATGCGATTCCGAATGCACCCCGCCCCTGCGATGCGTCGAACCGGCCGGCGCCCAGCGTGTCGCCGTCCCGGTCCGGCGCTGCGAATACGCCTGCCCGTCGGCCGGGGGCTGGTGTCCCGGCGCCCATGTCTGCGGCGCGGCGAAGGACGACGTCAGCGGCATGGCCGGAACCGATTCGGTCTGCATCTGGATGGGTGAATAATCGACCGGCGCCCCGGGCCGGCGCCGCTATTTCAGGGGCGCAACCATGATTCGGTGGTCGATCGTCCCATCGAGCGGGTAGCTGCGCGCGCCGAAAGTAGACTTGAACATAATCATGCTGTTGTCCGGCGAAAGCTTGGCCGACCGGCCTTCAAACAACGAATTCGGGCTGTCCAGCCCGATCAGGGGGCCCAGCGGCGTATAGGTCAAATCAGGGAATCCAACCCACCCGATTGCACCCGAATCGTCAGACGCCGTAACCGTCCCGGAAAGATCGGACGCAACGGTTCCCAGCTTGTCGTGCACGTTCAGGACACGCAGGACTTCGCCGGTTGCCGCATCCATGACCTGCATGGCGTCCACCGGCTTTGAGGCATAAATCAACCCGAGGTCCTCGTCGAAACGCCAGCTGTCTTCGACACTGCATGCGGTGTTGCAAAGGACACCGAAGCTGGTGATGCCGCTTCCGTCAAGGGCAACGCGCACAAGTTCAATTGAGCCGATGCCGTAGCCATGAAGGATCACGAAAACATTTTCGGAGTTCCGATCCACGAACACGCTTCCCCCCTGAAGGTTGTGCGGATTCGGGGGAACGAGTCCCAGCCGGTACACGTCCTGCATCAGCGGTATCGGTTCAGTCAGGCCGGCGATGTCCACGACGCGCACATCGACACGGTTGTCGGAATCCGGGCCGACGCCGTAAATGACCCTTGTGCCATCCGGCGTAACCGCCAGCGGGCCCAGATCGCCCCTGTCCAGTGAAACCGGTGCCCCGCCGCCGATCGGCATTGCCTTCAGGAACCCGTCGTCCGACTGATATATGAGCATGTCGGCGGCAGGGGTCAGCAGCACCCTGCCGCAGTCCCGGAGCGTGTCAGCGATCGGCGCCACGCCGGCGGTATCGAGATCGACGATTTCAGCCTGCCCGCCGTGATGACAGACGAAAACGGTGTGCCCGTCACCCCCGACGATGAATTTTTCGATGTTCCCGCCGGAATAGACGGTGGTCGGACCTTCCACCCTGACGATTTCAAGCGCCTCATCCTGGGTCAGGCCCCCGACGTACCTGGAATCATCCGTCATGAACTGGAAGTATCCGCCGCACAGCCTCCGCTCCGCCCCAGTGGCGATATCGGAGGCCCATGTCGCATAGTCTTCGGAAGCCCCGTACTGATACTTCGAAAAGATCGCGAACCTGGAATCCGGCGAAATCATGTGCAGGAACTGGTTTTCCGTCGTAAGAACCACCTGCGGGCCGCCGGCCAGCGGGACCGACGTCAGCAGGCGCGCGGCGAAAGAACTGGCATAAACGGCCCGGGTCGAATCAGGTGAAATCAGAAAACCTTCGACCGAACCAGCCAGACGGGTCGCGGCGCCGCCTGAAATGTCGACGACATACAGCCCGCTTTCGGAAGGCCCCGGCGAGGCGAGGTTCTGGTAATTCCAGGACCTCAGTACAATCCGCGTCCCATCCGGGGTGAATCGTGCGGCCCCGGCCGCGAAGCCGAATATGTCGGTACGCCACAGCGCCTTTCCGCGCACCAGCACCTGTTCGGGCAGCCTTTCCGAAGTCCCGGCGTAAAACTGGTAATAAATCGCGGCCGAACCCTGTTCATAGCCGGAACCGTCCGGTGCGTCGAAAATTAAGTCGGCGCGCCCCGGGACAACGTTTTCGAACGAATATTCGCCGGCCGCGTCGGTCTGGGTGACGACCTGGAAATCGCCCGGGTTGTATGTGACCAGAATTCCGGAAGAATCTTCCTGCCCGAACAGGGTCACCCGACCCGAAATGCTGACCCTGTCGCCGGGCCATGTGTCGGGACTGACCATCACCAGGTCGCCGATCGGGGTGGTTTCCAGCGGGGCCACGGCGACATTGTCGACACACCTGCCTGACGCGTAGGACGCACCGGCGCAGACCACATAAACGCCTGGAAGGAGTCCCTCAAGCACAAAATTCCCGTCAGGATCGGGAAAGGCCACATGCGTCCTTTCGGACGTGAAGACGATGGTCAGTTGCGGATTCCATTCGTCGACCTCGAACACGAGCCTGCCGGAAACGGCGCCGACCGCCGTGAACGAAAGATCGACCACCTCGAGCGATTCGCCTTCCCCGACATGTAACGTCCCCCACAACCTGACGCCGTCCAGCGTCATCGGCCCGTGCGTGATTGAAACATAATAGTAACCGGCCGGAAGCCTGGTAAAACGGTATCGGCCGTCGGCAGCCGTGACCCGCGTATCCACCAGAATCGGGTCGAGGGTGTCCCACCTGTCCTGATCCAGGTAAAGACTGACCTGGAAGCCGGAATGGTCGTCCATGTTGGTGAAGTGCGCGCGACCGATTATGCTGGCCGTTCCCGTAAGGATTTCGTTTATGACATCGTCCGGTCCGTCGGTTTCACCCCCGTCGGCGCCATCGACTGCAACGGCGGTGTCGGCTGGTTCCACGGCATCGACGTCGCCCGTCACGCCCATGTCGTCAAAAACGTCACCGCATAAAGATTCGTCATGATCGCACGCCGGGCAATCGGAAGCCGGGCCGCATCCGGCAGCGCAGGCAAGCAGAACGGACAGGGACATCCCGGAAATGAATGACAGTCTGCATATGTTCATTGTCCGCTTCCTAATGGCTGGAGCGAGCACAATCCTATGCATCTGAGATTATTAAATCAATCGATTGACTATAATTTCTGTTTTCCGTGTCGGTCCGGGACGGCCCGCCCTGACGTGACGGCCTACGGGCAGCAGTACAGGTCGGCGTTGTTTGAAGTCCCGCCCACGACGCAGCCGGCTTCCTCCTGGCCGCGGCAGATCTTGCCGTGCGGCTTGCCGGCGACCCCGGCGCAGAACGAATCCAGAAGAGCCTCTGCGACGCAGGCGGTGGTCGACGGAAGTCCGTACACGCAGTAATTCTGGTAGTGGTCCCACTGTCCGCGACATTCGATGACGTTCCACGTCGCGACGCCGCCGCAGTTGTTGATGTCCGCGTCTACCATGCATTCCTTGTACGCGACCCATGCGTCGGGGCACCCGATCAGGCTGGACGCGGTGGCCTGGGTATCCCATCCGTCACAGGTCGTGTTGCAGTCGGCTTCGCCCCCGCCATAGAAACATTCCGACGACATCAGCACGCCGCACACCTCGGCGCAGGTGGCATCACCGTTGTTGCCGTCGTCCGGACCGGCAGGTTCGCACCCGAAAACCAGGAATGCGGCCACAACGGTACACGGAACCAGAAGACTGATCGGTTTACGCATTGGTAATCCTTCCGGGCAATATCAGATTGGCTCGGATTTTAGAACGTTAACTGGCGGGACACAAACAAATTCGCGAAGTCCCGGCAGTTCCGCTGCTTGACTGAAAAGCCGTTGGGAATCCATACTCCACCGATCCAATCCGAAAAAGCGGCGCCCCGACCGGCGTCGCAGACCGAAGCGCAAGGGAGAAGACACGTGGAACACGCCCCCCTTCCGATGATCGAACACGCGGCGCACGCGTCGGCGAAGATGGAACGCCTGTTCGCGCACCCGCGCCTGGCGCACTGGCTGCTGGTCAGGACAATCGCGCCACGGCTGATCGACGCCGACCCCGGTTGGGGCCGCATGATGCGCACCACCCTGCTGAAGACCGGCGGGGCGACGCTGCCTCTGGAAGCCATCCCGGCAATGCGGCAGGCGACGATCGCGACGAAAGGGATGCACGAAAGCGTTGTCGCCGCCAACCGGGAAGGCCGGCCGATCGTGTGGTTCACCTGGCCCGTGCCCGCCGCGGTGATTGCCGCGATGGACGTGGCGTATTTCTGCCCCGAAAACTTTTATTCGATTGCGAATTCCACCGGCGGTGACGGCAGCACGCGCATGTGCGAGGTCGCCGACCGGCACGGCATCCCGCAGGAAATCTGCAGCATCAACAGGTGCGTCCTGGGTGCCCATCTTGCCGGCGAACTGCCGGAACCGGCGCTGTTCATTTCGGCAAACACGCCGTGCGACGGCAACCACGCCGGCAACACCATCGTCCGGGAACTGGCGAAATGCGACCAGTTTTCGGTGGGCGGGGCGTACGACAGATCGCCCGAAACCGTCGCCGTCTGGGCGAAATCGGTCTGGGAACTGATTGAATTCCTGGAACGGAAACTGGGCCGCCCGATGGACTGGGAGCGGCTGCGATCGTACGCGGAAAACCTGAACCGCGTGAACGATTCGCTGAACAAAGTTACCGAAATGCACCGCGCGGTCCCGGCGCCCGGGCTTATCAACCCGCTGGCCGTGTTCTGGCGGGTCGTCGGCGGGGCCGGATGGGAACCGCCTGTGGCGCTGGGCGCCGAACTGCTGCTGCAGGCCGCGGAACAGATCCTGTTGAAACACCGCGAACGCAAAACGCCCCGCGAAAGGATCCGCGTGCTGCTGGGGGACCAGGCGATTGCCTGGACCGACCCGGGCTCCTGGCTGGCCCGCGAATACGGCGCCGCGGTCGTGTCGGATTACATCGGCAGCTTCCGGCACCCGAAAATCGACACAGGCACGCGTGAAAGCCTGATCGAGGGACTGGTGCTTGACCGGCTTCATTTCAGCATGGTGCGACAGGCGCACGGCACGATGGAATATACCCTGCGCGAACTGGACACGACCATCCGCGAATACCAGGCCGACTGTGTCGTCTTCCACGCCAACACCGGCTGCAAACAGAACATGGCGCTGCGGCGCGAGGTGGAAGAAACGTGCCGCGCGGCGGGCGTGCCGGCCTGCTTCCTGGACGCGGACATCGTTGACCGGCGCGTGATGGGCGAGGATGCGATCAAACAGAAGCTGCGGACATTTTTCGCTGCTAACGGATTGCCGAAATGACGACGCTTGAACAGGTTCACCAGCTGGCGGCACGTTCCCTGCCCGAACTCGCGGACGAACGGCATGCCGGGGGCCGCCGCTGCGCCGCGGTCCTGTGCGGCCTGATCCCGCCGGAAATCCTGCATGCCGCCGGCGCGGTGCCGATGCGCGTCCGGGCCACGGGACATTCCGACACCGACCGGGGCAGCACATACTTCGCCCAGACCCACTGCAGCCTGGTGCGCCACGTGTTCGACATGGCGATGCGCGGCAGTTTCGCCGGTTTTGACGCGGTCCTTTTTTCCACGGGATGCGACCATTCGCGCCGAATATACGACGCGTGGCGGCACGCCGACGCGGCCCCTGCCCTGCGCCTGCTGGTGCCCGTCAGTTCAGATTCGTCGCCCGCCGCAGTGGCCGCGCTTGAACTTGAACTCGGCAGGCTGGCCACGGCCCTTCGGGATGCGTGGGGCACGGCGATTACCGACGATGATCTTGGCGGCGCCATCAGGCTGTACAACCGCCAGCGCCGCCTTGTCGACCAGGTTTCGGCGGCGCGGCGTAACCCGGCCGGCCGCCTGACCGGCACCGACGTGCTGGCCATCCACCAGGTGGTGTCGGTCCTTCCCGTGGACGAGAGCAACGCACTGCTGGAACGCCTGATCGCGGAACTGCCCGACGTGCCCGACCCGCAGCGATCGAACCCGGCCAGGCTGTTCCTGGTGTCCAGCCATTTCGAGGATCTGCGGCGCATGGCCGTGATCGAACGGTTCGGCGGGACCGTGGCCGGCGACCTGATGTGCACCGGCACGGGGTACTTCGACGGCCTGGTGGACGAAACGAAGCCGCCGATGACGGCCCTGGCCGAACGCGGCCTGCGTCGTCTTTCGTGCGCGCACGCCGCCGATGAAATCGACCGACGCGTCCGGTTCATCGTGGATGGCGTCCGTGATGCCGGCTGCGACGCGGTCATCCTGGACAGGCTGTCGTTCTGCGCGATCGCGGCCGCGGAATTCTATGTCCTGCACCGTCGCCTTCGTGCCCTCGACATCCCAGTGCTGGAACTGGAAGGCGAACTGCACGGTGGCGGCGAGGGCCAGCTTCGCACGCGCCTGGAAGCCTTCAGCGAAAGCCTTGCCAACCGGGGTTCCGCCCGATGAAAAAACTGGCGATGGGCATCGACATAGGGTCGCTCACGGCCAAGGGCGTCCTGCTGGACGACGGCGCCCCGGCGGCCAGGTTCCTGTGCCGCTCGCTGCCGTCTGCGACCGAATCGGTCACGTCGGTTGCGTCGGGCCTGTGCGCCACACACGGGATTGACCTGGATCACGTGGCGGCCATCTGCCTGACCGGTTACGGACGATTCCAGGCCCCCTTCCCCGCCATCGAAAAATCCGAAATTTCCTGCCACGGCCTGGGTGCCGCGCAGGTCGGCGCCGGAATCAGGACCGTCATCGACATCGGCGGCCAGGACAGCAAGGTCATCGCCCTGGACGAGCGCGGCCTGGTGGAAGAATTCGCGATGAACAACAAATGCGCCGCGGGCACGGGACGCGCGCTCGAAGTGCTGGCCCACGCGCTGGGGGTCACGGTCGAGGATCTGGGCCCGCTGGCGCTGCGCGGCAAACCGGGATGCCGTCTTTCCAACCGTTGCAGCCTGTTCATGGAAAGCGACGTACTGCAGGCGCGGCGGGACGGCGTTGACCGCGCGGCAATCGCCCGCGGGATCATCGACGCCGTCGTGGAACGCGTCCTGGTACTGACGGCGAAACTGCCGATCCGTCCAGGCATCTGCCTGACGGGCGGCGTCGCCAAAAACCCCGGCGTGGTCGCCGCGCTCGAACGCCACCTGAAACAGCCGATGGCGGCCCTGAAATTCGATCCGCAGCTTGTCGGCGCGCTGGGGGCGGCGCATTTCGCTGCCAGGAGCCTTTAAATGATTCACGTGGTCTGCGATCCCGGTTCGCGATACACGAAATTCACCGCGGCCCGGCCGGGCGATTCCGCCGCCGCGCGCCAGGTGTTCCCCTCGCACGACGCCGACGACATCGGGGCGCTGGCAAGGAAAACTGCCGCGATTCTCCGGCCCGGCCTGTTCGAACCGGTTCAACTGTGGATTGTCGGGGACGGGTGGGTGCCGAAACGGACGCGTTCCCAACCGATCCTGCTGGGCGCGGCGCTGGCGAAGGCCGCCGCCGGGCTGGGCGATTCGGCCCTTGTCGCCGACTGTGGCGGCCTGCGCACGCGCGTCTTCGAGGTCGCCGGCGGCCTGTTGAAACGTACCGTCGAAAATGAACGCTGCACGTCTGGCGGCGGCAGGTTCGTCGAAACGATGGCGGCGGCGCTCGGGGTCGAACCGGGCCGGATTGACGCGGTTGCGGCCGCGTCATCGGCCCCCATCCGTGTGTCGAGCCCATGCATGGTCTTCGCCGAAAGCGAGATGATCAGCCAGGTCAACAGCGGCGTGGCCCGCGAAAATGTTCTTGCCGGGGTCGTCGCCCACGCCGTCGAAAAGGTCTCGACGCTGGTCCAGCAGGCCGGGCCGGCAGGAAAACCCCTGCTTGTCACCGGGGGACTGGCCGGTCTTGCGTCGTTCCGCGACGGACTGTCGGCAGCGCTTCCCGGCACAAGGGTCGTCGTGCCGCCCTGCGATGCGATTTTCTTCAACTGCATGGCAGGACTGGCAACGGTCTGCCCGGGGGTTCGCGCCGATGTCCGCTGAAGCCGGATTCAACGCGCCCGGTCGCGGAATTGTCGAAACGCTGCTGGCGTACCCCGACGAATTCGGGCCGGCCGCGCCGCTTCATCGGTTTTCGGCGCCGCCGCACGTACCAGGTCTCCCGGACTTCGTGCTCGACAGCGAGGCCGGTATCCTGCTGGGCGAGCCGCCGTCCATGTCGTTGAGCATCGCCATCCCGGTCCGGGAATTCGGGCGCGCCGGCAGCCTCGGGTGGGCGTTCGGACCGCCACTGGACCAGGCCGCACGCACGGGACGCGTGCACCACTTCATGCAGATCCTGCTGATCCAGTCGGCAGACCCGGTATGCCGCCCGCTGCTGTCGCGCATTTCTTCGCTGCGAAGCCTGGCAGGCGGCCTGCCCGGTTTCATGGCGCACAGCTTCGGTGACGAAACGACCGCAAGGATCCATCATGGCCTGCTCGCAGCAGGTCTTTCGGCGGCGCATATTGTCGGCGCGCACGCGGCGCAGGCCAGGTGCCGCGGGTTTGACGGGGCTGTTTTCGTCGCGGCAGGCATACCCTCGGACCGGGCGATGGGCCTGATGTCGCCGTTTCTTGATGAAATCCGGCGGTTGACGGCGGTTGTTTCCATCAGCGCCGGTTCGGGGGACGAAACCGGCGAAGGCTGTGAGGGCCGCGCCTGCGGCGACTGCGACGAACGCGACGTGTGCGACAAGGTTCGCGCGATCCTGAAAAAGTATCCTGGCGGCACGGCCGAACGGGGGTGACATGAGCGCATACACCATCGCCTGCCTGGGCAAGGGCGGCACCGGCAAGACCCTGGTTTCGACCCTGATCGGCCGCATCGGCCGCGACGCGGGCCTGCGCGTGCTGCTGATCGACGCCGACCCCGTGATGGGCCTGACCGTCGCGTGCGGCCTGGACGGGATTTCCACCGTTGCCGACGCCCGTGAACAAATCATCGAAAAGGTCCGGGCCCTCCGGTCCGACGCCACCGATCACGAGGCCCGCGAAATCGTGTCGTACCTGCTGGCGCACACGCTGGTCGAGCGCGACGGGATGGCGTTCATCGCGATGGGGCAGTCGCGATCCCTGGGCTGTTACTGTTCCCTGAATTCGCTGCTGCGCCGGATGATCGGTTCGATCCTGGAACGTTTCGACCTGGTCGTCATCGACGCGGAGGCCGGCATCGAACAGGTCAACCGCCAGGTCGTCGACCGGATCGACCAGGCGCTGCTGCTGGCCGACGGTTCGCGGCGCGCGGTCCAGACCTGCCTGCTGGTGCGCGACACCATCGGCAAAATCCCCAAGATGTCCGGCTGCCGCATGGGCGTGCTGTTCAACCGCGTGTCCGCCATTCCCGACGCGCACATCCAGACTCTTGACGCGGGGGGCCTGCCGGTTCTGGGCTTCCTGCCGCCCGACGACGCCGTGACGCTGGCCGACGCCACCCGCGGCGCCCTGCACGACCTTCCGGCCGATTCGGCCACGTACACCCGCCTGGCCGCGATCCTTGGCGATATCGGGGCTGTGAAACCGGTGCCTTCCGACGATTGCCATTGACAGGCTCCCCGGGATCCGCCAGCCTTGCAAGTTGCCGATTTCATTTATGGATGGCCATGAAGACGCGTATCACCGAAATGCTGGGGATCAGGTACCCCGTGTTCCTGTCCGGAATGTCATGGATCGCCACGCCCGAACTGGTCGCGGCCGTTTCAAACGCAGGGGGCTGCGGCATCCTGGCGACCGGCGTTTCGTCGCCCGAACAGGTGCGCGCCGACGTCCGCCGCGTGCGGGAACTGACCGACAGGCCGTTCGCCGCCAACGTCACACTGTACTTCCCCGGGTCCAGGCAGAATGCCGAGGTCCTTTTCCAGGAGCGGGTTCCGATCGTGAATTACGCGCTGGGCAAGGGCGACTTCATCGCGAAAGAAGTGCACGCGTACGGTGGAAAAGTCATCGCGACCGTGACGACCCACAAACACGCCCTTGCCGCGCAGCGCGACGGGGCCGACGCGGTCATCGTGACCGGTTACGAGGCCGCGGGCCACGGCGGGGCCGTCACGTCCATGGTCCTGATTCCGGCCATCGCCGACGCGCTGGAAATCCCGGTCATCGCCGCGGGCGGATTCGCCGACGGCAGGGGCCTGGCCGCCGCGCTGTGCCTGGGCGCGGACGGCATCAGCATGGGCACCCGGTTCATGGCGACCGTCGAAAGCCCCTGCCACGACAACATGAAACGCCTGTGCCTGGAAAAGGAAGTGTACGACACCATCTACACCGACCGTGTGGACGGCCTGCCCGCGCGGTTCATGAAATCGGGCGCCAGCCGCCGCATCATGAAACGCCGCCTGAACCCGCTGACCGCCCTTTTCAATTCACGCCGGATCGCGGCCTTGCTGGGACTGCCCTGGCTGAAACTGTTTTTCGGCATCCTTTTCATGGGTTACAGGAAATCGCTGATGATGGCCCGCATGGCGATCGGTTTCGACGCGTTCCGGGCCGGCACCATCGACGGCGACAACCGCCACGGCGTCCTGCCCCTGGGCCAGGTCGGCGGACGCATCACCGACATCCCGACCGTAGCCGTCGTCACGGACCGCATCATGTCGGAAGTCGAAACCGCCACCTGGGCCCTGTCCGCGAAGGTGGGCGGCTGAAAGGCGCCCCTTGCCAAACCTGCTGAAAACACCTATATTTCGGGCCTGCGATGCAGGTTCCTTGACATGGGGGCGTTCCGGTTTCGACGGGGATGCAATGGGAAAGGGAGCACGTCCGGGGTTTCTGTGACCCGGTTAACAATGCGGAACCTTGTATATTTGCCAACGACAATCTGGCACTGGCTGCTTGACGGCCACGTTTTTAACAGCGGCGCCCGTAAACTGTTAAAGGCGCAATCTTCTCGGGCTCGGTGACTGACGCGGCCGCCTGTCCGTTTCAGCGCGACAAGTTACAGGAAAACCTCCGGTGGGGTGTCCGTGCCCACTCCGGAAGGTAAAGAATCACTGGACTAAACGTGTAGCCGCCTTTTTTCGGACCATTTTCGGACGGGGGTTCGACTCCCCCCGCCTCCACTCCTTTATTCTTCATGAAATCAGTGACTTGCGCGGATTGTTCGTCCTGTATGTACCACTTTTGTACCACAATCTACACTTCTGGCAGCGATCAATGATGTGAACTCCAGCCCCCATCAAAGTCCAGACAGTGGCATTCGTGTCAGTGAATAGTGAAGCCAGCCAGGGCACAGAAACACATTCAAAGTTAACCGTTTACTACGACAATAGCAGTGGACTATGATGCCAATGACTTCATTGGAAATGGGATTGTGGAAAGAATCAAGAAACCGAACTGCATTTCATCAAAAATGTTCTTCAACTCAGTGCGTATCGTAACCGGTGAAAATGACGAGGGTATCGGAACCGGATTCTTCTTCAGGTATGGCTCCGAGGGAGAATCACCTGTCCTTGTCTTAGTCACGGCCAGTCACGTGATTGAAAACGAATCCAGGATCAGATTCCTTATGCACGAACGTGTATCTGCCGAGGCTGCGGAGTTATCCAGTTTTTGGGTAAACGTCAAGAGAGGGGACAGGGATTGGATCAAACATCCGACCGAAGACATATGTGTTCTCCCTATTAACCTTAATGATTTTAGAGGCGACC
>CAYYCO010000029.1:0-30625 GCA_964470365.1 uncultured Anaeromyxobacteraceae bacterium | reverse complement strand
ATAACGCCGGCCTGTCAAGCCGGAGGCCGCGGGTTCGAGTCCCGTCCACCCCGCCAGAAAAAAGCCCAGCCCAGTGCTGGGCTTTTTTTTATTCCAGCGGCAGCCTTTTCGCCGTAACCTTGTGGCGGATCAAACGGAATCTGTGATGGTCGCAACCGGACTCGAAAGGTTCGTCGCGCAGGGGTTCCCGGGATGCCGCGGCGCCCGTGTCGCGCTGATATGCCACGGCGCGTCGGTTGATTCCCGCCTGCGCTACGCGTTTGATCTGATGCATGCCGCGGGCATCGACCTGCGTTTCATACTTGCCCCCGAACACGGCATCTTCGGCGAAATCCCTTACATGGAACGCGTCGATGATTTTCGCCTCGAACCGATCGGCGTCCCGGTAATCAGCCTCTACCGCGACACGGCCGACCAACTGCGCCCCGCCGCCGGTCTTTTCGACGGGATTGACGTCGTAATCTGCGACATCCAGGACGTCGGGTCCCGTTACTACACGTACGTCGCAACGATGGAAATGGCCATGGATGCATGCGACGGCATCGACACGAAATTCATCGTGCTGGATCGCCCCAACCCTGTCGGGCTTGTCCGCCGGGAAGGCAATGTCTGCTGCGACCCGGCGGTCCGTTCCTTTGTCGGTTACATGCCGCTCAGATCCCGCCACGCAATGACCGTGGGCGAAATCGCCAGCTACTCCCTGCGCACTTCGATAAGGGACATCGACCTGCAGGTAGTGCCGTGCGAAGGCCTGACCCGCGACATGGACTGGGGCGCAACCGGCCTGCCGTTCGTACCGCCGTCACCAAACATTCCCGACGCGGCGACCGCGCTGGTTTACACCGGCATGTGCCTGCTGGAGGGCACCAACCTTTCCGAGGGACGCGGCACTGCATCGCCGTTCATGTTCGCCGGCGCCCCGTGGATTCACGATCCGTGGGAATTCTGCCGCGCCATCGAAAAATTCAGTCTCGGGGGCGTCGTGTTCCGGCCGGTCCGCTTCACCCCGAAATTCGACAAACACGCCGGCGTTTCCTGTGGCGGCATCCACCTGGTCGTCACCGATCAATCGAAATTCAAATCGCTGCTGACCGGCATGGTCATCGTCTCGGTGGCGTCGCAACTGTATCCGGACGACTTCCGCCTGCGCACCGATGCATACGAATTCGTGCGTGACGTTCCCGCGCTGGACCTGCTGCTGGGCGACCGCGTTTCCGGCCCGGCGCTGCTGGCAGGCGCGGATCCGCGCGACGTTCTTTCATGTATGGAGGACATTCCCGGGCGCTACGACGAAATCACGGAAGCATCCTACCTGTACGGCCACACCCCGGGGGTGCGGCCATGAACGTCGCATTTTTCGGCGGAAGCTTCGATCCGCCGCACGTCGGTCACGTTTCTGTGGTGCGCTGGCTGCTTTCACGCGACGACATCGATCGCGTCCTGGTCGTGCCTTGTTTCGCACACGCCTTCGCCAAACCGTCGTCGTCGTTCAACGACCGGCTGGAAATGTGCCGACTGGCGTTCGGTCCGCTCGGCGACCGCGTGGACGTGTCCAACGTCGAATCGACCATCCCGGCGCCTTCATACACTGTCGACACGCTGTCCGCGCTTTCCGCCGCCCATCCGGACTGGCGCCTCCGGCTTGTCATCGGGTCGGACATCCCCGCCGAAACCGCGAAATGGAAGGATTTTGACCGCGTATCGGAAATCGCGCCACCCATCGTCCTGAACCGCGCCGGACATGAAACAGTCGATGGCGCCCCGGTTTTCCCGCGCGTTTCATCGACCAACCTGCGCCGCCGCTTCGCCGCGGGCCTCCCGCGCGGGGACCTCCTGCCGGATGCCGTCGAAACGTACATCGTCGATCATGACCTGTACCGCCTTGTACGGGCGAATGATATTCGCACATCCACTGAAATCGTCATCGTCGGCTGCGGGCGCGTGGGAACGGCGCTTGCCCTCGCTTTCGCCGCACGGAACCGCCGCGTGACCGTGGTCGACAGTGACGTCGTGCTGGCCGCACGCGAATTCCTGCCCCACGCCATCGTCCGCCGCACGTCCATCGCCGGTGCGATTCCGTTGGCCCGCGCCATATGGTTCATCTGCACCGGCGACCAGGCGGTTGGGAACATCCTTGCCCAAATCGATCGTGACGCCGACCCGATTCTGGACTGCTGCGCGGTCACTTCGGCAACGGCGCCTGTCGTGGACCGCCTGTCCACGCCCGTATGCCGCACCCATCCACTGCGGGCATTCCCGCCTGCCGACGCGGGCGTTCCGTTACCGGCGGACACGGTTTTCGCGGTTCAGGGCGCCCCGGCCGCGGTCGTCGACATTCTGGTCTCCGTGCGTGCGCGCTGCTTTGAACTCGGCACGGACCATGTGGCGCTTTACCACGCTGCCGCGGTCCTGGCATCAAACCTGCCCGGCGCGCTGGCCTATGAATCGGCCGCGATGTTCGCCGCCTGCGGCGTGCCGGATCCCGAATCCGCCGTTTTCGGCCTGATGCGATCCATGCTGGACAATCTCGACGCCGGCGGGTTCATGGCGCTGTCCGGGCCCGCCGCCCGCGGCGACCGGGCCACCGTCGCCACCGATCAGGCCGCCGCCGACGCGTTCAGCCCGGAGGTCGGCCAGGTGCATAGAATTCTTTCCGAAATCATTGACGGCGACATCTTCGGGCGCCGCGAATCAAACGAAATCAACAAGGAAAAATGAATTGAACGACGAAAAAATCAACCCGGGCGAAGGATCTGGCGAATATCCAAACCTCGAAACGCCTCCCGACGCGACCAGTGATGCCGGCGACCAGCCCGGCGCCGACGATGAAACACCGTGGGAACTCGATGCCGTGGCCCCCGGAACCGGCACGGGCGAAACTTCCGCCCCGAATGACGACGACTCCGTCGACGGTCCCGAAGGCGACGGCACAACACCGTCCCGCCGTATCCCCGCGTTCGGCGAAATCGTTTCAAAGCGCCACCCGATCCTGATCGCGCTGGTCATGCTGTTCGCGCTGTTCCTTGCAGTGGCTCCGTTCCTGTTCCGTTACGAACGCAACATGATGCATGAGGCCGTCGTGGTTTATACCAACGTCTGCGAGGCCCGCGAAAACGGACGCCTCACCGACGACTGGTTGAAATCGGTGTCCGGACCGGCCCTGCTTTCGACGGATTCGGCTGGTCGCGCCGCCTTCGTTAACGGCATGGAATGCCTCGACGCGAAATCACACAGCTTCGCACTGCGCCTGGTTGCCGGACACGCCCTGGGACCGAACCGCGCTTATGTCCTGTCGGTCTTCAAGGGCGCCGATATCAAGAAGGCGGAAAAGTCCGGCGCCCATGTTGCCAACTTCTACTTCCCGATGGATGGAGATCGCCTGGTTATCGACGTAATGCCCGGCGAATGATAATCAGCCGGAAATCCGTATTGTGACCTGGCGGGGTAAGGTCGGAACCCGTGACGGGTCGTCAGCCTACTTGAACGTGTCTTCCTTCGCGGTGTCCAGCATCGGTTCGATGAAGGACTTCTTCAGGCGCAGCAGCCGGTCGAACTTGACCTTCTGGCGTGCGTCGGTGAACAGTGTCGTCGGCTTTTTGATGTCGCCGTCGATCAGCTGATCGGAAAAGTCGTAGAACTTCGATTTGACCGGCCCCTCGGCCAGCGCCGCAACAGGTGCCCACGCGCCCGCGACGAACGCCGCGGCAACAACAGCGAATACGAACTTTTTCATTCCAAACCCCCTTGGGAGTCCCACGCAATATTAGTTTTCAATCACCAAAAATGCCAGTCACGGAGCCGGGGCAACCGCCCCTTCCACGACCGGGGCAACCACGTCGGCGGGAGCCTCTTCCGTCGTTTCTTCCGCGGCGGCAGGGGCCGTCGTTGCGGGCTGGGCCGGCTGTTCGGCCGTCACCGGCGCGACCTCGGGGGCCGGCACCGTCGCATCAGCGGCGGGTACGACCACTTCCACGGCCGGCGAAGGCTCCTCGACCTGCGGCACGGGCTCGGGGGCCGGGGTCGCCTCGGGCGCCGGTTCCACGGCAGGCGCGGGTTCCACGGCAGGCGCGGGTTCGGGCGTCGGTTCGACGGCCGGCTGTTCGGCCGGCTGTTCAGCCGGGGCCGCCTCGGCCGGCGGTTCCGCCACAGGTTCTTCCGGCGGCATGATCATCCCGCCGTTCTTGATCATTTCCTTCAGGACCGGGATACGGCCGCGGACAGGATCGTTGTCCGGCGGATTCGCGACCGCCAGGTAGCGTTCGTAGTATTCAACGGCCTTATCCAGGTTATTCAGCTTCGTTTCGTACGTCTTGGCCACGCGCAGGTACAGTTCTGTCTGGTTCGGGGTCAGGCCGATCGCCTTGTCCCACAGCCCGACCGCCTTTTCCGCGTCCATCAGTCCCAGGTAGCACGAGCCCAGGCCGATCATCGCTTCCGCGCTGTCGGGCATCAGGGCAAGGGCCGCCTCGTACTGCTGCCGCGCCGCCTCGTAGTGCAGGTAATTCAGGTAAATGGCGGCAACGTCCATGCGCGCCTCGTAGTTGTTCGGATCAATCTGCAGCGCCTTTTCGAAAGACGTGACGCCCATCGGGGTGTCGCCCATCCGAAGGTACGTGATACCGAGGTTGGTAAGCGCCTCGATGGAGTTCGGGTCGAAGCGCAGCGCCTTCTGCTCGAACACCCACTTCGCGATCTTCAGGTTGCCGGCCTTCAGGTTGATCAGGCCGCGCGTGTTCAGCGCGACGACGTCCTGCGGCGCCTTCAGCAGAACCTTGCGGACGTAATCCTCGGCCGTTTTGCTGTCGCCCTTGAAAAGCCAGTACAGCGCCAGCGCGTTGTTCGCCTGGATGTTTTCCGGATCGGCCGCGATGATTTCGTCGAATATGGCCTTCGCCTTGGTTTCGTACGAATCGGCTTCCGTCACCATGCCGGTGTCGCGCGCCCGCTTCGCCATGCCCAGGTAAACCTTGCCGATGTAGGCCTGCGAGTCCGCCTTGGCATCGGTCTTGTTGCCCGCCGTTTCGTAAACGCGGATCGCGTCCATCGGCTTGCCCTGGCGTTCATAAATCTGGCCAAGGTTAAAGTACGCTTCCGGGAAGCTCGCGTCCTTGTCGATCGCGTTCTTGAACGATTCGACCGCGCGTTCGTAGTTCGGCGGGAACTGGTTCAGGAACAGGACGCCCTGACCGAACGAATCCTGCGCGTCTTCCTTGATGCCCTCAACGTACTTGAATTCCCTGGTGATGATTTCGCGGTACGACAGGTCTTCAGCAGATTCTGCCGGCTTGGCCGCCTGGCCGCCCTGGTTCGCCGCCTGGGCCGCGGGTGCGTTGACCTTGCGTGTTTCCTTGTCGGCTGACACGCAGGCAACGACGGCGATCGACAGGACGGACGCTGCAATAATTACAAGTGCCTTCCTCATTTTTTCGCGCCCTCCTCCAGGTACTTGATTTCGACGTCGCCGCGCTTCAGCGAGTTGATGAAGCTGGTGGAAGTAACGGAATCCTTTTCGCGATTCGACTTCACCAGTTCATCGCCGGCAACCGGGAACGTGTCCTGGTTGACCTTGGCCGCGTATTCGGCGCAGGACTTCGAGAACGCGTTGTAGACCTTCTTGTCGTGCGCCAGGTTAAGCGCGTTTTCGAACGCCCTGAGGGCCTTCGCCTCGACCGGCGCCGCGATTTCATCGATGACGGCCAGGTAAAGGATTTCCGTGTCCGGATCGAGTCCTTCCGGAACCGGGACGTTCAGCAGGTCTTCCTTGAACTGGTAGTACAGCATACCGATCTTGAACAGCGCGCCGGCCGACCACGGGCCGGACTTGAAGTCCAGCACCTGGTTGAACATCGCCTCGGCCTTCTGCTGCGCCTCGGCCTTGTCGGTCAACGCCTTCTTCAGCTTGTAGGGATTCAGGGTCGACGGAATCGTCAACTTCGAGAAATCGTCGAACGCGTAGTCGGCCAGTTCGAACGCCGCCTGCGCCGCGTAGTTTTTAGCGGTGGCCAGCGCCGTCTGGTTGTCGCCGATTTCGTTGAATTTGTTAATCGCCGTCGTGAACATGCGCGTCGCCTCGGTGCGCTTGCCTTCCTTGTTCTGCTTCTTCAGCATCGCGCCCGAACGAACCCACGCCTCGACCACCAAGTCCGGGGCCTTGTAGTTCTTGCCGATCCATTTCTGGTAAGCCGCGAACGCCTTGCCAGCATCGCCGCTTTCTTCGTAGGCACGCGCGATACGCATCGAAACGCGCGCGGTTTCCACATGGTTCGGGAAGATCGCGACGAAGCTTTCGTACGCCTTGACCGCGCCGTTCCAGTCACCCAGCGCCTCGCGGATCAGGCCGGCGTTCTGCAGCGCGTTGGCCATGTCGGCCTGGAGCTGTTCCCAGTTCGCGACCTTTTCGGGGTCGGTCGGCTTTTTCTGCGTCTTGAACTGGGTCATGCTTTCGAACGTCTGCGCGGCGTCCTCGAATTCGGTCTGGCTTTCCTGGATCGATCCGATTGCGAAAACCGCCTTCGGGGCGACTTCGGAATCCGGGTATTCCTTCACGACGCGCTTGTAAGTCTGGATCGCCTTGTCGACGTTGCGCTGGTCCTCGTAAAGAACCGCGACGTTGTACAGGGCGGACGACGCCATGACCTTGTCGCCCTTGAATTCCTCGTAAACGCGCATCGCTTCCTTGCCGGCGGCGTCGGACTTACCCTCCATCGACAGGACGCGCGCGTTTTCGGTCATCGCGATGGCGACGATCTTGCGCAGTTCCGGTTCCTTCTTGACCGTGAAGTTGCGGGCCTCGATCAGCTTACGGGCCCATTCTTCCACCTGCGGCCAGCGGTTCAGGCGCTGGTAGCAGTCCAGCAGCGTGAAGACCGCGTACGCGGCGTATTTGGACTGGTTGTCGTAGCTGAACAGGATCTGCAGGCGCTTGACCGCGTCTTCGAACTGGCCGTGCCGGTAAAGGACGTCGGCAGCCAGGTACATGACTTCCGGAATCGCCTCGCCGCGCTTCGGGTTCTTCTTTTTGACTTCCGGGTCAGTCAGCAGGTCGGTCAGCAGTTCGACGTACTTGTCGGCTGCCTTGATGTAACCCTGTTCCAGCGGATGCAGATCGGTCTTGTCGAAGTTCTTCTTCTGGGCCTTCGGGTCAACCCTGTAAACCTCGAACTTGCCGGATTTCGAAACTTCCTGCAGGCCGGCCTGGACCATCAGTTCGCCGTAACAGTAGATGACGCCCAGCGCGGCGTCTTCCATGTAGTCGCCCTTCTTGTCACGTTCGATGACGGCGTTGTACTGGTCCGCCGCCGCCTGGTAATCCTGGATCTGGGCGTAAAGGATTTCGGCGTAGTAGAAGTTAACCATGTACGCGCGATCCCATTCCGAGAAGCGGGTCAGGTACAGGCGGTACTTTTCGGCAGCCTTCGCGTACAGATCCTTTGCACCCTTTTCCTTTTTCTCGTCGGCCTTCTGGGCGTTCGAGTGGTAGTAGTTACCCATGTAGTACGCGTACTTTTCGACCAGCGTATCGGCTTCCTTGGTCACGTCCGCGTCCTTCTTGTTCGCGGTGTACCAGGTGCCCTTCGGATCGAAGTAACCCATAACCTCCATCGTCGTGCGATCCAGCGCCGGGATGTCGTTCGTGTTCTGGTAAAGGCTGAGGATAATGGTGTAGTACTCGATGACGTTCTTGCTGTTCTTTTCGCGTTCGATGAAGTGGCGGAACAGTTCGATGGCCTCGATGACCTTGTCCTGGCCAACGTAAAGGTCGGCCAGCATCCGCATCTTGACGTACGCCTCGTCCTCCGGCAGGACGCCCTTGAAGTAATCAAGCGCAGACTGCCAGCCGTTTTCGACCTCGGCGAAGCACGAAACCAGGTCATTCAACGCCTGGTTCCTGAATTCGATAACGCCCTTGCCCTTGCCGGACGAAACGGCGGCGACGACCTGCTTGAAGCCGCTGATCGCCTTTTCCATTTCGGCCATGTTGAAGTACACCCACGACAGCTTGTACAGCGCGTAGTTGTACATCGGGGACTTCGGGAACTTCGTCAGGATGGTTTCGTAATTGACCTGGGCGTAGTACAGCTTGTTCGATTCAAAGTAGTATTCGGCCATCGCCAGGTGTGCCTGGGCCAGCCACTTGCTGTCCGGGTATCCCTTGACGAGGCGGTCAAGGTAATTCACGCCTTCCTTCTGCAGGGCGACGTTGCGTTTCGCCTTGCCTTCCTTCATCGCGCCCTTGCCGATGTAGAAAAGCACTTCGTCGAACCGCTGGTATTCCGGGAAGTCCTTCAGGATCATCCGGTAGTACTCCAGCGAAACGGCGTAATCTTCCACCGGTTCCGGCGGGACTTCCTTGAGGATGCCCTGGTCGTACTGTTCGTAGGCTTTGTCCCATTCGTCGCGAGCCCGCATGTACTGGTAGAACGATTCATCCCAGTACGCCTCGGCCAGGCGGTGCAGGACGCCGGGCGCCCGGGTGGGGTCCTTGCGGTAGTCCGGGTTGGCCAGCAGAGCCTTCAGACGTTCAATCTGTTCCTGCCTGCGCAGGCTGATTTCGGCCATCTTTTCCTTGACGGCCTCGCCAACCATCACTTCGGCGTCTTCCAGGGTGAATTTACCGCCCTGGACCGCCTTCTGTTCAGGTTCGGCCGCCGTAGCGGCGCCCTCAACCGATCCCTGCCCCTCTGGCGCCTGTGCGCGCGCAGCCACCGGAACCGCCAGGAAGGCGACGGCGACAACCGCGAAACCGGCGATGGACGTGATGTTGCGTTTCATTCGTCCCATTACCTCGCAAGAATTCAACGACTGGGCAACCAGGCCCGCAGGGCCCGGTCCCGATCAAAACGTACCTGTCAGTATTCGACGCACTTGCTGACGAGCGAGCTGCGGAAGTACGGAACCTCGTCAAGCCAGTATTCACCCTTGAACGGCCACACTTCGGTATCGCCGCCGATGACGATGTCGCTGCGCTTCGCCTTCGAGGAGGAGACTTCTTCTTCCTCGCCGGACAGCACGCGCAGTTCCTGGTTCAGGGCGTCGATTTCGGCGCCGCTGATGTCGACCTGGATTTCGGTCTGGTGGATCTGGGAACGTTCGATGTCTGCTTCCACGCCCTTCAGGATGCGCTGAACCGTGACGCCGCAGCGGACCACGTTGTCCTTGTGCAGCACGTCAAGACGCCCGGCCATTTCGGTGGCGAAATCGCCCAGCTTGCCGGCGTTGGCGTTGATCATCGACGTTTCCTTTTCAATCTGCCGGATGGTCCGGTACAGGTTGTAAAATTCGACGTTCGACATGACCGGGAGCGTCAGTTCGCGCGGCAGGGACTTTTCATCGGGCGCGTTGACCGATTTAATGAACGCGTCGTAGTAGCTTTCCAGCGACTGCTGGGCATCCATGAACCGGCGCAGCGGAACCTGGTGAACCGCAATTTCCGCATCGAACATATCCAGGGCCTTCGAGGCCTTGTCGTAGTAGCAGAGGTCGCCGTAAACGCGCGCCTCGAGGATCCACAGTTCGGGAATGAACGCGTCATCGAAGTAAGGCGAACGGATCGCATGGAAGGCACCCAGGGCGCGGCTGTAGTCGCCCTTCATCAGGTACGTCCAGGCCAGTTCGTAAAACACGGTGCCGGCACGGGGAGAATCGCCGGGGACCTTCTTGTAATAGAAGATTGCGGCGTCGTGGTTTTCGGCCTCGTAAGCGATACGGGCCAGGCCCATGTACGCCAGGTCGCGGATGGCGGGGTCGCCGCCTTCCACTTCAGCCACGGTGACGGCTTCCTGGAAAGACTGGACGGCCGATTTGTACATGCTGTTGCGTACCTGCACCAGCCCGACCAGGTATTTCGCCCTGGCCACGTCGGGGCTGTCGCCGGCGACGCGCGACAGGTGGGCGATTGCGCGTTCGTAATCGCCAATGTCATAGAAGTATTCGCCCATGACATAGTTGAATTCGGCCTGGAACGCATCCGAGAAAGCGACGACCGGGAAGGAAGTCAGCATTTCCAGTTCGTGCGGATTGTAAATGACCTCGCGGCGCAGGACGCGCAGCTTCTTGAAGGCATCCTGGAAGAAGGGCTTGTCGGTTCCCTGCAGGAGCACTTCGACGAGCAGGCGCGCGGCGCTCTGGTACAGGCCGGCGTTGGTAAGGGCCGCCGCCATGCCGTACTTCGCGTTGTAAACCTCGATCGAATCGTCCGCGTAGTTTTCTTCGCGCAGGAAGGACTGGAAAAGCTGCAGCGCGTCGACCCACTGACCGGCTTCCGCCAGTTCAAGCCCCTTGCGCAGCTTACCGCTGGCATACGCCTTGCGGCGCGCCTCTTCGGCCTGCTTTTCTTCCACGGCGCGGCGTTCGGCCTCCTCGGCCAGACGCACGCGTTCCGCCTCGAGTTCTTCCGGGGTCTTTTCACGGACCACCGGGGCGACCGGCGCCTGCTGCACGGGCTGGGCCTTCGCAGCCGCGGGAGCCGTGCCCTGCTGGGCGGGCGCGGGGGCCGGCGCCGCGTAACGCTGCGGCGTGGACATCATGAACTTTATGACGCCGTCCGGGACACCGGCCTTGCGCAGTTCAAGGATGTCGCCGATCGCGAGGTTAAATATCGACCGGTCCTTTTCAATCTGCGCGATGATGTCCGCCTCCGGAACCATCAACTGGACCGCAAGGGTTACCACTTCTTCCTTTGTGATTGCCGACGCCGCGCCCGATGACAGGACGACCCCGGTAAACACAGCGGCAAGCAGCAGCTTCGAAATTGAATTTCGGCTCATTTTCCCACCGTCTCTAAAAGTCCCTGGCGACCCCGTGGGGCCGCGAAAGATGTCAAAACACCCCGCAGGATCACTTAGGCGCCGGCGTGATGTAGCTGATGCCGACGGTCAGTTCGGCCATCGAGCTGACACCGTCCGACCATTCGCCGTTCCCCGGTCCCGGGTACTTCGGGAATATGTAATGACGGTAGTCGATGCCCACGGCCAGGTAATCGGTCACCCAGAACTTGATGAACGCGCCGAGGTTCGCCATCAGGTTGAACGGAATCGCGCCGTCGTACGACCAGCGGGTCTGAAGTTCACCCTTCTTGTCGTAGTACTGCGATCCGATGATGCCGAGACCAATCAGGAAGCCGGCGTCGAACGAAGTGATGTGCTTGTTCATGACGCTGAACTTCCCGTGGAAGGGGGACCACAGGATGTTGAAATCGACATACCACTGGACGCGTTCCAGCAGTTCACCCTTGTAGATCGCCTGTTTCGTGCCCTCGACGATTTCATCCAGCAGCCCGGTGTTGGCGGACGGGATGTAAGCGCCGGCGACTTCGAACGCCAGGGAATCCATGAAGTGGTAGTCGTACCGGAGTCCGATCGGGACGTACACGAAGAACGGGTCGTTCGGGATAACCCCGAAGAACAGCCCGATTTCGTGCCGGTAGTCAGCCTGGAACTGCTTCTTTTCGATGACCTTCAGTTCCCTTTCCTTGCCCCAGATCTTGTCCAGGTTCGAGTCCAGAGTCGTAGCTTCCTGCGCAAACGCGGGAACGCCCACTACCAGGATTACGAAGCTGATGATGGTCCGCAACGCCCACCGTCCGTTCATGACAAGCCCTCGCTTATTGCTTTTGGTTTTCGGCCCTTCGGCCGCCAATTCCCACATTTTCAAATCGGGGACAATCCCCGCGTTACGCACCGGCCGCCACGCAGAGCCCGCCATCGCAGGTTCCGCCCGTGCACGGGGTGTCGTCTTCCACATTCTTGTAATTGCACAGTTCGTCCAGGACCTGGCATTCCGGAGCCGCGCTGAAGCACAGCCCGAAGCAGCAGGTTCCGGTGGCGCAGACCGTGCCGAAATCGGCGTCGGCCGTCGAACACACGTCCGTGGAGTCGGAAAGGAAAGCCACGCGGCATTCTTCCGCCTTGGCGTCGTCCCTGTCGGCCCAGGTCAGCGGCATCCAGTCGCACGAAAGCGCCGCGCCGCCGGACGGAACCACGAAGCTGCCGCGGGTGTCGATGTCGGTCGTGATCGATTTCGTCATCGTCGTCTTCATCGAATCGCTGAAGATCGCGCCTTCGCCGCCGACAACGCCGACCTCGCCGTCAAGGGCGATTACCGAGCCGGCCGTCAGGCTGCCGTCCGACAGGTCGTTAACCTTTTTCGCGGCCTGCCACACGCCGGACAGCGAAAGGCGGAATTTCGTGGCCGCCGCGGTCAGCGCGTCCTGCAGCGGATGGTTGCCGTCCTGGATCAGTTCATTCGATCCGGGAAGGTCGCCCGCGTTAACGAAGGTGTAATGGCCGCCCGTCAGGCAGGCGACTTCCTGCTGGAACGGGTCGATTTCAGGGTAACCGCGGGACTGCATCTGGACGATGCTGACGTGAACCGGGATCGCGTCCCACGCCTTTGGCGTGCCGTCGTCGTTCATCACGTCGTCCCAGATGTAGTCACGGAAGTCCGCGTACGCGACGTCCGAGCAGGAATCGTCCTGATCTTCCGAAAGCCACGGACCGGTCGTGACGCGCTGGTACCGGATGAAGGACTGGAAATCCGGTGAATTACGGGCGCAGGTATCCGGCCCGTCGGTAATTATGAAAATGTGCTTCGCGTACGTCGATTCGTTTTCCTTGAGGTACTTGTAAACGTCCTTGACCGACTGCCACAGGGGGGTGCGGCCTTCCGCCTCCGACTGCAGCGAGCTGAGCAGGTTCGAATTCAGGATACCGCGGTTGATGCCGAAACACGCCGCGCGCGCTTCCGCTTCCGTCGCGTAAGTGCCCTCGCAGAGGATCTTCGCTTCCACGTCGCTGACGGCCTCGCCGAACTGGAAGATACCAGCCCGATCGCCGGCGTTGAGCTGACGCATCAGGGCCTGGACGGCGGTGGTGCGGAACGCCTGGTAATCGGTGGCGCGTTCGGCGAACTTCGAAATCGGCACCTTGGAATCGATGCTGATTTCCGCGAACGACGACGCTTCCACGTAGCCCTTCATCGAACCGGACTGATCAACCATGACGGCGACGGAGATGTTCGACCTGTCGGGGCTGATGCGCATCGGGTTGTCCGAGTTGTCCGACGGCGTGTTGTCCCAGTACAGGTTGTTCACGTACGCAACCTGGTCCGGGGCGCCGTCGATGCTTTCGGACTTGCCGCACTTGATTTCCGTGCTGGTGGCGCTTTTCGTTTCATTCGCCAGCGGGTACGGATCAAGGCAGCTGATCTTCACTTTGAAGTTTTCCTCGCTGACGGCGCGGGGTTCTTCCGATTCGGTCGCCAGTTCGACAATGACGCGGTCGCCGTCCGGCGCCTTGACCATGTCGCCGGGCCTGATGGCCGTGTCGTTGTCTTTCGTCGTCGTGTCCGAGCTGAGCCCGGCCCCGACCAGGGCGAACGACATCAGCACGGAATCAACCTTCCGTCCCGGGTCGTAAACACACTGGCGGGTGTAAGTGCCGTCGTCTTCCTTGTGGGCCGGCACCACCGACACGAATTCCAGTTTGCTGCCCGTGAACGAATTACGATAGAAGGTCCAGTCGTAATTGCACCCGCCGAGCACTGCAAGCAGCGTCAATGCGGCGGCGGCCAGGAACAGAATTCCCCTAATCCGCTGCAGGTTCCCAGAGCGCGTCATTTCAAGCTCCCTTGTTCAAGGCCTGATCAGGCGAAAATGAACGCCGAAATGCTTCGGCCGGTAGTTTACCCATGTGCGGCAACCGTTTGTCAACAGTTAATTGGCCGTGTATCTAAAGGATTTGGATAAACGTTAACCGCACGCGCATGCGCGAGGAGAACCGGCCAGTTTTTCAGAACCACGAATACTTTATTTCCATATCGGCAGGGTCAACTATCACAACCCGCCCGTTAGACGAATCGAGCGTGAAGAGAAGCCCACCGTGCACCAGGACCGAAGTTGCCAGCCCACCAATGTCGTTCTGGTTCGGTATGCGCCCGGTTTCCATCGCGAAACGCAGCGCGGTGTCGCGGACCGGAGGAATGACCACGGGGCGGTATTCGTCGTCCAGGCGGCACCCGGGGATGATCCAGAAACCGAATATCGCGTTACGGAACCAGGCGGCATCCCAGTCGATGGTCGAATCCAGGCCGCGCGCGATCGGGCACGAATCGACAACCAGGTCGTCGGTGGCCGGCATCGCGGTCATGGCGCGGCCGGTGAACACCGGATCGAAGTCGTCGCGAACCACGCAACTTCCGCTGCCGCCGGTCCAGGGATGCAGGAAGCCCGTCCGCGCCCCGTTAACGACCCACTGATCCGACGCGCGCACTTCCCAGGCGATGTACTGTCCGCCGCAGCCTTCCGGGATCGGATCAAGTGCGGCCGAGGCGTCCAGGGGGCTCAGTGCCAGCGCGAACCGCCAGTTTTCCCTGACCCTGAACGAAACCGTCTTTCCGGAGTACCCGCCGCAGGCGTCATCGGCCGGCAACGTGACGCTGACGACATCGCCCGCGTACCCGTCGTGGGCGCCCTCGATACCCAGGCCGCAGAAATCGATGCCGACCGCAGTCAGGTCGTATTCGGAAATCCACCCGCCGGAATTGCTGAACGCAAGGGTTCCGCACGACCCGGAAGCGCCCGGGATGATACCCTCGTATGTGGCGGTCCAGACTTCCGGGGCTTCCGCCTCGATGTCGCCGTTAAACTGGATGCCGTAATAAACGTATTGATCTTCTTCGGTTATCGGCAGGACGACCTGCGACGATCCGAACGACGGCAGATCCGATCGCGTCTTGATGCCGTTATCCAGTCTTTCACCCTGGTACCAAAGCACCGGCTGGTACGAAGAACTTTCGATGTCTTCCAGGTCGTTTTCGGCGCGGTGCGGCCACGGGAAACCCTCGGCAGGATCAACGATGATCCGGACGATCTGTCCACCATAAAGCCATGCAAGCGCGCGCACGCCGACGTCGGGGATATCGACAAACGTCACCCCTGCCGCCGGCGAATCCATCCTGATGTCCTTGTAACCGAGGTACTGGAAGAAGCGGTCGGCGAATTCCCAGGTGTCGCCCGCCGCGGTCGAATCGATCGTGTCGCCCTCGATGAACGCGTGGGTATCGATGCGGTTCAGCGAACCATCGAACACGGCGATACCGGCCGGAACGGAAATCGGGACATAAATGAAACGGCCATCAGGGGAAACCGCGGGACGCCCGGAAACGTATCCGCCGGGATACGGCAAGGCGGCGCCGTGGCAGTCGGGCGTTTTGCCCTCGGCGGAGTGATCGGTCGCCAGCGCGCTGTCGTTCACGATGGGGACGGCCGTGAAGGCGCCGTCGCCCTCGCCAACGCCGTCGAACACCAGCATGTAATCCCAGGCGGCGTAACCGTCGGATGGCGGCAGGTCGCGGGAAACCACGATCACCCTGCCCGCCCCCGAAGTAATCATCGTCGGTGTGCCGGGAAGGTCGACGATCGACATCTCGTCAAAGTATCCGTCCGGGCCGGCATCGGCAGGCGAAGCCCATCCCTGATACTTCCACAGCCTGTATTCGCCGTCGCAATTCAGAATCGCCGCGATGAACCAGCCGTCAACGGCGGTTTCGTCCCGAACCATCGTCATGTCCACGATCGGGCAAACGATCTGGTCGCGTTCGGCGACGCCGACCACGTTGTAAAAATCGGCTGGGATTCGGACCAGTTCCGGAAGGCCGGATTCGCCGATACCGGCAGCCACGAAAACGTTCCGCGAATCGGGCGACGCCAGGATGCGGGTCAGGCCATCGCCGACATGGATGGGCGAATACCCGGGCAGGTACGGGTCGGCATCAATCAGCTTGCCGGTGCGGGCGTTGCCGACGAACACGCCGCCCATGTCCCCGTCAAGCACCCATGACGCCGCGGTTGCGTCGGTATCCGCGCACTTTTCCAGGTCAAGGAACGAATAGTCGGATGACACGCATGTGATCGCCATGTCCACCGGGCGCTGAAGCACGACGGTAACGTATTCGGTTTCATCGGCGCAGGAAACCGCGGCAAGGATCAGGAGGGCCGCGGTAAACAGCGAAGCCGCGTGCCTGCGCCCCGCCCGGAACGCGATGAATGCATACATTGACGTCATACTGCCCCCAAATCGCCGGCGACGGCGTCATTCAACGCTGGTAACGACGTGAAAATCGGCGCTGTCCGGGTTGACGCCGAACACGCTCATCGTCGAATCCTCGAAATTGACGACGAAGGCCCGGTCGTTCGCGATCGCGATGCCGTAAGGCGACGCGCCGACGAAAACAGTGTCGGTGACCGTCATCGAAACCGGATCGACTGCATAGACGTAATCCAGGGAATTTTCGGTCACGTACACCGTTTCGGTCCCGTCGGCGTTACCGTAAACGGCGATGCCGGACGGATTGCCGTCAAGATGGATCAAATGACGGTACCGCAGTCCGCCACCAGCGGTGATTTCAAAAACCGCCAGACCGGCCGGCGAGCGGTACGTCGCGTACAGGAACGGCCCGACCTGCGAACGTGCAATACCACGGAAGTAATCGCCGTTCGACCCGAGGATGTCGGCCGCGGCGGAGTCGTCAACCCTGATGTCCACCTTGCCGTCGGCATGAATGCGCACGTGCGCGATCACGATTTCATTCAGTTCGCGGTTTGATATCCAGACCACGCGATCGTAATCCGTGACCATGTATTCCAGGACCGAGTGGCTGCCGGCCTCGATCGCCGCCACGGCGGCGTGTTCGACGGCGCCCCTGTCGTCCGCCAGGAAAACATCGATCGCCGAACCGACAATGCCGGTCACATAGATCGGCTGGACGCGGCGCCCGTCGGCCAGGTTGACCCAGCCGCCGGCGGCGACGCCGAAAGGATTATCGGCGAAGGATGTCGTCCCGTCCTCGTGTTCGGCCGCGAAGTCCTTCAGGTGGATCGAGTAGCTGCCGTTGCAGTCGTGAAAGCCGGGCAGATCACCGGCAACATCCTGGTCGGCATCCCCGGCGATGTAGTCCATCGGCACGGGCGCGCCGGAGCCGTCGTCCAGCGGGCGCATCCCCGCTGAATCGTCGTCGGCGGCATCTTCAGCGGCGTCGCCGTCGCAGAACAGAACCGGGAAGCCGCCGGGTCGCGATATATCAGCGAATTCGAGGGAATCGCCGTCGCGGCTGGGAACCCAGATACGCCAGCGACCGTCCGCGAGCGGCGTGACCACGCCCTCGCCGCAGAATGATCCGATTTCGACCGCGCCGGCCGACATGATTTCAAGCGTGTCGGTCGAAACCGGGATGATGGTCCCGCCGGTGCATTCGGAATCGAAGTTGCTGGAAAGCACATAAACGAAATCGCCCGCCGGGTCGGCCACGATTGCCGTGGGCCATGCGAACGCGCCCGGATCGGGCTTGATCTGCCTGTGGTTTTCGACGCAGCCGCCCGCCGCGCCGATGGCCGCGACGGCCGCCAGCGCAGGCAGCAGGGAAATGATCCCGCGACGAATCACCGGATGTCGAACGCGCGTTCTATCCATCAAGCCCCCGTCGCGGGATTCCCTGCCCCGCGCCAATCAAGCATGCTGCCGTGCTTCCAGCCCTTCCCCGGTCCGAGCGAAGCGAGGCCCGCCATCTGTCAGCCCGGGGTGTCAACCCCGGGACAACGGCGGACGTGAGCCCCGGGACAACGGCGGGCCCCTTCACCAAAAATCAATGCGCCTTCGCGGCCTTCTTTTCGGCGATGTTCGCCTGGGCCGCCGCGACGCGCGCCACCGGCACGCGGAACGGGCTGCAGCTGACGTAATTCAGGCCGGCGATGTGGCACAGTTCCACCGAATCGGGATCGCCGCCGTGTTCGCCGCAGATGCCGCACTTCAGGTCCGAACGGGTCTTGCGGCCGCCGTTCACGCCCAGCTTCAGCAGTTCGAAGATACCGTCGTCAAGCGTGGCGAAGGGGTCATGCTTCAGGATGCCCTTCGCAATGTAGAACGGCATGAACTTCGCGTAGTCGTCACGCGACATTCCGAAGCCCATCTGGGTCAGGTCGTTCGTGCCGAAGCTGAAGAATTCGGCGACTTCCGCGATCTGCGCCGACGTCACGGCCGCGCGCGGAACCTCGATCATCGTACCGACCAGGTATTTGACCCGGATGCCCTTTTCCGCGAAAACCTTTTCGGCCTCGGCCCTGATGATGTCGGCCTGGACCTTCAGTTCGTTGACATGACCGACCAGCGGGACCATGACTTCCGGGCTGACCGGCGTGCCTTCCTTCGCCGCGTCGCAGGCGGCCTCAAAGATCGCGCGCGCCTGCATTTCGGTGATTTCCGGGTACGTGTTGCCCAGGCGGCAGCCGCGGTGCCCCAGCATCGGGTTCAGTTCGTGCAGTTCCTCGTTGCGCGCCTTGATGTCCGCGACGGAAATCCCGGTCTTATCGCTGAATTCCTTCTGGTTCTTGTCGTCCCCCGGCAGGAATTCATGCAGCGGCGGGTCCAGCAGGCGGATGGTGACGGGGTAACCGTTCATCGCCTTGAAGATACCGTAGAAGTCTTCGCGCTGGTACGGAAGCAGTTCCGCCAGGGCCTTGCGACGATCGGCCTCGTTGTCGGCCATGATCATCTTGCGCATCGACGTGATGCGGTCACCCTCGAAGAACATGTGTTCGGTGCGGCACAGCCCGATGCCCTTGGCGCCGAACGCGATCGCGCGCGTTGAATCCAGCGGGTTGTCGGCGTTCGTGCGGACCGACATGCGGGTGAACTTGTCGGCAATCGTCATCAGACGTTCGAACTTGCGGTAATTCGGGGCGTCTTTCGGATCCAGTGTCTTGTCCAGCAGGACCTGGATGACTTCGGACGGCGCCGTATCGATCTTGCCGAGGTACACGGTGCCGGTCGAGCCGTCGATGCTGATCCAGTCGCCTTCCTTGACGACGTGCTGGCCGATCTTCATCTGGCGGGCCTTGTAATCGACCTCGATGTCGCTGCAGCCGGCCACGCAGACCTTGCCGCGCTGGCGGGCGACCAGGGCCGCGTGCGACGTCATGCCGCCGCGCTGGGTCAGGATGCCCTCGGCGGTTTCCATGCCCTTGATGTCTTCGGGCGAAGTTTCGATACGGACCAGGATGGCCTTGTCGCCCCACGCGGCGACCTGGGCCTGGATTTCATCGCTGAAGAACGCGACGCGGCCGGTCGCGGCGCCGGGACCGGCGGGCAGGCCCTTCGCGACCATGCGACCCTCGGCGGCGGCGGCCTTCACGGCCTGCGCGTTGAAAATCGGGCGCAGCAGGAACATGACCTGGCCGGCCTCGATGCGGGTGATGGCGGTTTCTTCGTCGATCATGCCCTCTTCAAGCATGTCGATGGCGATGTTGACGGCAGCCAGGCCGGTGCGCTTTCCGCTGCGGCACTGCAGGACGTAAAGCTTGCCCTTTTCGATCGTGAATTCCAGGTCCTGCATGTCGCGATAGTGGTTTTCCAGCAGCGTGCGGATCTTGACCAGTTCGTCGTACGCGTGCGGCATGACCTTCGCCATTTCGGCGATCTTCAGCGGGGTCCGGATGCCGGCCACGACGTCCTCGCCCTGGGCGTTCATCAGGAATTCGCCGTAGAACACGTTTTCGCCGGTGGCCGCGTCACGGGTGAATGCAACGCCGGTGCCGCAGTCGTTGCCCATGTTGCCGAACACCATGGTCTGGACGTTGACCGCGGTGCCCCAGTCTTCCGGGATGCGGTAAATGCGGCGGTATTCGACCGCGCGCGCGTTCATCCACGAATCGAAAACGGCGTTGATCGCCAGTTTAAGCTGTTCGTGCGGGTCGGTCGGGAATTCGCGGCCGGTCCTTTCGAACACGACCTTCTTTTCCAGGCGAACGACTTCTTCCAGTTCGGCGGCGTCCAGTTCGGTGTCCAGTTTCTTTCCGGCCTTCGCCTTCACGGATTCCAGCGCGGCCTCGAACGGGTCGTGTTCGCCCTTCTTTCCCTTGATGCCCAGGACGACGTCGCCGAACATCTTTATGAAGCGGCGGTAGCTGTCCATCGCGAAGCGGCGGTTGCCGGTCGAGGCGGCCAGGGTTTCAACGGTCGTGTCGTTCAGCCCCAGGTTCAGGATGGTGTCCATCATGCCGGGCATCGACGCACGCGCGCCGGAACGCACGGAAACCAGCAGCGGGTCCTTCGTGTCGCCCAGCTTCTTGCCGTTGGTCTTTTCCAGCCACGCGGTGGCGTCGGCGACTTCCTGTTCAAGCCCGGGCGCCCACGTGCTGTTGTTGCGCATGTAATGCACGCACGTTTCGGTGGTAATGGTGTATCCCGGGGGAACGTTCAGGCCGATCTTGCACATTTCGTGCAGGTTCGCGCCCTTGCCGCCCAGGGTGTTCTTCATTTCCTTGTCGCCTTCGACCAGATCCTTGGAAAACCTGTAAACCATCTTCGCCATCTGCGTTACCTCGTGGAAATCCTTGAAAAATCAGCAAACCAGTTAAACTGGGAAAACACCCTGTCCAGAAGCGCCAGCCTGACCAGCCGCTTCGCCTCGTCCTTTTCCAGCAGGACGGGCACGCCATCCTTGCCGGAACCGATGAAACGCGCCAGCGGCCCCTCGAACGACGCCATCACGGCCAGCACCGCGCCGTAGTCGCGTCGTTCACGGGCATTGACGCACTGAACCGCGCCGGTAATCCTGCACAGTTCCAGATCCTTTTCAAGCGGGCTTTCCAGCGTTTCACTGTAATCGACCTCCGGGTCCAGCAGGTTCCGGTGCACGCTTTCACGCGCGAAAAACGCCCCGATCTTTTCCATGGCGCCGGCCTTGCCCACCGCATCGCGCCATCCGGGCATTTCGTCGTCGGCCTTGCGGACCAGGTTGCCCACGCGCTTGAACACGTTATCCAGGAACTGCCTGAACGTATCGTCGGCCAGCGCGTCGCGGATCGCGACGGCGCGCGACACCAGGTCGGCGGGCGCTGCCGCGTCGGGACCGCAAAGGAACGGCAGCACGGCATTGGCCACGTCGCCGCTGACGCCATATTCGTCCGTAAGGATCCCGCGGAACCGTTCGGCCATGAATTCTTCCACCGAAACGGCGTCCTTTCCCTTGCCCGAAACGCGCGCAACCGCAACGGCGACGAACGATTTCGCGTCAGCCATCAGGCCCCTGGATTCCGCCGCCATTCCCAGCAGTTGCGGAATGGTCAACCGTGACAGCGACGGATTCGCGATCATGATGCGCAGGGCCGCGATTGCCGCGCGGCGCAGGGCCAGCGGATCGCGCGAACCGGTCGGTATGGCGCCCACATGGAAGCACGTGGCGATGCTGTCGATACGATCGGCCAGGGCCAGCGCGGCCGCGACGTCCCCGCCCGGCAGCCTGTCCCCCGCGAAGCGGGGCTGGTAATGGTCGCGGATCGCGTTGATGACCGCCGGGTTTTCACCCGCGGCCTGGGCGTAATAACTGCCCATGATTCCCTGCACTTCCGGCAGTTCGCAAACCACGGAAGACATCAGGTCGTTCTTGCACAGGCGCGCGGCGCGCGCGAGATCCTTTTTAAGATCCCTGTCGAATCCAGCAGCGTCCGCAACGTCGTCACAGATCTTCGCGACACGCCGCATCTTGTCGTGCATCGTGCCGGCATCCTTCAGGAACAGGCGCCCTTCCAGGCGGTCGCCCATCTTTTCCAGGCCGGTCGCCAGGTCGTGTTCCCAGAAGAAGCGGCAGTCGTACAGGCGCGCGGCCAGCACGCGTTCGTTCCCGCGGCCCACCACGCGCATGTCCCGCGCGCGATTGTTGCAGACGACGCCGAACGTGCACGAAAGCCTGCCGTCCGCGTCCTGCATCGCGAAGTACCGCTGGTGCGCGGCCATCGCGGTCGTCAGCACTTCCACCGGCAGGCGCAGGAAATCGCGGTCGAAATTGCAGGTAATCAGTATCGGCAGTTCGACGATGTTGGAAATTTCGTCGAACAGCGCGTCGTTCGCGATGAATTTAAGGCCGGTTTCGGATTCACACCGGGCCATCTGTTCACGAATCATGGACACGCGTTCGGACGCCCGCACAATGACATGGCGTTCGCGCAGCATATCCACGTACGCCGCCGGCGACGTCACGGGAAACGCGTCGCCCGACATGAAACGGTGACCGGTCGATTCGCGGCCGGATTTGACGCCGATTAACGTCACGTCCACGACATCCTGCCCGAACAGGCAGCATATCCAGTGGATCGGCCGCACGAACGGCCCGCGCCCGTCGGCCCAGCGCATCGATTTCGGGAATTTCAACTGCGCCAGCACGGCCGGCATCGTTTCAGCCAGCACGCCGATGGTCTGGCGGCCCGGAACGATCGCCTTCAGCGCCACCACGCGGCCCTTGGGACCGTCCAGTTCGACCAGGTCGTCGGCCGACCGACCCTTTCCGCGGGCGAACCCTGCGGCGGCGGGCGTCCATGCGCCATCGGGCCCCCGGGCGATTGCCACGGACGGACCGTACGCGATGTCCTCACGATCGGCCTGCGATTCGGGGATGTCCCGGACGACAACGGCGATGCGGCGCGGCGTGAACAGGGCTTCCGACACGCCATGCGACAATCCCGCCTGGTCCAGCGCGGCCAGCACCAGCACTTCCAGGTCCGCGGCGGCGCGCGCCACCATGCGGGCCGGTATTTCTTCGGTTCCGATCTCGATCAGGAAATCACGGCAGTTCATCATTTCACCCCGCCGTCATTCAGGAAGCCCTGCGTTTCCATCCACACGGTCGCCACGCCGCGCGCCATTGCGCGGACGCGGCCGATGTACGCCTGGCGTTCCGACACCGAAATCGCCCCGCGCGCATCCAGCACGTTGAACGCGTGGCTGCATTTCATGCAGTAATCGTATGCGGGCAGCGCGAATTTGCATTCCAGCAGCCGGTGGCATTCCTTTTCATATTTCTGGAACAGGTCGAAATGCAGCGGCACGTCGGCCAGTTCGAAGTTGTACGTCGAAAATTCGACTTCCTGGCGGTGCGCCACGTCGCGATACGACACGCCGTGTCCCCATTCCAGGTCGTATACGTTGTCCACGCCGGTCAGGTACTGCGTGATGCGTTCCAGCCCGTACGTAAGTTCGACCGAAATCGGGTTCAGGTCGTAACCGCCGCACTGCTGGAAGTAAGTGAACTGGGAAACTTCCATCCCGTCCACCCACACTTCCCAGCCCAGGCCCCACGCGCCCAGGGTCGGCGATTCCCAGTCGTCCTCGACGAACCGGATATCGTGTTCGTGCGGGTCGATTCCCAGTTCGTACAGGCTGTCCAGGTAAAGCTGCTGGATGTTTTCCGGCGCAGGCTTCATGATGACCTGGAACTGGTAATAATGCTGGAGCCTGAAGGGGTTTTCCCCGTACCGGCCGTCGGTCGGCCGCCGCGACGGTTCAACGTACGCGGCGTTCCAAGGCCTGGGTCCCAGGCACGACAGGAACGTCGCCGGATTGAAGGTCCCCGCGCCCTTTTCCAGATCGTACGGCTGGATAATCAGGCAGCCCTTTTTCGACCAGAAGTTCTGCAACCGCAGAATCACGTCCTGAAAAGTCATCCCGCACCTCCCAAGGCGCGCGAATGGTATCAGGATTCATCGACCGCGTGTAGGGGCGAATGTGCGGGGGCGCATGAAAAATCGCCCAACCCGCCTGCCGAAAATTCATCACGGCAAATCGTAATACGAGGCAACCGATAGTCTTTCCGTCCTGGACCGGGAATCCCGTCCCACCGGATTGAGGTTACGGATGTCCTCGACGGCCTGGCGGGCGCCGGCTGCCATTGCCGCGTCACCGACCGCGTCCGCCAGATCAGCCGCGGCAGCGCAGGCTGAAATCGTGCCGTCCCGCCTGCAGATCGCCCCGGCATTCAGCCCCGTTCCCAGGAAATACACATGCGCGGCAATCGGACTGGATTTCCACAGCAGCGCCGTTGCCATCATGCACGCCTCGTCCAGCCCGGCGCCGCACGCACGTTCGAAAAGCCCGACCCTTTTTGCATCAGGGTCCTGCGGCCTGACCATCGCCAGGTTATAGCAGGCGCCCGGCGACATTTCGACGTCCCCCTTCCCGCAGCCGCGCCTGAACCAGCCCGTGCCGTCGCCACTGCCGTCCGCGACCTCGCGGACCCCCAGGATGTTGCACGACTCGACTGCGCCCATTTCGCAGGCCCGTTTCAACAGTTCAATCCCCCGGGCATGGGAATTCGCGTCCCCGGAGCCGTACAGAAGATATTCGGCGTACTCGCCGCAGCCGGCCGGATCGTCCAGGTCGCAGGCCTTTTTGAACCACGCCGCGGGATTTTCGTCCGTTTCGAAACGCACGAGGTACCCCGCCTCAAGACAACCTTCCGCGACGCCGGCTTCACATGCCTGACCTAACGCGGCCTCACGCGTCGCATCGTCGGACGGGGCCGACCCCGGGTGCCTGTCGAGATCATCGGCGTACAGCATGCACGCCTCGCCGCTGTACTTGTTGCATCCATCCCACAGGTAGTTGAGCGTCGTCTCCCAGTTCGGTACGTCCGGAGTCGCCCCGGCCAGCGAAATTTCCGCCAGCCCGCGACATGGATCGCCCCAGCCGTTTTCGCACAACACATCCAGCAATCCATATGCAGAGATCGGATCGGCCGGCCCGCCCCTGCCATCCTTGAGCATGTATGCCAGTTGTTCGCAGCAGTCCTCACTCCCGGCGTTGCACCCGATTCCGAACAGGGTTCGCGCCTCGTGCACGGCGCCTGCCCCCTTGCCGTCCAGCAGCGACATGCCGCCCGGGTAACACCCCTGCCATTTTCCCGCAAGGCAGGCCTTCCGCATCGCCAGGTTGCGCGCCCTGATTTCGTCGGGCGACGCGGGGTCCAGGCCGGGCCTGGCAATCATTTCGCATGCGCCGTACCTTCCCAGCCTGCACGCGCGGGCGTAAAGATCGGCGACCGGGCCGGGCTGCAGTTCATCCCCGATATCCTGCATGTACATCATGTCAGCCATGCCTTCGCATGCCTGGCCGTTGCCCGCCGCACAGGCGCGCCCCGCATACTCTTCAAAAAACGCTTTCGACTTCAGGTACGGACAGGATTCCTGGAATATCGACGCGACGCTGAAACAGGCATCCTGTTCACCGGCCAGGCACGCACCCCAGCAGCGCCGCAGGTCGTCGCCGACGAAACAGATCCGCACGTCCTCGGTCAAGCCGATTCCCGAAATCGATTCATCGACATGGGGCATGGCATCACACGCCGCGAGGTCCTCGAGCAGGTTCGCGCGCCTGGCCAGTTCCCCGGCACGTTTCAGGTCTTTCGAACCGCCCTTCCCGGCCTCGACCATGAGGGATGCACTCATGCAGGCCGGGCCGTCGCCCCGGTCACAACTGGCAAGAAGTTTCTTCAGGTCCCTGCGGTCTTCCGCCGGCCCGGCGCCGACGGCCGGTACCGACCGCAGCAGTTCCTGACATGCCTCGTCCTCCCCGAGCCGGCACGCCTTGTCCAGGTAATGCCTGGCCGCGCCCGCGTCATGCACGGCCCCCGCATCAAGATCGTATTTCAGGGCGACCCAAAGGTAATGACAGGCGTCGGCCAGCCCCTGCCTGCACGCGGGCTCAAGCACGTTCGTCGCGACCCATGCAACGTTTTCGAACGGAACCCGCAGCGCGACGTCCGATTCGTATTCATAACGTCCGTCGACCGTCAGGGCGATGCAACCCGGCAGATATCCCAGGTTGCAGCTTTGAACAAGGTCCCCCCAGGTTCGCCTTCTGCCGATACCGGGCGGGCCGTAATCACCCCAGGTGATCCAGGCCCCGTAACATGCCTCGCCATTGCCGGCCCTGCACGAAGCGTCCAGCAGCCTGTGTACCCGGGCCCATTCCGGAACGAATCCCGCGTTTCCACGCACGGCATCCATCAGATCGCACGCCGCCCTGCTGTTTCCCGAACATGCCCGCTTCCAGGCTGCGATGATCTGCGCGGCATCGTATTCGCCATGCGTGGAGGTGGCCAGCCGCAGGCCGTATTCAAGGCAGGCGGCCGGAGCGCCCCTGTCGCACCGGGTCTTCAGGAACGCGATGTTGTCCGCCAGGCCTTCATCCGGGAATCTGGAGGCCACCCAGAACACGGTTTCCAGCACCTCGCCATCTTCGGCCGCGTCCCATTCATCGGATTCCTCCAGGCTGGACTCCTGGTAAGGAACTCCCTGCTCGAGGTTTCGCCACTTGTCGAAGTACCCGCGTTCCGCGGCAAGTCCTTCGGGCAGAGCGGACGGGAGCCCTTCAACGCCGCCCGACCACAGACACGCAAAGTCGACCCCGTTCCCGCATGCCTTGCGGTACAGTTCAATCGCATCATCCATGTGCGGTTGTTCACCGGCCCCCCGGCCGCCCTCCCGGGCCGCAGCTTCCACCAGGAATGCCGCCTCGACGCAGCTCTCGCCCGCGCCCTCGTCATCGCACATCCGACTGAACGCCTTCATTGTTTCCGGCGTTACATCCGGCCATTCATCGCGTCCCCAGGTCCCGAACCAGTGCTTGCAGATCAATGGACTGCCGTTCAGGCACAGGTTCAGCAGCAGGGCACGCTCGCCGTCGGTTACCGGCGCGATCCTTTCATCGCCAGCGAACTTGTCAGGCCGGCCAGAACTCCTGAGCAGCCACTCCAGATGGCCGCACCCGTTCAGGACCCCCGCCCTGCAAGCGTCGGTCAGTAACGCCCTCTCGGTGGGGATGTCGATTTCCCTGAGGCGCGCCGCATCCGCGACGGCTTCAACCGCCGCTTCGCAGGCATCGGTCCACCCAGCCATGCATAATGAAATCAAATTCGCGTGCGAAGCCCCGGCGCGAACTTCCCGATCGGAACCGTCCGCGGTGTCGGCCGCGGGCTGCGTCATGCCACAGCCGGCCGCGATAACCGCCGTCACCAGCACCGACACGAATGTAATGAAGCCGCGGTCCGGAACGTCACGCCTGCCGAACATGATTTCACCGATTAGGGATTGGGTGCAGGATCGACCGTTATCACCACCACGAAAAACTGCCAACAAAAGGGCCGACACGGGCAACAATCGATCGCGTCGTGACGTATGGCGGGTCGGTGTCACTTTTCGCCGCAGAACGTATCGGCCACCAGGCGTTCCATCCGATGGACCAGGCTGTTGCCCGGCTCATACGCTGCGCGGATCTCGTCCATTTCAACAAGCGCATCGTGCGCGAGTTCCGGACGCCCCGCCGCGGCCGCAACCGACTGGACCGTCGTGCATTCGGGTATGGTTGGCTTTTCACCGCACAGTTCGTCCAGGTCCTGAATCACGCCCGCATACCTGGCTGCCGTTCTGACGGGGTCATCGTTCCACAGCATGGCTGTCCGCATCGCGCACCCCATGTGCAGCCCCCGATCGCACGCCCGCCCGAACGCCGCGGCCGCCGCCCGTCCATCCGAGGCGCCAAGCTGCGTTCCGAGGTTGAAACACGCGTTGGCGCTGCGGCCCGCATCAGCGGCATCGCATCCGCGCCTGAACCATGAAACGCCGTCGCCGCTGCCATTCCTGACCGCGAGGTACCCCCGCAGATTGCAGGCCTCGCCATCGCCACTGGAGCAGGCCAGTTCCAGCACCATCAATGCAAACGGAGAATCGACGCGGCCGTCCGGCCCGTACAGCATCGCGGTGGCATACTCGCGGCAGCCGGCCGGCAGACCGAGATCGCATGAATACATGTAATAATTCACCGCGTCCCGCCCGCGTTCATCGTCATCGACAAAGCATGTCCGCAGGGAATCGCCGATTTCCAGGCACCCCTCTGGCGAGTCCCACTGGCAGGCCGACATCAAAGCCGATTCCGCCGACTCCGCTTCCCCAGAAACGGGTTCCACGCCTGCGCGCACCATTTCGGCGTATTTCAGGCACGCATCGCCAGATCCGTTGGAGCACCCTTTCCACATCAGGTCCGCCGCAGTCCCTGGTTCCGACTCGACGGCCAGCGCCCCGTCCAGCGCCATCGCGGCCAGGTAACGGCAGGCATCGCCCTGGAAATTGTCGCAGGCCTCGCCCAGAAGTTTAGAAGCCACGACCGGATCGGCCGGTCCTCCGGTGCCGTCAAGCCACATACGCCCCAGTTCCATGCAGCTTTCGAAATCACGATGCGTGCACCCGATGCCGAAAAGGATTCTGGCATCGACATCCGACGCTCCACGGATTCGTCCGGCCTGAACTGCCAGCCCGGCACCGCGGCATCCGGTCCATTCGCCGTGCAGGCATCCGTCGCGCATTGTCTTGATCCGCGCGGCAGCCACCGCGGGCGCGTCCTTTCCGTTCCGGAAATATTCCAGGTCGCTGCACGCGGCGACATCGCCCATTCCGCAGGCCTTCCGGTACATGTCCAGAATCGGCCCTGGTTTCAGTTCCATGTCGGGTGAGTTCATGAACGCACGGTCGGCCGCGCGCCAGCAGGCTGCGCCACTCCCCATGCCGCACGCCATCCGATCAATCTGATCCGCGGCTTCACCCGCCTTCCAGTTGTCGCACCCCGTGGACCATACGTCACTGACGACGGTGCACGCCTCGAATTTCCCCGCCAGACATGCCATGTAACACCGCCTCATTTCCGGCGACGTTTCACAATCCGGCCAATCTGGAATCCATTCACCATCGGCGACTGCCGGGTTTTTCCGTGAAAGGTACCGGCAGGCGCCAAGGTCGTCCAGGACGTTCGCCTTCCTGGCGAGCGCGGCGGCCCTGCGGACATCGGATGCACCGCCACCTGCCAGCATGCGGGCCGCGTTCATGCACATTTCCGCATTGCCGCGGTCGCAGGCCTTCAAACGGACGGACATTGCCAGCCGTTTATCGACGGGGCCGTTCAGACCGCCCTCCGCATCCGCAATCAAATCCATGCAGTCGTCATCCGACCCCATGTCGCAGGCCCTGGCCAGAATACGCCTGACGCCCGACGCCGCGATGCCGCCGGCGACGTCAGCCCCGAGGTCCGCCAGCCGGCTGCATCCCGCCGCAAGTCCCATGTCGCACGCACGCCCCAGGTAATAGCGGGCGCCTTCCGGCCCCGTCGCGACACCATCGGCAAAATCGTCGGCCAGTACTGCCCCGAGATACAGGCACGCATCAGCCAGGCCTTCATCGCAGCCACCTGCCAGTACACTGTCGGTAACCCAGGCCATCGATTCGAGCGGCGCCACCAGTTCATGGTTCGGGTAATCCTCCAACCACCCGTTCAGCAACAGCGACACGCAGGCCGGGATGAAGCCGCCATTGCAGGCGCGCACGGTCATTTCCTGATCGTTGCGGTCAGTGATTCCGGGGCCGTCCACGTCGGCCAGGCATACAGCGGCGTAATAACAGGATTCCGCATCGCCGCCTCGGCACCAGTCCGACAAGGTGCGGTGCAACCGGATTCGTTCCGGCAGATAACCCTTGCCGGCCACGACCTCGGCGACCAGCCTGCACGCCGTTTTACGCCCCTTTGAGCATGCCTTCTTCCAGGCGCCGCTCACAGCCGCCCGATCGGCCCCGGCCATCGGCGCGGTCGCCATCCGCACGCCGAATTCCGCGCAGGCGAAGCCCGAACCGCGTGCGCACTGGTCCTGCAGGTATGTCACGTCTCCATCCAGGCTGTAATCCGAAAAATGAACCGAGGCCCAGCGCATCGTGTCCATGTTCCACAGGTCATTTTCACCGACGCCGCCCCGCCCGAATTCACGCGATTCAAATTCCGGGTCATCCCCCTCATCGCCCGCACGCCAACCTTCGAAATAGGCAATTTCCGCGTCAAGACCCGAGGGAAGCGCGGTCGGCAGCCGACCGGGGCCATCGGTCCAGAGGCAGGCGAAATCGAACTCGTTTTCGCATGCCTTCGCATACATCGCGGATGACGACATATTTTCCGGAACACCGGCGACCGCCGGCAGTTTTCCGCCGTTTTCCCTTTCGTACAGTTCAACCCAGTATGCCGCGTCCAGGCAGTGCGATGCCGTTTCCGGCGATTTGCAGAGTCCCCATAAAATTCCGGCCACATCGCCCGAAAAGGCAGGCCTCCGATCCTTTTCCATCACCCGGAACCAGTACGGGCAGATGGCACTCCGGCCGGCCAGGCACGCGGCCAGCAAAGCCTGGGCGCCTAGGGAATCAGCAGGGAGCGGTACCCCGGAATCATCGTAGTCCGGACCGTCGGTTGACGACTCGATGGACTCGGCGAGCCTCCGGCAGGAGTCGTCAGCACCGGCTTTGCATGCCCGGATCAGCCATTTTCCGGCATCGGCTTCCGAAATCATGCCGTCTTCCACCGCCTCGTCTATTCGATCCGCGGCGACGCCGCATCGGTCACCGCCGAGTTTTTCGCAATCGTCCACGAGGCTGGCGCACGACCGGAGCGGTTCGACCGTCGCAGCGGCCTGCCCGGTTTCGCGCCCGGCAACACCAGCCGCGGCAGCGGAATTCGATTCCGCGCCGTGGTCCCGGCCCGGGAGCGGCAGAACCAGGTAAGCCACCACCAGGATGGCTGCCACATTGACAATCGCCATCACGACACGAACCCAACCGATGCGCCGACCGCCCATGATTTCACCGCATTTGTAATGTGCCACGAGATCGAGCGATATCACCACGCGACAAAACTGCCAAGAAAATGTCCAGCCTGGATGATTTCCTCCGCATTCGCTCCGGATTGGCAGTCCCGCCTGCAACGCCCAGCCATTGTTC
>CAYYCO010000028.1:0-31048 GCA_964470365.1 uncultured Anaeromyxobacteraceae bacterium | reverse complement strand
AAGGGGTGCAGGGTAAAAGCGGAAGGGGACACCCGGCCGGACACCCGAACATCGAATCCAAAATGAATGGGTGGCGGGCGACGTGGCCCCGGGCTCGCGCCCGCCGTTTTCCCGGGGTTAACACCCCGGGCTGACAGATGGCGGGCCTCCCTTCGGTCGGACCGGGGGCATCCCTGTGGTCGGGCCGGCCGAAACGATGAGGGCGGGGGGCGGCGCAGTTGGGTGCCCGTCAGCCGGGGAACTCTCGGAGGCGCGCGACACCTTGCGGGGTAATGGTGTCCCGTCGCGCGCCGAGAGCAGTAGCGGCGTGAGTGGGGCAGAGCCCCGCGAACGACCGCGTGCCCCGGGGATGGGCACCCCGAGCCGCCCACTCAAAGACTGAATCAGGAACGAATCCAATGCCGCCTGTCTTAAGGGCTGAAAGATGCCCGCCGACAAGTTCGTGACAGGGCGGGCCTCGCTACACTCGGGCCGGGCGCGGATAGCCGGATACAGACGTCATGTGAGCCGGAAAATCGGATGAGGATTGCAGGAAACAGGGAAGGGCTAGTCGGCCTTCTTTTCGGCCTTGGCGCCGCGTTCGGGGGCCTTGCCCTTGCTGTTGATGGCGAAGTTGATCGAAGAGTAGCTTTCGATGGCGGCTGTCGTCATGACGAGACGGATGACCTCGAACGGAACGCGCTTGTCGGCCTGGATGATGATCTGTTTGGACTGGTTGATCCATTCAGCCTTGAGTTTCGGGTCCGGCGGGTCAGCATGGTTCCTGCGGAACATTTCCTGGGATTCTTTCAGGCGCTTCGCCAGTTCAACGATCTTCTGGTCAGGAACGTTTTCGTCCGTGACCATGCCCGTCTTCACGACTTCCTCGCCCTCGAAAATAATCGAGTCGGCGGAGATCGCGATGGTGGGCACACGTTCCAGCGTCCTGTTGGAGTACGCCGACGGCAGCTCGATTTCAGCCGAGCTCATCAGGATTTCGCCCGATGCCGAGAACGTAATCAGCAGGAACACGACGAGAATCGTGAACATGTCGATCATTGGTGTTAGGTTGAGGTAGAACCCCAGCGTCTTGCGCTTGCCGTGACCACCGATATGCAGCCCACGCATGTGGACGCTGGAGCCAAACCGGCTGCCTGGCGCGTGAATGGACATCGTGTCCCCCTTCCAAGTTGGTCCGGCGGGGCCGGACCGGGAATTACATCATTTCAGCCGCGACCGACGCCGCATCAGCGACGACGATATTGGACAGTCCAAGAGCGTTACATGCGTCCATGGCGCCGATCATGTCGTTATATTCGACCTTGTCTTCGGCAGCCACGACCACCTTCTGTTCGACCGGAAGTCCGAGATCCTCGATCTTGCTGGCCAACGCCTTGGTGTCGTAAATGGTCATTCCGTTATCGTCACGGATCTTGGCAATCTGTTGAGGCGTGTCCTGATCGTACTTAACCATGTATCCAGTGTCGTTAAGCACGATAGTGAAACGCTTCGGCTGTTCCTGCTGCTTGTCCTTGTTCGGCTTCTGAACGGACTGGTCGACGGTGAGCCGGCCGGTGTTCGTCCAGACTGCCGTCATCAGAAGGAACGTGACGAGAACAGTCATAAGGTCGATCATGGGGGTAAGGTTCAGGTCAAGCGACAACCCTTTTCCTTTCCCAGCTTCCTGTACGCCGCCCATTTGAGCCTCCTCGCGTCCGGTTCACCCGGATACGGCGCGGGACACATCGATCATGCGCCCCAGGTAATCAACCCCGGGGTCGCCACGTCGAACAGATCCGAACCAGCTAGTTGTCGAACCTGTCACGGTTGGCCGTGATGAGGTTCAGCGTGGTCACGGTGCCTTCGTTGATGGTGTCAACGAGGGACTGTGATTTCGCCTGGTAGAAGGCGTAGAAAACGGACGCGGTGATGGCGACAGCCAGACCGAACGCCGTGTTGTACATTGCTTCGGAAATACCTTCGGCGAGCTTCGTCGCCTTCGTAGCCGCGTCCGCGGTGGCGGCGGCCGAGAAGGAGGCGATCAGACCGAAGATGGTGCCGAGCAGGCCGGCGAGAACGCCGACGTTACCGATAACCGCGAGGAAGCCGATGCGCTTTTCGATGCGCGGAACTTCGCGGAGGGCGGCTTCGTCCATGGCGGCCTGGACAGCTGCGTCAGATTCCTTCGCCTTGGTCAGGCCGGCGTGAAGGATCTTGGCCAGCGGGAACTTCGAAATGGAGCAAAGCTGGATCGCATTGCGGAGGTCACCAACAAGGATGTACTTCGTCAGCTTGCGCATGAAGTCGTCCTTGTCGACGTTCGCCTTGAAGTACAGGACGACCAAGCGTTCAATAACGATGGCGAACATGAAGATACCGATGGCGAGAATGATGAACATGTTCGCGCCGCCCGCTTCGAATGCCGTTGCGATGAATTCAAACATCTTGTGGAAACCTCCTGAAAGTGGAACCCCAACCCAAACAACGCCCCGAACACCCCGGGGCCACCATTAACCCCTGCACCGCGTCCGAAAATGGCACATTGCACAGTTCGGACGGCAAGCAGGGTTTATAGCCGTAAGAAACAAACGTGTCAACAAACGCAGTGCCGGCAGCCGCAAGTGCCGCGGGCAAGCCCCGTGAATGCGAAACCGCATCCAGGGAAGGGTACGGGACCAGGAATCAGCCCGGGCTGAACACGAACGGCCACTGGACGACGCAGATGCCGCCTTCCGGCGAAGCGAAACGCATACGACGGATGACGGTCATTATGCACTGTTCAACCTTGGCATTACCGATCGACGAGTTCGTGACCGAAGCCGATTCGACCTTGCCGTCCAGGTTGATGGTCCAGCGAACCGCGACCTTACCTGCCAGTCCGTCGTGAAGCTGCAGCTGCTGTTCGTAGCAGGCGCGGATGGCGCCGGCGCGCTGCTTGACGACCGCCTCGATGTTGCCCTTCTGGCAGAATCCCGTCGCGCCCATGCCGTCGATCTTCATCGAGCCGACCTTTTTGGCGCCCTTCTTGCCGAGACCGGCGCGCATACCCATGCCGCCGCCCGTGTCGACGTTACCCAGGCCGTGGATGCGGCCGTAACCGCCCGTACCGCCGCCACCGGAGCCGGTGCCCTTGAAGCCCATGCCGTTGGCGCCGTAACCGACCATCAGGTCGGATTCGGTGCCGGACATGGCGACGGCCATGCGGTTTTCAAACTGGTCGGTATTGTCGGAAAGGATGGACGAAATGGCGCCCGATTTGCCGAGCTTGTTCGACAGCAGGTCGGCCAGACCGATGTTTTTCACGTCGACCTTTTCGGACATCGCGCTGTCGCGTTTCGGACCGTTGTCGGCGTTCATGTTGGTGGGATCGCCGAACTTGTCGTCGGTCTGTTCCACGACTTCTTCTTCTTCCTCGATGACCTCGAGGATAACTTCTTCCTTTTCCTTGCCGACGGCGGCATCGACCTGCATCACGCGTTTTTCAAGGGCGCGCCGTTCGATACCGGCCATGGGGTCCCAGGCGAACTGGGAAACGATCCAGACACCGATCGCGAAGAAAGCGGATGCCGTCAGGGCCGCAACAAACGTGCCCTCGTTGGTTTTCATTGCGCCGCCGCGGCCGACGACCACGTCCGGGTGCAGGTAATTGAAGAATATCTGGTTGAAACCGAAATCGATCGTGCCCCAGTCGCCGCGGTCGATCGTCACGTCGTCGGAACCGGCGTTACGCACAGCCTCATCGGGGGTCATCAGGTTCTTGCCGATGTTGACGCGGCCCTTCATGCCACGGAGCATGACCGAGGCCATTTCGTTGGGCTGCGGCTTGAACAGAACGATCGATTCGTTCGATTCCGGGTCGGCCGACAGGGGGACCACAAAATCGCAGCTGGCATCGCCGCCGATACGGATCGGGCGGCGTTCGGTGAACGTCGATTCGTGAACGATGCGGCCATGCCAGAGGTGCGCAACGCGAAGAACTTTGTCGGAGGTTTTGTACGACCCGACCGAACCGAGAACCCATGCGCAGCCGAACGCCATCACGACCAGCCCGAGGAACAGGGCGTGGTAACCATAATACATGGCGAGTTCGGAGCCCTTGACCATGACGCCGCCCTTCAGCACTTCGACGATTTCGCTGCGGACGTCGAACGGGGTCAGGAACGTGAATACAAGGACGGCCACCGAAAGCGCCATGGTAATCATAACCAGGAGCTTGCGATGGTGCGGCCTGGCGAGGGCAACGACCAGGACGACAAGGCAGAGCGCCATAATGATGATGGCCACAATGCCGGTAGGCCACGCGAAGGCGCCGTAACCCGTTGCCGCATCCTGGAACTTCACGACGTCGGCATCAACCCATGGCATCACGAGTGAACCGATAAGGCCGCCGAAAGCCCCGACCAGTGCGATAATAAGTCCCACTATCATGACACTGTCCCCACTAACATGGTTCGAATCGAGCAAAATCAACGGGTTTCAGTAACACTGCCGAAGCCCGGGATCCCGCAGCCGCCGTTCAGGCAAGAGCCGTCACGCGCAGGCCGTCCGTATAATGCAAAGGACACGAAACGCAGTCAATCAAAAATTTCATCTTTGTCCGCAAAAAAGTGCTCCGGCAGTGATATTTGGTGTCGAAAGATTAACCTTTGGGGGCAGGGGGGCGTGCCACTTCCACGGATCAGCGAGGATTCTTCATTATTCGGATCCGCGACGGAAGCAGGCTTGAGCCCTCGATCCCGTCGAGGATGCGGGCGGCCTCGTCGGGGCGGCCGCGTGCGCGAAGCAGAGCGGCCAGGCGTACTCTCGGCGTGATGGCAAACGGCCGGTATTCAATAAGGTAACGGTATTCGGCTTCGGCCTCGTCGAACAGCCCTGCGGCCTCGAGCGCGGTGGCCCTGGCGAACTGGTACCTGGAGTCAAGGTCCCCGTTCAGCCTCTTCGTGCGGAAGTCGGGTTCGGCCCGTGGTTTCGCCATTTCGGCGAGGTGCAGCTTCCGAAGATGTTCGATATCGACGGATGAAAGCCGCTCGCCGGCGGCAAGCGTCAGCAGCATCGGCAGGTAATCCCCCGTCGGTTCAAGTTCGACCATTGATTCGAGACCCGAAATCACGGAATCGATCTTCATGCCGGCCTGGCGTCTGGCCACGATGTACTTCGCGCCCGGGATCCACCAGTTGGGAAAGAAGGATTTCAGCGTGCGGAAGGTCGCGACGGCGCGGTCGATGCGTCCCTGCCGGAAAACCCTGTCGCCGGCGGACATGATCCTGGCGGCCTCGGCTGCGTTCGGGCGCACGGCCGTTGAAGCCGATGATCCCGCGGCCGTGGGTGTATCGGGTGCGCCGCCATCCTGCGAAAAAGCAGGGGCCGGCAGGCTCAACAAAACCAGGGCGGTGGCGCACAGAGCCACATGTGCCGAAGCCGGGTTCGCAGGCCGCGGCCGGATCGCCGGAAGTGTCACCGCTTGAACAGCAGCTTCCATGGATGGGCCTTGATGTCCGCCGCAAATGCGGCGAAGTCGTCGAAGATGCTCTGATCGGTCAACAGCTTGCCCAGTGTGCCCTTGCCCGCACGCGCGTCGTTCGTTATCGCGCGGACGTCCGTGATGGCCGCCGTCGTGGGATCCGATACGTTGTTCACGAATTTGTTCACGTCGGTAACCAGCGTGTCGGCGTGTCCGGAAAGACGGGCGATTTCCGCGACAATCTGCGGAACCTGGGTGTCCAGTCCGACTGTCGCGTCATCGAACCTTCTAATAATCGTGTCCGCGCGCGCGACGATGCGCTGGATTTTTTCGCGCTGGACCCCGGCCGCAAGGGATTCCGAGGTCGCCCGCAGGTTTTCGACCGCCTCGTCGATCTTCGGCCGGTTCGCATCGAGCAGATCGTTGGCCCGTTTTGCCAGTCCGTGGATTTCGACGATTGCACCCGACAGCGATTCCCGGTTTTCGGCGACGAACGTGTTGACCTGCTGAAGAAGGTCGGACGCGTCGCCACCGAGGCTTTCGAGCCCTGCAGGTCGTCGGCCCCTGATTATGGCGTCGTCCGCGATATGGCTGACTTCAACGCCGGCTGCCGGAGTAGGTGGAGTCAGTTCGAGATGTTTTTCACCAAGCATGCTCTGGGACGAGACCGAGGCCGCCACATCGGCTGGGATCAGGCGGAATTCCCGATCGGGTATTTCAGCGGTCACGCGGACCCAGACGCCCCCGGGTGCACCGGCAGGAGCCTTGATCAGCCCGATGTCGACAACCTTGCCGATCGATACCCCAATCATGCGGACCGGCGCGCCACGCTTGATCCCGCCGGTGCTTTCAAAATCGGCGTGGATTCTGTGCATGGTCCCGAAGTGAAAATCGCCGAGCAACAGGATGAAGCCGGTCACGGCAGCAAGCGCGGCCAGCACCAGGATGCCGACCCTGATTTCGGTTTTGTGTCTGTCAGTCATTTCAGAATGCCCCCACCGTCATCGGGCCGTCCGGATTGCCGGAGAGGAATTGCGCGACAACGGGATCCCCCGTGGTTCCATCGGTGCCGGCCTCGGCCAGGAATTCGGCCGGCGTGCCCTCAAGACGGATACCACCGTTATACAGAAACACGATGCGGTCGGCAATTGCAAGCGTGGCGCGCATGTCGTGCGAAATCACGACCAGCGTCGTGCGTCCGTCGTTGCCGAGTTCCGCGATCATTGAATCGACGGCGTCGCGGGCGATGGCGTCCAGGCCGGTCGTCGGTTCGTCCAGGATCAGGCATTCCGGTTCCATCGCCATTGAACGCAGTATCGACACGATTTTGGCGTCGGACACGTTCAGTTCGCCCGGCATCGCTGTGGCGCGGCCGCCGAGCCCGAAGCGTTCCAGCAGGCCTTCGGCGCGGGTGCGCGCCCCTGTGGTGGTGTCCAGCCGGTTCGTGACCAGCGGGAACGCGATGTTGGAAATGATGTCCATCGAATCGAACAGCGCGGGGGCCTGTGGAACCAGAGCGTAGGTGCGGCGCAGTGCGGAGACCTGCCGGTTGGACATTGATGACAGCGTCCGTCCGCCCACGATGATGTCGCCGCGATCGGGCAGCAACATTCCCACCATGATCCGGGTCAGGACCGATTTGCCGCATCCGCTGCGTCCGACGATGAATGTGGTCGTATTGCGCCGGATGCGTGTGGACACGCCGGTCAGCACGTCCTGCCGGTTGAAGGCGACATGGATGTCAGCGAATTCGACGGCGCAGTCTGTGCATTCCGTTTCCATCAGTGCCCCGTCAGGCTGGCGATCAGCGAGACCGCGAATTCGATGATGACCACGGCCACGGCCGAATTGACGACCGCGTTCGTGGTGGCGATGCCGACGCCCTCGGAACTGTTCCGCGTGGCCAGCCCCGCAGCGCCCGCGACGATCGGGATGGCCGCGCCGTTCATGAACGCCTTGATAAAACATATGACCACGTCCTCCCATTCGACCATGCTGATGTCGAAGAAGGTACGCGGAAGAATATCGAACCGAACGTACGCGAAAATGCCGCCCGCCACGAAACCGGCCGCGATGCCGGCAACGGTCAGGACCGGGACCGCCGCGATGCAGGCCGCGAAGCGTGGCGCCACCAGCCAGCGCGTCGGGCTGGACCCGGTGACCACTAGCGCGTCGGCCTGGTCGGTGACGACCATCGTGCCCGCCTCGGCGGCGATGCCGGCACCGACGCGGAAGGCGACCATCAGGCCCGTGATGAGCGGCCCGAAGACGCGGACCAGCGTCTTGATGACCAGTTCGCCTGCCCCCGAAAGGTCGGGATACACGCGCAGCGCCTGCATGCACCCCTGGTAAACCAGGATCATCCCGAAGAATGCCAGCGTCACGCTCACGAAAAGCAGCGAGCGGTTGGCCGTTTCATAAAATTCGGCGACAACGCGGCGGAAGGTCGGCGGTCGCACCAGCATCGTCCGGACCGTGTCGACGGCCAGTGGCGCGATGCCGTTCCTGTCACCCATGCGTTTCATGGCGCAAGCACCAGCCAGACCAGGTCGACCGCCAGATCCAGCAGAAAAATCCCGATTGCCGAATACACGACGCAGTCGTTGACCGCCCGTCCGACGCCCGACGCGCCGCCCCTGATGCGCAGGCCGAGAGTGCATGAAACGGCGGCGATTACCGCGCCGAAGAAGAAGCCCTTGACCAGGCCCATCAGCAGCTCGTCGAGCAGGTGTCCCTCGACCATCGAAATGACGAAGAGGTCCGGTGAAACGCCGACCACCAGCGAAGCGCCGATGGTGCCGGCGGCGATGGCGAAGACGTCGCAGAGCGCGATCATCAGGGGCAGCATCGGCACCATCGCAACGAATACCGGAGCGGACAGGAAGGGCACCGGATCGACCCCAAGCAGGCGCATCGCGTCCAGTTGTCCCGTGACCGTTTTCGTGCCCATTTCGGCGGTGGTACGCGCGCCGGACCGGGCCGCGAACATCAGTGCAACCAGGATCGGCGCGACCTCGCCGAGCGTCGCGAGCCCGAACGCCCAGCCCAGCATGCCGTTTGCACCGGTCACCTCGATGGCGCCGGCCGATTCGAAGACCATGACGAAACCGCCAAGAATGGCGACGAGCGTCATCACGGGCATCGATTCGACCGTGACGATACGGAGCTGGCGAAGGGTCAGTGCGAAGTCGGCGCGGCCACGGAATATGGTCGAAAGGCCCGCGCCGATGGTCAGGAAGAGGGCGCCGATGAAAGCGGCGGCGTCCGCGGCGCCGTTACGCGCGGGCCTGAATAGGGTTGTCGCATCGTCGGCCATCGGTAGCACCGTATCCCGTGTCAGGCGACGCCGCCCAGCCCGCGGGCGCCATGGATAATCGAGGCCACGGCCGGCGCGGGACATCGCACAGCCTGTTCAGGCGTGCCGGAGAAGGCGATGTTACCGTCATGCAGCACGTGGATCAAATCGCAGTTGTCCAGCATCGCCCGCATGTCGTGGCCGGAAATGACGATCGTACGCCCCGCGTGGCTGCCCGACCGGGCCGTAATCCTGCGGAGCATCGCGGATGCCGAAACCGGGTCGAGCCCGCCCGCCGGGTCGTCGAAGATCACGAGGCGGGCACGGTCGGGGGCAAATGCCCTGGCGATGGCCAGGCGACGCTGCATGCCGCCGGACAGTTCGGGGACCAGCTTTTCCGCCGCCGCCGCCAGGCCCACCGAGTCCAGAGCCGCCATGGCGACCTCGCGGTCGGCATCCGACGCGGATTCCGGTTCGCCGGCAGTCAGGGAAAACAGAACGTTGTCCAGGACCGTCATCGAATCGAAAAGCGCCAGGTTCTGGAACTGGAAGCCGATCAGCGGACGCACCGAATCCAGGGCGGCGGCCCCCCAGGACGACAGGTCATGACCGAATACTGAAAGGCTGCCGGACGCAGGGCGGAGAATCGTCGCCGCGACGCGCAGCAACGTGGTCCTGCCCGAACCTCCGCGTCCGACGATGCCGTGAACCCGGCCTGCCTCCAGGTCCAGATTGACATCGGCCAGGACGTTAAGCGGACCGAACGCTACCGAAACACCGGACATTGAAACGGCAGGTGGCGTGGCGGGGGTGTCATGCATCGAAACCGTCATCCATCGCGCTGATTTCGCGAGGATAGGCCTCGAGATCCTCGGGGTCAACCCTGGAGTCGTCGGTCAGCATCGTCAGCGCGAACAGTGCCGCGGCGCGATCAACCAGCCATTCGCTGGTCACGACGACCTCGATCCCGGTGTCCTCGAGGAAATTGCGGGCGTGCGCGCCGATAGAGCCGGCCACGACAACCGAGCAGTCCGCGAGCGTGTTTGAGATATCGCGGGGCTTGATCATCGGGACGACGCTGCGCGGACCGCGCATGTTTTTCCGGTATTCCAGGCGGCGGGCGTGACCGGCGGTAATTTCGTAAAGCACGAAACCCGGGGCGCGATCCGGTTCCCTGGCAAGCACCGTTCCATCGGTTGTGGCAATGGCGATCTTCATGGACCAACCCTGATTCCCGGGCGAATTATTGTCATTACGGACCGTCATTTCAAGGTCAATCGGCGATGTGCCCGAACCATTGACGTTATCGCCGGCCGGCGTGCGTTTTACACGGGCCCCGCCCAGGTGGTAACCTTAACGCGCCCGGGAACGCCGGCGGTGTACGTCGTTCGGCAGCCCGGCACGCGGCTTCAACCAGGAAAGGCGGACATGACTGGAAAATTCGATTCGACCCGGGCCCGTACCATGACCGTGGCCGCATCGCTCGCGGCGCCGGTCGTTCTGTCGGCGGTTCTCTGGCTGGGGGCCTGCGGCGGACATCTGAGCACCATCGACAGGCTGGACCAGACGCTCGCGTATTTTCACACGCACCTGCTTCAGGCCGGCGAGGTGCAGCGCGCGGCCGCTTACGTCGATCGCGAATTCATGGAAGAATTCCTGAAGATGCACGATCCGGAATTGAACTCGTACACTCTTGTCGATTTCACGATCCTTTCGGTCAGGTACCATAAGAAGGCCGACGGGGGAAACGATGCGGCCACGGCGGTCGTGAAGTCCAGCGTCATCCGAAATAATTCGATAACCGTTGAAAAACGGCAGGTTCGCGAGGAATGGGAATTCCGGGGTACTAAATGGACGCTGGTCTCGGAACAGGACCTTTCAAGCAACGAAATGGGCGCCAGCGGCGAGCTTGGTGCCGAGGATCGCGCCGGCGACTACGAAGGCGGCGAAGGCGGGAACTGACGGTTGACTGACCCGTTTACCAGAAAACATTTTTCGACGGCCGTTAAGTGGATCGTGTCGACAGGCATCGGCTGTCTGTTCGTCTGGCTGGCGTTCCGCGACTGGCCCGTATCGTCGATTGCGGCGGGCGGGCTGCGTTTTGAGGACGGCATGATCGCCACGGACGGCTGGCGCGTGTCGGTCGTCACGCTGATCCTGTATTTCGTAACGCTGCTTTCGCTGCACCTCTGGCGCTTCTGGCGCTGGCAGCCGCTGTTGAAGCCATTGGGACACGTTGATTTCTGGACGCTCCAGCGGGTTTGTTCCGTGGGCAACATGGCGGTGTTTCTGCTGCCGATGAGACTGGGCGAACTCGTGCGGCCGATGCTGCTGTCGACGGAAACCCCTATCAGGCGGTCAGCGGCGCTGGCGACGATTTTCGTGGAAAGAACGGTGGACGGGGTTATCGTGGCCGGTTTCCTGGCCGTGGCCCTGCTGTTCATGCCGTCAACCAACGCGGAATCGTACCTTGAACTGAAGATTGGTACCTGGATCGCCATGCTTGTTTTCGGCGCGGCGGTACTGGTGCTCATCGCCATGTTTGCGTTCAGGCGTCGCCTGTCGTCCGTTTTTCACGGGATGGCGGGGCGGATTTCCCGCGGCGGTCCGGCCGCGCGCGTTGCCGGGATGCTGGATCGGTTCATGGCCGGTCTGGCGGTGTTCCCCGATTTGTCCAATTCACTGCTGTTCCTCCTGATGTCGCTGCTTTACTGGTGCTCGAACGGCATCGGTCTGTGGGTGCTGGCTCAAGGGTTCCAGGTGCACACGGCTGCGGGGTGGGCGCCGCTGGGCATACCGCTGATAGGCTGTTTCGCAATGATGTCCACCATCGTGGTCGGCATGATGATTCCGAACGCGCCGGCAAACATCGGGTCGTTCTGGTACTTCCTTCTGAAACCGATGGAACTGTACGGCATTGAACCGGGTAATTCTGCCGGGCTGGCGTACGCGCTGACCGTGTGGACGTTGCAGCTCCTGCAGTTGCTGGTATTCGGGGGGTGGTTCATCGCGCGCGGGCAGGTTTCATTCAGGCGGGCGTTCGCGATCGGTCCGACTACCGACGAAACCGAAGACGGCGCCGGGACCGGGGGTGCGGGGGCATGACGGCTGGCGTTCATGACTGGTCCAGGTTGTTCCCGTCCATTACCGGCTTGCTGTGCGCGATGTTCTGTCTCGTGGTATCGACCGGCGCCGCCGCAGACGTCATTTACAGGTGCGTGCGTTCGGACGGGGAAATCGTCGTGTCGTTCAACCGCAAGCTGGACGGCATGAAATGCACTGTTTACGAGGATCTGGACAGGGCTCAGGAAAAGCCGAAGGGCGCCAGGTGCCATTCGCAGCGTTTCAGGGACACGATCTTCTACAAGTGCGAAAAGGACGGCGTCTGGTACATCTTCAACAAGCCCGTGGCGCCTGCCGTGAAAACGGGCGTTGCCGGCGGCGTCCGGCAGGATGGGGCGCGTCAGGTGGCATCATCCGCGGACGTCTTGCTGCCGGCGATACCGGCCGGTGCCTCCAGGGTCGCCGACCTGCCTTCGATTGTTGCCTCCGCCTCGGCCGAATTCGGCGTCCCGGTCGCGCTGCTCATGGCGGTCATCGAGGTCGAATCGGGGTTCAACCCGGATATCGTGTCGCCGGTGGGCGCACAGGGACTGATGCAGTTGATGCCGGTGACGGCGGACTACCTTGATGTGGATAATCCGTTCGACCCGGCGCAGAACGTGCGGGCCGGCGCCAAGCTGATTCGCATCCTTTCGGATCGTTTCGAGGGCGACATCGAACTGGTGCTCGCCGCGTATTATGCCGGGGCGTCGACCGTCGAACGCGCCGGCGGCGTGCCCGCAAGCTGCGAGGACTACGTGGCGAAGGTCATGGACAGGTACCGCCGGCACCTCGGGGCCGTGCAGTAGAAGGCATCAAGGCAGCGGGGCGAATTCCGCAGTTCCGAAACGATCGGCATATTCCTTCCAGATCCCGAAACATTTTGATTTCGCACGACAGCCTGCACAGCCGGGTGCGAAGAAACGTCCCTGGATCGCGCAGGCTGCCGTTTCAGGCCCGCCGTCGGCTCGAAGACAGGAAAACAGCAATGGCCGTTCTGGTATCGTGCATGGCGGAAGGCCGCACTGACCCGGGATCTCCATGGCGACGCCAAGCGGATCGAGAATGGCCGCAGCCTGCCTGATTGATGCGGCAGCCGTGGTCACGGACGCGAACAGGTCCGGATGTCCCTCGGCAGCGCCCGTTGCGGCCATGAAACTGAACACCACCAGTTCGGGTGGCGGGGTCATGGTGGCGGCGAGTGCGGCGACCCCGGCGGGGCCATCCGGGTTGAGTGCGGTGACGACGCAGTTCAGGTGGACCCTGATGCCTGCCTTTGTCAGGTGCCTGATGCCGGCCATGATTCGGGGCAGGCGCCCGGGAACGCCGCAAAGCAGGGCATGTGCGTCGGCATCGGCAGAATGCAGGGAAACGAGAGCCCTTTTTACCCCTGCCGCGGCCAGTTCAGTGGCAAGACGTGCAGTTACCATGGTCGCGTTCGTTTCCAGCGACACGTCCTTGAACCCGGCGTCGGCAGCGGATCGGGCGATGGACGCCAGGTCAGGGTTCAGCGCCGGCTCGCCGCCCGACAGGATGACGGCATCCGCCCCCGCGGCCCGGATCGATGAAAACGTGTCCTGCCACGAGCCGGATTCGGCCGAGACGACCGGTGATGGAGTGAAGCAGAACGGGCAGGCGAGATTGCATTGGCTTTCAACGAAGACCTTGACCTCGACCGGGGCGCCCGGAGAACGTCCCGTGTTGAAGCGGTTGGCCGTAAATCTGCGCCTGGGGTCGTTTTCGGACGTATCCCCGCAGAGCTTCCAAAGGCCTTCCATCGATCTCGCGGCGCTGGCGGCCGCCTCGACGGGCATCATCAGCGGGCGGCACGCCAGGGCCGACGCCGCGAGCCGCCGCGCCGCGCGGAAACGGCCGTCGTCGGAACGGCCGGTGAACAGGACCCGTTCCATCGAGCCGTTCCTCGCCGCCAGCCTGGCCGATTCAGCCCCAACCGTTGCGACGATGTCGCCCGATTCGCAGGCGACGGTGACGGTCAGGCCGCGGTCATCGCCGGAGTCCAGCGAAACCCTGACCGACGTGCCCTGGATGACGCCTTCGGCAGCGCAGGTTCCCTGGCCCTGCGGTGAAACGGTCCGCCATTCGATGCAGGCGCCGGGGAACAGGCCGGCTGCCACCTTTACCGATTCGGTGGCTGGCCCCCTGGCATCGATACGGAGCACGGGACCGGCTGACGATGCCGACGCCACGCGCCGAAGCGCGTCGAACCAGCCCGAATACCAGAACGGGTCGATGGAACCAGCCATCCCCGGCGCGCATCGAAGGCCCCTTGCGTCGAACATTGCTGACGGAAAGCCGGGCAGGGCGCCAGCGGCGACGACAGTCCGCGGCCCGAAAGCAAAGTCGACGGGGAATAAATCGAGTCCGGCGCCGGGCGTCTCGATGACGACGATGGAAGCATCGGCCGGAACGTCGCGCACGGATCGGACAAAACGTGCGCAGAACCCGCATTCGGCGAGCGGCCCGTCCATCGCGGACCAGGCCGCCATGCGTTCGGCGTCGGCAACGATGAATACAGGGTGCAATTCCATCCCGCGGCTCCGGTTCCGGCGGATGGCAAAGCATAGCCCCGAAGGGTTCGGTGGTACACCCCGGTTCCCCGGGCCGATATATGGCGGGCCTCCCTTCGGTCGGGCCAGGGAAAATATGGGTGGCGGGCGACGTGGTCCCCGGGCTCACGCCCGGGGCTGATATATGGCGGGCCTCGCTTTGCTCGGGCCGGGGGCCTCGCTACGCTCGGGCCGGGGGACATGGCCGGACGCAGGCCGCAATGCATGCGCGTGCGGGAGCGTTTGACAATCCAGCCACTTGAGGGATAAGATACTCGCGGCTGGAGTGTTGTTGAATTCATGTCCAAGAATTTGATTTTATTGGTTTTTGTTTTTATTGCCCTTTCAGGGTGCGCGGCTGGTCAGGCCGCCGTTCCCATCCAGCCGAGTGGCGTTGCGACGACGCTGGATGTTGCCAGGGCACATTACATCCGCGGCATGGCGTCGCTGCGCGAGGGCGATTTCGAATCCGCCTTCAAGAGCTTCAGCGCCGCAGCCAGGGCGCCGTCGCACATCGAATATTCGAAGCTGGCGCGTCTGCGCCTGGCCGATACCCTGTATTACCAGGATATGTACGACGAGGCCGCGGTTGCATACACCGCCTTCATCAATTCGTCGGCCTCCAGCCCGAACCTGCATTACGCCCTGTTCAGGCTTGCCGACTGCAAGGTCAAATCGATTTCCGGGGACTTTTTCCTGATGCCGCCGACCGACCGTCGCGACCAGAAAACCGTCAGGTCCGCCCTGGACACGATATCCCGTTTCGTGAAGGCGTTCCCCGACAGCCCGTACTGCGGGCAGGTTCTGGCGATGCGCGAAAAGATGATTGAAACGGTATCCTCGTATGAACTCGAGGTCGCGCGCTTCTACATGACCCGCAAGAAACCCCAGGGCGCAATCGGCCGGATCCGGCGCCTGATGAAGGACATCCCGGCCACGCGTGACGTCGAAAAGGTGCGCGTGGCATACATCGAGGCGCTGGCCGCCGTGGATGAAAACGAAACGCTCGCGGGTGAGTGCGTGGATTACCGGGAACGGTTCCCTGGCGGGAAGCGGTCGGCCAGGGTGGCGTCGATATGCGGGCGTGATTTTTCCGCGACCGCGGATGGTACTGGTGCTTCCGGGGAAACCATGGAGGTTGGCGATGTTCGATAATTTCAGGGTCGGGGACAAGGCGGTTTATCCGGCGCAGGGCGTTGCGGAGATTCTGGGCATTGAAAGCAGGGAAGTTTCCGGGAACCAGCAGACCTTCTATATGCTGCGCCTTATCGATTCGGACGACCGCATCATGATTCCGCTCAGCAAGGCCATATCGGTCGGGCTGCGCCAGGTGATTTCGGCCGACGACGTGCCCCAGGTCATGGGGCTGCTGAAATCCCGCCCCGGCCGCGTTTCCCGGCAGAACTGGAACCGCCGCTACCGCGGATACCTCGAAAAACTGAAGACCGGTTCAGTGTTCGACGTGGCCGAGGTGCTTCGCGACCTGTACCTGCTGCGCAATGAAAAACCGCTTTCGTTCGGTGAAAAACGCCTGCTGGACCAGGCGCGCGAACTGCTGGTCCGCGAACTGACCGTTGCGACCGATGGTTCGCTGGCCGCCGTGCAGGGTGAACTCGAATCGATATTCCCGCCGCCAGTGGATGACGGCATCATGGCAGCCGACGCGGATGCGGATCCCGCCGATACCGGCGGCGCCGAATCAGACGACGTCGACGACGACAGGTGACGGATCCCGATTGCTATCGGCTGTCCGGCATTATTTCAAAAACTTACATTTAAGGGGCTGGACTTGAAAAGCATTCATGACGAGTGCGGAGTCTTTGGAATTTTTGGCCACGAAGGCGCTTCCACGCTCGCGTACCTGGGGTTGCACGCGCTTCAGCATCGCGGACAGGAAAGCGCCGGGATCGCCTGCTGGGGCACGGATAAGGTATCGATATACAAGCAGATGGGCCTGGTCGGCGACATATTCACTGCCGACGTCCTGGCAAAACTGCCCGGGGATCGGGCGATCGGCCACGTCCGCTATTCGACGGCCGGGGCATCGTCCCTGCTGAATGCCCAGCCGATGCTGTGCCAGTACTCCGGTGGGGACCTGGCGCTGGCCCATAACGGCAACATCGTCAACTCGGACACGCTGAAGCGGCGCCTGATGAACGACGGGCACCTCTTCCAGTCTTCCACCGACAGCGAGGTCCTGCTGCACCTGGTCGCTGCGCACCGTGGCCCGACGCTTTCGGACAGGGTTGCTGCCATGATGGAGGACGCGCGCGGCGCATATTCCCTGGTGCTGATGGGGCGCGATGAAATGGTTGCCGCCCGCGACCCTTATGGATTCAGGCCTCTGGTGCTGGGGACGCTGGACGGCGCGACCGTCGTGGCGTCGGAAACCACATCGCTGAACCTCATCGGCGCGATTTACGAACGTGAAATCGAACCCGGCGAAATCCTTGTCGTGTCGCGGGCGGGGCGGACCAGCCTGCGGCCGGTACGTGCGCCGCGGCTCGCTCGATGCGTATTCGAACATATCTACTTTTCACGGCCTGACAGCATTGTTTTCGATCGACAGGTATACACGATGCGCAGCCTGTTCGGGCGCCAGCTGGCGCTTGAACAACCCGTGCCGAACGGCGATGTCGTCATCCCCGTTCCGGACTCGGGCGTTTCCGCGGCCAACGGTTTCGCCCGGGAGGCGGGAATCCCGTTCGAGATGGGTCTGATACGCAGCCACTATGTCGGCCGCACCTTCATTGAACCCGAACAGCGTATCCGCCACTTCGGGGTCAAACTTAAGCTGGCCGCGGTGGAGGCGGTGATCAGGAACCGCGTGGTCGTCGTGGTTGACGATTCCATCGTTCGCGGGACGACGTCGAAAAAGATCGTTCAGATGGTTCGTGCGAACGGGGCACGCGAGGTTCACCTGCGGATATCCTCGCCGCCGACGCGATGGCCCTGTTATTACGGCATAGACACGCCATGCCGTGATGAACTTATCGCTGCCAGGCTGCATGAAACTGCCGACATCGCCCGCGAATTGACTGCTGATTCCGTCGGATATCTTTCGATTAACGGAATTCACAAGGTCGTGTCCGGCGGTTCAGGCGACGGCTGGTGCGATGCCTGCTTCTCGGGCCGTTACCCGGTACCCCCGGAGGATGGCTACTCGACGCGTGAACATGAACGACGGCAGTGATTGTCGCCGGACTCCATGACATTCCAGGAGTATTCGATGAAATTCCCGATACCGAATATGACCGCCGTCATCGCGTTCGTCGCGTGCGCCTTCGCCGCCGCGACGGTTCTGGCTGATTCGGGGGAATCCGCCGCAGGTCCGGTACGTTACGATCCCGAAACCCTGCTCGAAAGGGCCGGCGAACTTCAGGCAAAGGGGTGTGGCGTCGGGACGTCCGTCTCCCTGGATTGCGCCGCTGTGCCGGGGATCGTGTCGGGCTTGCTGGAAACCGGCGAATTCTTCGCGGTGTCGATGACATGCGGCGCACTGTGGACACGCAGCCAGCTTCCCGTGGAAACGCTTGAATCGTGTGCGGTTGCCGATGCAAAGCTGGGGGCGGTGGCAACTTCAACCAGGTATCTTGACCGGCTTGTCTCCGAAAAACACGACGACGTTTCCCGTCTGGACGCAAACCTCCTGGCAGCTGGTATCCTCACCGACAATGCGCGTTTCCGGGACGCGTCTCCGTATTTTGAACGTGCCGCCGCGCTTGCATCGGGCATGAATTCCCCGCGAGCGGTTGAAATTGTCAGGTCCAGGTTCGTGAACTGCCTGAATGCCGGCGACACTGCCTGCGCCGTGCGTGTGGCCGGCGCGCTCGGACCGGCGGAATACATGTTCGTCGCGCGGGAATATCTTGCCCGCGACCTGGATCGGCAGGCGCTTGTACCCATTCGCGAAATGGCCAGGGATGGCGTTGGTTCCTTCGATGAACTCGGGGTTTCCCTTTCGGCCTTTTCCGCGCTCAAAATGCCGGCCGATGCTGCCGCCGCGGCCCTTTCATGTCTTGACAGGTGTGATGGCGCGGACACGCTGATGGTCGCGAACGCACTTGCCCGCGGGGGATTTCCGGCCGACGCCGCACGTTTCGCCGAACGTAATCTCGCGCGATTCCGGGAACCCGCGGAAGCCGATTTCGAAACAGGATTCCTATGGCTTCAGGCCGGCGATGCGGCAAAGGGCGCCGCGCTGCTTGAAAGATGGGCCATCCCGCCGGCCGGCGGCGTGGGCGCGGATGCTGTCGACTATCAGGCCAGGCAGGCGAGAGTTGAAAAGCGCCTGCTTGCCGACGGGCGCTACGAAATTGCCGCCGGGTTCGCAAAGGCAGTACAGGATGCCGGGGGCAGGCTTCAACCGGACGTCGGCGTCGATATGATTTCCGCCATGCTGAAGGCCGGCAGGCTTGATCAGGCAGCCGCCGCCGCGGAACAGCTTCTTGAAGGGGGCTCGGCGTGCGGCGCGATGCGATACAGACTGGCGGCAATGTTCTTTGCTGCCGAAAAATACGATTCGGCCGTCTCACTGGCCGGCCAATGCTCGGCCGCGATGGCTTCGACGCAGGAGGATCCGTATCTTCCCGCCAGATTCAGCCTTCTTCGCGCACGCCTTGTTCACGGTGGCCAGATGCCTGGCGACCTCGATTCGGAGGTTATTGCGGCCTTCACGGGTGCCGCAAAGGATGGCGACCTGCTGAAATCGATAGACCGTTTTGCAAAGTCAGCGGCGGTTGGACCTGATGTTGAGCTGGTTGCGGCATCCGCCATGGCCGCGGCTTTCCCGGATGACATGGAATCACTTGGAAGGCTCGCCGACGCCTATGTCGCTGCCGGCGACGAGCCCGCGGCGGTTGACGCTCTCGAGAAGGCGCTGGGCGCTGCGCCGGGGGATGACGTCGCCCTGTCCGAGGCTGTTGACAGGCTGATCGACGGCGGTTTCCTGAACGGTGCCATCCGGATCCTGGAACGTGGGACCCGCATCGACAGGTTGACCCCGGTGATGGCATCGCGCGTGGGCAACGTCTGTCTGGAACATGGCGACCGCGAATGCGTCGTGAAATTCGTCGGCCGGTTCCTGGATGGCCCTGTGTCCGATGAAGTCAATTACTTTGAACTGGTCGATTCGCTGCTGTCTTCCGGGTTCCTGAAAATGGCGGGGCGTGCCCTGGACGTGGCCGGGAAGGCTTACCCGTGGGATCGCACCGGGCGTGGGGAATGGCTTCGGGGCCGGATTGCCCTCATGACCGGCGACACCGAAGGCGCCGCAAAGGCATATCGCCAGGCGGTATCGATGTCCCCCACGCCGGCGCTGATCATACTGGCTATCGCGGCAGATTACGCGCGCGTCGGCAATATCGGCGGCTCGCTTGCCTTCCTGGAAATGGGAATCGGCGACGAATCTCCGGACGTGCGTGCCCAGGTATTTCCGGTCTGGATCGATACCCTCCGCCGACTGGCGCGTTCATCGGAAATTACCCTGGAACCGCTGAAGGACGTTGAAATCGCGTCGCTTGACGACTGGGGGCGTCCGATTGACATGCTGGCGGGCGCGGGCCGGGTGGACCTTGCGATTGAACTGGCCGGGCGCGTGAGGGACGGTGTTCCGGCCTCCGAAATGGGCACTGTGCTGGTCGAAATGACCCGTCTGTCGTGTCGTGCGCGGGATGCCGCCGGCGCCCGTTCTGCCGTGGCGGCCGCCTGCGCCTGGGCCGTGTCCTTCGGTGGCGATACCTGCGTCGCCGCCGCCGCAGAACTTACCAATTCCGGGCTCAAGCTTGACTCGGCTCCAGCGGTTTCCGGGTTCGGTCCGGCCGCGCTGGCCGCGCTTTCGCCTTCCAGCCTTGCGTCATACGTGATGATGACGCTCCTGGAACAGGGAGCCGGCGCGGCCATTGGTGCGGCGGGGGGCTCGACGCCGTCCGTCTATTCCGAAAGCGTGCCGCTGTCGTCCCAGTGGCCGCTGCTTGTGTCGATGACCGGTTCCGTCGCGTGGGATGCCTTCATTTCAGACCTCGCGGGCCGCCCCGAATTCGCCCAGAACGGCAATGTGTATCTGGATGCCGCGCTGGCCGCGCTTGCGGTTGGCGAAAAGGACCGGGCGTCCCAGGTCGTTTCCAGGTACCTGGCGTCCCAGGCCGGCAATCACCTGGGCATCATTTCCGTTCTGCTTGCCGATGGCTGGTTCGCCATGGCCGACGAACTTATCTTCACGGCGCCTCCGGGGTTCTGGGGCCAGCTTGATGAATCCGGCCTGCGCACGCTCGCGGCCACGTATGTCGCCCGCGGCGATATCGATAAGGCCCGGGAGGTCATAGCCAGATACCTGGAAGCCGGCAAATCTTCGCCAGCTGCCGCGCAGGTTGCCGCCAGTATTCGGGCTGAACTGGGTGATGTCGCAGGCGCGCGGGCGCTGTTGAAGGGCGTGGCCGACAATTTGTTGACGCCCGAATCAAGGTTGCTGCTGGGCCGCATTCTGTGGCGTTCCGACGATCGGATCGCCGCGATGGAACAGTTCCGCGCAGTGGCCGCTGGCGGCGGTCCGGATGGCGGGCTGTCCCGCACACAATTCAACCTGATGGGTCTCCTCGACTCCGAAACGGGCGGGGCCGCACAACTGGCCGAACTCCTGCTGCTTATGTCCGACAGGTTCGGAGCTTCCCCCGACCTGCCGATGTCTCAGGCAATCGTGAACCTGTCGGTCGGTGACGCCGCGCACGATGCGGCTGCAAGGCAGGCACTTTTCGATGAGCTTCGCCGTGCGCGCACGGTCTCCGCGATGCGTCCGGCCCCGGAAGGCCTGCCCGGAATCAGGGAGTACGTCATCGAGGAGGCCCGGCGGGGCACTGCGGCCGAACTGGCGCGGCAGCTTCTTGCCGTGCGCGGGGCAGCCTTCGCGCAGACCGCGCTGTTTGCCGCATGCCTGGTCGGCGACGATCCAACCATGAAGGCGGCCCGCGAACGGCTGTTCCCGGGCGGCATTCTTCGTGGCGGGCCCGATGAGCGTCCGGACCCCGTCGATGAACTGGCGGTGGCCGGGATCTACCACGCATGTGGCCGATTTGACGATGCCCTGGAATTTTCGTTGCGTTACGTCAGGGGCCGGCATGTGGACGGTGACGGGATGGCCGAGGCGGTGAAAATCGCCGTAACCGCATCCGCTGCGGCCGGTCGCGGCAATCCGCTTCCAATGAACGTCGTGGCGGGCCTTACCGATGACAGGCTTATGCGTTCGTCGTTCGCTTCGCTCGCGGCGGCCAATGCCGGTGACGGGCCGGAGCTGCTTGCCGCAATCGATCTCGCAATGGAAAGCGTCCCGTCCGAGGGCGGGCTGGTTCTTGAATGGGTCCGGGGGCAGATCGTGGCGGGGAAGGGCACGGGTTTCGCGCGTCAAGCCTTCGAAATGGCGTCCGCCCTTCCGGACCCCGTGTCGGTTTATCCGGACATCTTCCGGATCATGACTGCCTCGTTCCGGTACGCGGATGCCGTCGAATTCGCGCGGCTGGTGCGTGATGCATCGCCCCGCTCCGTCCAGGCCGTGGCGGACTACTACATGGCGTTGTTGAACGTGGGTGACGATGACGGCGCAACAAGAGCCGCGATGGAACTTGCAGACCAGCGCCCCGAACCTGCCGGTACGTTGATTGATCTCGCCACTTCAGCGGCAAGGGCACGTAGACCCGTCGTTGTCATGAGGCTGATGGAGCGCTTCATCGGCGACCCCGGCGCGGTCCGCGCCGGCGGCCTCCCGAAACTGCATTTTGACGCCGTGCTGTTTGTTGCAAGGTTTCTTTCCGCGGCAGGATACGGCGTCGAGGCCGCGCGGATTTTGAACCATTCCGTCGATGTGGCCTCCGATACGGAACTTTTATGCACGATGTCAGTGCGTTCGCTGACTGACGGATTTGTCGACGCTGGTGACGTATATCCGGACCTGGTGCGCGACCTTGTCGCCGGCGGGCGTTGCCAGGGGGGGGGACTCGCGATTCGGCTTGACGAAATCCTTGCGGCGCTGCGCGGCGGTTCAGGCGTCGTGCGGGGCTTCAAGTCGGAATGGCTGCCCGATGACCTCCGCCGGATCGTACGGGCCGCGGCTTTCACGGCAATCCTTCAGGGGCGGACAGATGACGCCATCAGCTGGCTTGACGGGTCGACGATCCCGGATGCCGCACCGACGGAAAATATTTCGCTGTTGATCTCTGCAACCGATTTTCTGTCGGATCGTCCCGCGCTTCCCGATGCGGGGGTCAGACGCATCGGCCGTTTCGGCCTCGAATACGTTCAGAAGCATGCGAAAGGCGATTACCGTTACTCGATGGCGGTTGCCACATTCATGATTCTTGCCGACGGCGTTGACGCCTTCACTGCCTTCATGGATCGCGAAATCGCGCTGGATCCATCCAGCGAACACAATCGGAACATGACCGCCTATTCGCTGTCGGTGCGCCGGGCCGGTCGGACACGGTTCACCCGGGAGGCTGCGATGGCGATTGCGCTGGGTGGCGAGGACCGCGGCGGGTACATGGAGACGCTGGCGTGGGGCAGTTTTGTTTTTGGCGGAGGGGCAAAGGCGGTCAAGCTGCAGGCAGCCGCTTCCGCGTACTGGAATACGGCGGATTACTCGACCGGGCTGCCCGAATGCTGGAATCACTATGGCGCGATGCTTGACGGGGTAGGGCGGCGGTCCGATGCAATCGAGGCCTACCGGCGTTCCGTCGTCAATTCGGACGGCTGGAACTGGCATGGTATCCTTTCCGACAGGCGGCTCAGGCAGGTTGGTTTCTACGGAAAGGGGGGCGTTGACTGATGGCGGTCAAGATTATTACGGGCGTGGTTATGGCAGCGTTGATCATCGCGGCAATGCTGTGGGCGCCTTTCTGGGTACTTGCGGTCATCCTTGCCGTTTTTCTGGGCGGCGCAGCGTGGGAATTCGGGGCGCTGGGTGGCGGAACCAGGCTTGATTCGGCAGCGACCGCAATCGGCGCGCTGGCGGTAATAGCGGCATCGATTACGTGCGACGACGGTAAATTTGCATTCGTGATGGTCCAGGCGGTTTTCGTCGCGTCGATGTGCGGACTGATCCTGGTGTTGATGCGTCCGCTTCCGATCGAGAAAGCCGGGCGAAGGGCCGCGGGCGTGGTCGGCGGGATCGTTTACATCGGGGTCGCCGGCGCGCTTGCGGTGCGTCTTTTCAGGCCTGAAGCGGGTCTGGCGGGCAGCGTCGACGATTTCGGCCGATGGGCGTTGCTGACGGCTGCGGTCGTGACGTGGCTGAACGATACCATGGCGTATTTCGGCGGAAAATTCCTGGGCCGCCACAAGATGTACCCGGCCATCAGCCCCAACAAGACCTGGGAAGGGTCGGTCGCCGGCATGGCCGGAAGCGTGGGCGGTGCGTTCGCGCTGCAGGCCATCATGGGGATCGAATACCCCGCGCTGCAACTGCTTGCGCTTTCGTTCATCGGCGGGATGCTCGGACAGATCGGCGATCTGGTTGAATCGATGTTCAAACGCTCGGCGAACGTCAAGGATTCCGGTTCGCTGTTCCCGGGCCATGGCGGCATGCTCGACCGCATCGACGCATTCCTGTTCGTCGCGCCTTTCACATGGCTGTGGCTTTTCGTGTGGTTCCGCGGCTTCTGATACCGATCGTCCCGTTGTTTTCAGTCAGGACATTTCCCGGCGCGCCCGCTGGGCCAGTCACGGATTAATTAACCAGTCGAATGCGTCGCCGGAGTCAAGGCTGACGGTTGTCGTCATACTGACCGGCCGAATTGTGGAAGTCGCGATCAGTCGCAGTTCGCCGGGCCTGACGTCGGTCACCGTCACGCGTTCACCGGGATTCAGGACGCCCAGAATCCGTTCGTCAATCCTGACTTCCATCGGGTCGCTGAACAGGTTCGTCGCAACGACCGTCACGAACTGGCTTGAAAAAACGATCGACGTGGTCGCCCCGGCGGGCAGGGTCATGTTGCGGGTGATTGAACTGGCGCCCGAACCGCCGGAGACATCAATCCGGTGCGGCCCCTCGGCGACCGCGAAAACGCCGGTGACGCCGGGATCGACGGATCCGACGTGCTTGCCGTCGGCGTATACGTTTGCCGGGTCGCCGCTGGTGTTCCTGACCGCCAGGGTGGCGCCGGGCAGCGCGATTTTCCAGGCAAGCGTGCGTCCCTCGGCCACGGTGACGGTGGCCGTCGCGAAGGAGTGCGATTCGGCGCCGATGGTGGCGACCTGGTGATCCCCTGGAGGCAGGTCAGGGTAAACACGGGAGGCCGTGGATGCAATCGGCCCCATTTCGCAACCATCGATGAACACCGACACTGCTTCCCGTGATGGATTCTCGACCTTGATGGCGCCCATCCCGTCCCGGAGGCTGGTTCCGGTTCCGGACGTCAGCAGCCACAGCGCGGGTTCGACGCCGATTTCGAGCCACGAGGTGGCGACCGTATCCCCGTTTGCATCGACGGCGCGCAGGTGGTTCCTGCCAATCACAAGTCCCTGGATTGTCGCGCCGCCCGATGCGGCACATTGCCCGACCAGAAGGCCGTCCGAGTAAATCGACACGTCGTTGTTCAGATCCGACACGACCTTGAGAATACCGGCAGGCCGGTTGACGACAAGGTCCAGAACCTTGCCGGGGACGGTTTCGACGCGGAAGCCGCCGAGGGGCCGGTTGGCCATGTCGACCACGGAAATTTCGGCTGTTCCAGCGGGGAGGCCGTCGAAGATGGCGGAAATTCCATCATCAAGCATCCGCGGTGAATGCGTCGCGGTGTTGACAATCGCGGTGCGGCCGCTGCGGTTCACGATCCTGACCGCCCCGGCCGGCGGCGCGATGGCGAACGCGGGAACCACACCCGGCCTGACGTTCAGGTCCATCGCGAAAGCAGAGTCCGTCCCGGGCACCCGCGCGACCACATGCAGCAGGCCTGGCTGGATGCCGCCGAACCTGACGGTAACGCCACTGGCGACCTGCCGGACAGGATACCCCGGAATTTCAACGTCGACCGCGACGGACAACCCGTTGACCACGTCGATCGCGCCGTCGGTCACGACCGGGCGACCGCTGGAATCGACGGCACTGAACCGGTCGATACGCCATGACTGCGGCCGGTTCACGACCAGGTCGAATTCGCGCTGACGGGACAGACCGGAATCGACCCCGCGGGCCGTGACGACCCTGCGGCCCGAGATGATCTTGTCCAGTTCGACGTCCTGGCCGGGGTCAACGACGACGAACCGTGAACCGTCGACGTACAATTCAACCTGTTCGCCGGCCTGGTTCGATATGTTGACGATGCCCCCGCGTGAAACAATCTGTCCGCGCTGGTGAGCACACGCAATCGCTGAAATCGCCACAAATAAAATCAACAGGTTAGTTGCATGCTTCATAAGTGATGTCCTTGCATTTCGCCCGGTCGGTCACCGGCGCGCAGCGCCCGATCGCAGGGCAGGGGACGCGCGGCTGGCGAACCGAATAATACACTCAATGGACCTTTTCCGGAGTAAAATCCCGCCATGAACGGCCGCCCGGAAAAGACGCTGGTTGTTGAAACAGGCATTCTTTGCAACAACCGCTGCGTCTTCTGTTACGAAAACGGGTATCGCCGCATTCCGGGTTATGTGCAACTGGTGCCGCCCGACGAAATCCGGCGAAGAATCGAGTGGGGCGCGCGGAACGGTTTTACGACGCTTTCCGTGACGGGTGGCGAGCCCACGATTCGCAGGGATTTCATCGAAATTGTCGGGTGGGCCAGGGCCGCGGGCTATGATCATGTCTCGGTGACCACCAACGGCAGCCGGCTCAACGATGGCCGGTTCTTTTCCGAATGTGTCCGCGCCGGGCTCGACGGGATGGGCGTGTCGATTCACGACATGACTGCCGCCGGTCACGACGCGCTGACGGGCCGTCCCGGTTCGTTCGCGGCCGCCGTCAAGGCGATCCGGAATGGCGTGCGGGCGGTCGACATGCTTGGCGGCAGGCGTTTCCGGCTTAACACTTTCACGGTGGTAAACCGCGGTAATGCCGGACATCTTGCCGAAATGACCGACATGCTGGCGGCGATCGGGGTTCGCCTGATGGTCCTTCAACCGCCCGTCACGGGAAAGTCAAATGTGTCCCCGGTTGCCGAACTGTCGCTTTCCGAAGTCGTTTCGGCGGTGTCCGCAGCGGCCAGGTCGGGCGCCAGGCACGGATACATGGTCAAGCCGTTCAATGTCCCGCCGTGCATGCTGGCGGACGTCCGCGACGGGCTGGACATGACGATGTATGCCAGGTCCAGCTTCCGCGAACACGACGACTCCGTTCCAGGCGGGCGTTCGGCGGGCGACGATGTCGGTTTCGTGCGCCTGCCTGCCTGTCCCCGCTGCATGTATCAGGATTCGTGCAGCGGGCTGGCGCTGACCCTGGCGCCGGTGTCGGACTTGACTGCCGCGATGGTGCGCGCGGTCGCCTCGGGTTCGGGGGCCGCCCAGGTACCCGGTTCCCCGGCTGCCGTCTGGGTAACCGGGACCGAACTGCTGGATGCCGACGGCATTCGCGCGGTTGCCGCTGCCTGCGCGCCCCGCCCGGCCTGGATCTGCACTGGCGGCACCCACAGGATAGGGGCAGGGCTGGGCAGTGTGATCGCCGGCTGCGGCGCGGGCATTGCTTTCGTGTATCAGGCCCGCGACCCGGGTTCGGCCGACAGGATGCTTTGCGGGTCCGATAATTCCGGTGTGCTGCTTGACGCTTTGAGGTGGTCCGTTGAATCCGGGGCCGTCATGCCTGTCGCGGTATGCGGCGCGCCCCAACAGTCGTTCATCGATCTCCTTTCCGCGATGGTGCCCCTCGGACTTGCCGCCCTGAATCCCGAAATCAGGCTTTCGCTGCCATGGCGCTCGGGCGACGGCGACGATCACCTCGTTCCCGATGTCGTGGCTTACTGCCGTCGCGTCTTTGGTGATCACGCGCGGGTCGTCATCGGGGCCGATCCGGTTCGTCCAGACGAGTATCGCCATCGGGACCGCCTCGTTGAAATGCTGGGATCGTATTCGGATGTTGAACTGGACCTGGCGATGGACATCCCGGTCACGCCCTTCGAAAACAGGCTGTGGTCAATACTGAACTGGTCTTTGCTGCTGAATTTCCGCCGGACTGTCGATAATCCGCCCGGACTGCCGATTGATTCGGTTATCGTGGAACCGTTCACCTGACGCAATCAATGTGTTTCTGCTTGCGCGCCTGCAATCCGGCGACCTCGGCTTCGAGCCTGGCGGCGTCCCATCCGCATTCCGCGCCCATTATCGCCGCGGCGCGCCGAATCGTCGCGCAATCCTCGTCGCGCGACAGGAAAAATGCCGGGGTTCTTCGCAGCAGCGCATCTTCGAGGGTCACGGCCATTTCGTGCCTGGCGGCGTATACGATTTCCGCACCGATAAAGGGGTGGCCGTTCACGAGTGGCGCGGCCAGTGATGCGTCAGTGCGGGCGATACGTCCGATCTCGATGGCATCGTTGCCGTAATTGGTAACCAGCGAGTCCGCGACAGCGCCATCCAGCCCGCAGGCGTTGATGATTTCTTCTGCAAGCGAAGCGCGCGCCCCCGGCTTCTGCAATCCGGCAGAACATGCGAGCGGCACCGTGCCGGCCGTGGAGCGACGAAGGGGTTTGTTGAAAAACGGGGCTGCGGCCCGGAGCGCCTGGGCCGCCATCACGCGATACGTGGTCAGTTTGCCGCCCGCGATGGTGACGATTCCGCGATCGTCGGTGACGATGCTGTGTTCGCGGCTGACCGACGATTCGGACCCGGCGGACGCAATCAACGGCCGCAACCCGGACCAGGTGCCGACCACGTCGGCCGGGGTGCCCTGGAATCCCGGGAAGTTGTGCCGCGCCGATTCAAGCAGGTATTCGACGTCCCACCGTGACGCGAATACGTCCTGCATGTCGCCATCGTGGTCGGTGTCCGTGGTTCCCAGCACCGTCATGCGGTTCCAGGGTATGACGAACATGGCCCGGCCGTCGCGCGGGGCCGCCATGGTAACCGCGTGATCGATCGGGAATTTTTCGTATGGCAGGACGATGTGTGAACCGCGTGTCGGGCGGATGCACAATCTTGCGGCGGGCCTGACGCCCAGCTTTTCGGCAGTTTCTGCCGACCAGATGCCGGTGGCGACGATGACGGACCTGGACTTAACGAACATGGTCGTGTCCTGAATCTCGTCATGGACTGTAACGCCCTCGACCCGGCCGTTCCTGAATTCGACACCGGCCGCGGAAACCCGGTTGATGACCGCCGCGCCGTGAAGCACGGCGTCCTTGAGCGTTTCGATGGTCAACCTCGTGTCGTCGGTAACGGAATCGTAATAAACGTAACCGCCGCGAAGCCCTGTCGTGCGCAGGCCAGGCGCGACCCGCAGCAGCGCCTGCCTGGAAAGAGGGTGGTTGATTTTGAAGTTGCCGAATTCGCCCAGGGCATCGTACATGAACAGCGCCGCGCCCATTGCGGCCAGACCCGGCTTCGACGTTTCCCAGATCGGGACCAGGAAGGGAAGGGGGCGTACGAGGTTAGGCACCAGGCGCGACGTCAGAAGATTACGTTCAGTCGTGCTTTCGTGAACCAGACCGAATTCCCCGTTCTTCAGGTAACGCAGTCCGCCGTGGACCAGCTTCGACGACCGTGACGACGTCCCGATGGAAAAGTCCGATCTTTCCAGCAGCGCAACGCTGAGGCCGCGCATCGCCGCGTCCCTGGCGATTCCCGCCCCGGTTATGCCGCCGCCGACCACGACCACGTCAAAAACATCGCGGCCAAGTCGTTCGAGTATCGCGGATCTGTCACACAAGCTAAAAGAAATCATATAGTTACCCCGAAAAGCAGAGTGTCGAACGAACCATAGCCCGTTTCGATGTTTTTAATATAGAATTTCAGCGCCACAGGCACAATGGCGTATTTCAGGCCCTTGTACACCAGATACCTGGAGGTTCCGATTGAAGGTTAGTTCATCTTTTTGTCGAACGGCTGCCGGCGCGATCGCGGTGGCCGCGATCGCGGTCCTCGCCGGGGCCGGCTGCGATGGGTGCAGGAATAAACGCGGCCACGATACCGTCGGAAGTTCGTCCGTCGAGGGCGCGCAATTGCCTCCGACATCAAATCCGGCCGCCGCGGGCATCGAATACGAGTATATCGACCAGATCTGGGAAACCGAAGAAGAACGGCAGCTTGCTGAATTGTTGTCGAGATCGCACACGGCCGAAAAGGCCTACAGGATGGTGAAGTCAGACCCGGCAGTGTTTTTGCCCACGCTGTATCGCGGGATCAGGTCGGCCAACTCCGAGGTTCGCATCCAGTCAGTCATTATCATCGGGTTGATGAGGGATGCGAACACCGCCGAGGTCGGCGAACATCTTCTTGACGCGTTGATTCTGGATTCAAAGCCCGACGTGCGCGCGGTCGCCGCGAAGGCTCTTGCATTGCTTAAGGTTCCCGGGGCAGTGCCTGAACTGATCAAGGCGCTGGATCTGGACCCGTTTGCCGGCACCAGGGCCGACGCCGCGTCCGCGCTCGGCGAACTGAAGGATCCCGCCGCCATAAAAGTCCTGCGAAAGGCATTGTCCGATGATGATGCGTTTGTTCGGCTGCGGGCCGTCGGCGCGCTGATGGACCTTAAGTCGAAAATCTCCATTCCCGATCTCATCGACAGGCTCGAGGATGAAAACGTGATGGTACGCGAACGCGCACACCAGGCGCTTCGCGAAATAACCGGGACCGACAAAGGGCGAAATCCAGACGAGTGGCGGCGGATTTACGGCAGATCAGAATCCGAATGCCGCCCCGACGTATCGGGCGGGACCGACTCCGGCGATGTGGATGACGACCAGGCGAACGCAGCGTCCGGAACGGCTGATAACCGGGCCGGGCAGGCCGGTTACCCCCGGGATTGATTGTGGCGAGTTGACATAATATGTCTTATCGGACGATGATGGATTCGCATCCAAGGCAGGGGGTCGAGGCGATCGATTTCGTGGTCATCGGCCTGCTTGTGCTGTTCATGGCCCTGGTCGCGATATTCTCGGCCCGCCTTCCCGAGCCGAAAACGCCGGCGGTCGCGTATGCAACGGCGACTGTCGCTTATCTCGTGATGGTCAGGCTGCTCGTGATGCTCCGCGCATCGGACACTGCATCGCTGATCGTCCGCTCGATCGCGCTGTATCTGGTTTTCTATTACGTCTATATCCATTTTGACCTCGTGATCGAATTCATCAACCCGTTTCGCGCCGAAACGTCGTTGATGGCCATCGATCGCGTCATGTTTGGTGGCCGCAGTCCGAACGTCATGCTTCAATCATGGCTGAATCCCGTGGCGGTCGACGTCTTCCAGGTCGCGTACTTCATGTACTACCCGCTGTTCCTTTCGGTCGCGGCAATGCTGGCCTGGGGCGAACATCAGCGCTTCGCCGCGTACCTGACTTCCGTGGCCCTGGTGTTTTCGCTGGCATTCGTCGGGTACCTTGCCGTCCCGGCACGTTCGCCTTACGTGGCCATGGGACTTCCAGACCTGTCGGCCGCAGTCGGCCTGACGCAGCCCGTCGTCGGCGGCCCGGTCGGGATGTTCATCCGCGACTGGATCCATGGTGTCGAGGCCTTCAAATTCGA
>CAYYCO010000027.1:0-31075 GCA_964470365.1 uncultured Anaeromyxobacteraceae bacterium | reverse complement strand
TGTTGATGGGGTTTTCCAATGGCTGAAAAGACGTTCGAAGAACTGCTCGGGACCATCGACGATATACTGCAGGCTTTGGAACATCAGGACCTTGAACTGGAAAAATCCTTGAAGCTGTACGAGGACGGCATGGCCGCGTACCGCGACGCGCAGGCACGCCTGGTCGCCGCGAAGGCCCGCCTTGAACAGGTTGTCGGCGTCGATGCCGACGGCCACGTGAAAACTGTTCCCCTCGACGTCGGCGTGGACGAACCCGAAACGCCGTTTTAATCAAACAAAACAAAAATGGAATTCGGGTGGTATGCCGGGTAATCCCCGGGCTGACGCCCGGGGCTTGAAGATGGCGGGCCTCCCGTTGGTCGGGCCGCCCGTCCGAGCGAAGCGAGGCCGGCCGTCCGTCAGCCCTGGGAAAGGGCGGCCGTAGATTCTTTCCTGATTTAACGTTTGAGTGGGCGGCTCGGGGTGCCCATCCCCGGGGCACGCGTCGCGCATGGGAGCCCGTCCCATGTCGCTTTCCCGGGGTTACACCCCGGGCTAACAAATGGCCGGCCTCGCTTCGCTCGGACGGAGGGCCCGACCGAAGGGAGGCCCGCCATCCATCAGCCCAGGGCGCGAGCCCTGGGAAAGGGCACCCTCTGCGCCGCCCAACGCCCTCATTGTTCTGGAAGGCCCGGGCAACGCGCCTCGCTTCGCTCGGACAGGGAAAGAAAAATTTCGGGTGGCGTCTTTTTGGCAGTCGCGCGGGGACCGATCTAGTATCGGTTCAACGCTTTTCCTGCCGGAGGGTGGCATGTACGGGCTGGGCGATTCGATGGTCGACGTAAATTTCGCGATCGCGGAAATCCGTGGTGAAAAGGTTACCGGTTCGGGCATCGCGACCAGAATCGGCATGACCGGCATGGAACTGGTGTCCGGGGACGTTCCCCCGGGGCAGTTCGCGTGGCTGGGGTTCAGGATTCCCGGCTGCCCGCGCAACCTGAAGGTGCTGGGCGAAATCGTGGGCGTGCGTCGCGACGGATCGCAGGACAGCGTGACCATCCGTTTCAAGCATGTGTTCCCGCACGACCGTGAAGTGCTGTCCGGCCTGATGCTGGCCCGCGCCGCAGCTTGATCCGGATTTCAATTCCTTTTCAAATTATCCGACAAGACTGGAAGTGTGCCTGATCAGAGGGCCTTCGCCCGTTCGAACGCGCGCTTGAAGCCGGGCATGGCGCCGCGGATGACATGATCGGGGCACGCGAACGAGACGCGGAAGAAGCCGGGGGCCGCGAAGCCGGAGCCGGGGGTGACCAGGACCAGTTCGTCCTTCAGCATCATGACGAAGGCCGGGTCGTCCGGGATGGGCGATTCGGGGAACATGAAGAACGTGCCCTCGGGTTTCGGGATTTTGTAACCGATTTCGGAAAGCCCGTTGTACATAAGATCGCGTTTCGCCTGGTAAACGGGGACGTTCGATTCCCAGGGTTCAATCCTGGCCATTACCCGCTGCATCATCGCCGGGGCATTGACGAACCCCAGCGTCCGGGTGTTGAACGCGCAGGCCTCGAACACCTTCGCGGCGCCCTTGCAGCGCGGGCTGATCGCCATGTAGCCGATGCGTTCGCCCGCCAGCGAAATCGATTTCGAATATGACGTGACGATGACGGTATCGTCGTAATAATCGGATGGCGACACATATTCCAGGCCGTCGAACAGCAGGTTGCGGTACGGTTCGTCCGACAGCAGGAAGATCGGGCGGCCGATCTTTTCGGAATGCGCCTTCAGCAGCGCGCCGATTTCCCGCAGGATTTCGGCCGGTATCATGCGCCCCGTCGGGTTGCACGGCGAATTGATCATCAGTACGCGCGTGCGTTCGGTCAGGCGGGACGCCAGATCGGCCACGTCGGGCAGGCAGTCGGCGGTCGCGTGCGATATAACCTGCCGGCCGCGCTGGTTCTTGATGTAAAAACTGTATTCCGGGAAGAACGGCGCGATGACGATGACTTCGTCGTCCTGGTTCAGGACGCTGCGCAGGAACACGTTGGACGCGCCGGCCGCCCCGACAGTCATCATAAGGTGGTTCACCGTAAAAGGCAGACCGGTTTCGGCGGCCAGGCGGGCGGCCACGGCGCCGCGCGTCGCCGGGTATCCCGGGTTCTGCATGTATGTGTGCATGCCGGGGGTGGGGTCGGCGACAACCTCGTTCAGCGCCTTCTGGAACTGGGGCGGCGGTTCGACGCAGGGGCTGCCCAGCGTGAAATCGAACACCTTGTCGGCGCCATGGACCTTTTTCAGTTCCAGGCCCTCTTCGAACATGCGGCGAATCCATGAACCACGTTTGATGTCTTCGGTCATCTGATCGGACGTGTACATCGGCGACCCCGTTTAATAACCCATGGTTGAATATCTCAAACCCGCGGGCCGGTCAACCGTCGGGTGGTTCGCCGCGTGGTTCCGGGGTATTGCTCGGCTCGGACCGGCCGGAACGATCGTGGTGCGTTTCAGGCGGGACTGCCAATCCGGAGCGAATGCGGAGGATTGTGCTGCCCGCCGACGTGCCGGTCAGGCACAACTGCGTCCATGTCCGCGCGTGCGATCCAGTTCCGCACAGATGGCGGGCCTCGCCAGGCGAGGGCCGGTATGGGTGAAATATTGTGCTCGCCGGGTTGTCGCCAGAATGTGCACCGTGAACAAAATAACCGTATTAAAACGGGTACATTCGCAAGGAATTCATTGACCGGGCCGAATGATTGTTTCATCCTAACGATTCGTTGTTCGAAACACTGGCCTGGCTGTGTCGATGGTTCCGGGGCGTCGTGTTGCGTCCCGCGGGTTGATCGCACCGTGCTTAACTGGAGGATTTCACATGGATTACAAGGCCGATCTGAAGGACATAAAGTTCCTGCTGTTCGACGTTCTGAACGCCGGCCAGTTGCAGAAAACGGAAAAGTACGCCGATTTCGGCGCGGATGATTACGACGCGATCGTCGATGCGGCGTATGCGTTCGCCTGCGAGGTCCTGGGGCCGATCAACGACGTCGGCGACAAGGAGGGCATCGGTTTCGGACCGAACGGGCCCATCATGCCGACCGGGTTCAAAAATGCGTGGAACCGTTACACGGCGGACGGCTGGGTTGGCGCCATCGTTGACCAGGAACATGGCGGACAGGGGCTCCCGGTCCTGATGGATCAGGCCATCCATGAATTGTTCATCGGATCAAACATTTCGTTCGCGCTGACCGGCGGCCTGACCGAGGGCGTGATGGAACTGATCCAGCATTTCGGCGATGCGGCGCTGGCCCAGCGGTACATCCCCGGCATGATCAGCAAGGGCTGGGGCGGCACGATGTGCCTCACGGAAGAAAACGCCGGGTCGGACGTCGGCGCCAGTCGTGCGACGGCGAAACCGCTTGATGACGGCACGTACCTGATCACCGGCACCAAAATATTCATCACCGGCGGCGACCACGACATGTCGCAGAACATCGTCCACGCGGTGCTGGCGCGTGTGGAGGGCGACGTCCAGGGCACGAAGGGCCTGTCGCTGTTCATGGTCCCGAAATTCCGCGTGAACGCGAACGGCGAAATGGACAATCCGCCGGTTCCGAACGATGTCAGGTGCGCCCGCATCGAACACAAGCTGGGCATCAAGGCTTCCCCGACGTGCGTGATGAATTTCGGCGACAACGGCGCCTGCATCGGGCACATCCTCGGCCAGCGCGGCGAGGGTATGAAGCAGATGTTCCACATGATGAACGAGGCCCGCATAATGATCGGCGTCCAGGGCATGGCGCTGGCCGCTATCGCGTATGAAAAGGCGAAGGATTACGCCGCGGAACGCCTGCAGGGCAGCGACCTGGAACATATGAAGGACCCGAAGGCGCCCAAGGTGGCCATCATCAACCACCCGGACGTAAAACGCATGCTGCTGATGCAGAAGGCCACGGTGGAAGCGATGCGCGGCATGCTGTACACCACGGCACTGTGGGAGGACCTGGCGCGCACGGCGGCGACCGAGGAAGAACGGGCCAAATACCGCGGGTTCGTTGAACTGATGACCCCGATCTGCAAATCGTGGTGCAGCGATCAGGGCTTCAGGGACTGCGACCTGGCGCTGCAGGTGCTGGGCGGGTACGGGTACACGACCGAATACCCGATGGAACAGTTCCTGCGCGACGCGCGTATCGGGCCGATTTACGAAGGGACGAACGGTATCCAGGCAATGGACCTGGTCGCGCGCAAGATGCCGGCGAACAATATGAAAAACTTCCCGGCCTTCATAAAGGAAATCCATACGTTCGCCCAGGCGAATGCCGGCAATCCCGCCGTGTCCGAACTGGTCGGGAAACTGCGCAACGCGGCGAACATGGTGTCGGAGGCGGCCATGCGGCTGCTCAGCGCCGCCATGCAGGACCCGGCCTTCCTGTTGAACCATGCGTACACGTTGCAGGACGCCTTTGCCGAGGTCGTCGGCGCGTGGATGATCCTGCAGCAGGCGGTCGTGGCGTCGGCGAAACTGAATGCGCTTTACGCGGAAAAGGGCGTGGTGATGCTTACGGACAAGGCCGCCCTGGTCCGCGACAACCCGGATGCGAAATTCTATTTCGGGAAGCTCAAGGCCGCTGAATTCTTCTGTAAGGCGGTGCTTCCGCTGGTCGGCGCCCAGGTCGAAATCATCAAGTCCGCCGACCGCAGCGCGCTCGACATGGTTTTCTGATCCGACCCCGTTTGGATTTTTCCATTAACGGATATATTCTCCTCGATCGATCGGCGGGGCCGCGTGGGCGGATTGTCATTCGCCCCGACTGGTGGCATGGACGGATTTTTGTCCGCCACCACCGGCGGCACGGGCGGACTTACGTTCGTCCCGGCGAATCGTCAATCCTGGGGTGGTAATGAAGAAGAATTTCGTGCTGGATACTAACGTGCTGCTGCACGACCCGAACGCGCTGACCGGGTTCGCCGACAACAACGTCTGCGTCCCGATTTACGTCATCGAGGAAATCGACAATTTCAAGAAGGAACTGTCGGAACTGGGCCGGAACGCGCGTGAAATTTCGCGGGAACTGGATCATTTCAGGTCGCGCGGAAATATCGGCAAGGGTGTTGAAACGGGCGCGGGCGGCACTGTCCGGGTTCTGTTTTCAACGCGTAACGACGTTTCCGACGCGGAAATCGTCCATCGCGACGTGAACCTCAGCCACGTGATGGACCGCCTGATCATGGGAACCGCACTGGAACTGGCGGCGACTGAACCTGAAACACCGGTCGTATTCGTAACCAAGGACACCAACCTCCGCATCCGGGCCGAGGCGTCCGGCCTGACCGCCGTCGATTACGACAAGGAGGGCAAGGACGTAACGGAGCTGTACACCGGTACCGGCGAACTGCTTCTATCGGCCGAACTGATCGGCGAATTTTTCAGGACCGGACACGTGGACGTGCCGGGGGGCCTGCCGGGCATGTTCCAGAACCAGTACATCCTGGTCAGGAACGAATCGTCGCCGTCGCAGAGCGCGCTTGCGCGGGCGGCTGTACGCGAGGGGCGCCTGTACCGCACGGTCGAGGTGCGCGATTCTGTCTGGGGCATAAAGCCGCGCAACAAGGAACAGCATTTCGCGCTGGACGCGTTGCTGCGTGACGACATCAGCCTGGTGACGCTGATCGGCAAGGCCGGCACCGGCAAGACCCTGCTGGCGATCGCGGCCGGGCTGCAGAAGGTGACCGAGGAACAGACTTACATCAGGATGCTGGTCTCGCGCCCGATCTTCCCGCTTGGCCGTGACATCGGGTATCTGCCGGGCGACGTGGAAGAAAAGCTGAATCCCTGGATGCAGCCGATCCACGACAACCTGGAATTCCTGATGGGCCTGTCGCGCCAGGACCGCAAATCCTCGAACCGGTCGCCGCGTGAACTGATGGACATGAACATGATTAAGGTGGAACCGCTGACGTACATCCGCGGCCGGTCCATCCCGAACCAGTACATGATCGTGGACGAGGCCCAGAACCTGACCCCGCACGAGGTAAAGACAATCCTCACCCGCGTGGGCGAGGGCACGAAAATCGTCCTGACCGGCGACCCCTACCAGATCGACAACCCGTACGTCGACTCCGTCAACAACGGCCTGGCGTACATCGCCGAAAAATTCAAGGACTCCGACATCGCCGCGACCGTGACCCTGACGAAGGGCGAGCGGTCGAAACTGGCCGAACTGGCGGCCAACCTTCTGTGACGGCCGGCGCGCCGTCGCCCGCCGGATCCGTCCGGCAGAAACAATGGGTGCCACATGGACGTTTCCGATGCCATCAGGGGCCGGCGGGCCATCAAGTCGTTTGAACGCGAGGCTCTGCTGCTGGGCCGTGAACAGCTTGAATCGCTGATCATGGACGCGTGCAGGGCCCCGTCCGAATACAACCTGCAGCCGTGGCGTTTCCTGGTCGTGCGCGACCGTGAACGCAAGCAGGCGCTTTACGATTGCTGCGGGCGCCAGGAAAAGATTCGCGAGGCGTCGGCCCTGGTGATCATCATGGGCGATTTGCGCGGGTGGGAACGGGCGGATCAGGCGGCGGCCGAACTGCTGGCCGCGCGGAACGTTGCGGTGGGCAATGACGGCGGACCCGATCAAAATGAGGCCAGGGCACTGGCGGAAACCATACGCAGTACATATCTTCGTGACGAGCGCCTGCGGACGGCCCTGGCATACCGGAATCCCGCGATGGTTGCGATGAACCTGATGCTTCTGGCCGAGGCAAAGGGTATTTCGACCTGCCCGGTGGGCGGTTTTTCGGAATTGCAGTTGCGGCGGTCATTCGATATCCCGGAGCGGTATGTACCGGTGGTTGTCGTGGCGCTCGGCATGCCCTCGCTGGACGCGGGGCGGCCCGTGGTCAAACCGCGTCGGCCGCCGTCGGAAGTGATATTCCACGAGGAAATGCCGGTCGCGGGACGCTGACCCCCCGAATTGTCGCGGGGCGGATTGAACTGAACAGGTGAATGATTGAAACAGAACTTCAAGACGATACTGGTCTGGCTGCTGCTCATCGGCGTCTTCGTCGCCATTGTCGAAACGGTCGACCGGAAACCATCCAGCCTTGAACTGAAATTTTCCGATTTCATCGTCCTGGCGTTGCCGTCGCCCGAAAAGGACGGCGACAAGCCGCCGGACACCAATGTCGAATCGATCACGGTCACCGGGCGCAAAGTCGAGGGTAAAACACGTGACGGCAAGGAATTCAAAACGTTCGGCGACGTGGCCGAATACCAGCGCGATCTGGTGGCGCGCGGAATCCAGGTTACGTACGAGGACGAAACGGGCGGCATCTGGGGCGTGCTGCTGACCAGCTGGCTGCCGATGATCTTCTTCCTGCTGATTTTCATCTTCTTCATGCGTCAGTCGCAGGCCGGCGGTGCCGGTGGAAAGCTGTTCCAGTTCGGCAAGAGCAAGGCGCGTCTGAGCGGCGAGGGACAGACGAAAGTGACGTTCGCGGACGTCGCCGGCATCCAGGAGGCCCAGGTCGAACTGGGCGAAATCGTTGAATTCCTGAAGGCGCCGGACACGTTTACGAAGCTCGGCGGCAGGATACCGAAGGGCGTGCTGCTGATGGGCCCACCCGGGACAGGCAAGACCCTGCTGGCCAAGGCGGTTGCTGGCGAGGCGGGTGTCCCGTTCTTTTCGATTTCCGGTTCCGATTTCGTGGAAATGTTCGTCGGCGTCGGCGCGTCGCGGGTGCGGGACCTTTTTGAACAGGGCAAGCGTCACGCGCCTTGCATCATATTCATCGATGAAATCGATGCGGTCGGCCGCCAGCGCGGCACCGGCCTTGGCGGCGGGCATGACGAACGCGAACAGACGCTGAACCAGTTGCTGGTCGAAATGGACGGTTTCGAATCGAATTCGGGCGTCATAATCGTTGCGGCCACGAACAGGCCGGATGTCCTTGACCCGGCGCTGCTGCGCCCCGGGCGTTTCGACAGGCGCGTCGTGGTGTCCAGTCCGGATATCGTCGGGCGCGAAGAAATCCTGAAGGTCCACACGCGCAAGGTCCCGCTGGGCGACGACGTCGATCTGGCTGTGGTCGCCCGTGGCACTCCCGGGTTCGTCGGGGCCGACCTGGCGAACATCGTCAATGAGGCGGCGCTGCTGGCCGCAAGGCGTGGCAGCGACAAGGTCATGGCCGCCGATTTCGACGAGGCCAAGGACAAGATCACGATGGGAACCGCCCGGAAAAGCTTCGTCCTGGGCGACGATGAAAAGAAACTGACCGCTTACCACGAGGCCGGTCACGCGATTATGTCGAAATCCGTGAAGGGCGCGGACCCGCTGCACAAGGTGACCATCATCCCGCGCGGAATGGCGCTGGGCATGACGCAGCAGCTCCCGCTCGAGGATCGGCATACCGCATCGCGGAAATACCTCGTCGATCGTCTGGTCATCCTGATGGGCGGGCGCGCGGCTGAAAAGGTGGTTTTCGGAGATGTGACGACCGGCGCTGGAAACGATATCAAGGTCGCGTCCGACATCGCGCGCAAGATGGTCGCGCAGTGGGGAATGTCCGTGCTTGGTCCTGTGCACCTGGACCAGGCCGAGGAAATGGTGTTCCTGGGACGCGAACTTTCGACGCAGCGCACCGTCAGCGAACAAACGGCGCGGCGCGTGGATGAAGAAATTTCCAAACTGGTCATCGAGGCGCATGATTCGGCGGTGGCGGCGCTTACGGAACGTCGTGCCGCTCTGGTCGCTGTCGCGGGGGCGCTGCTTGATCGCGAAACCCTGGACGGATACGAGGTCGACCGCATAATGACGGACTGCGGCTTCCCACCGGCCACTCCCAGCCAGGTCATCAAGACCACGCACGCACCGGCCGCGCCCGGCGGCGCAGTGGCGGATACGCCATCGGACGCGGACAATGCCGTTGCTGCCGCCGATGCCGATGCAGGGGCGAATGAAAATTCTCCCTCCTGAAAAACACGGGCGAAAAATCCGGTTCATAACGCGAATTTCCGGTTGATTGCCAGTGGTCCGGTGTATTGACTCAAACCCGTTCATGGGCTACGTTTCTGCGTCACGTTTTGTTGTTTTTACCGGGGTGTGAAATGGGTGATGAAATCGGCGCCGTCATCGGCAGGGAAATCATAATTCGGGGCGAAATCGAGGGGCGCGAAACGCTGCTGGTCGAGGGCCGCGTGGAAGGCACCGTGAAACTGGATTCCGAACTGGTTGTCGGCCAGGCCGGTCACGTTGCCGCGGATGTCAATTCGGTGGCGCTGACCGTTGAAGGCGAATTCAGCGGGACGGCCGACTGCGGTGAAATCATCACCCTCGTGAACGGCTGCCACGGCACCGGCGAACTGAAGGCGCCGCGCGTCGTGATCGAGGAGGGCGCGGTTTTCACCGGCACCCTTAACATGGACACCGGAATCCGCGGGGAACGGGGGGAATAATCGATGTCTGAAACCATCGTCGGTTCCAGGACCAGGATTAACGGCGTCGTGACCGGTTCGGACAGGCTCGTGGTGCACGGCCTGGTCGAGGGCGAGGTGGCCATGGACGGTGAGGTCAGCGTCGAGGCTGATGGCCGTGTCGAGGCCACTCTGGCCGGCGGCACCGTTTTCGTGCGTGGCACGGTCAACGGTGAGGTGACCGGTCGTGAAAAGGTCGAAATCGCGCCTGACGGCCGCATGATCGGCGACGTCAGGACGGCCAGGATTCTGATTTCCGACGGGGCCGTGTTCAAGGGCCGCGTTGAAATGGACATCGGGGAGGGCAGGTGATGGGCGATACCAGAAGGACCGAAATCGGGCCGGAAACCGTTGTCCGCGGAAACATCGACGCCCAGGAAGAAGTCGCGATTCACGGCCATGTGGAAGGCACCGTGAAATCGACGGGCACCGTGATTATCGAGGATGACGGGGAAGTGCACGGCGAAATCGAGGCCGCCACGGTCGTTGTTGCGGGCGTCCTGGTCGGCAACATCCGCGCGACCGGCAAGGTGGAAGTGGAAGAAACCGGCATCGTTCAGGGCGACATCGCCACGCCGGTGATGGTCCTGGTGGACGGCGGCGCGATCTGTGGCCAGCTCGTAATGGACGACTCGAAACCGGAACCGGTCAAGGTGAACACCACCGGCACGGCCCACAGGCCGGCGGCAACGCGCCCGACGCAGACATCGTCCCGTCCCGCGACGCGCACTGCGCCCAGGCCCGCCTCGACCGGGGTCAGGCCGTCCAACCGTGGCGCCACCGTGGTTCCGCGCACGCGTACCGCTGAAACACCCGCCGCCCGCACCGGCAAACCCGCCAGGCCAGCGGCCCCGCTGATCGACGACGTGGACGGCACACCTGAATCCGAAGACTGAACCATCCTTTCATTCGCGGGGGAATCTTATGTCAACGCATGATTTCGCGGCCGATCGTGCCGAACTGCTGGCCCTTGTCGCGGCGATCGCGTACGAGCGGCGCCAGGTGGTGCTTCGGTCGGGGCGCATCGCCGATTTTTACATGGACTGCCGTCGCGTCACGCTGCATCCGCGCGGTTCGACGCTGTGCGGTCGCGTTTTTCTGGCGGAATTCCAGCGCGCCGGGGTTGAAATCGCCGCGGTCGGCGGCCCCACGATGGGGGCTGATCCGTTGGTCACCGCGTTCCAGATGACGGCTCACGCGGCCGGCGTTGATCTGCCTGCGTTCCTGGTGCGCAAGCAGGCAAAGGATCACGGCACGGCGTCCCGGATCGAGGGACGTCACGGTCTTGCCGCAGGTTCCGACGTGCTGCTGCTGGAAGACGTGTTGACGACGGGCGGGTCGCTGCTCGAGGCGCGTGATGCGGTGATCGCCGACGGGTTGAACCCGGTGATGGCGATGGTGCTGGTCGATCGTTGCGAGGGTGGCCGTGAAAACATGCAGGCCGCCGGAATCCGCGTGATGTCGATTTTCACCGCCGCCGAGGTCGCGGCAGAATGGGAAAAGTTGAACGGGGCGGGCAGGGTCTGAATCAGGCCAGGTCGAATTTCAGCAGGTGGCCGCCCATCAGCATCTGGTCACCCTTGTTCAGGGCCACGCGTCCGCGCACCATCAGGAAGCTGCCGTTCGTCGACCCCTGGTCCTTCAGTGAACATTCCATACCGTTCAGGATGAAGCTGGCATGACGCGACGAAACGAAACCGTCGTTGGCAAGAACGATGTCGCCGGCGGTGCGGCCAACAAGGATTTCCGGTTTGTTCAGCAGCCAGGCGCCCAGGATGGTGTTGTCGGGACCCATGCGCAGGATGCGGCCGGCCACGTGGGTCGGCGCGGCGGCCGACGAGCCCAGCAGATCGGTGCACTCGACCGGAACCTGCGGTTTGTGTATGCCCGATCGGTATTCCAGCAGGGCGTGACCGATGCGGATGCGGTCGCGGTCGGCCAGCACGCGTGAATCGCGAACCCGGATGAACGTGCCGAATTCCATGTCGATGCCGGTTATGAACGCGATGCCGGCACCGACGTCGATCATCGCGTGACGCGAGGAAATTCGCGGATCGGAACCGAGGTCGACGTCGACCGGCCCGCGACCGACGATGTTTTCGCCCGTTTTCAGTTCGTAGGAGGCGCCCTCGGAACCGTCCGCGCGGACGATGACCAGGCGTGCCCGCTGGCTGGCCGCCATGCCGGAGCCCCGCGCCTTGAACGAATCCATCGACTGTTCAAGCGGCTTTCCGCAGTTCAGGCAGTAATTGAAAATTTCATCGTTTTCGGTGCCGCAGAAGACACAACGAATCATGAACGGTTCCCCCGGCAAGTGGTATGCAGTAAAGCCTGTACGGCCTTGTCAATGCTAGCACCCGGTAATAGAATTGCAAAGACCTGATAAGGGGTTTCCCACCTTGGCTATATGTTCATCATGCGGCAAGGGTGCGCCTGAAGGCAGTCGTTTCTGCCCGTTCTGCGGTGGCCGGATCGTGGCCGAACGTGCCCGCCCGGCCGACCCCCTGCTGGGCAAGGTCATCGGCGACAAGTACATCGTGCAGGAACTGATCGGGTCCGGCGCCATGGGCAGCATCTACAAGGCCGAACACAAGGACCTGTCGCGGCCTGTGGCGTTGAAGGTGCTTCACAAACACCTCCTGACCGACGACAGCCAGGTCCACCGTTTTCATCGGGAGGCGAAGGCCGCGTCCAGGCTGCACCATCCGAACTGCATCAGCATCCTCGATTTCGGGCGGACGTCGGACGGGTGGTTTTACATCGCGATGGAATACCTTAACGGCAAGGATCTGTCCCGCCTGATCAGCAAGGGTGGCCAGATGGCGATTGCCGACGTCGTCCACATTTCGCGGCAGGTGCTTGACGCGCTCGACGAGGCGCATGGCGGCGCGGTTGTCCACCGCGACCTGAAACCCGAAAACATCATGATTGAGGCGCTGCGGTCCGACCCGCAGTTCGTGAAGGTGCTCGATTTCGGCATCGCGAAGATCCGTGACAGCGAGGCCGGCGAGGACGCGTCGGGGTTCAAGACGGCGACCGGCATGGTGTTCGGGACGCCCGAATACATGTCCCCCGAACAGATTCGTGGGGATGAACTGGACGGACGGTCCGACCTTTATTCACTGGGTATCGTCATGTACCAGATGCTGACCGGGCAGATGCCGTTTACGGGTGAATCGGTCATTGAGGTCGCCACCGCGCACCTGATCAACCCGGCCCCGAACCTGCGTCCGCTGCGCCCCGACTGTCCTGAAAAGCTGGTCCGGATTGTCGAAAAGCTGATCGAAAAGAAACGCGAAAACCGTTTTCAGAACGCAGGCGAGGTCAGGAAGGCTCTGGATGTGGTGGACCGGGAACTGGGCGGCGGCCGTCCATCTGGTATTCCGGGGGATCCCGCAAAGGCCAGCCCGGCGCGCGACCTGGCCCAGGGGGCGGATACGGTCATGACGGGGGCGGTACCGGTCGATGGCAGGCGGGTCCGGCTTTCGTATCCGATGGCCGCCGCGCTGGGCGTCACTGTTTTCCTGGCCGGCGTACTCGTCATGGCGCTGGTGTCGTATTTCGTCTGGTGACCATTTTCACTGGGCGGTGTCTGTCATGCATGACACGATCGAAATCATCGAACGCGAGGTTAAGCTCAGCCTGGCAGGGCCGGACGATTACCGCCGATTCGCCGGCGCGCTTCCGGCACCGCGGCGCTGGGGGATGCAGCTGAACGTATACCTGGACACGTCCGACGGGCGGCTTCGGGCGCGTCGCGTATCGCTGCGCGTGCGGATCACGCCTGACCATGCCCGGCTTACCATGAAATGTCCCCCCGGCGACCAGACGACACGCGACCAGGAAACAGGCGCTTTCGTGAACGTGGAAACCGAGGTTGAAATGGATCGCGGAAAAGCGCTCGCGTGGGTGACCGGCCCGGCGGCAGCGACACCGTGGGACGTGCCTGGGTTCGGTGCCCTGCGGGAATGGCTTGGTGGCGGCGGACTGGTCGTTTCGGCATGGTCCCTGACCCGGCGGGCCGTGTGCGACACCGCCTGGGGGGTAACGGTCGAACTGGATGAAACCGTTTTCCCGGATGGCGTCAGGGATTTCGAGGTCGAGGCGGAACATCCTGATGCGGTGCTGGCGCGCCGCGTGTTAGAGTTGCACGCGGCCAGGGCCGGCGTTGCCGTGGAAGTTCAGGTCATGTCCAAATACGCGCGTGCCAGGGCCCACCGCGGCGGCGTCAGGTGGGTCGTGCCGTCCGGGCGCGCGGACATGGCACAGCCGCCGTTGTTTGTTGACGCCGCGCCGACAGCGTGGTTCGCGGTCGACCAGACGGGGTACGTTGATCCGTCCCGATAGCATTTCGGGACCGTGGTGCGGGATATGGCGGCAGGGCGGGACATACCGACCGCAGAAAGGCCGGGTGTCGGCGGTTTCCCGGTTGTATTCGTCGTATCGGTGCTGTCGCTGGCCGCTTACCTGCTTTTCCTGCCCTCGTCCGTTTACTGGCTCGATTCCCCCGAATTCATCGCCGCCGCCGCCAACCTGGGGCTGGCACATCCACCCGGACACCCTGTCGCGGCAATGGCGATGAAGCTGTTCACGCTGCTGCCGGTCGGTGACATACCGTTCCGTGCAAACCTTTTCGGGGCTGTGTGCGGCGCGCTTGCCGCGGGCCTGACGGGCGGCATCGCCCGCGTTGTGGCCGCGGAAATCCTGCAGCGGAATGCAAGGGCCGTGAAGCCGGCCGGCGGTCGCAAGGCGAACGTGGGCGTGCGTGCCGTGGACGGGCTGTGGCCGGCCTTGGCGGGGCTGGCCGCAGGGATCATGTTCGCGGGCTGCCGTTCGCTGTTCATCCAGTCGATGGCGGCGGAGGTGTACATGCTGAACGGGGCGCTGCTGCTGGGGGCGCTGTACATCATGATGTCGGGGCCGGTCGCGGGCGATGCACGTCGCGGAATGGCGGCCGCGGTCCTGCTGGGACTGGCCCTGGCCAACCATCATTTCCTGGCGATCCTGGCGGTTCCGGCGCTGGTCGCGGCGTTCTGGAACGGGCGCGCGTCGCTCAGGCCGCTGCTTGCTGTCGCGGCCGTGTCGGTTGCCATGGCGCTGGCGTGTTACCTGTACCTGCCGATCCGCGCCGGGGCCGGCGCCTGGCCGACCTGGTCGGGCATTTCCGGCGTCGGAGACTTTTTCTGGTACGTTTCGGCGTCCATTTTTTCCGGGTCGGTCGGCGGGTTCGAGCAGACCGGTGCCGGTCCACTGCAGAACATCGGGCTGGCATTCGTGTTGATCGCGACCAGCCTTGGCGTAATGACCCCGGTGCTGGCGCTTGGCGGCGCGTGGTTTGCCCTGCGCTCGGGCGCCGTGCGCGGTGTTGCTTCCCTGTTGCTGCTGCTGCTGGGTGGGGTGGTGTCAAAGGTGATGATGGGCATCCTGGACCCTTCGAACCCGGACGACCACGGCTATTTCATGATGGCGCTGGCGGCCCTGTCCGTCCTGGCTCCGATGGCGCTGATGATTCCCGTCGCACTGGCCGGCGCAAACCGCGGGGCGCTCGCGGCACGGATTACCGCGGGCGTTCTGATGATGTCCGTCGCGGCGTGGCCCTGGGGCGGCGGGATCGAGGTCGGGCGATCCAGGCTGGCATTTGACCACACGTCACGGCTGGCCGATGTGGTCTGGTCCGGCGTGCCTGACGGCGGTGTCGCGTTCGTGTCGCATTATCCGGTCTACTTCGTGATGCAGTACCAGCAGGTTGTCGAGGACGCCCGGCCCGACGTGGCCCTTGTCCAGGAAAGCCTGTATTACAAGGCTCGTGGCGGCCTCTGGTATGCCGATGCCATGGCGGTGCGCGCCCCGGACCTCGCGGGGGTAATGTCCGGATTCAGGTCGTCGGGCAGGCTGTCATGGCCCGAATTGTCCCGCCTTGCCGCGCATCGTCCGGTTGTTTTCGAGGCTTCCCCCGATTTCGACGCCGTCCTGTCCGACCTCGTTTTCGAGGGGTGGTTTTTCAGGATGCGGCCGGTTCCGGCCGAAGCTGACGCCGCGGTGGCTGGTCGCGCCCACGTCGCAACGCTGGCCCGCAGATTCGGACGGGCCGCGGCCGACAATGTCGAGACCAGGCGGGTGGTGCTCAGGAATCTCGCCTCGTCGGCTGAATGGGCGATACGCGCCGAAGACGCTACCGCCGCGGTTGAACTGCTGGATGGCGCCGAAAGATTCAATCCAGGGGATCGGCTGTTGCGAAAGATGCGAAACAAGGTCGGCGGTCGGGGGGTGCGGTGATGGCCGGTGGAATCGATACGGCTGTCGACAGTTTCCTGTTTGACCTGATGGTTCGCCGCGGCCTGTCGAAATCTACGATTGAATCGTACGGACGGACCATGCGACGGTTCGCGTCGTGGCTGGTCAGGACGCATGGCCCCGATGCCGATCCGGCCGGGTTGACCAGGCTCCAGCTTGAGGATTTCGCGCGGCATCTTCGTGATACCGGGCTGGGCGACCGCAGTCTTTCCGCGTCGGTTGTCGCACTCCGGCAGTTCTACATCTGGTATGTCGAGGAGCGCCAGATTGAATCGAACCCGATGGAGGATTTCGAGGTGCCGGGCTTTTCGGCGCCGCTGCCGGTCGTGTTCGACGAACGCGACGTCCTGGCGGTCCTGAACGCACCTGACATAACGACGCCGCAGGGCCTCCGGGACAGGGCGATCCTTGAAATCCTGTATGGGTCCGGTCTGCGCATCAGCGAGGTTCTGGGACTGGATACCGGCGACATCGACACCGTGGCCTGTTTCGTGATTGCGCGCGGAAAGGGCCGCAAGGAGAGGCTGGTCCCGATTTCGGACGCTTGCAGGAACGCCGTGCTGCAGTACCTGGCGTCGGGCCGTCCGCTGCTGGCGAAGGGACGTGCGATCACGCGGGACAGGCGCGGACGTGGCAGACAGGCCGCCGCACCAAGGTCCGCCAGGGCGGCGCGCGACCCCTTGTTCGTGACGGCCCGCGGTACCGTTCTTACCAGGCAGGGCTTCTTCAAGAATCTTCAGGGCTATGGAATATCGGCCGGCCTTCTGAAAAATATGTCGCCGCACAAGCTGCGGCATTCGTTCGCGACACACCTCGTCGAAAACGGTGCGGACCTGCGTTCCGTGCAGGAAATGCTGGGGCACGCCGACATATCCACAACGGAAATCTATACACATGTCAGTCGCGGTCATTTGAAGAAGATATACCGGAAGGCTCATCCCAGGGCATAGCCTAATTGCGGCCCGTTTTCCGATGCCTTCGCTTATGTTGATTTGTGACGACTTTTGCTGTCAAAGTAATTGTTCCTTCGAATATAATCCCGCCATCCGGTCCACGAGGTATTCATTATGGCTTCCCCAGATACCAGGGAAGATATCGATCGCGTTTCGATTCTTCGTCATGACGTGATCAACCCGCTGACTGTGATTCTCGCCTATGCAAGGGTCATTGCCCGCCGCACCGATGTGCCCGCGGATGTTATCCGGTATGCCGAACAGATATTGATCCAGGCGCGGCGGTGCGTCGACATATTTGAACGCGACAGGGTGGCGAATTCGGGCGAAGCTCCGCGTACCGTCGTTCTGGAAGATGGCGCCACGTCGGACGCGGGGCAGGCGGAATCGGTGTCGATACTGGTCGTGGACGACGATGCCGGCATACGGTCCCTGTCGCGTGAGGTGATCGAGTGGGGGCTGATGGATTCCGGCAAGTATTCCGCTGCCGTTGTCGGTTGCGCGGAAGTTGCGTCGGAGGCCATCGATGTCGTGCGTGACCACCAGATCGACTGCGCCGTGATCGACCTGAACGTCGGGCGGCCCGGCGGCGGCCTGGATCTGGCCGCTGAAATCGAAAGGATCCAGCCCGGCATTTCGTCACGAATCGTCTTCATGTCCGGGGGCGTGCTCGACAAGGTCACCGAGGCAAGACTGGACACCATGAAAGTGACCATGCTGTACAAACCATTCAGCATTCACGACCTGGTCAAGGCAGTCATGCAGGCGCTTCTGAAATGATGCCATTGCGTATGGCGCGTCAATCCTTCCTGCGGAACATGTCCAGCATCTCGGTCGGGAACGGGAATACGATGGTTTTCGCGTTGTTGATCCCGATATCCGAGAGCGTCTGGAGGTAGCGGAGCTGCATCGCGTTCTGATGGCGGGACAGGACGCTGGCGGCCTCGGCCAGCTTTTCCGACGACTGGAATTCGCCCTCGGCGTGGATGATTTTCGCGCGCTTCAGTCGTTCTGCCTCGGCCTGCTTGGCGATGGCGCGACGCATTTCTTCCGGCAGGTCCACCTGTTTCATTTCGACCAGCGTGACCTTGATGCCCCACGCGTCGGTGTGACGATCCAGGATTTCCTGCAGGCGCATATTCAGCTTTTCACGCTGGGACAGCAGTTCGTCCAGTTCGACCTCGCCGAGTACGCTGCGCAGCGTCGTCTGTGCGAGCTGTGACGTGGCGTACATGAAGTGTTCGACGTCGACGATGGCGCGCGTTGCGTCCACGACACGGAAGTACGCGACGGCGTTGACCGTGCAACTGACGTTATCCTTCGTAATGATATCCTGCGAGGGCACGTCCATCGTGACCGTGCGCAGGTCGACCCGGATCAGCTTGTCGATCGGCCAGAATACGAAAATCAGGCCCGGCCCCTTGGGTTTGCTGAGCAGGCGACCCAGCCGGAACACGACGCCGCGTTCGTATTCGCGCAGAACCTTGATCGACGAAAACAGGTACAGAACCGCGACGCCGATAGCAATCCAGACACCGTTGGGAATGCCGAACATTTAGTACCCCCTTTTGAGCTTGCTGATGGTTATGGTTCTTCCGCCGGTTCGACCAGCAGGATGAGTCCCTTGACACCCTTGACGACAACGGTCGTGCCGGCATCGATGTGACGGTCGGCCCGTGCCCGCCAGTATTCGCCCTCGAGCAGGATTTTTCCGGTCCTGTCGAATGAGTCGACCGTGACCGCCTGCTTGCCCACCATGCCCTCGGCCCCGGTGGAGGCCGGCCAGGCGCGCGTCACGAGCCAGATGCCGGTGATTACGGCCGCCAGGACAACGACGCCGACAACAATGACAAGCATCACATACGGTTCCATATGCAACCCCCGAAGGTCAATCGAATCAATAACGATTATGCCGCCAATGTTCATTCAGCGCACCACCAGAACGTCGCATTCCGCCTGTTCCGACAAGGATTTCAGCGCGGCGGCCAGGAAGCGCCGCGTCACCGGCAGCGCGTTCTGGCACGGGACCACGATCAGGTCGATGCCCTCGCTCTCGGCGCATTCAAGCAGGCTGCGCAGCGGATCGCCGGCGAATACCATCACTTCGAATTCGTCGGGCGTACGATGCGTCAGGTGCGCGACCATCGCGGTGATGCCGCGGACTGCTTCTTCCTGGGCGATTCGGATCGCGTCGGCGCTGTTCGTCATGGCCGAGTACTGCGGCATCAGCATGTTCACCGAAACCGTGTTGTTGACGACGTGGCTGCACAGCAGTCTGGCGTCGTTCTGCCGTGCGATGGTGTCGGCGATCAGCACGGCTTCTTCCGACGCGGGGGTGAAGTCGGCCACCACCATGATGTCGCCCCACAGGCCACCTGTACGCTGGCTGCGCGGCTGCCGCTGGCGGGCAATCCGGCCGGACACCATCAGGGGTTCCTCGCGGCCATCCTCGTATCCAATCGTCACGGTCGGGTTGTAGAACAGGAAATCCTGGTGCGTACGCGACCGGTTACGGCCGCCGGGAGCGCTGATGTTGTTCCCGAAGGCGATGTGCGCGGTACCGGCCGCCTTTTCGTCTTCAAGCAGCTTGCCGACCAGGCGGGCGGCTGGATTGAGCCCTATGCCGAATTCGCCGATCTGTGACGCCCCGGAATCGAATTCAAGGAGCGCCTCCACGTCCTGCCTGAAACCATCGTCCTGGCAGTGAACTGACGTGACACGGCCGTTGTTTATCACCAGCTTGACCGGCGCGGGCACAACGCCAAGTTCGCCGGCTGCGCCGTCGCAGACCAGGACGCCGTTGGCGTTACCCTCGTCGGGGGCGCACCAGATTTCCCCGCAGGGCAGGTTACACGCCGAGCCGTCCGCAACGATGGTATCGGTCGAAAACGGGCGGTTCCGGATATCCAGGACCAGTTCCGTGCCCCCGGGAGCCGTGATGTGGGCCGTGACCGCGTGCGAAAGGCGGCGCATAAGTTCGCGGGCGGCCGTTGCCATCGCCGGGAAATCGGCAGACATCCCGCCGTCGGTCATCATGCCGGTATCGAGGCCGGGGCAGTGGGCGATGCGGCGCGCCCGTTTCCCAAGCAGTCCGAGCAGTTCAATGCGGAAAGGCGTTTCGCCGGGCCTGGACTGGAATGCCGTAATGGCAATGTCAGCGTCGTGGGTCATGGCTGCGAGGTCTTCGGGCACCGCGCCGAGCGGGCGACCGTGTTCGGGCAGCACATACGTCGTCGGGACGCCGCCAAGCCTGCCCGCGGCCTTGGACCAGGCCGAAGCAACCGCGTGACCGGCCCTGTCGGTCACGATGAGAACACGTTCACCCTTGCGCAGTTCGATTACCTGGCGCAGGGCCCTGTCGGCGTTGCCAACCATCCTGTTCATTGACGCCCCCGGCTTTTCACGACTTGGTTCAAGATATCACTTCAGCGTGCGCGCGAAAAGCGGCGCACGCGCCTGAACAGCGTCGGGGCGGGATTGCGTGGCAACGGGAAGCGAGGCCGGCGCACGCGGCGGTCAAAGCCAGGGAAGCGGGGGATCCTCGTCGGGTTTTGCATCGGGTTCCGGTGGCGGCGCGTCGTCGTCGCCATCGTCGTCACGGGCCGACGGGGTTTCGACAGGGCGGCCGGTCGGGGCAGGGCCGGGGACGGCCGGTGCGGCAGACGCGCAGACCGTTGAAGATGCGGCGGATTCCAGCATGGCGGCCGTCACGCCGAACATCTGTTCCAGCAGTTCGTCGACGCGCGACACGAACACGAATTCCACCTCGCGGCGGACCTGTTCGGGAATTTCGTCCAGATCCTTGCGGTTTCGTTCGGGAAGGACGATGCGTTTCACGCCGCCGCGATGGGCCGCCAGGACCTTGTTTTTGATGCCGCCGACCGGCAGGACCAGGCCGCGAAGGGTAATTTCACCGGTCATGGCAGTGTCGTTGCGGACCTTGCGGTTCGTCATCAGCGAATACAGGGCAGTGAACATCGTGACGCCGGCCGAGGGACCGTCCTTCGGGATGGCGCCCGCCGGCACATGGACGTGGATATCGACGTCGGCGAAATCGGACGGTTTGATGCCGTAACGAACCGCGTTCGATTCCAGGAAGGAAAGCGCGATCTGTGTCGATTCCTTCATGACGTCGCCAAGCTGGCCGGTCAGTTTCAGTTTGCCGCGGCCGGGCAAGCGCGTCGCCTCGACAAACAGGATTTCGCCGCCGGTGGCCGTCCACGCGAGGCCGGTGGCGATGCCGGGGGAATCCGTGCGGTCGCCGGTTTCGATCTGGAACATTTCCGGACCCAGGATGGACGTGATGATGGCCTGGTCGATGACCGGCGAGTCCCATTTGTCGTCAACGACGCGCACCGCGATGCCGCGGCACAGCGACGCCAGCGAACGTTCAAGGTTCCGGACGCCCGCCTCACGCGTGTAATGTTCGTTGATGAACAGGATCATTTCGTCGGACAGGTTCACCTGTTCGGGTTTCAGGCCGTTTTCAGCGACCTGTTTCGGCAGCAGGTGGCGCCGGGCGATTTCCACCTTTTCTTCGGGCGTGTAGCCCGGCAGTTCCAGCAATTCCATGCGGTCGAGCAACGGCGCCGGGATGGTGTCCGTGACGTTCGCCGTCGTTATGAACAGGATGCCGCGCAGGTCGAACGGCACATCCAGGTAATGGTCCATGAACGCGTGGTTCTGTTCCGGATCCAGCACTTCGAGCAGTGCGCTGGTGGGATCGCCGCGCCAGTCCCGGCCCAGTTTGTCGATTTCGTCCATCATGAACACGGGGTTCGCAGACCCCGCGCGCTTGATGCTTTGAATAATCTTGCCGGGGAGCGCGCCGATGTAGGTGCGGCGGTGGCCGCGGATTTCGGCCTCGTCGCGCACGCCGCCCAGCGAGACGCGGATGAATTTGCGGCCCAGGGCGCGCGCCACGGACTGGCCGAGGGACGTTTTTCCGACCCCGGGTGGCCCGACCAGGCAGAGGATCGGCCCGCGCATGTTGTTTTTCAGACGCGATACCGCCAGGTGTTCAAGGATGCGCCGCTTGATTTTGACGAGGTCGTAATGATCGGCGTCCAGCACGTCCCGGGCGTGTTTGACGTCCAGGTCGTCTTCCGTTTCGACGCCCCACGGCAGGTCGGTGATCCAGTCCAGGTAGGTGCGCGAGACGGTATATTCGGGCGACGACGGCTGGATGGAACGCAGGCGGCGCAGTTCCTTTTCGGCAATCTTGCGGACCTCCTCCGTCAGTTTCGTGTTGCGCAGCTTTTCCCCGATTTCGTCAAGGACGTCGCTGTCATCCTCGATTTCGCCCAGTTCTTTCTGGATGGCCTTGATCTGCTGGCGCAGCAGGTATTCGCGCTGCGACTTGTTCAGTTCGCCCTTAACTTCCGTGTTGATTTTCTGGGTGACGCGCCGCACCTCGATGTCGTGGCTGAGGATCTTGAGCGTTTCACGCATCGCTTCCGGCACGTCGGATATGTCCAGGATGCGCATCTTTTCATCGATGCCGATCTGGAGGTTGGACGTAACCAGGTACAGCAGGCGGCCCGGCTGGTCGACCTGTTCAATGATTTCGGCCGCGGTCGCGGGTACCTCCGGCATCAGGCTGAGGGCCTCTGCCGCGAGCGTCTTGAGGTTCCGCATCAACGCTTCCACCTCGACGTCGTCGCCGGGGCTTTCTGGAATCATTTCGACGTTGGCCTGCAGGAACGGTTCGGTCGTCGTGAATTCCAGGATGCTGAAACGATCGATGCCCTGGACGACGATGTCGACGCCCTGGTCGCGTTCCTTGACAACGCGCAGGATGCGGGCTGTCGTGCCGGTGCGGTACATATCCGCCGGTGCCGGGTCCAGGATTTCCTTGTCGCGCTGCGTGACGACGCCGAATACCTTCTGGCCCTCGGACACGCTGTCGAGCAGGCGCAGCGTTTTTTCCCGGCCGATCACGAGCGGCATCACGAGCCCAGGAAACAACACCGCGTTACGCAGCGGAAGTATAGGAAGCGATTCAAGCATTTCGGGGCCTTTCTGGTCCGGTTTGTTCATCCTTGCCATCCATCGAAGGGATCGGGAAACGCTGCCGCGGCGGCAGGTCGCCGTCGCGCGACCGGCGAATAATTGACATTATCGGGGAAAGGTCAAGTTCAGCGCTCGGAAAATTCGATTCCCAGAGGAGTATTCAACAGTTTTTCGTATTCCGGGAGGTTCGCCTTGACACGTTCTTCGCGGGCCTTGCCGACGCTCATGCCGGAATCGACCAGCGCCTGGACCGCGGCGATTTCGTTTTCGATCTGCTGCTTGACGGCGCCGTATGAGGCCCAGCCAACCTGCAGCTTTCCGTTGACCATGAAGGCCGGCGTGCCCCGGGCACCGATGTCCATGGCGATCTGGCCCTCGGTCTTCGCGCGCTGGCGCAGGGCCGGGTCAACCCAGTCCTTTTTGAAACGTTCGATATCAAGGCCCAGCTTGCGGGCGTTTTCGATGAGATCGGCTTCCTGGAGGCCGCGCTGGTTGCTGAACAGGAGGTCGGCATATTCCCAGAAGCGTCCCTGGCGGCCGGCGGCCATGGCGGCGGCGGCGGCGTTCATGGCATCGCGGTGCATTTCAAGCGGGTTCTGTTTGAATACATACCGGACCTTGTCCGGGAAGTCCGTGGCCAGCGTGGCGAGCCCCTCGTGGGCGCGTTTGCAGACGGGGCACTGGAAATCGGAAATAACCATGAAGATGACCGGGGCGTCCTTGGTGCCCTTTGACGGGCTGGCATCGCGGGCCGGCTTCGTTCCCGGGGGGATTTCAATCTGGCGGGCGACCGGTTTGTCCGACATCGGGGAAACCGGGAACACGTCGCCACCCTGTGACGGGGCCTGGGCCGGCTGACGGGGCGCCGGGGCCGCCTGCGCGGGCTGTGACGGTTGCTCCGGAGCGGGGGCCTGCACGGCTTCGGCAGCCTTTTTCGGGCACTTCAGGAAATCGGTGCTGGTGCTGGCGCGGCCCAGCAGGAAAGCGCCCGCGGCGACCGCAGCGAAACAAACGGCGATGATGATTCTTTTCATGTCTGGATTCCCAGTGAAAAACGCGCAATTAGGTACCATGACGGCCCGCGCATATCAAGGTCCAATTGGTGAAACGATCGTTAATCGCTAACGCATGCCCGGTTGCGCGCGTGAAGCCGGGCGGGTTATCCTTGCCACGAAGCGGAATCAGGCATCGGGAATTCGGGCAGCGGTGAAAACACGGGGGCTGCGGTGAAAGGTGTCAAGGGGGAGATTGTCGCGGGTCGTTACCGTGTCGGGGACCAGGTCGGGACGGGCGGGTTCGGCACGGTTTACGCAGGACGCCAGATGAACCTGGAACGCGACGTGGCCATCAAGGTCATGCGGAAGGGACCGGAAGGCGCGGCGGTTTCGCGCGAACGATTCAGGAGGGAAGCGGTCCTGAGCAGTTCGTTTTCCCATCCGAACATCGTTACGTACCACGATTTCCTGATCGACGACGACGGCGACATGATCCTGGTCATGGAATTCCTGCGCGGGGTTACCCTGGACCGCATCCTGGCGCGCGACGGCAGGATGGAGGTGGGCCGGGCGGCGCGGATCGTGGCGGGGGTCGCCGAAGGACTGGCCGAATGTCACCGGGCCGGCATCGTCCATCGCGACATCAAACCCTCCAACATCTTCATTCTCGAGGAGGGCACGTCCAGGGAACGTGCGAAAATCATCGATTTCGGAATTTTGTGGACAATGCCTGACCTGGCGGACGGAATGCCGGATTTGACCAGGGAAAATGCGTTTATCGGGACACCCGAATATGTGGCGCCCGAGGTGTTGATCGGGGCGTATCCCGACGGGCGGACCGATCAGTACGCTCTTGCTCTGGTGGCCTTGCGGGCGATGACCGGCGAAATGCCGTTTCCAGATTCGAAGGGGCGCGCGATCCTGGACAGACTGGCGCGGCGGCCGGCTGCTCTTGATTCCGCGTCGCTTGCCGGTTGTCCCGCGGTTCGCGGAGTGCTTTACAAGGCTTTGTCGCCGGAACCGGGAGATCGTTTTGGCGACATGGACGTTTTCGGGCGGGCGATGTGCGCGTCGGCAGGCGTGAATTCCGGCCAGGCACAGAGCCCCGTGCCGGGCGCCTTCACGATGCAAGGTGCTTGCGGCGACGACACGATCGTCGAATCCAGGAAGTCCCTTTCGGGGGATCCCGACAGGATGGATCGGGCGACCGGGCGCGCGGCGGCAGGCGGTGCGGATGACGGGGGCGTCCCGGTTGCGGCGCGGACGAAGGCTGACCCGGCTTTCCGGAAAACAGTCGCGGCAGCGACCGCGGTGACGCTCTGCATGTGCTTTGCTATTGGTGTCGTCGCGTATGTGGCGCTGGCTCGTGGCGGCGCGCAGGGCGTGTCTGGCGCGGCCGGCGTGAACGCCCCGCCGGCAGCGACCGCGGCCGTGGCGGAAACCACCACGGTCACAACGGTCCCGCGTCCGGTCGTCCAGCAAAACGCCTTGGTGGCGCCGGTCCCGGCGGCGATCCCGGCGACAGGTCACGAACAGGCCGACAGGGGTGCCGCGGTCGTCCCGGCTGGTGTCGATGCGCCCGTGAAAGATGAATCGAAACAGACTGCCGGCACGAATGTGAAGCCGTCGCGGCCCTCGCGTCAGGCCGTGGTCCGTGCCGCACCGAAAACGTCGGCCACACGGACTACCCGGCAGTCCGCCGTCCAGTCAGTCCAGACTGCCACACCATCCGCCCCGCCAGTCACAGTGGCGCCTGCGGCGGCCGTCGCCGCGCCCCCTCCAGTCGCAGGCTCGCCGGCGCCGGTTGCAGGGCCCGCTGACGTCCAGGGCGACGGCTTTCTGGTGTTGAATCCACAACCGTGGTCGTACCTGAGGATTGATGGCGTCGATAGTGGAACGTCCAGTCACCACCCCATCAAGGTCTCGGCCGGCAGGCACACGGTCGAGTTTTACCGAAAGGGATTCACGACAATTGTGCGAACGTTTGACGTTGCGCCCGGCCAGACATTGAGGCCGCAGATCGATCTGACGGAATGAGGAAGGGAACGCGCAGGTTCAGGAACGGGCGGCGCGAAGCAGGCGGGCGCGCTTGACCCAGCACCAGACTCCCGCGAATGCCATCAGGCCGGCGACAACAAAAAACATGACGGCGGCGGCCGTTTCCTGGCGGGTTTCGCCCATCAGGAACCTGGCACCGATGATCGCGTTGACCCCGCCGCCGCCCGCGGCGTATGCAAAGCCGACGAGCAGAAGGTCGCGCGGCGAGTGCGTCGCCATGATTTTTGTCATATCAAGTTCGTGGCCGGTGGCCGTCGCCTGGGCTTTGTTTTCAGTTTCGGTCAATTTATTCAACCCTGCCGGCCACGCCGGTCGCTTGGACAGCGCATGTTTTACCACAATCGGGACGGTTGGTGGCAACAGTTGTGGTATAAACGGCGCCGTGGCGGGATTTGTGCCGCCATGCCGGGGCGGATGTCGTTCGTCCGACATTTGAGGTATTGATTGATGAATTCATTTGAAGTGAAAACCGTCCGACCGGTGCAGACCGTCGACATCACCGGGCAGGTCCGGGCTGCGATGGACACTGGCGCGATGGACGTGAAGGCGGTTCTGGTCTGGTGTCCGCACACCACGGCCGGCATTTTCTGCAACGAGGGCGCCGATCCCGACGTCGTGATGGATGTGGAATCGACGCTGGAACGCCTGCTGCCGCCCAGGGCCGATTACCTGCACGCCGAGGGCAATTCGCATGCCCACATCAGGTCGATCCTGGTTGGAAATTCGCTGGTCGTGCCTGTGGAAAACGGCGAAATGAAGCTGGGAACCTGGCAGCATATCTTTTTTGCGGAATTCGACGGGCCGCGCGTGCGCCAGGTCTGGGTGCAGCCGCTTCATTGAAACGTGACGGGGTGGACCGATGGATGTAAAGGCGCCGGGCGGTCTGAAGCTGGGCAGCGACATTGAAATTTACTGCCGATACTGCAGGTTGAACCTGGACGCGGTGGTTTCGGCGTTCGGGCCTGACGGCGAACTGGCCAAGGTGCGGTGCGGCACCTGCGGGCACTTCCAGGATTACAAGCCTCCGAAGGACATGGAAGAAGCACACCGCAAGATGGTTGCCAAGGCGATGCGCATCGCGGAAAAACACACGCGCGGGCCCCAGGGCGGGGATGCCGGCGCCGGCAGGGCCACGGGAATGCCGGCGGCTTCCGACATGTCACAGCAAGCGGTCATGCGCCGCCTCTGGGAAGAAGCGACCGCCGATGTCAGCCCTATGAAGATGAAGATGTACGACAAACACCGCTCGTATCACAAGGACGACATCATTTCGCACAAGGCGCACGGCCTGGGCGTGGTCGTCCGCGACGATGTTGAGGGCACTGTGACGGTGCTTTTCCGCGACCAGGCCCTCGAAATCGAATGTGACGTTCCCCGCGACGAATGATCCGTTTTCCCTGGGCTGACGCCCTGGGCTGGAATATGGCGGCCCTCCCTTCGGTCGGGCCGACCGTCCGAGCGCAGCGAGGCCGGCCATCCGTTAGCCCGGGGCGTGAGCCCCGGGAAGGACGGCCATCTGTCAGCCCGGGTCCGAGCGAAGCGAGCCCCCGGGATCACGCGGTCATAGATTTCCGATCACATTGCGGATTGCACGGATTTTGTCGCGGATTTCTGCGGCCTTTTCGAATTCAAGCGCGGCAGCGGCCTCGACCATCTGTTTTTTCAGCCGCGTCAGCGATTTACCCAGTTCCACCGGGTCTTGAACCAGCTTTGCGAGGCCGGCGGCGTCCTGTACGCCCGCCTTATCGGCCGCGGCCTGGGCTTCCTCGACGAAGAACAGGCGCCGGTTGACCGTCCTGGGCGTGATGCCGTGCGCGGCGTTGAAGGCCATCTGGCGTTCGCGGCGTTCCTGCGTCACGCTGATCGCGGCCTGCATAGAGTCCGTCACGGTGTCGCCATACATGATGACACGGGCGTCCGTGTTGCGGGCGGCGCGGCCGCACGTCTGGATCAGTGACCGTTCGCTGCGCAGGAAGCCCTCCTTGTCGGCGTCCAGGATTGCGACAAGCGCGACTTCAGGCAGGTCCAGCCCCTCGCGCAGCAGGTTGATGCCGACCAGGACGTCGAATACGCCCTCACGCAGGTCCCGGATGATCTGGATGCGGTCCAGCGTGCTGACGTCCGAATGGAGGTACGTCACCTTGATGCCGGCCTCGATCAGGAATTCGGTCAGATGTTCCGCCATACGCTTGGTCAGTGTGGTGACCAGCACGCGGTTTCCGGCCTCGATGACCGGCCGGATTTCGTCCAGCAGGTCGTCGACCTGGTTTTCCGCGGGTCGTACATCGATTTCGGGGTCCAGCAGCCCGGTCGGGCGGACGATCATTTCGGCGACCCGGTCGGGCGCGCACAGTTTTGTTTCGTAGGGTCCGGGGGTGGCCGAAACGTAGATGGTGCGGCCCCGGCGCTGATCGAATTCGTCGAAACGCAACGGGCGGTTATCCACGGCGGACGGCAGCCGGAAGCCGTAATTGACCAGCACGTCCTTGCGCGCGCGGTCGCCGCGGTACATGCCGTAAAGTTGCGGTACCGTCATGTGGGATTCGTCAAGAAAGCACAGGAAATCCCTGGGAAAATAGTCAAGCAGGGTTGGAGGGGCCTCGCCGGCGGCGCGTCCCGTCAGGTGTCGGCTGTAATTCTCAATCCCGGCCACGCGACCGAACTGTTCAAGGCTTTCGATGTCGGCAAGCGTCCGCTGTTCCAGGCGGGCCGCTTCCAGCACGCGGCCCTGGCCCCGGAATTCCACCAGGCGCGATTCCAGTTCGTCCTGGATGGCGACGATTGCACGCCGCATCTTGTCGGGTGTCGTGACGTAGTGGCTGTTCGGGTAGATTGCGAATTTATTCAATTTCCGTATCGCGCGACCGGACAGCGCGTCGAATTCGGCCAGCGATTCAACCGTGTCGCAGTCCAGCGTCACGCGCAGGGCCTTCTGATCCTCGTATGGTGGATAAATTTCGATGTTGTCGCCGCGGACCCTGAAGGCGCCGCGTTCAAACGCGAAATCGTTGCGGTCGTACTGCAGTTCGACCAGCCTGGCCATGAACCTGTCGCGGTCCAGTTCCTGTCCAACATTCATGAATTCGACCAGGCCGTAATACGCCTCGGCCGACCCCAACCCGAAGATGCAGGAAACCGACGCGACGATGACAACGTCATCGCGTTCGAACAGGCTTCGCGTCGCCGAGTGGCGCATCCGGTCGATTTCCTCGTTTATCTTCGAGTCCTTTTCGATGTACGTGTCGGATGCCGGTACGTATGCCTCGGGCTGGTAATAGTCGTAATACGAAACGAAATATTCGACCGCGTTGTCGGGGAAAAACGATTTGAATTCGCCGTAAAGCTGGGCCGCCAGCGTCTTGTTCGGGGCCATGATCAGGGCAGGGCGGTTCAGGGCCGCGATGACCTGCGCCATGGCGAACGTCTTGCCCGAACCGGTCACGCCCAGCAGGACCTGGTCCCGCCCCCCGTCGCCAAGCAGTTCAAGCAGGCGCGCGATGGCGGCCGGCTGGTCGCCCGCCGGTGAATATTCCGAAACAAGCCTGAACATTGATCACCTGATGCCGTGCTTCTTTTCGAGGTATTCGTAGAAATCGATAACCGACCGGACGTACTGACGTTTTTCGCCGTACGACCCGTGATAGAAACTGCGCTTGAATCCGTAAACGATGATGTCCTTCAGTTCGGACGGGCCGATTTTGAAGGTGTCCACGGCAAGCTGGACTTCGCGCGTGACGGTCGTGTTCGAAACCAGCCGGTTATCGGTGCAAAGCGTGGTCGACAGCCGCGATTCCAGCATCCTGCCGAACGCGTGGTCGGCCAGCGTGGCGATTTCAGGATTCGTCTGCATGTTCGACGTCAGGCAGACCTCGATGGTGATGCGGCGGTCCGCGATGTATTCCGACAACCGGCGCACGTAATCACGCGGGTTGGCGATGGCCCGCGACGTTATCTTGTTCGGGCTGAGCAGGTAGTACCCGTGGCCCAGGCGGTCGGCGTGTAGGTCGGTGATGGCCTGGAATATCGATTCCGGGCCGTACGCCTCGCCGGCGTGCACCGTTTTTTTCAGGAAGTTTTTGTGGCAGTAATCGTATGCGTCCTTGTGTTCGCCCGCAGGGTAGCCGGCCTCGGCCCCGGCCAGGTCGAACCCGGTGATCGGGATGCCAAGCGTGTCGCGGATCTGCACGGCGGCGCGGGCCATTTCCAGTGAAGTCATGGCGCCGACGGCGTGTTCGGGTGAATACGCGTGGACACGGAACATGTCGCTGAAGTAGGGCGACAGCCCCGGCATTGCGTTACGCATGGCGCACACGATGATGCCATAGTGGCCGTCGGGGCCGCGGTCCGGACCGTCAATGGCGGCCAGGCGGGCGTTGTAATCAGCGGTGGCGGCCGCCAGCCCGCGGTTGACGGCCGAAAGCACGGCGTCAAACGGCAGTTCGGGCGTGACGTGAAGCTGCGGGGCAAAACGTACCTCGAAATACCGGACGCCCTCGTTGAAGTTGTCTTCGGCCAGTTCATACGCAACGCGTTCAATCTGGTCGGCGCGCGTCATGACGGCCGTCGTGTACGCGAAGCCCTGGAGGTATTCGACCAGGTTCGCGTACTTGTCCTTGAATACCAGTTCGCGCAGTCCGTCTTCGGTGTATGACGGCAGGTGCACGCCGGCGTCGCGCGCAAGTTCGATCAGCGTCGGGATCCGCAGCGACCCGTCAAGGTGGACGTGCAGGTCGGTTTTGGGAATTTCCCTGATGAATTCAGGTGTTATTGTTGTCATGATGTTACTTCCCCGGTTCCCCCGATGGGAACCCTTAGTGTTTTCAATGCTTCTGACCAACAAAGATAAGGCTTCCCGCGCGGTTTGTCGATTATGTGTGACGGTCAGGAGCGCCCGCACCGGCCCTGGACGCAGGTGCCGGGCTTATCCGTCTTCCTGTCAATCCCCGGGTGGTCGGCTCGGGGTGCCCATCCCCGGGGCGCGCGTCGCGCATGGGAGCCCGCCCCATGTCGCGCGCTCCTCTCTCGCCGCCGACGTGACATTACTCCCGGCAAGGTGTCGGCGGCTCCGAGAGGGCCCCGGGTGACGGGCACACTCTGCGCCGCCCCCTTCCCACATTGTTGCGGAAGGCCCGGGCGTGGCGGCAGGGGACGTTTCGGTGCAGAATATCAAGACCGGCGGGGCCGGCATTGAAGGACGGAGGGATTTTCATGAAGAAGGTCGCGGTCATATTGTCGGGATGCGGGTTTATGGACGGTTCAGAAATTCACGAGGCGACGCTTACGCTGCTGGCGCTGGACCTGGCCGGGGCGCAGTACCAGGC
>CAYYCO010000026.1:0-32040 GCA_964470365.1 uncultured Anaeromyxobacteraceae bacterium | reverse complement strand
GGTATCCCCATCATCTTCCTGACTTCCCTCAACATGGCCGACAACGAGGAACGCGGACTGAACCTGGGCGCGGTCGATTACATCACCCGCCCGTTCAACCCGCGCATCGTCGAGGCGCGGGTCCACACGCACCTTGAACTGAACCGTTACCGCGTCCACCTGGAAAACGTGGTGGCCGAACGGACGGCCGACCTGACCGCGACCCGCGAGGCCACCATTCAGAGCATGGCAATCCTCGCCGAATTCCGCGACCACGAAACCGGCGGGCATATTCAGCGGACCAAGGCATACGTCAACCTGATGGTTAGATACCTCCAGGAACAGGGGCGCCACGCGGACGTCCTGAACCCGGCTACCGTCGAACTGATCGCACAGTCCGCGCCGCTGCACGACATCGGCAAGGTCGGCGTTCCCGACCGCATCCTGCTGAAACCGACCGACCTCACGCCGGAAGAATACGAGGAAATGAAAAAACACCCGATATACGGGGGCGAGGCGATCCGGCGGACGGAACACACGCTGGGCGCCAATTCATTCCTGCGGTTCGCGCGGGAAATTGCCGAATCGCACCACGAAAACTGGGATGGTTCCGGATATCCCCATGGCCTGCGGGGCGAAGAAATCCCAATCAGCGCCCGTGCAATGGCCGTCGCCGACGTTTACGACGCACTGGTCAGCCCGCGGACGTACAAACCCGCCCTTTCACACGAGGACGCGATGAAGGTGATCCTGGAGGGCAGCGGCACGCAGTTCGACCCTGAAATGGTCGAGGCGCTAATCAACCTGCAGGATGAATTCAAGACAATCGCGGTCAGGCATCACGAGGCACGCGGCTGACGACCGTCAGGCCTGGACCCACCTTTCTTCGAGAATGTCGCCCTGCAGGCCGACCTTTACCATCTTCAGCGGAATGCGCCGACCGGCAGCGGCCAGCGCCCGTGATGCCAGCGCCAGCAGTCCGCCGCAGCACGGGACTTCCATGATCACGACGGTCAGGGTGTCGATGCCGCCCTCGTCGATCATCGCAGTCAGCTTGTCCAGGTACACGTCAAGCCCGGAATCCAGTTTGGGACAGGCGATGGCAAGCGCCTTGCCGCGCAGGAACCTGTTGTGGAAATCGCCATACGCGAATGCCGCGCAGTCGGCGGCCAGCACGAGATCGGCCCCGCGCAGGAACGGCGCGGTCGGGGGCAGCAGGTGAAGCTGGACCGGCCACTGGCTGAGCCGTGACGGTGCGGGGCCTGACGACGCCGCGTCATTACCGCGCGCGGACCCGAATTCGCGAACCGCCGCCCCGGGGCACCCGCCGCCATGATGCATGCCGTGGCCGCCGTGCATCCCGTGGCCGCCGAACATGGCCGGCGCCGGTTCGTGACCGCCGCATCCACAGGCATCGTCTCCCACATCGACGGCCTTCATGGCATGAACCGCACGTTCATCGAATTCGGCGGCTTCCCTTTCCTCGACGGTTATCGCGCCCTGCGGGCACTCGCCCAGGCAGGCGCCCAGGCCGTCGCACAGGTTGTCGCCGACAAGACGGGCCTTCCCGTCGATGATTCGGATGGCGCCCTCGGCACAGGACGGCACGCAGAGTCCGCAGCCGTTGCACAGTTCTTCGTCGATTTTCACGATCTTCCGTAATGCCATGACAAAACCTCCGATTTCAGCAGTCCGGACACCTCGTACCGGCCATGCACCACGGATGATAAACCATTTTGCGATAAATTAGGACAAAAATTATCTTAATTGAACGAATCTGCCTGTCGACGCCTTGAGTTCCGCCACGGCGACCTCGACATCGACACGCATCGTGATGGCGGTTACGACGGCAACGCCGGCGGCCCCGGCATCGATGACCAGGCGGGCGTTCCCGGCGTTGATCCCGCCGATCCCGATGACCGGAACGGGCACCGCCGCGCAGATCGCGCGCACCATTGCCAGGCCCGGCAGTTCGCCGGCCGGCAGCAACTTGGTTGCGGTCGGAAATACCCCGTTTACGGCGACGTACGTGGCGCCCGACCGCCAGGCCGCGGAGGCCTGGGCGACGTCAACCACCGACACCCCGACAATCGCGTCGTCGCCAAGGATTGCCCTGACCCGCCGGATGTCCATGTCGTCCTGCCCCACGTGGACCCCGTCCGCCCCCAGAATCAAGGCATCCTCAACACGATCGTTGATGATGAACGGGACCCCCGACCCGCGACAGATGTCGCGCAGCATGACGCCGGTCTCCAGAAATTCATTCCGTCCGCAGTGCTTGTCCCGATACTGAACCAGCGACACGCCGGCCGCACAGGCACGCCGGACGATGGCACAGATGTCCAGCCCGTCCGCCAGCAGGACCGGGTCCGTGACGAGATACACGTCCCATGACGCCGGTTTCATATGCGTTCCAGCCTGGCGTGTGCAGCCAGTTCAACCGCGCCGACCGTGTACATCCTGTCGCGCAGGGCGATTTCGAATGACCCCGGACCACGCGATTCCGCCGCGGCCAGTTCACCGCAGACGGCGAAAAAGGCCAGCGCCGATGACGCAGCGGCAGGCACGTCGCTGTTTACGGCCAGAAAACACGCCGACAACGCGGTCACGGTGCATCCGGTGCCGGTCACGGCCTGCAGCATCGGATGGTTGTTGTGGCACAGGTATGTGACCAATCCGTCGGTTATGACGTCAGTCCTGCCCGTAACGGCCACCGGACACCCGATTCGGCCCGCGATATCGACCGCCAGGGCCGCAAATCCCTCGACATCCGCGGCGGAATCGACCCCGCGTACCGCGCCGCCCAGCCCCGCGACGGCCATCGCCTCGCCCTGGTTGGCGCGCAGCAGCGTCACACTCACCTCGGACAGGATACGCCGCGCGGCATTTGTCCGCAGCGCCGTGGCGCCCGCCCCGACCGGATCGAACACCACCGGCACGCCTGCCGCGTTCGCGGCCCGCCCGGCCGCCACCATGGAATCGACGGATGACGGGTACAGTGTCCCGATGTTCAGCACCAGCGCGCCCGCCATCGCGGCGAATTCCGGGGCTTCCTCGATCGCGTCGGACATCACGGGCGCCCCGCCCACCGCCAGGATTGCGTTGGCCGTTTCATTCATGACCACGAAATTCGTCATGCTGTGTATCAGTGGCCGCCTGCGGCGGACCTCGGCCAGGTTCGCAATCAAACGCTGCGTCAGTTCGTTCATCGGAATGTCCTCCACAGATTCAGGCTGTTCGCGCGAAAGGATAGCGCGTACCGGAAGCCGTACAAAAAATTCGATTCAAACCGTCCGGCCCGCCGCGGGGACATCGATGACGAACTCGCTGCCCACGCCGGGCTCGCTGGTCACGCGGACCTTGCCGCCGTGAATCGTCGCCACGTGCCGCACGATCGACAACCCCAGGCCCGTGCCGCCCTGCGCACGGCTTCGCCCTTTGTCCACGCGATAAAACCGTTCAAAGATGCGCGGAAGATGCTCGGCCGGAATCCCGCATCCACGATCCCGCACCGAAAGCCGCAGCCGACCGTCGGCCACCACCGCAGTGATCGAAACCGGCTGTCCCGGTTCGCTGAACTTGACGGCGTTGTCCACCAGGTTGACCAGCGCCTGTTCCATCAACTGCTGGTTGACGAAAGCGACCGCTTCGGGGCCGCAGGCGACATCCAGGCTGATGTCCTTGCGCGAAGCCCTGGATTCGCACACCAGCAGGGCCGATTCCACAAGCCCCGAAACCAGCACGTTTTCCATCGCGATCCCGCGATCGGCGACATCGCCGCGCGCACCGGAATTTTCGGCCTGTTCGATTCGCGACAGGACCAGCAGGTCCTCTATGATCGAATTCAGGCGGTCGGTGTGCCGCGCGATGATGTCCAGGAACCTGGTCACCGTTTCCGGGTCATGCGCCTCGCCGCCGCGCAACGTTTCAACGAACCCCTTGATCGACGTGATGGGCGTCTTCAGTTCGTGCGAAACATTCGCGACGAAATCGCGCCGGATGTTTTCCAGCCGCTTCAGTCGTGTAATGTCATGCAGCACCACCAGCATCGCGGTCATGGCGCCATCGGCATCATGTATGCCGGTCCTGAAGGCATGGACGAACGTGGTCTTGTCGCCCTCAATCGTGAGATCTTCCTCGTGCGGGTCACCCTCCCCCACGGGACCGTCCAGGAATTCCCGCAGCGCCTCGATTTCCACGACGTCGGCAATCGCGCGACCGACGGCAGCCCCCTGATCAACGCCCAAAAGTCTGACGCCTGCCGCGTTCACAAGCCGTATGCGGCGATCGGCGTCCAGCAGGATGACCGCCTCGTTCATGCTGGAAAGCGTCAGTTCCAGTTCACGCTGCTGAGACGTCGTCGCCGCAAGCCGCGCACGCAGGCTGTCGGCCATCGCGTTCATTGCCGATGCCAGGATCGAAAATTCGCGCACGTCCGGTTCCGCCACGCGGCCAGGGGCATCGGCCCCGGCCATCCGGACCGCATCGGCCGCCATCCTTTCGACCGGCCTGGAAACGCGCCTGGACACCATCCATGAAACAAGGGCGGCGATGACCGCCGCAAGCGCACCGCCCGCCAGCATCTTGAAAACCACGTCGACGACCAGCCCCTCGGCATCGTGCAGCGGCATGGAGGCACGCACCACGATCCCGGGCAGCCGCCGGTCCGCGACGGCGAAATAGACCGTCCCGACGCGCCTGGTCGAGCTGTTTCTGATGGAAGTGCCGACACCATTTGCCAGGGCATCGCGCACTTCCGGCCTGTCGAGATGGTTTTCCAGTTTCGCCGGATCGCCGCCCGATTCGGCAATGACGGCGCCGTCCCGGCGGATCACGGTGATTCGGGCCCCCAGGTCGCGCGACACCATCGCGGCGACGGCGCCGATCGCGGCAGGATCTTCCGGGCCGGACTGAACAATCAGGTCGACCGCCAGCCGGGCCTTCATTTCCAGCCCGGCCCCGGTACGCGACACGACGTCATTCTTCACGGCAATGACCGTATACGCGCCGATTGCCACCAGGCAAACGACGATCACGGAAATGAACGACGGGTACAGGACCCACTGGAGTTTTCTAGTCCGGCGCGTTTCCATCGTCCTTCATCCGGTAGCCGACGCCGCGGACCGTTTCGATCATGGCGCCGGCAGCGCCAAGCTTCCTGCGCAAACCGACGACCTGCACGTCGACCGAACGATCCGTTACCGGATAGTCGGTCCCCTTGACCTCGTCGATAATCTGGTCGCGGGTGAAGACCCATCCCCGGTGCCTTGCCAGGAACAGCAGCAGATCGAATTCGGTCGCGGTCAGCTCAACATCGGTTCCGCCCAGTTTCACCAAATGTCTTTCGACATCGATCCGGATTTCACCGGCCTCGATGAGGCGCGAATCATCGGGCCGCGTACGCCGCCCCCGCCGCAGCACGCTGCGGACCCTGGCCGTGACCACGCGCGGGCTGAAGGGTTTTGCAATGTAGTCATCCGCCCCGAGTTCCAGGCCGGCAACGATGTCCGCCTCCTCGGCGCGGGCAGTCAGCATGACTATCGGGATGTCGGCGGTCCGTTCGCCCCTTGAAAGGATGCGGCACACGTCCAGCCCGTTTATCCCCGGCAGCATCAGGTCCAGCAGAATAAGGTCAGGCGATTCCAGTCCGGCGGTCAGCACGGCGTCCTCGCCGGACTGCGCCGTAACCACCGAATAGCCCTCGCGTTCAAGGTTGTATTTCAGCAGTTCGAGGATGTCCTCCTCGTCGTCCACAACGAGCAGTTTTTCCCGGGCCATATTTTTCCCCGCAAATTTCCTGCGAATCAGGGCACGCCATGGCACATGGCCGATATTAGACGGTTTGACCGGTGCGGTCGACAGCGCCCTCGGGAAGACTGTTCTACTAACAGAAAATTAATATTTACTTGACTTGGAACTCATGAAGTCTTGCAATCTGCTGCTGGCCTGCGATGCGGGCATAACCGTATCGGCACCGAATTGCCATTTCAATACGCGGGGTTACAAATGAAACATCTCTCGACTCTCGCAATCATGGGTCTGGCCGCTGTGCTTGTTGCCTGCGGCGACAACAACGTCGGCACCGACGATGGGACGCCTTCCGACTCCATCGTCCAGGATGCCGGCGACACGGCACAGCCGGTCGACACCGTTGAAAACGACCAGTCATCACCCGACGCGACCGATGACAACGGCGCCCAGGACACCGCGGTCGATTCCGGTCCCTATGTCGACGGCGCATTTGCAAAACTGGCCGACGACGCCGATCTGATCGGCGGCCCCAACGCCACGGCGGTTGCGGGCGACATCCTGCTGCAGAACAAGTACGTCCGCTTCCTGGTCCGGAACCAGGACCGCGGCCTGTATTCGCCATACGCCGGCAGCGTCGTCGATGCGGATCTGGTGCGCGCCGAGGGCGACAACACCCACGAAAAATTCCATGAACTCGTGGCCATGACCGGCTTCGCGCGGCTGTTCCGGCCGACGACCGTGGACATCGTCGACGACGGCTCGCACTCCGGCACCGCCGTCGTGCGTTTCAAAGGCACCGACGGCGGCATGGCGCTGATCGATTCGGTGCTGCCGACGTTCGCCCTGGGCCTCGATGTCACGCTTGAATACATCCTCGGTCCGGAGGACCGTGCCCTGACCGTCCGCACGACCATAAAGGATCCGAACAATACCGGCGTGCCGGTGGAAGTCGGGCAACTCCTGATGTTCGGCAACCGCGGGCGGGACTTCTTCGACCGCTGCGGAACCGATTCCGACTGCCTGGCCGGCAAGATGAACATCAGATGGCTCGGAACCGCCGCGGGCGACGTGTCCTACGCCGCGACGGTCCCCGGGGACAAGAACGTGTCCCTTCTGCTCGCGATGAACGAACTGCTGATCCTGTCCGGCGGCTCCCTCGAAATCCCGAACGGCGGCGAAGCCACCACGACCAGCTACCTGGTCGTCGGCGACGGCACCATCGACAACGCGGTTGAAACCGTCCGCGCCCTGCGCGGTATGGAAACCGGCGAAACCGTCAATATCGACGTTACCCCGGGCGACACCGGTACCACGATGGACAAGGTTTTCATCCGGACAAAACGCAGCGGCGAATCGGACACCGCCGGCTGGGCATCGGCGACCTCCCCGGACGCGACCGGCAAGGCCATCATGCATCTCGAACCGGGAACATACGACTTCACCGTTTCTGTCCCCGGCGCCCCGGACACCACGCTCCCGAACGTGGAAGTCACCGCCGGCGGCGAAAACCAGGTCGACCTGACCGCCGGCGCCGCGGGCTGGGTCCATGTTACGGCGACCAACGCCGACGCGCAGCCGATGACCGTGGCGATCGCGTTCCAGCAGGGCCTTGATGCCCCGTGGACCACCGGCATCGCCCGGTGGGAGGCGGTGCGCGACGGCGACCGAACCTTCCCGGTCCTGCCCGGCGATTACACCGTTACCGTTTCGCATGGCCTTGCATACGAAATCGGCCGCATGAACGTCACCGTGACCGCTGGCGAAACGACCGAAATCACGGCGAACCTGTCCGAGGCCTACGACACGACCGGGTACATCATGATGAACAGCCACGAACACTGCGAACGCAGCGTGGACAGCGCCGTTTTTCCGGATGACCGCATCTATAACGCGCTGGCGAACGGCATAGAAATGATGAACCCGACCGACCATGACTTCCTGGGAACGCACCAGCCGATGATCCATGACCTGGGCCTCCAGGACAAAATCGCGTCCGCCCGCAGCCTCGAAGTTTCGCCGGTCTGGGGCCACACTACCGCAGGCGACTGCGCCGTCATTTCGGACTACGCGACGTACTTCCTGGTCAACTACACCGTTTACGACGAAATGGGCGCGGCCCAGCGGCCGATGACGGCCACCGAAATATACAACCAGGTCAGGAACGACCTGCAGTGCAGCTTCCTGGCCATCAACCACCCGTACCGCGGCGGGCCGACGTTTGAAACTTACGGCATCTGGCAGACGACCGACCCCAAAATCGCCCTGCCTGACCTCGACATCACCCTGGTCGACGCGCTGGAGGTCATCAACAAGGACGATTCCCTGACGAACATCCTGACCGAAAACATCCCGTCATGGTTCAACCTGCTTAACCGCGGATACCACATCGCCGGCATCGGCGGCGCCGACGAACACAACTACCGCGGCAATTACGGCAGCCCGCGCAACATGGTTGCCTCGGCCACCGACAACCCGGGTGAACTTGATCCGACCACGGTATTCGAATCGGTCAAGAACTTCCGCAGCCTCATCATGGGCGGCCCGAACATCCGCCTGACGGTCGACGGCCTCGGCATGGGCGACGTGGTCCTTGCCGGCGAAACGGTCCAGGTCCATATCGTCGTGGAGGCGCCAGCGTGGATGGGGCTGAACTTCTGCAAGGTCTTCGCCAACGGCGAGGTGATCGGCGAATTCGTTCCCGGCAGCCAGGAAAACAACGTCCGCGTCGACCAGACGTTTGATTGGACACCGACGTCGGACGCGTGGATCGCCGCGTACGCCGGTTCCGACCTGCCCGAACACGAACTGACCCCTGTCGGCGGCGACAAGCAGCCCATGTCCATCACGAACCCGATATTCATCGATGCGGACGGAAACGGTTATAAGGCGGTTTACGCGGACGGCGCCCCGTGGGACGCCGAATGATGCGGCCGGTCAGCGCCCTTCCAGCGCCTTCATGATGTCGACACCCATCTCGCGGTTCAGCGAAAGCAGCCCAAGTTCGTATTCCCATGTCGCCGTCGCCAGATCCACATGCGCGGCAAGGGCGGTGCGGCGCGCGTCCGTCACGGCAATCGCCAGGCCCGTCCCGTTCGCGAAATCGGCCTCGGCCAGGGACAGCAGGTCGTCCGCCAGCACGGCCTTCACCTTCTGGGCCGCCATCATCTGCGACAGTTTGTTCACGTTGCGACCGGCCTTCGCGATGGCGGCCGCGCCCTCCAGCCGGAGTTGTTCCGCCTGCAACTGGGCCTGGGTGATCTGCGCCCTGCCCTCGTCCAGCGCCGGGAAAAACGCGTAATCGAAAATCGGGATATTCAACGTCAGTCCCAGTGACCACTGGTTCGGATCGGACGTGCCGGTCGCGGCGGCCAGGATGTCGGCGCCGTAATTGAACGAAAAGCCCAGCGTCGGGACGAACGCCATCTTCCCGGCCTTCAGTTCCGCGTTCATCGCATCGACCTGCCGGTTCAGTACCTTCAGGTCCCATCGATCGTCGGGCGAGCCGCCGGCGTCCGCGCCACCAGCATGATCCGCGCCGCCCATGGCGGACAGCAGGTCGGCGCTGATGGTGGTCCCTGGCTGCGCCGGGGCCGCATCCGCCACGGGCATCGGCAGTTCACCGTCCATCCCCATCAGGATCGCGAGCGCCTCCCTGGCGTCGGCCAGCGCATACCCGGCCTTCACGATCTCGACCCACGACGAAACCAGGTCGGTTTGCGCCGCCCGCACGTCCATCACGTTTCCGACGCCCGCGTCCATCCGCGCCTGCGCCACGTCAAGATGTTCCCGCAGCGCGTCGTACTGGGCCCTGTACACCGCTATCAGCGTTACGGCGGTCGCTGCCTGGTAATACGCCTCGGCGACTGAATACAGCAGGATCTGCCTGGCCTGCTCGACCTGCAGTTCCGTGACGGCCGACCCGGTCTTCGCCGCGTCGATCAGCACCCACTGGCGGGCCTGAATCAGCGGCGCCTGCAAAGAGATTCCGGCCGTCAGCCGGCTTGTATCGCCCGGGCCGTCAACTTCCGACTGGTCTTCGGCCAGCACCGCGACACCCTGGGATAGCGTGTAACCCACCGTGCCGTACAGAGTGGGCAGCAACCCGGCCCACGACGACTGCAGTTTCGCCGCCGCCAGCTTAATATCGACCCGCAGCGCCTCCAGAGACCTGTTTGACCCGTCGGCCCGCCTGACGGCTTCCGCCAGCGTCACGGACGGCCCGGACGGCGGCGCCGGCACCTCCGGAAGCGCGAACGACGGGTTGTCCTGGACGGCCTGCGCCCATGCAAAGCCCGGCATCGCCGAAAATGCGGCCACAAACAGTGCAACCGCTGACATCAATAGCCTGCCCGTCATGCTTCCCCCGGGAATTTCATTCGAATCGCAACGCCTGGATCGGATCGAGCTTCGACGCCTTCCAGGCAGGATACATGCCGAATGTTACACCAACCAGCGCGCTGAAACCGACCGCCAGGATCGACAATCCGGGCTGTATCTGCAGTGGCCAGTTGAACGTCGACACCAGGTATTTTGCCGCGCCGATGCCCGCGGCCACCCCGATCAGTCCGCCGATGACCGAAAGGACCACCGCCTCGACCAGGAACTGCACCAGCACCGTTCCCGGCTTGGCCCCCAGCGCCATGCGGAGCCCGATTTCGCGGGTCCGTTCGGTGACGCTGACCAGCATGATGTTCATAATGCCGATGCCGCCGACGATCAGGCTGACCAGGGCGATGCCGGCCAGCAGCGATGTCATTGTTTTCGCGCCTTCCTGCTGGGCCTGGGCCATTTCCGACAAGTTCCTGACCGTGAAGTCGTCATCGGCGCCGGGCCTGATCCTGTGGTTGACGCGCAGGAGCCTTTCCATCCCGGCCCTGGCCGTTTCGATGGCGGATTCGGATTCCGCGCTGACCATCAAGGCGCCCGGTATGAACTGCTGCAGCCCGCCGGACAGCTTGGACCGGAAGGTCTTCCACGGCACGAAAACCGCGTCGTCCTCGTCGTCGCCGCGCGCGCTGCTGCCCTTGGACGCCGTGACGCCAATCACCTGGAAGGGAATGTTGTTGATACGAACCACCTCGCCGACGGGATCGACCCCATCGCCAAACAAACTGGTGACGACGGTACGGCCCAGGACCGCGACCTTCGCGCCGCGTTCGTTGTCCTGTTCCGAAAACAATTCACCGCTGTCGGCGCCCCAGCTTCGGATGGCGAAGTAATCGACGGAAGTGCCGCGGACGGATGTCTGCCAGTTCTGGCCGTTCCCCATGACCTGTGCCATGACCGACATCATCGGCGCGACGTACCGCACGCCTTCAACCTGTTCCTTGATGTCCTCCATGTCGTTCCAGGTCAGGCTCGGCTGCGACCCCATCCCGCCCCTCATGCCGCCGGTCTTCGAGGAGCCCGAAAACACCAGCAACATGTTGCTGCCCATGCTCTGGAAGGCTTCCGCGACCTTGGCCCGGGCGCCGGCGCCAATCGCTGACATCGAAATCACGGCCGCGACGCCGATGACGATGCCGAGCGTGGTCAGGAAACTGCGCATCTTGTTGCGCAACAGAGCCCTGCAGGCGACCCATGCCGTCTGAATGACCGTCATCGCCCGTCCTCCGCATCGATGCCCGCCTGAGCCGCCCGCGGCCGTCTTTCGGGCACGACCGGCGCCTGCAGCCTGTCGGACACGATCTGCCCGTCCTTCATTTCCACGACCCGTTCCGCCCACAGGGCGATGTCCGGTTCGTGGGTCACGAGCACGACGGTCAGCCCTTCGTCCACCAGTTCCCTGAACAGGTGCATGATTTCGATGCTGGTCCTCGAATCGAGATTGCCCGTCGGTTCATCGGCCAGTATCACCGACGGCGCCGCGACCAGCGCCCGCGCAATCGCGACGCGCTGCTGCTGTCCGCCCGAAAGCTGGCTCGGGGCGTGATGCGCCCTGTCGGCCAGTCCGACCCTTTCAAGTGCGGCCGTCGCCAGCCGGCGCCGTTCCCGCGCCGTGGTTCCGCGGTACAACAGCGGCAGTTCGACATTTTCAAGCGCGGAGGTCCGGGGCAGCAGGTTGAAATTCTGGAACACGAAACCGATGGTCCGGTTACGCAGTTCGGCCAGGCGTCCCGGCGTCATCCGCGACGTGTCCTCGCCCAGCAGGCGATACGAACCGCCGGTCGGCCGGTCCAGCAGTCCCAGGATGTTCATCAGTGTCGATTTGCCCGACCCGGACGCGCCCATTATCGCCAGGCAGCCGCCCCCGGCCACATCCAGCGACACGCCCCGCAGCGCATGGACCTGCACCTGCCCGGTGTCGAATACCCGCGTGATGTTTTCCAGCCTGATTACGTCGTTCATTGCCGTGCCCGGACGCCGATGGCGCCCGCCTACATGCCGCCGACCGGTCTGGTGGCCCGAACCGTCGAGCTGCCGGTGATGACCATGTCGCCCTCGTTCATGCCCGATATGACTTCGGTCACCCTGCCGTCGGTAATCCCGGTGGTCAGCGTAACCCTGACCGGCTGGCCGTTGGCACCGGGCGACCATACAGACTGGGTCCCGGCAGTTCCCTTCGCGATTTCGGTTTCGTCAAGCTGTGTCGCCGCGCCCTGGTTCATGCGGGGCGGTCCGCCCATGAAACCGAAGGCGTTGCCGGCGGGCTTTTTCGGGAGATCCGATGACGGCGCCCCGTCGCCGCCGGGGGCGGGCGGTTTGAACCTGAACGCGGAATTGGAAACCAGCAGGCAGTCGGTCCTGCGGGCAACGATGAACGAAACATCGGCGGTCATCCCCGGGCGCAGCGCCAGATCGGGATTGTCGACCGAAACCACCGCATCATATGTCACGACGTTCTGGACGGTCGTCGGCGAGTACCTGACCTGCTTCACCACACCATTGAACGTCCGCGACGGGAAGGCGTCGACAGTGAATTCAACCTCCATCCCGTCGGTGACCTGGCCAACGTCCGATTCCGCCAGACTTGTGTGGACCTCCATCTTGCGCAGGTCGCCCGCAATCTGGAACAGGGTAGGCGCCTGGAATGACGCTGCAACCGTCTGGCCGACGTCGATTTCACGCGAAATCACCACGCCGTCGATCGGCGACACTATCGTGGTGTAACCCAGGTTGGTCTGGGCCTGCTTCAGCGCGGCCTCGGCCTGTGACAACGCCGCCTTTGCCGACTCCAGTTCGGCCTGCGCCGACCTGTATGCCGCGGCGGCCGAATCCGCCTCCATTTCCGTGGCGAGCTTCTTTTCGAGCAGCGCCGAGGTCCTGTCCATCAACTGCTTCTTCTCGAACAGGCCCGCTTCCGCCCTGGCGATGCCGGCACGCGCGGTTTTGACGGCCGCCCTGCCCTTGAGCACGTCGAATTCGGTCAGGCTGGGGTCGATGGTGGCGATGACCTGGCCCTTCGTAACCTGCGAATTGAAATCGACGAATATTTCCTTGAGGCGGCCCGAAACCTGGCTGCCGACCTGGATGGTGACAAGCGGCGACAGCGTGCCGGACGCGGTCACCTTGTACGCGACATCGCCCCGCTTGATCTGGCCGGTCTGCCATGACGGCGCCACTGCCGCGCCGTCGGATCGAAAGTGAAGGAAGGCCCCGACGCCCAGGACACCCGCTATGGCCACGCCGACAATCGTGAACCTGATACTTTTCTTCATGCCGCTACCAATCCCCGGACGGCCGGGTCCACCCGCAACACCGGCCCAGTTTTACCACACGATGTAAAGGAAGTATTTGGAATGCAGGCGTTTTCGTATCGGACCTGGCGGTCGTCACCTGTTTATTACAAGGTATTTCACCGAAGGCGTCAGGGTCAGGGCGATTGAGGTTTCGGCCCCGGCCGCCGCAAGTTCGACGCCATACAGGTCCAGAAGCGTGGTGCCCGTGATGCCGGACGGCAGCGGCAGGACAAGGTCGAATGTCGTTTCCGGCCCGCCCTCGCCCGTCTTCCCGTAAATCATGTCAGGCTGGTCCCTGCCGTCCCACATCGCCAGCGTCATTGCGCCGCCATCATCGACAAAGGCCAGAACATAGACGTCGTCGGGAAGCCCGAGCATGGCGCCCACGTCGCCGGCGAATCTTCCCGGTCCCGCCGCGTCAATAGCGGCAAGCAACGCGTTCCAGGCCGGTTTCGGCGTCCGGACGGTGTCGTCCGTGCCCGGGAATTCCCACAGGCCGAAGTAGTTTTCATGCGGCCTGACCGGGCTGGCATCGGCGGGATCGTCGTCCCAGAACGTGTACCAGTACCAGCCCTCGACGCTGTCGCGGGCCGCCAGCAACAGGCTGCGCACCGCGTATTTCGCGACGGTTTCCTTCGAAAGGTCGTACGACGGCCAGCCCAGTTCCGTGTAGAAGATGTCCTTGTCGCCGCACCCTGCGTCGGCCAGCATGTCGCGCGCCACCTGGGTCATCCATGTCTGCCCGCGCTTCGCGTAGTCGTAATCGACTTCGTCGTATTCGGGCGAATCGAACTGCAGGAAGGTGTACGGGTGCAGTGCGACGCCGTCAAGGTATCCGCACAGGTCGGGACGCGCGGCCAGGGCCCGCCGCAGGTAATTCCACGTGTCGAACATGTCCACATCGTCATATGACGCCATCCCGCCGAATTCGACCTTCGCGTCGGGACAGGCCGCCTTGATGGCCGTCGATGCCAGCGCCAGCATGTCGGCATATTTCGCCGGATCCGGCGGGATATGCCAGAAACGCGTTATGTTCTGTTCATTCCACAGTTCATATTCCTTGACCGTCGCACAGTACTGCGTTGCCATGGCGCCGGCGTAATTCGCGTATTTCGTGATATCCAGCGAGCCGTACGCGCTCGTTTCGTCCTCTGCCCAGTCATTCCCGTAATAAACGACCGGCATCAGCGTCACACTGTGTTCGGCCGCGCGGGTCACGGCGCCGTTCGTCCTGTCCCAGTGGAATTCGCCTTCGACGGGCTCCACGGTGCTCCACCTGAACCCGCGGCGCGCCCTCATGCCGCCGGCAGCAAGGTACTGGTCGAATTCGAAGTCGGTCTGGGCGTCGCCCGCCTCGGAAGTTTCCATGTGCGAGGCCACGCCGACGATCCGGTTCAGGGGCAGGCCCTCCGGCACCAGACGTTCGAACCACGGAAGGTCGGGCACATCGTCCGCGACTTCAGCCGCGTCAGCAGCGTCGGCCGCATCGTCAATCGAATCGGACACGACGGTGTCGACCTGCCCGGGATCCTGCGCCACGTCGGCCGCATCCGGCCGCGCCGTGTCATCAACCGCGTCGGCAGCGACATCGGCGATCACGTCGGACGCCGTATCGCCACCGACATCAGACGAAACCAAATCGGGGCTGCCCGCCCCCGAACAACCGGCAAGGATAAGGGCACCCGCCACCAGCAATCGACAGACCTTCAAGATACACCTCTCGCGGCGCGACCCGATTACACGTTGACGCACCGGGGCGCCGGGCATAAATTTCTGTCCGGAATTGTAGCCAATAAGGGCAATTCGGCAACCGCCGGCCCGAAGGAATCCGCTCATGAAAGACAAACTGCCCGGACTCACGCAGCTTTCCGCCTTCAGGGCACTGACCGCCCACCGGCAGAAAATTGCCGGACTTCATCTTCGCGACATGTTCGCCGCCGACCCTGGGCGCACGATCCACCTGTCGCGGGACGCCGCGGGCATCCATTACGACTTTTCCAGGCAGATCGTCACCGAAGAAACAGTCGGCCTCCTGATGACGCTTGCTGCCCAGGTCGGGCTCAAGGCCCGCATCGCGGCCATGTTCGCCGGCGAAAAAATCAACACGACGGAGGAACGGGCCGCACTTCACGTCGCGTTGCGCGCCCCTGCCGGGACCAGCATCGTGATCGATGGCAGGAACGTGGTGCCCGACGTACATGATGTGCTGGCAAGGATGGCCGCCTTCGCCGAATCGATCCGCGACGGTTCCTGGAAGGGCCACACCGGCCTTCCGATCCGCAACGTCGTCAACATCGGCATCGGCGGCTCGGATCTCGGCCCGGTGATGGCATATGAGGCTCTCCGGGCCTTCAGCCGCCGCGACATGACGTTCCGCTTCGTCTCGAACGTCGACGGCTCCGACTTCCTTGAGGCCGTCCACGGCCTCGATGCTGCCGAAACACTGTTCATCGTGTCATCCAAGACGTTCAGGACGCAGGAAACGATGACGAACGCCCGGACGGCCCGGGCGTGGCTGATCGACGCGCTGGGCGACCAGGCGGCCGTTTCACGTCATTTCGCCGCGGTCTCCACCAATGCGGCCGCGGTCACGGAATTCGGGATCGACACGGCGAACATGTTCGGTTTCTGGGACTGGGTCGGCGGACGATATTCGATGGATTCGGCCATCGGCCTGTCAACCATGGTCGCCATCGGGCCGGACAATTTCCGCGCGATGCTTTCCGGCTTCCGCGCCATGGACGACCACTTCCGCACCACGCCGACCGACGGCAATATCCCCGTAATCATGGGGCTCCTGGCGGTATGGTACGCCACTTTCATGCACGCCGAATCGTACGCGGTGCTGCCCTACGACAACTACCTGAAACGCTTCCCCGCATACCTGCAGCAGCTTGTCATGGAAAGCAACGGAAAGGGCGTCACCGCCGGTGGTCGCGCGGTCAGTTACCCGACGTCGGCCGTCTGGTGGGGCGAACCCGGAACCAACGGCCAGCATTCCTTCTACCAGCTTATCCACCAGGGCACGCACGTCATACCGGTGGACTTCATCGGTTTCGCCAACCCGGCACAGCCTGACGGCCGCCACCACGACATGCTGATCGCAAACATGTTCGCCCAGGCAGGCGCCCTTGCGTTCGGACGCACGCCCGACGAACTGCGCGCCGCGGGCGTCCCCGAAAACCTGATTCCACACAAGACCTTCACTGGAAACCGGCCTTCGTCGACGCTCCTGCTTGACAGGCTCGACCCGGCCGCCCTCGGCAGCCTCGTCGCACTGTACGAACACGCAACGTTCGTCCAGGCAGCGGTCTGGGACGTCAACCCGTTCGACCAGTGGGGCGTCGAACTGGGCAAGGTCCTGGCCGAACGCATCCTGCCCGATTTGGAATCACCGGACGCGCCGGCCCCGGCACACGACCCGTCAACGAACGACCTCATCCTCCGTTACCGCAGTCTTCGCGGCCGCGCGTGACCGCCGGGCGGCATGGGAGTCTTTCTTTATTCAATGTTTGAGTGGGCGGCTCGGGGTGCCCATCCCCGGGGCACGCGGTCGCTCGCGGGGCTCTGCCCCACTCACGCCGCTACTGCTCTCGGCGCGCGACGGGACACCATTACCCCGCAAGGTGTCGCGCGCCTCCGAGAGTTCCCCGGCTGACGGGCACCCTCTGCGCCGCCCCCCGCCCTCATCGTTCCGGACGGCCCGGCCATGCCCTGGGCATGCACTGGGCCTGTCGAAGGGCGACGGGAGGCCCGCCATCGTAGGGGCGAATGATATTCGCCCTGTGGCGCCAACCCAGGGAAAACGGAAGCGCGAGCCCTGAAACAACGGTCGTGTGAGCTCCGGGAAAATGGAACTGGTGAATTACTTGCGCTTCAGGACGATGTAATCGGTGTAGGTGGTGTCGTCGACGCCGTCGTCGTTCGTGTCTTCTTCATCGATGGTCTGCAGCACCAGCCTGTTGCCGTCGACACAGAACTTCTGACCGTTGGTGCTGTCGACGCTGGTCCGGATTTCGTCACCCACGACCACCCAGGTTCCTTCCTGGGGTTCCTGGTCCTTGGATTCCTGCGGGGCGGTGATGGTGCACTTGCCGCCGGAATATGTCACGGTGGCATCAACCGATTCCTGGGTGTACTGCGTCGCGATCTGGTCGCACATCGTTTTGCCGCCGACCACACCCTGACCCATGGCGGTCAGGCACGCATCCTTCAGCACGACCTCGATCGTGTACGCAACGTCAATATCCGTGGTGGTGGTTCCGTCGGCGCGCACGTCCATCTGGCCAAGCCATTCGATGTCCGCGGAGTAGTACGAATTGCCGTTGCCGCATTCCGGGAACTGTTCGGCCCACGGGCTTTCGTTGGCATCAACACGGGTTTCCATGCAGAGGGTTTCGATTTCCCAGGTTCCGACAGGATCACCGCCGCACGGCGTGAATTCCAGGTCCCTGCAGATCGGGTCGTCGGTCACGACCACGACTTCCTTTTCGGTGAAGTACACGACGAACTTCGTGAAGTGGTCGACTTCGCCGACGATCATGCCGTCAACCAGCTTGCTGCCCGGCACCTTCGTCCAGGTTTCGCCGTCCAGCCAGGCGAGGTTGGCTTCCATGTCGTCCGGCACGCCGCCCGACTTCAGGGAAATTTCGACCTTCTGGCCGAACGTGGTGCCGTCCGGGCCGAAATCGAATATGTACGAACCGAGCTTGTCTTCATCCACGGCGCCGGCGATGTCCAGCGTGTTGAGGGTAATTTCCGTGTCGGCCGCCAGCGCGCCTGCCGGAATCACGATCCTGGCTGCGCCGGAGGGCAGCGCGACCGTGCCGCCGTCAGCCGCCGTAACCGTCGCCGATGACTGTTCACCCACGGAACCCTGGAGATCCACTCCGTTTCCGCCACACGCCGCGAAGGCAATGGCCGACACCGCCGTGATCAACACCGCAACCCTGCTGAAATTAACCATATTCATACCCCGTTGATGACATGTGGAACAATTTCCACAAAAAATTGCCGCCAGAAAAGACGGCCACACTGAAAAGTGATGCAGGATCTTTACACTGTCAGGGCGAGTCGTCAATAGGCCGCGCGCTTGGCTGCGCTTGCCTTCGTCGGCTTGACTGTTTAGGATATGCCAGCGCCCGAGCAACGGGGGTTATGAACTTGGCAGGCAAGGGAATCCGGCAAAGAAAAAAGGAAACCGCCCGGGAACACATCCTGTCGGTGGCGACCAGTCTATTCCTGTCAAAGGGTTTCGAAGACACGACTGTCGGTGAAATCGCCCAGGCGGCCGGTATATCACAGCGGACATTCTTCCGTTATTTCCCCAGCAAGGAAGCCGTTGTTTTCCATGACGTGCCCAGGCGGCGCGACGCGATGCGGATGATGCTCACGGCTGGCGGTGACGGGATTTCACCGTTCGAGCGGATCAAGAACTGCATGGCCCTGATGGCCGTCGATTACAGCAGGAACCGTGAAAGCATGCTGGCGGAATACACGATTGTCAGCAAATCGACATCGCTTCAGTCCATCATGCTGGCTACGGACGAGGAGGACATACGGCTCTTCGCGAAGTGCCTCCGGACGGGGCGGGGCCGGGCGCGCCTGACGAAACGCCAGTCCCTGATCATGGGCGCGGCCGTCTTCGCCGCGCTCAGGGTGCTGGTGTGGGAATGGGTTGAAGGGGGCTCCAGGGCATCCATGCGTGGCGCCCTGCGCGACGGTATGCTTTTCATCGATGGACTCGCGGCAACCTTGCCGGACCGGCACGTCGAAAAACCGGCGGCGCCGCCGTGCAGCGATGACGCCTTTGTGAACTGAACAACCGACGGCCGGAATATTCCGCACAACTTCTGGGCCGGTCGCAACTTGCACTTGACCACATTCGTCAAACACCGTTAATGTAAAGACTCCAGATTCAGCAATGGCGGAAATGCCGAAAAAATCCCAGCGCGACCTCAGAAAAGAAGAAACCCGTGACAATCTGATAGCTTCCGCAACCAGACTTTTCCTGGAAAAGGGCTTCGACAACACGACGATCGATGAAGTGTCCTCTGCGGCCGGTGTTTCCGGGCGTACTTTCTTCCGGTATTTCCCGACCAAGGAAGCTATCGTCTTCCGCGACAGGGCCGAAAGGCTTGCGATTTTCCGTGGATGTCTGGCGACGGACGGCGATCATTCCGACCCGATCGCCAGGCTGAAGATGGCGTCCAACGTGGTTGGCGAATACTACGATTCGCACAGATCCGTCATTGCAACGGAATACGCGATCGTCGCCGGTTCGCCCTTCCTGACTTCAGAAAACCACGCAGCCTTCCTGCGGATGGAACATGTGATGGCGAAAGGGCTGCACAAATGCGGTGGAAAAACATGGATGACGCGCCGCCAGGCGGCCATGTTCGCGGCCGCATTCCTTGCCGCGCATCGAATCCTCGTCTGGGACTGCGTCAATCACGGTTTCAGGCCGCCGATGAAAACGCGATTCGCCGAAATCTGCATGCTGATCGACACGCTCGCGTCGGCCACGATGGGTTCCCCCTGCCCGGCTGCCGTTGCGGCGCCGACCGTCGCGCCCACTGCCTCGACCCCCGGCCCTGCCGTGCACGCCCCCGCCCCGGCTGCAATCACACACCATGTGCCAGCAAAAGACGACTGACCGAATTCAATTGACCGGAATCACAGAAATCTTCGATTGGAACGACGTGAACGGACGGGGGTTACCGGTTGACGCACTCGCCATCGTACATCGGCTGGACGCCGGCGCACGTGGCCATGCATTTGTTGCTGTACGTGATGCCGTCCGACCCGCACACCGGCGCGTACATCGCGTCGCACACGCATTCATCCGGCACCGCGTAGCAATGGCCCATGCAGTCGGCGCCGCCGGCGTCGGGGCTGCAGTTCGGGTCGTCGTACACGCACGCCAGGCCCGCCGGGCACATGAATCCGGCGAAGCCGCCGCAGACGCACATGCCGGTGTCATCGATCCGGCATTCTTCCTGCTGGTACACGCACACGCCGTTCATGCAGACGTAACCGTCGGCGCAGTCGTCATCGGCCGAGCAGGCCGGGTCAGTTATTTCGCATTCACCCTCGTACGCGATACCGACACCGGCGCATTTCGCCATGCAGGCGTTGCTGTACGTATTGCCGTCGTCGCCGCAGACCGGCGCCCATTCCTGGGTGCAGTAGCAGCCATCGGTCACGCACACGCCATTCATGCAGACGTATCCTTCCGGACACGCGCCGCTGGCGTCGCAGCCCTGTTCAACCGGCACGCACACGCCGTCGATGCATTGTTCGCCCTCGGCGCAGGGAACGTCGTCGGCGCACCGGTTTCCGCCGTTGTACACGCACATGGTCGATTCGCAGCAGTAACCAGCGTCATCGCAGTAGCCGGTGCCGACGCACATGTAGCCGGCACGACAGTCGGCGTCACTGTAGCATTCGAAAACACCGCATTCGGTCTGGGCCTGGCAGGTCCCGTCAACACAGGTCCACCTGGCCGCCACGCCGGTCGCGGGATCGGACGGCACGTCGCCGTAGATGTCGTAGCAGTCCGAATCGTTCACGCATTCCTGATGACTGGGGATGCAGCAGATCGAACCGTCGGCGCAGAGGCCTTCCGGATACGCGTTGCCGTACATCCATTCGCTGTCCGCAGGGCAGTTGCCGTCTTCAGTCATCGGGTAGCAGAAGCCGCCCATCGCCTCGCAGGAATCGACCATGCCGGGCACGCACTGCCCCATGCACCACGTGGGGTCGATCAGGCCGTCGCCGTTTTCATCGGTACCCGCGCACCAGTCGGTCAGTTCGCAGACGTATCCATCCGGGCAGTCGGCATCGCTGTAACAGCCGGGATTTTCATCGGGCACGCAGTATCCGATGCCCTGGCCGCCGCCACATTCGCCGTCGTAGGCGATTTCAACGCCGGCGCAGTAGGCGAAGCAGCTGTTCGAGTAGGTCACGTTGTCGTAACCGCAGACCGGCGCCCATTCTTCGGTGCACATGCACTGGTCAATCGGGGGCATCGGGTCTGCTTCCTGGGCGGCGCCGGAAGCATCAGCCGGGACCGGGTAAGCGAATTCGCAATGGTAGCCCGAGCCGCAGTCGGCATCGGACCGGCATTCGTTGTTCACGACGATCGGTTCGCAGACGCCCTCGGTCGGCCAGACCTGGCCGGCGCAGTACCCCCAGTACGCGCAGTCGCAGTCGGCGCCTTCGGGACATCCGCAATCCTGGATTTCGCAGTACATGCCTTCCGGACATTCGGCATCGCTGGTGCACTGGTAAGCGACCATCTTTTCAGTTGGCATGCCGGGTTCGGGATCGGTCGTTCCGTCAAGCGCGACCGTGTAGAACACGCACTGGAAGCCATCCGGGCAGTCGGCATCGCCGTAGCAGCCGGTCGGCACGTCATCGCAGTACCAGTTGCACAGCCCTTCCAGGCAGGCCCAGTTGCCCGGGCAGTCAAGCCGAGGCAGTTCCGGGTAGTTCCAGCAGTCCTCGGGCACGACACACTGGGCATCGCAGTTGCCGACCGTCACCCAGACCTCGCCGAACATCTTGGTTTCGAATTCGTCCCAGACGGTGACGTGGTAAGTCTTGCCGGCCGTCAGGTTGTTGATGTCGATCGACAGGTCAACCGGGCACATGCACCGGGTAACCTCGACAGACTTGTCGACTTCCCGCAGCAGCAGTTCTTCGCCGTTGATCTGCAGTTCCCAGGAAATGTCGGCGTTGCACTGGTACTGCGCATCGTGATGGATAATCGTGACCGCGTTGTCGTAGGCGATGGCCTCGATCATGTTGCCGTCAATAAGCGAACGGGGCGTCAGGCCGCTTTCCAGTTTGCAGCCGGAAGTCCCGGCATCGCCCAGGACAGGCCCATCCGTCGTCGTTTCGGGTGAATCAAAAATGCAACCGGCCATTGTCATGGCAAGCGCGGCCGCCAGCGCAAAAATCCTGAGAGTACGCATTTCTGGTCCTCCTTGACGCCCAACCGGGGCGGTAATGCAACGATAAAAGGAACTTACATCTTATTGTAACGGCTTCGTAAAGTCGAATTCAAGGGCGCGGGAACAATTATTGCACAGGATATGAAGATTATCTTCCCGGGCCGTGCCGGGCGAACCGCCTTCGCCCCTCCGCGGCTGAAGCTTCGGCGTGGCTTCGGCGTGTCATTCGCCCCTACGGAACCGCCCGGATCTCGATTTCGGCGTCAAACGTCATCGACGCGCCCGGGGCCAGTTCAACGGCGTTCGCGAACACTTCCATTTCCAATTCGCCGTCGCGTTCCGGGTACGCGTACAACCATGTGTAATCGACGGCCTCGTCGTCGAACCGGTACGTCAGCGTCAGCCCCTTCGTGCCGGTGAACGACCATTCGCCGGCGGGCGTGGACTGGTCATAAAAATGTTCACCCTGACGCATGCCGGCCAGCACGTCGTCAACGCCCTTGTCCACCGCCGTTCCGTCGCGGGCCGTGAATTTCATCGTGGTTTCGCGCAGTTCACCGAGGTTCATTTCCAGATGCGGACGCAGGCGGGCGCTGACGGTCGACGCACCCGGATTGGTCAACGTCGTGCTGACCCGCAGAATCGGTTCGGTCGCGTCAAGCTGGTATGTGCGAACGAGCTTGAAGCCGTTCATCGTGTTCAGCGTGACCTTCATGCCTGTCGCCGTGACGCTGGTCGCGGTGCCCGGTTCGACCCAGCCCATGAAATTGAAACCCTCGCCGACGCGGTCTTCCAGGCCGCCCGCGAACGGGAAGAACAGGTTTCGGCGCTGGTCCCACGCAGTCACCGTCTGCCCGGTGACGCGGTCGGTGATTCGCAGCGCGCGGCCCGCCAGCGTGGGCACGACATCGACTTCCAGGGCGTCGTTCCTGATGGTCTTCACCTCGGCGTCCGCGCCGATCATCATCCACAGCATCGTGATGGTGTCCACGCTGCCGGACGCTTCACGATACGTCGTGAAGCCGTGGTTGTTCATCATTTCAATGAAAAAGCTGACCTCGTCCCAGGTCGCCATACCCGGGTTCCATTTCAGCATCCCGTCCTCGATGCGGTAACCGTTGCGCGGGAAGAACCTGGCGTATCCCAGCGGCATCGCGGCAACCGCCACGCGATCCTCGAGTTCCGCGTTGCCATCTACCAGCAGCGCCGCCTCGGCAAAGAGCGCCTCGCCTGTTTCCATCACCTCTTCCGTCAGGTACCCCTGCCCCGGGTTCGAATACAGGTGCATGTGGACATTTTCGTCGTCCACCTTGTCCTGCAGCAGCGTGATCCAGTGGAACATCGGCCCCCAGGCCGGTCCGTAATAGTCCTTCAGGAACCGCTTGATCAGCGCGGTCGGGTCCTGATCGGGATCCCACAGCAGTTGCATCGTGAACCACGGACGCAAAAGGCTGAATTCGCCGCCGCCGCCCTGCCCCATGCCCTGCATGAACATCCCCTCGACACCGATGTCCCGGTAGAACCGGATATTGTCGGCCAGCGCGTAGAAGTTGGGGAACGGGTTGTAGTAATGCATGAAATCGACAATGTAATGCCAGATGTAAAGGTGGTCGGTGATCTGCGACCATGCCTCGGCGCGCTCTTTGTACACCGCGTTGTCTTCGCAGGTCCGTATCGGGTGGCTGTCGCACGACGAATACATGTGGCACAGCCATACCGCCACGTTCGGCTCCATTTCCAGGCCCACCGGCGGTTCTTCCGTGTACATGTACGCCAGGGTACCGATCTGCTTGTCCGGATAAACCTGCGCGGTGCGCTTCGCCAGTTCGTTGACGAACCAGAACTGGGTGCCGCCCTCCGACTGGTACAGTTCGTTCATCGCCCGGCATTTGTCGCATTCGCACTGGTTGTAATGGTCCATCTGCGAAAAATTGTGCTGCTGGGCGTCGGGGTACGCCGCCATCCGCGCCAGCATCCTTTCCGTCACGATATTCAGCACTTCCGGATTGGTCAGGCAAAGCTGCGTTTCGTCGCGCACGCGCACGCCGCCGATTTCCGAAAAGTATTCCGGATGGGTATCCCAGAATTCGTCGGGCGAAATGAAATTGAAATACGTGTGGCAGATGCCGTCGTTCCAGTGTTCTACCCCGTACGGGTCGTCGGGACCGGAACTGCCGTCGTTTTCGCCCTGGTGGGCCAGGAACGCGCGATAGGCACCGGGCCATGAATAAGTCGTGGTCCGCCATTTGAAAGGCGGGCTGTACTGGTGGTCGAAATCGATCGGGAAGCCGATGTCGCTCGCCGGGGGAACGATGGTAACGCCGGGCGCGGTCCAGCGCACTTTCAGCGCCACTTCAAGAAATTCATGGACGCCATGCATTGTCCCGGCGGCGGGGTTGCCCGCGATGACGATGTTTTCGCCGACGGCCTTCAGGATGTATCCGTCGTCGCCCAGCGCGTCCATGTCGGGCACGACGCCCAGATCGGATGCGTCAAGGCCGGCGCCGACCACGATTAGCGGGGTGGCGGGAGATTCCACGGTCGCGACAACCGGCAGGGTCACGCCGGCCGCCAGCTGGAACATCAAGCGGATTTCGTCGGCCGCGGTCTTTTCGGACTGGCTCGCCGTGTCGGCGACCACAATCACGTAATCCGACGCGCCGGCGGTGACAATCGGGAATGTCGGAACGGAAGTGCCCTGATCCTGACCCTCCGTGTCGACCCTGGGCACGTCCTGGACCGCGTCCGGTTCGACGAGGTCCGCCGCGTCAAATGGCGCCAACGTGTCGTGGACGTCGACGGCGTCGGCCGGAACGACCGAGTCCTGCGCCGTTTCGGGACCACGGTCGGCATGGTTCACGTCCACCGGCGCCACGTCGTGCGCCCCCGTGTCGGCGACAACGTCGGTCAGTACGTCCGCCGGATTGTCATCACCCTCGACGACGTCGGCACCGCAGCCGTATGACAGGCAGAACGCTGCGGCGGCAAACACGACGGCCATGAACGGCATGTGCCGGTAAATACGGTACATCATGGATTTGTTCCTGGTGATTCGGACGGCGGTAGAATAGCCCAGGCGGGACTACATGTCGTCCGGTATGAACCCGAAGTACCGCCCCATCCAGTACGGCAGCAGGAAGCCGGCCGGCTGTTCAGCCGTCTTCAGGTTTTCGGCGCAGGTCTCGCGTGAGTTCGGGTCGCCCCACCACTCGAAAACCGAACTGCAACGTTCATCGACCGGAATTGCGGTCGCGGCAAGGCTGCCGTGCCGCGGCGAAACCTTCCATTCCGGGTATGCCGCGGCGCTGTCCCGGGCGCGCCTGACGTTGTCGGTCGGGAAGCGCTTCAGCGTGCAGACGGCGTCCGCGACCAGCGACTTCGCCTCTGCCGCGTCGTACGTCGCGGGGTCCATGCGGCTGACCATGCTGAAATTCCAGAACGGGTTCGCTTCCGACCACAGGTCGCGTCCATCGTTGTCCGGTCCCTTGGTGTTGTCCCTGAAGACCTGGCGATAGTAATCGCGCAGCGCCGTGTCCGGTTCCCACCAGACCAGGTTGAACCAGTTCAGCAGCGCGATGTTGATGGTGTCGTAATTCGATTTCGCGCCCTTTGCCAGATCCATGCCGGGCGCTTCGAGATACGTCCGGTAATCGGCGTGCAGGTCCCATTCAAGAGGCTGGTCGATGCACTGCAGCGGCCCGGACATCTGCAGCAGGCAGTCGTAATACAGCGCGATCAGTTCCGGATCGCCGGTCGCGATGGCGGCCGAACGAATCCAGGCCAGCGCCATGACCGCATTGCCGCCGGGCGCCTCGTCCAGCGACATTGCGAACGCGGTTCCGAAACGGGTGCGGCGGCCGTCGTAGTCCGTGATCATGAAATCGTGATCGACCATGTGTTTCGCGACGGCGCGCAGGATTTCGACGGCCATCGCGTTGACTTCGGGGTCGTCCACGATTTTCGCGACGATGCCGGCCGCGAACATGTGTCCGGCGTATTCGTCCTTGCTGGCGTTGTCCTGCCAGCAGAAACCCGCGAACCGGTTGTCGGTGCAATGGTTTTCATGCCTGAACCAGCCGCCCGCCCCGTCGTTCAGCGCCGGGTCCCACGTCAGGAAGCATCCGTCGTCCCCGACCCGGACGAACTGGTTGCCGACCATGTCGACATCGCTGCGGGGGACGTATCGGGCGTACTTTTCGTTGTCGGTCGCCGCACTGGCATACGGCTCTTCCGATTCGATGCAGTACTGTGACGGCAGCGACGGGTCGCGCATGTCCCGCGTGTACAGACCGGGGGCGCCCGTAATCTGCATCATATGGTATGTGCCGTTCAGCGTCCGTTTCAGGCTGGCCAGCGCGTCCGCATCGTGCGTCGCCGCGTACCGGAACGCCTGTGACGCCACGTAAAGGCTGGTCCACAGGCCGGTGTTTTCCGACAGCGTGTTGCGGCAGAACGGTATCTGGTCGTCGGGAACGACGGTCGTCGGCACGTCGCCGTCGCATACGATTTCGTACACGGTCGAATAGGCCTCGTGGCCTGGCGCATCGGCCGGTTTCTGGTGCAGCTTCACGCCGGCCCAGTCGTAATAAGCCGCCTTCTGCGCCAGGGTTTTACCGCCGATATATTCGACGCCGTCGCAGCGGGACCAGTCCTCCGACGGCACCGCCCACACGTCGTCCGGCACTTCAACCGAGTCTTCCGGCACTTCGACCGAGTCTTCCGGCACTTCGACCGAATCATCCGGCACTTCGACCGAATCTTCCGGCACCCCGACGTCGTCACCGGTATCACCACCGCATCCTGCCGCCAGCACCAGGCACACCAGACCGCCGAGCCACGAAATTCCGACTTTCACATTCACCCCTGTTGATTAACGGTTACGGCAGGCAGCGGCCCCGCCGCCGCCCCAGAAACTGAGCCCGAGAAGGAACCCCACGTCGTACCAGATGCCGCCGTTGGGCGACTGGTAGAAACGTATATCCTTAAAAATACTGACAACGAACGACACCGGGGCCGACATCCCGTGCCACAGGCCGACCCAGAATCCCGGCCCGTCCTGGACCGGCGGGGGCTGGGTTGCGCAACCGGCGATGAAAATGACACACAATGACAGGAACACCGAAAGGAACATGGTTTTCCTCATGGGCGCCGCGAGCCTCCAACCCAGCGTCCCGGCAATGTTAACACACGTGGCAGTTGACTAATCAACGTCAATGGTGGCAATAAGGGACTTCTGGTCCAATCCAGTGGCATTTGTTAATAAAAGGGGTGTTTCCATGGCCGGTCTGATCAGCAAGCTCGGGGTCATCAAGCGTGTCATCACCTGGAAGATCAACGTCAACAAGATCGACATCGACTACAAGCCGAAGACCAACAACCCGAAATTCAAGACGGGCCTGGAGGCTGCCGCGATGATCCCTGACAACGCGATCATCGCTGGCTGCGGAATGGCGTCAAACGTCAGGCCGGCGTCGGTTTACAAGGCCGTGCGCGAATCATTCATCCGCACGGGACACCCGAAAAACCTTACCTGGATCAACCCGGGGGGAACCGGGCTTCGTGGAAAGGCCCCCGGCGGAACGGAAGAAGTATGCCTTCCCGGCCTGCTGACGCACTACATCAGCGGCCACCATGAAACGGTCAGGGCGGGACTGGAACTGGTCGCGAAGGGTGAAATGTACCTGACGGTGTATCCCCAGGGGACACTTATCCACCTGATCGAGGGCCAGGGCCGCGGCGAATACGACCTGCTGACGGAAGTCGGCGTCGGGACTTTCGTGGACCCGCGCGTCGGCACCGGGACCCAGGTCGAACCTGGCCGGGGCGAACAGATGGTCACCGCCGAGGGCGACAAACTGCGCTTCACCCTGCCGAAAATCAACGTGTCGGTCGTGGCCGCGACATACGCCGACGCGGACGGCAACATCTACATGAAGGACAGCCCGATGTACACGGAGGTGCGTGAATCGACGCTGGCCGCCAAGTACAACGGCGGACTCACGATCGTGAACGTCGCAGGCATCATCCCCCGCGACGACGCGAACATCTTTATTCCCGCCGACAAGGTCGACGTCATCGTCGTCAACCGCTTCGCCGAACAGTGTGTCATGTTCCCGCAGAAGAACGCGCTGCTGGGCCTGACGCTGTCGCAGCGCATGAAAAACATCCCGAAGTTCCTGGACGAACTGGCGATGTTCAACAAGATCCTGAAGCTGGATCCGGTGCGCAGCCCGCTCGAATACATGCTGGCGCGCCAGACCGCAAAGATGTTTATGAAGGTCGGCTTCCCCGGTGTCCGCACGATCATCGGATACGGCCTGCCGCAGGAGGTCGGCGGCATGGCCAACCGTGGCGGCATGGGTCACGACATCACATATCTCATCGAAACCGGCGTCGTGGGCGGCGTGCCGGTCCCGGGCTTCTTCTTCGGGATGGCCATCAACCCTGACAAACTGGTGTCTTCCGCGGAAATGTTCCACTACGTCGAAAACAATCTCGACGTGGTCATACTCGGGATGTTGCAGGTGGACCCGGCGGGCAACGTCAACGTGTCGCGCAAATCGAAAAACGTCAAGGAATACGTGGGTCCCGGCGGTTTCATAAACCTCGTCACATACGCGAAAAACATCATCTTCATCGGACAGTGGACGGCCAAGGCGGAAGTCGAAATCGTGGACGGGAAGCTGGTCGTGAAGAAACGCGGCATCCCGAAATTCGTACGCGAACTGGAAGAAGTGACGTTCAACGCGAAAAAGGCCCTGGAACGCGGCCAGAAGGTCTTCTACTGCACGACCGCCGGCACGTTCCGGCTGACCGAACGCGGTATCGAACTGATCGCTGTCGCCCCGGGCCTGGACATCCAGAAGGACATCATCGACGTCGCCCCGTGGGCGAACATCGTCCTGCCGGAAGACGGGAAGGTGGCGGTCCTGGACAGGTCAGTGATGACTGGCGAAAACTTCAAGCTTGCCTGGGAAAACCAGAAGTAGGGGCGACGAACCGCCTTCGCTGGAGCTTCGGCGTGTCAGGTCCGCTGATGTTTCGGCGTGTCAGGGAATTCGCCCGTCCTGAACGAACTTTCTAGTCAAGCCTGGCGCCGACCGAATATCCGACGAAACGGAATCCGCCGTCCGTCCTGAAGTTGAACCCCATGATTGCGTAGGGCAGCAGCACGAAATAGTGCTTGATGTATACCACGGTATCCCCGGACATCTCGACCGACGAAGTGAAGAACATGTTCTGGATGTTCGGGCAGGCCTGCAGCGGATCGAAACCGCCGGCCGAGAAGTTGCCGTTCACGTCCAGATGCCCGAACGATCCCGACCCGTCGGCGTTGATGACCGCCCTGCCGGCGCTCCTGCCCGCGCCCATGCTGTCGTTCCAGACGTTGATGAACTTGTATTCGCCGGCCAGGTTGGCGAGGGTCATGGTCGGAAGGATCTTCATCGCAAGGATGAAACCGTAACCCGTCCCCATGTCCAGCACGAAGATGCCGTTCGGGTCCGGCGCGTACGCGAAGCCGGTCAGGTTGACACCGGAACCGTCCATCGTGACGTCGATGCGGGCGTGGTCCGAATCGTTCACGTCCCACGTGCCGGTGACGTTGGGCGTTTCAACCGGGAATGCACCTGACCACGCCTCCGGGGCCATCGGGGCGAGCGAGTTGTCGCCGGCATCGGTCGCGTACGCCCTGACGCGGTAGGTGCCGTCGTCGATAATGGACAGCAGGCCCCATTCCTTGATGTCGGTCGAGCCGTTCACCGCGGCGTTCGAAATGTGTATGTACACGTAATCGCCGGGAATGTTGGCCTTGTTGGCCATGTTGTTGGTCCCGCCGCTGACACCGAATGAAATCGTGTTATTGGGGTTTCCCGTGTCGAAATTGGCGGCGATGAGCTTGTTCGTCAGCTCAACCGCATAGAAATGATCCGATTCGGCCGCAATGTCCAGGATCCCGGCCAGGTACTGGTCGTCTCGGACCGTGAACGACACGTTCGAAGTCTGTCCGGTCGTTTCGTTGACGACCTCGCAGGTGCCGGATTCGTGATCGACGGAAAACACGACCAGGTCGCCATGGGAGGCCGAACCGGCGTACACGCTGACCGCGCCGGACGATGTGTCCGCGGTTGCGGTGTCTTCCCCGGTCATGATGTCGTCGCCGGAAATCGTGTCGTCATCCGGTGCCCCGCTGGTGCCGCATCCAGCGGCAAGCAAAACCATGTAAGCGATCGAAAGACACTTTTTCATCAAATCCCCCTGTAAATCGATGAAGAAAAAAAGCTATTGGTTGGCGGTATTATGTAGTTGCGAAAAGCGATTATGTAAACAAAAAAGTGTTCCGTCCGCCGGCGGATTAAAGGGACTCAGGCACGGCGTGCCCACCGCAGCTTGGCAGGGGCCGACCGCGGGTTGTCACGTCGTTCAGCGGCGCCCGCACGGATCACGTCATCCGAAATTTCGTCATACACACCGTCCGCGAGGCCTGCCTTGAATGCCTTCTTGACGCGCCGGTCCTCGCCGGAATGGAAAGACATTATCGCGACGCGCCCGCCCGGGTTAAGACATGACGGCAACACACGCAGGAAGGTGTCCAGCGCCTTGAACTCCTCGTTCACCTCGATCCGCAGCGCCTGGAACACGCGGCGGACGGCCAGATCACGATCCTCGGACGTTCTGGCCCGCGAAGCCTTCCTGACAGCGTCCGCCAGCGCCCTGGTTCCGCGGAACGACCGTCCCGCAATCGCCGATGCAATCAGGTCCGCTTCCGGTTCGTCGGAATCTTCCGCAAGCGCCGCGGCCAGAACCCCCGGGGAGGCGTTTTCCAGCCAGGCCGCCGCGGTCAATCCCTTTGCCGGGTTCATCCTCATATCCAGCGGCCCGTCGAACTTGACGGAAAAGCCGCGCGCCGGGTTGTCGATCTGCATGGACGACAGGCCCAGGTCGGCCAGGATGCAGTCGACACCGCTGATTTCAAGTTGCGCGAGCGCCTTAGGCAGGCCGGAAAAGTTGGACCGTACAGCCAGGAACACATCGGGGCCGAAACCGGCCGCCCTCATCCGTTCCTCGGTCTTCGGCAATTCGACCGGATCGCAGTCCAGGCCGATCAGACGACCGCCGGGCGCCAGCCGGGGGATGATTTCGCGGGAATGTCCGCCCCAGCCGAGCGTGGCGTCAACAACGGTTTCACCCGGTCGAGGGTCAAGGGCGGCCAGCACCTCGGCCACCATGATGGACCTGTGCATGCCGGCCGGCGTCTTTCCGGCAGCCAGAACCTTCGCGACGGTCGCCGGATCCGCTGTCGGCCCGTGTTCCTTGTACTTATCTTCAAAACGCCTGGGATACCTGCCGCCGTACCGCGGACGACGCCGGTGTCCATCGCTGTCCGCCTGACCGTCCGTCACCCCTGATTCCCCCGTCCGCAACCAACGCCGGAACATGACACGGGCGACGCGGGAATTCAACCCCGGGGTTCCGGGGTTTACACCCCCGTGATCCCGGGGCTCACGCCCCCGGTTTCCCCGGGGCCTCGCTTCGCTCGGACCCGGGCTCTGAATGGCGGGCCTCCCTTCGGTCGGGCCGGGAAGATTTCTAATTTGCCCCCAAAGAATCACGGAGGGTCCCGGCCGGGGAGTCCCCTGAAGCGACTTGCCCCACCCGATGCGATGCGAGGTCGT
>CAYYCO010000025.1:0-32793 GCA_964470365.1 uncultured Anaeromyxobacteraceae bacterium | reverse complement strand
CCTACCCGATCGACAAGCATTTCGACATCATCTGGGATTACAACCCGATGACGGGCGAACCGGGCACCGTCCAGTCCGAAAACGCATCGGACCGCATGTGGTACGAACGCGATTACATCCGCGTTTCGTGGGGCAGCAACATGCTCCCGACGTACATCAACAAATTCCAGTCCGACAATCCGTATGAAACGATTCTGACCGACTCGTCGTCGCCGACCAACCTGGACCTCACCCCTTCGACCGGCTACATGTCGTTCCGCAACAAGGTTATTGCCGGCGTGCAGACCGACTACATCGAAGGCACCGGCGAAATCCCGATCTGCTGGTACTACGCGTGGTACGTGGGCGGCATTTACGAATGCGTTTCGGAAGAAATCGAACTGTACAACTCGTTCATGGCGGTCGATGTCTCCCGTGAAAACGAATACCACCCCATCCAGTACACCGATTACGACCAGGAACGGTTCGGGTACTTCCGCGCCGAACGCCTGCGCTGGGACGATGACTACGGTCTCGCGTACCACCTGTACCAGCGTTACGCGACCCGTCATGACCTGTGGAAAAAGGACGCCGACGGCAACATCATCGGTATCCGCCCGGTGGTCTACCACGTCAGCAAAGGCTTCCCGAACAACATGGTCTCGGAAACCCTGACGATGGCCGAACAGTGGTCGCTCGCATTCGACGCCACGGTCAAGGGCGTCACCGGCAAGAACGTCAACGAACTGCCTGCCTGGTCCCAGAACGGCGAACAGATGCTGGACGACGACGGCAACCCGGTTTTCGTCGACCACATGTTCATCGTCTGCGAAAACAACCAGGCCGATGCCGACATCCGCGACCGCGACGAGGGCGTGTTCGAAACCGACCCGGCAATCTGCGGCTCGCTCGAAGAACCGAAGGAAAACGGCGACCTGCGCTACAGCTTCATTTACTCGGTCAACACCCCCGGCGGCGGCACGCCTTACGGTTACGGCCCGCCCGCGTGGGATCCCACCAGCGGCCGCATCATCACCGGTACGGCATACGTGTACAACGCCGCGTTCCATGAGGGCGCCGTCAGGGCCATGGACCAGCTCGAACTGCTCGCCGGCGTGAAATCGTTCCGTGAAATCGCCGACGCGTCATACATCGAAGAAGTCATGCGCAACGAGCGCCTGCACCAGTACTCCTACTGGCGCAACGGCTACACCAACGAAGAGGCGAAAGCCCTCGTGGACAGCCTGGTTACGCCGGAGGTCGCGGAAGCGCTGACCACCCAGGTCCAGAAATCCGATCAGTCGCCGGTTGCCGGCCGGATGGATGTCATTGCCAACCTGCCGAGCATCGAAAACATGTTCGTCAACAAGGACATCCGCTGGCTGTTCAAGGATCCGGCCCTGTTCAACGCGGAAGGCCAGGCAGTGTCGGCCAGTTTCGGTGACGAGGACTCCTCGACGACCTCCACCGCCGCGAAGTACCACCTCCGTAACTGGGCGAACGCAAAGGGCACCCGCGAAGTGCTTGAAAACTATCGCAAAATGGCAGCGTCCGGCATCGACCGCGCAGAATTCTACGACGGCGCCCTGATGGGACTGGCCGACAAATACAAGAAGCTGTACGACCAGGCCGTCTGCGACACGCTGAAGGGCGAACCGGGCCTCATTTACGATTTCACCGAATTCAACGATTCGACACCGTGCAGCGTGGCGGGCCTCATCGAACAGCTTCGTTCGGCAATCACCGTCGCCAACCAGAACACGCCTTACGGGTACGGCACGATCACGATCCCGACCCCGCTGGAAATGGCTGTTTACAACCCGGCCGTCGCCGCGTCGCAGAAGGCGATGAAGGACATCCTCGGCGTGCTCCGCCCGCAGTTCGTCGACGAACTGCAGCAGATGATTTTCTACGGCGTCGTGATTCACGAGGTTGGACACACGGTCGGCCTGCGCCACAACTTCGAGGCGTCCACCGACGCGATGAACTACCCGCGCGAATACTGGGACATGAAGGTCAAGAAGGTCGGTAACGCGTTCGAGCCGATCGGCCTGTACGAGGAAACTCCGGAACAGGTCGCCGGCGAAATGCGCGCGTACGAATACTCGTCCGTCATGGACTACTACCCGAAATTCAACATGCCGTGGCAGGGCCTGGGCCTGTACGACATCGCGGCGATCAAATACGGTTACGGCAACCTGGTCGAGGTTTTCAAGAACAAGCCCGACACCTCGGTTTACGCCGAATACATCAATGTCGACCCGACCGTCGGCACGCCTGACAACACGCCTTCGTTCCGCGACCGCGGCGAGGACTTCGGCCTGGCGCTGCGCAGGGTCCACCACACGAACTACCCGAACATGTTCGGGGATCTTGACGCGATGTACGACCGCGTCGACGTGGACAAGCGCGACATTTACGGCGACCGGTGCGAAACCGAGGGTGCTTCCTGCGGCGAAGGCAAGGTCTGCAAGAAGTACTACGAGGGCCTGCTCTGCTCGGCCGACAAGACGATTGTCCCGTATCGCTTCGCGTCCGATGAACTGGCGTGGTACCTGCCGACCGTCAACATGTGGGACGAGGGCGCGGACCCGTTCGAGATCGTGCGCAACGCCCAGGAAATGTACGAAAACTACTGGGTTTTCCGTGGTTACTGGCACCAGGATCCGACGTTCTGGCCGACCAACTACGACGGATTCGTGCGCGCGATGTTCTTCATGATGAAGTCGCAGTTCCAGTTCTGGGCTGTGAATTTCAACGTGTTCAACAACGGCGGGTACTGGGAAGGCCGTTTCGGCCAGCCGTGGGAAAAGGACCTGAACGGCGGCCTGACCGGGTCGCTGGCCAGCTACCTTTCGTTCAACGTGTTCGCCGGCACCTTCGGTCGCCCGATCCCCGCTTCGTACGGTTACAACTACCTCAAGGACCGTTACGAACCGAAGGATGACGTCAATGCCAGCGCGTACACGACCCAGTTCTACCTGCTGGAAGAAAACGGCGCCCGCCCGCTGTACGCGACGTGGGACTACAACTACTACGATCCGGTCGTCACCGCTTCCGGCACCATCTATGACCGCCTGGCGGCGTTCGAATCGATCGCCGATCCGACCACGTTCTTCGTGGGCGTCGACGATCAGTCCGACACAAAGAAGTACTACGTCAACTACGGCAACGTCTTCCGTGACGAGGTCAACAAGCTGTTCGGCGGCATCATGGCCAACAACGCCGACAACTACGGCTGGTGCATCCTTGAACACCCGGTCAGCGGCCAGCCGATCGGCTTCGGCCCGCGCGACTTCGTGGACCTTGACAACGCCAACTTCGGCTGCAACGGCACGTACAAGGGCTGCTTCACGAAGACCGGCGGCGGCGCCGCGAACAAGCTGGTCTCGGTCCATCGCGCCGACGTGACGGCGACGAACCCCTGTGCAGCAGGCGAACTGTTCCTCGATGTGGCGGGGCAGGCGCTGGAACCGGAAGAACAGTACACCTTCCCGACCACCCAGTTCCGTATCCCGATGCTGGCTGCCTACTACGGCTACTCGATGCTGATCAGCAGCTTCGACCGCTCGTTCATCGACGCCACCCGCATCTGGCTGAAGGGCGACTCGTACCAGATCGGCACCCCGCCCGGCGCCGAAATCGTGGAATGCGAAGACAGGTTCACCGGTAAGGTATACCAGGCGTACAGGCTGCCGGACGGCGGCTACTACCCGGGATACGACCTGGTTAACCAGTGCAACCAGATCTATCGCTGCTACGACGAGGTCGAAAACGATACCCTGACCCCGGACGAGGTCGAGGCGTGCAGGAACATCGCCAAGGGCTCCAAGCCGATCAATGAACTGACCGTTGACGACCTTCGTGACAGCTACCTGTTCCACCAGCTGCAGTTCCTGATCGGCAAGCTGGAACTTATCCGCGCAATGTACGTCACGTACGAATTCGACTACTGACAGCCATCATTCTTCCCCATCCACCGCACGGTTCTTAAGGCCCGCAAGCCAGTCGGCCCTGTTGTCTGCACGCCTGAAAAGAGACATAATCAGGTGCTCGCGAACGGAGGGGCGTTGTGAACTGCCGACTGTGGATCTTTTTACTGGCGCTGCCGTTTCTGTTCGCCTGCAGTCCGCTTCACGCGACGAAATCGATTTCGCGTGCGGAAAAGGCAATCGCCACCGCCCGCGCGATCGGGGCCGACCAGAAGTGCCCCTATGAATTCACGGCCGCGGAAATGAACCTGGAATATGCGCGCAGCCGCGAGGGCGTATCCGAATTCGAGGCTGCATTCACCTTCGCGGATAACGCCTTCAAAATGGCGGAAAAGGCAAAACTCAAGGCAGCGCTGGTGGGTGACGGGCAGCGCGCCAGGATGGACGAGGGGGACGTGGAATGACCGGTTTATCCAGCGTTTCGCGATCCAACGGGATTCGGGCGCGCCGTCGCACCGCGGTTGCGGCGGGGATACTGGCGGTGTCCCTGCTCGCGGGCTGCGTCACGGCATCCCAGATCAGGAAACGCGCCGACGACGTCCAGACGCTGCTGGGCGATCAACGCGAATCAATGTACAACTGCGCTCCTGTTGAACTTGCAAGGGCGGAAACGCTTGCGGAAATCGCGCGTCATGAAAGCTCGATGGGCAGGTCAATCGCGGCCGGTCGTGCGATGACCGATGCGGAAAAGACCGCCGAAATCGCGTACCAGAATTCGCGCGAGGCAGCGTGCCTGAACGACGCCGACGCCGACAACATCCCCGACCGCAAGGATCGCTGCCCCAACCAGGCCGAGGACATCGACGAATTCGAGGACGCGGACGGCTGTCCCGATGTCGACAACGACGGCGACGGAACGGTCGACGTGGACGACCAGTGCCGTAACGAATCCGGCCCCACCTACAACAAGGGCTGCCCGGTCGTTGACACTGACGGTGACGGCCTGTCCGATATGGAAGATAACTGCCCGAAGGAAAAGGGCCCTGTCGGAAACCGCGGATGCCCGATAATCGACACGGACAACGATGGCGTGCAGGACTCTCAGGACAGGTGCCCGTACCAGCAGGGCCTGCTGTCGAACCAGGGATGCCCGTTGACGGATACCGACGGTGATACCGTTCCCGACCAGGAAGACAAATGCCCGGCCGAGGCAGGACCGGTCTCAAACCGCGGCTGCCCGTTCGGCGACACCGACGGCGACGGCCTGCTGGACCCGGACGACAAGTGCCCGATGGATCCCGGCCCCCGCGAAAACCTGGGGTGTGAATACAAGCGCATACAAATTACGGAAAAGAAGATCGAAATCCGCGAAAAGGTTTTCTTCAAGACGGGGAAGGCGGAAATCAAGCGCGAATCGTTCCCGCTGCTGGACGAGGTCGCGCAGGCGCTCATCGATCATCCTGAAATCAGGATCGATGTCGAGGGCCACACCGACGACGTCGGCAACGACAAATCGAACCTGCGCCTTTCGCAGTCCAGGGCCGATTCGGTCAGGAAGTACCTGATGGGCCGCGGCGTCGCCGGTTCCAGGATGAGGGCGGTCGGCTACGGCGAAGACAGGCCGATTGATGACAATTCAACCCCGGAAGGACAGGCGATCAACCGCCGCGTCGAATTTGTAATCACAGCCAGGTAGGCCTTCTGGCCGGGCGACGGCGCTGCCGGGAATGCGTCCGTGGTCCATCGCGGCGGGGGATCCGTAATGCGGCTTCTTGAAAACAGACATGTACTGCTCGGCGTGACCGGCGGAATCGCGGCTTACAAGGCCGCATACCTGGCGCGCGAACTGATGCGCGCCGGTGCTTCGGTGGGCACGGTCCTGACTGAATCCGCCAGGAAACTCATCACTCCGCTGACGTTCGAATCGCTGACCGAAAATCCGTGCAGGACCGACGACGACATGTTCGCCGGTTCCCGGGGACAGAACCACGTTTCCCTGGCGCGCGGCCTCGCCCTGATCGTGATCGCCCCGGCCAGTGCGACGACCATCGCCAGGCTGGCGGCCGGATCGGCCGAAAACATGCTCACGGCCACGGTGCTGGCGTCGTCATGCCCGATCGTGGTCAGCCCCGCCATGCACACGCAGATGTGGATGTCGGCGCCCGTTCGACGGAACATCGAAATCCTCCGCAGTTTCGGAAACTACCTCATCGTTCCGCCGGACGAGGGCGAACTGGCATCCGGGGACGTGGGTCCGGGACGGTTCCCGCCGGTCGACCGGATCATCCAGCATTGCGCGGCCGCCCTGACGACGCAGTCCCTTGCCGGTAGGACCGTGGTGATCACAGGTGGACCGACGCGCGAACCGATCGACCCCGTGAGGGTGATTTCCAATCCGTCTTCGGGCAGGATGGGCGTCGCGCTGGCCGCTGCCGCGGCACGCAGGGGCGCTGTCGTCAGGCTGATTCTCGGCCCCTGCGATACGTCATTCGATACTGCTTCCCCCGGCGGCCCGCACACCGTGACGCGCGTGGACACGACCCTGCAGATGCTTGACGCGGTCCGCGATGCCATCCGCGGCGCCGACGGCCTGGCCATGGCCGCCGCTCCGGCCGATGAGCGGCCGGCCGCGCCGCACGACACGAAAATCCCCAAGGACGATTTCGGCGGCACACTGAAACTGGTCGCGAATCCCGACATCCTCGCCACGCTTGCGCCGGACACTTCAAAAATCGCTGTCCTTGCCTTCGCGGCCGAATCGTCCGTTTCGGCGGCGGCCGCGGCGGCAAAGATGTCCCGCAAGGGGGCCGACCTGCTTTTCGCGAACAGGGCGGGCGGCGGGCGCGGCTTCGGCGACGTGCCCGATGGTGGCGTGCTCGTCGGCGCAGATGGCTCCGAACCGATGGTTATCGGCGAAATGCCCAAGACTGAACTGGCAGACATCCTGATGGACGAACTTGCCGTTGTGATTGCAGGAAAACGTGGCTGACATCCCCGTGGAACAGGACATAAGGTTAACTGCCGCCAGGGTCGCCGCGGCACTGCGGACCGTGCTTGAATCGGACCTCGATTCGCTTCCGGATCTCCCAGTGGGCCGCGCCCCGGCTGCCGCTGCCGTTCCGTCGGCGCCTGGCCCGCAGTCCACCGCCGCTTCCGTGGAATGCCCGGACAAACCGTCGCCTGAACAACTGGCGGCCGACGTTGAGCCGCCCCCCGTGCTGCCCGACGACCTGTCGTCGTTGCGTGTGGTGGTGGCCGAATGCAGGCGCTGCAGGCTGGCTGAAACCCGGAACTGCACGGTGTTCGGCGAAGGACCGGCGAATCCGATCCTGATGGTCGTCGGCGAGGGCGCAGGCCCCACTGAAGACGAATGCGGCCGCCCCTTCGCCGGCGAGGCCGGATTGATGCTGACAAACATCATCAGGGCGATGGGCCTGGACCGGGAACGCGACTGTTACGTCACCACCGTCCTGAAATGCCGAATCCCCGACGGTTCCACGCCGACGCCGGACGTCATCGGAAGGTGCAGGCCCTACATCGAAAAGCAGGTCGCGCTGGTGCGGCCGCGGTTCATCCTGGCAATGGGGCAGACGGCGGCTTCGGTGCTTGCCGGATCCCCGTCAATCACCAGGCTGCGCGGACGGTTCCTGATGGCGGGTGACACGCCGCTCGTGGTGACATATCATCCGTCGACCCTGCTCAAGGACCCGACGATGAAAAAGATGGTCTGGCAGGACGTTCAACTGATAATGGAACGATTGAAATGCGAGGATGCTAAATGAAAGGCGCAGGCACCAGGTACGGCACTCACAGGGTTATTGAACCGGTCGGGGCACTCCCCCAGGCCGCCTGGAAGGTTGACAACAACCTCCCGATCGATCCGTCTGAAATCCTGATCGACGTCGAAATGCTGAACATCGACGCGGCTTCGTTCACCCAGATGAAGGAAGCCTGCGGCGGCGACGCCGACGGCGTGGCGCGATTGATACTGGACACGGTCGAAAAGCGGGGCAAGCAGCACAATCCAGTCACCGGTTCGGGCGGCATGCTGGTCGGGCGTATCCGCGAAATCGGCGCGGCTTACGACGGACCGATCAGGGCGTCTGTCGGCGACATGATCGCAACCCTCGTTTCGCTTTCGCTGACCCCGCTCAAAATCAACCGGATCAAAAAGGTTTACATGGACCGTGACCAGGTCGAAATCGATGGTCACGCCATCCTGTTTTCCAGCGGTATCGGCGAAAGGCTGCCCGACGACTTCCCGCGCGACGCGGCCCTGGCGGCCCTCGATGTCGCCGGCGCCCCGGCCCAGGTTTACAGGCTGGTCCGGCCGGGCATGAACGTCGGTATCATCGGCACCGGTAAATCCGGCCTCCTGTGCGCTGCGGCTGCCCGCAGGATGCTTGGCTCGACCGGGCGCCTGTTCGGCGTCGTCCACATGCAGTCGATCATCGACGACGTCGCGAAATACGGTTACTTCGACGAACTTATCCTTGCGGATGCCACCAGCCCGGTCGCCGTGTTCGAAAAAATCAACGCGCTGACAGGCGGACGGCTGCTTGACGTGACCATCAACACCACCAACGTCAGGGGGACCGAAATGTCCACGGTCCTTTCGACGATGGACGGCGGAATCGCATATTTCTTCAACATGGCAACGTCCTTCACCGCGGCAACGCTGGGTGCGGAGGGCGCTGGCAAGGACGTTTCCCTGCTCATGGGCAACGGCTACGCGCCGGGCCATGCGGCGGCGACGCTCGACCTGATTCGATCCGACGAAAGGCTGATGGCCCTCTTCGGGGCAAAATACTCGTCCTGACGCGCACCGGGGGTGTCCGATGCCATTTTTCCAGCAATATTACGGTCTCGAAGTCATCTGCGGCCCGATGTTTTCGGGAAAAAGCGAAGAACTGATCCGGCGGCTGCGGCGCGCGCAGATTGCCAGGCAGCGCGTGCAGATATTCAAGCCGGTCATTGACGACAGGTACTCGCAGGACTGCATCGTTTCACACTCCGAACTTTCGATTCCGGCCACGGTCGTGAAAAACTCGGCTGAAATACTGGAACGCCTGGACGACCGCGTCGAGGTCGTCGGCATCGACGAGGTCCAGTTTTTCGACCAGGGCATCGTCAAGGTGTGCGACAAACTGGCGAATCTCGGCAAACGCGTCATCGTTGCGGGACTGGACACAGATTACCGCGGTGTCCCGTTCGAACCTATGCCGCAGTTGATGGCCATCGCGGACTACGTCACGAAAATACTTGCCGTCTGCCACCGCTGCGGCGCGCCGGCCAGCAGGACACAGCGCATATCGGCCTCGCGCGACAGGGTGGTCGTCGGGGCGGTCGATTGTTACGAGGCGCGCTGCCGTCGCTGCCACGACCCGGACCTGCCGGATCAACTTTCCATCGGCCTCCGGGAAAAGCCTTGAAACGGGCAACGGGACTGTTGTCATCTGGACAAAAAGTCCTTTTCTTTTTTGACTCCCGTTAATACAATGCCTGCCGTACCTTGGGTATAAGCTGGAGTGTACCTGATGAAGCGTCTTGTATCGTTGGCTCTCGTACTCAGCATGTTGGCTCTTGGCTGCTACAACACCTACAGGATTCCGACCGCCCAGTTGGAAGGTCTGCAGTCCGCGCCCGAACAGGGCGATTCGGTAACGGTAACCGATGACAAGGGTCAGCAGGTCCAGGTCAAGGACGACACCAGGCTGTTTGTCGAATCCACCGGCGGCAAGCGGTACCCGATCACGCCTTTCAACTTCAAGCTGACCGAATCCCAGCTGGTCGCCTCGGACCGCGACTACATCCTCGCCCGTGACGGCCTCAAGGACGGCGGCGAAATCGAACTCGTCAGCACGTGGAAGTGGGCACTGGGCATCACCGGCGGCGTCGTGCTCGCCGGCGCGCTCATCGGCCTCATCGCCTGGGCGGCCACCACCAGCGGTGGTGAATCCGGTACACCGTAATCAACGGCTTCGGAATAATGTGAATCCTTCCGGCTTGATGGCCAGTCCGCAATCCCTTTCGTCAAGGCGCAGAAAAGTCATCGCAGTCATCGTCGGCGTTTTCCTGGCGTTCGGCGGTCTTGCGGTGGCGCTGCCGTTTGCGGTGCGGGGGGCGGCGACCTCCAGGATAGATCGCCTGGCCGCGTCGATGAAGGGCCGGGTGACGCATGCAGACATCAGGATTGCCGGCGCCGGCACGCTGCTGATTCCGGATTTCCTGTTCGTCGACGACGCCGGACTTGAAATAGCGGCGCACGGCATCCGCATCGACGTCGACCCGATTGCCATGCTTATCGGCGGTCGCCGCATAACCGGCGTCGATGTCCAGTCGGTGGACATCAGGGCCGGTTCGCGCGACGAACCTCTGGACATCGCCGGCATCGCGGGAAAACTGGCATCCAGGCTGGCCGGTCCGGCAATGTCCGACGGGACGGCGGCGGCGCCTTCCCCCGCGAAGACATCCGCTGCGCGCAGGGGCACTCCGCTTCCGGACGTGTCCGTCAGGAAGGTCTCCGGAACCGTTTTCACATCGCTTTTTTCAGGAAAGATCCTCGAGGGAAGTGCGGCACTCGTTCCGGATCCCGACACGATTGATGCATTCGCCAGAAAGGCTTCCTTCCGTCTAATCATCCAGTCGGATGGCTCCGATGCTGCTTTCACGGTTGAAGGGCAAGCCGACATGAATTCCCCGCGAATGTTTTCGCGGGCATCGGCAACCTTGTCGCCCAGCTTCACGCGGACGGTACGCGGCGTACGGGTCGGCGTTGGCGGAATCGAATGGAAGCCCGGCGAAATCGGCCTCCTGTCGCCAACCGCCGTTTTGCCCGGATCCGCACGCTTCCCGGCCGGAATGCACGCCGATGAAGTGCGTGTCAGATGGTCCATGATGAAGGATGGCGGTCGACCGGCGTCATCCCTCATACCGGCATCCATGCTGAAGTACGTTCCTGAATCCATCAAGCTGCTTGCCGGAACGGTGTCCGTGTCGGAAATCAGGGTCAAACGCCCTGTAGTCGAAATCTCTGCCCTGCCACTCAAGGAGTCCAGCGCGGCATCGGCCGGCCCGGCCGCTGATCGCGGGGAACTTCGGGAAAGGGTTACGCGGATGTTCTCGGGTCTGGCCGGGCAGATCGAATCCCTCCGGAACACCCTGGGCGGTCTGGCCGCCACATACGACGGAACCAGGTTCAGCGTCACGGGCGCGACCATCAGGTACATCGCGGATCCGGAAAAATCCGACAGGGCAGCCCAGTCATACTCCAACCTGGATATCCAGGTCGACCGGGGCGCATCCGGCGGCCTTTCAGCCAGGTTGCGCTTCGAATGTCCGGAATCGCCGTCGACGCTGAACGAATTCGACGTGGACGTCCTGCCGGACGGCACGGTCGACATGGCGCTGAAGGCCAAAAACCTCAAGCTTGCCCCCTACCAGGTGGTCCTGCCTGCGTGGCTGGAAACGGATGCCCGCACTGCGCTGACCGACACGGACGTGAAGATCCGTTTGTCGACGGGGCCCGGAATGGACATCTCGGGCCGGATCGGAATCGGCGGCGCCACGGTTTATGTGCCCGAAGTGGCTTCCGAGCCGATGCGCAACCTGAACCTGGCATTTTCGGGCAGTTCATCCATCATTGGCCCTTCCGGAACGCTTTCGATCAGGGACTCCGTCTTCTCGCTGGGCGAAATCGCGATTCCGTTCCAGTTTTCCGGCACCTCGATGAACGAGACCCCCGTATTCTCGCTTTCCGGAAGGATTGAACGGGTTTCCGGCGAATCGCTGCTGGCATCGATTCCGCGCGAGGCCATCCCCGTACTGGCCGGCGCCAGGCTCGGCGGCACGTTCGCGGCCACCATCAAGCTGGACGTCAACACGGCGGACCTGTCGAAGCTGGTATTCGATTTCGTCCCGGACATGGCGGACCTTGTAACCATCGACCTCGGCCCGGCGGTCAACCTTGAACTGCTGCGCAGCACATTCCTTCACCGCATCGAGGATCGGGATCACGTCGTGACGCGGACAATCGGCGTCGGCTCGCCCGGATGGGTTCCTTACCAGGACGTTCCGCCGTACCTGATCAAGGCGCTTACCGTCAGCGAGGATGCACGTTTCTTCCAGCATCAGGGATTTTCGCAGGCGGGCATACGGCGTTCGCTGAAGGTCAACCTGGAACGCGGCGGATTTTTCCAGGGGGCCAGCACCCTGTCACAGCAGCTTGTGAAAAACCTCTTCCTTTCGCGGGAAAAAACGCTCGCCAGGAAGCTTCAGGAAGCGTTCATAACCTGGCAGGTTGAACGAAACCTGCCCAAGGAAAAGATCCTGGAACTGTACCTGAACGTGATTGAGTGGGGTCCAGAGGTCTGGGGTCTGAAGGAAGCGGCGAATCACTACTTCGCCAGGGATCCGTCGCAACTTTCGGTTCTTGAATCGGTATTCCTGGTGCTGATAATCCCGAACCCGTCGAAATACCACGAATTTCTTGAACAGGGCCGTGTCCCGCCGTGGTTCATGACCAAGGTCAGGACGCTGGTCGAAACGCTTCGAACGACGGGGGCGATATCGGATCTTGAGGCGCTTGGAACCCTGCAGCAGACGGTCAGGTTCCCTGTTGACACCAATCCCGAAAACGCCGTTCCCGACAGCGAATTCGCAGACTGACACTAATCCGAAATCTTCCTGACGGCTGCAAGCAGGTCGACCGACCGCGTCCCCCTTGGCATGAACTGAACCGACTGAATTTCAGGCATCCGCCCGATAACCGCCGGCTGCGCCATTCCCGGCGTCCAGAACCTGACCTCCCTGGTCCGGGAGCGTTCCCCGCCACCCCGGGCAGGGGTCCAGGGCCAGACAATTTCATCGGCGCTGCCCAGCGCCATCTCGACCACGGCCATTTTCCGGTTGTCGGCCACCCTGAAATCGACAACCCCCTTTTCCACCGTGCCGACGTCCGGAATCACAAGCGTCTGTTCCTCAAGCACCAGGCGGGTGGGATCCGGAACCGCGCCCGGCCCCTCGACAAGCCTGAATTCGTGCTGGCCCTCGCACGACCCGAAAGAGGCGCACAGCAGCACGACCCACATGTTGTCGCCGCCGGGGCCTTCCATGGGGGCAACGCCACAGTTGTCACGCACGCACGCCGCATCATAACGTTCGCGCAGGACCTCCCGGACAACGTCCCGACCCTCGAATTCATCCGACAGGTCAACCACCTTTCCCAACTCCGCATCAACGACCAGCAGCCTGGCTGAACTGGACGGGTGCGCGCCGCCGAGCCACGAGTCGGTCGTGGCCAGCCAGACTGATCTGGGACCGTCGGAACCGATGCCGACAATCTTCTCGACGTAATAGTATTCCCCGGCCATATCCGGGTCGGCCGAAACAGCATCCTTAATGAATCCCGACGTTTCCGAGTGGGAAGCGGTCCGTTCAGGGGTCAGATCCACCTTGCGCGCAAGCGTGCCGTCTGACGCATATTCCTCCATTACGAGCCCGGCCATCGACGATCGTCTTTTCGGGGTGTCGGTTTCGGGAGCCCTGGTGCTGACCTTGATGACCCTGATCGTCCCGTCGTCCATGGCCCATGCGTGACCAGGAATATGCGATACGACGATCCCGTCGCCGGTATCGCGGCCGGCCACGACGGCGGTTCCCCTGGGGGTGCGTACGAACGCCAGCACACGCGACGGCTGTTCGACCGGGGCTGGTGGTTCGGGCGCCACCGCAACGTCAGCCTCTGCGATGGGCCGCAGCCGGTCGACTGACGGATACGGGGTCTTGTCCTTGCAGCCGGCCGCTGCGACCAGGATCAAGCCCCCCACGATTACGATGAACCGGTTACCAGGCAATCGCATTGATTACACCCGCCTCATGCCCGAAAACTATTACAACCTAAATGTGGGAAACTACCAACCTTCCGCAGCCAGTTCCTTGAATACCTCCCTGGCGCGTCCGGAAATCGTCGCCGGGAAGACCGGCACGACGCGGGCATACATGTCGCCGGCCCCGCCCCCCTTGACAGGCACGCCCTGCCCCTTCAGCCTGATGCGCGTGCCGGGCTGGGTGCCGGGATTTATCTTGACCTTTTTGGTGCCGTCCAGGACGGGCACATCCGCCGTTCCGCCAATGACCATGACGGAAACGGGAACCTGCACGTCGCAATAAAGATCGTCGCCCGAACGGGTGAAAACCGGGTCGTCTTCAACCTTGACGACCAGATACAGGTCGCCTCGCGCACCGCCCCACGGCGAGGCCGCCCCCTTTGATCTGACGCGCATCCTGGTGCCGGACGAAACCCCGGGCGGCACCCTCACCGACACGGATTCCCAGTTGCCTGAATGATCCGGAATCTTGAGGTTCAGCGTCGTGCCCCTGACCGCGTCCATGAAAGCGATGCTTACGGATTGCTCGACGTCCTGGCCACGGGACTGCGCACCGCCCATTCCGCCGGCACCACCCATGCCGCCGGCGCCCCCCATTCCGGACATCCCGAACAACTGCGAAATCATGTCCTCGATCCCGCCGCCGCCCATCGTGGTCGTCCGGAACCCGCCGCGCCCGCGCCCGCCCATGCCCCCGAAGATGTCCGAAAAATCAAAGCCCCTGAAAATGTCTTCGCGGCTGAAACGCTGTCCGAAACCCTCGGCCCCGAACGTGTCGTACTGTTTCCGTTTTTCGGCATCGGAAAGGACGGCGTACGCCTCGTTGATTTCCTTGAACTTTTCTTCCGCCGCCTTGTCGCCCTTGTTGCGATCGGGGTGAAATTTCATGGCCAGCTTGCGGTATGCCTTCTTCAGTTCATCCGTACCGGCCGTTTTCGGCACGCCCAGAATCGCGTAATAATCTTTTCCGCTCATGCGGGTCCCTCTTCCTGCCGTCAGAATTATGTGTTCGCATGCGCGGTTTTGGAAGATGCCTCGACCGGCATTTCCGGCGTGAATTGTGCGTAGTACCCGCGATTTTTCTATAATCGGCGTGGATATTGCATTGAAGGTGCGGATATCTTGGAAAAACTGCGAACGAGACTGGCATTCCTGACGACCGCCGTGGCATGTCTGGCTGCGTCGTCGGGCTGCGGCCTCTTCGATTCCGGAATAGGCGACAGCGACGCGATGGTCGTCATGGACGCGGCAGTTGAAGACTCCGTGGGCTTCCTGGACGACGTCACGATGCTTCGCGATCAGGGATCCCCGGCAGACACCGCGGCGGCAGTCGACACGAATGTCGGTCTGGACGCAATCGTCGTGGGGTCCGATGTCGCTAACGACAACGGCGCAGCCGATGCAGTCGAACTGACGGATGCCGCATACGGCGACCTGCCGGTTTCGCACGACGGTGAACAGCCGATCGACGCACCCGGCGACGACGGCGGCGTGTCCGACATCAGGATACCCTGCACGAGTGCCGACACCGACTGCCCTGCCGGATTCACCTGTGAAAGCACGTCGAAGGCGGGTTCGTACTGCCGTCCGCCGCAAAAATGCAGCCTCGACGGGCTGACCGACCTGAACGATCTCGTAAGGGCGCTGCTGACCGACGACAGCGAATTGCCCATCTTCGTCAAGATCGCGGCAACCGTGAAAATGGGTCCGAAAACGTGTTCGATGGAACAGTGCGGCGCGGGTGAATGCTGCCGTGACTGTTATGCCAGCATGACCGTCGCCGACAGCGAAATCCCGATTGTCATCCATGCCGCGGACGGGTCCACCAGCGCCACGTGCACGGGAAAGGATTCCAGCGATGGATCCTGGTGCAGGGAACTGGAATGCAAGCCGCTGGTTCCCCTCGAAACTTACGTCATCTGGGGTTCGATCCGCATTCACAGCCCGATCGAACTCGTGATGGACGGCGCCTGCCTGCTGTCCGATGCCCAGACCGCGGTTGACTGAATCATCCGTTCCGTTTCTAATCCATGCGTTCCTGTCAATCGCACGAAAACGGGGGCGCCATGAACGACGGCACAACATGTTCACGGGTCACGGACGGCATCGCACTTGTGACGGGTTCCACCGTGCGGGTCGGATTGGAGGTGGCCCTGGCCCTGGCAAGGTCCGGACGGGACGTATTCCTGCACGCGCGGAAACCGGGTCCCGCTGCCGAGGATGCCCTGCGGAAGGTCCGCGAAACAGGTCGGAACGCCTGGCTTCTGACGGCCGACCTTGCCGACCCGGCCCGGATACGTTCGATGTTCGACACCATCCGGACAACGACCGGTCGGCTGGACGTGCTGGTCAACAGTGCTGCCGTATTCGGCGAGACGCCGCCGGAAAGCCTGACGGAGGCTGATTTCGATCGGTTCATCGGAACGAACCTCAAGGCACCCTATCTCTGCTGTATCCACGCCAGGGAACTGATGGCGCCCGGTTCCGCCATCGTCAACATCGCGGACATCGCGGCGATGCGACCGTTCCGGAATCATGTCCCGTACTGCGTTTCCAAGGCCGGTCTGGTCATGCTGACGCGTTCGCTGGCCAAGGCGTGGGCCCCGAACATCCGTGTCAACGCCATCGCCCCGGGAACCGTGCTGTTCAGGGAAGATGAATCGGCAGAACTGCGAAAAATCGTGATTTCCCGTATCCCGATGAAGAAAATCGGCGCCCCGTCCGACATCGCCGACGCGGTGCTGTACCTGGTCGACCACGCCGCCCATACAACGGGCGCCGTCATCCCCGTGGACGGCGGCCGCGAACTTGACTGAACAAACCCGGGCCAGGGCGACGATGCCCCAACGGGGCGAGGCGCCATGTGATTACAGGAGCTGATCGGGCGACGGCGGCGTGGCGCGGTGAAGGTGCCGGCGGGCGCGGTCGGTGGCGACGCGGCCGCGGGGGGTGCGCTGGACGAAGCCCTCCTGGATCAGGAAAGGTTCAAAAACTTCCTCAATCGTGTCGCGTTCTTCGGACAGCGCGGCACACAGGGTTTCGACGCCGACCGGGCCACCGCCGAACTTGTCGATGATGCACAACAGGTAACGGCGATCGGACGAGTCCAGCCCGAAGGCGTCCACGTCCAGCCGTTCCATCGCGGATTTCGTAATTTCCGGCGTGATGCGGCCGTCACCCTCGACCTGGGCAAAGTCGCGCACGCGGCGCAGAAGGCGGTTCGCGATTCGCGGGGTGCCGCGGGAACGGGCGGCGAGCTCGTGGGCGGCGCCGTCTTCAATTTCAACACCCAGAATCTTCGCCGACCTGGTAACAATCGTCGTCAGGTCCTTCACCGGGTAATGTTCCAGGCGTTCCACGATGCCGAACCGATCGCGCATCGGCGAAGTCAGCAGCCCGGATCGCGTCGTCGCCCCGATCAGCGTGAATTTCTTCAATTTCAGTTTAATTGACCGGGCGTGCGCGCCCTCGCCGATTATCACGTCGAAATTGAAGTCCTCCATGGCCGGGTACAGGTTTTCTTCGACGACCGTATTCAACCTGTGGACTTCATCGATGAACAGCACGTCCCGATGCGCCAGGTTGGTGAGGATCCCCGCCAGGTCGCCCTTCTTTTCCAGGGCGGGACCGGAAGTCTGCTTGATGTCCACGCCAAGTTCGCGCGCAAGGATGTGGGCCAGCGTCGTTTTGCCGAGGCCGGGCGGACCGCACAGCAATATGTGATCCAGCGCCTCGCCACGTTTGCGCGCCGCCTCCACGAACACCTTCAACTTCGCCTTCAGCGCGTCCTGGCCGACGAATTCATCAAGCGTCTTCGGGCGAAGCGACGCCTCCATCATCTCTTCGTCGGTCCTTTCGGGCGTTGCAATCCTTCCGGTGTCGTCGGCCATCACGTCCCCCTACCTTGAACTGAGCCAGGCCAGCGCGGCCATGACCAGGTCTTCCAGTTTCGCGTCCGGATTCACCGGATCCAGCGCCCTGATCGCGGCATCGACATCACGCGGGTTGTACCCCAGGTTCCCCAGCGCGGACCGCACGTCGCTGACGACCGTCGGCGCGATCGCACCGGTTATGGACGGCCCGACGATCGGAAGGGCCATGAATTTTTCGCCAAGTTCCATTACCAGGCGTTCAGCCGTCTTTTTCCCGACGCCGTTAATCGTCGCCAGCAGCCGGACGTCCTTTTCGCGCACCGCCTGGACCATCACGTGCAGCGGAAGCCCGCCCATAATACCGATCGCCATCTTCGGCCCGATATTGCTGACGTTGCGCAGCATGTCGAACACGTCGCGGGCGGTTTCATCGAAAAAGCCGAACAGCCTGATGGCGTCTTCACTGACCACGGTACGGATCGAAAGCGTGACCGAATCGCCGGGCATACCCAGGTCCAGCGCGCTCTGGGCGTCCACCAGCACTTCAAAACCGACGCCACCCACGTCAACCAGGGCAATGCCGCCGGCGCACGACACAAGCCTGCCTTTCAAACGGCCAATCATCTGAATACCCCGCGGACCGGCTGGTTACCGGATCGAATCAAGATACAACGCCCTTTCGCCGCCAAGCATAGCATGTGTCATTGCAATGGCGAGGGCGTCGGCGGCGTCTTCGGGCGGTTTTTTGTCCAAACCAAGGATCGCCGGCACGATCGACATCATCTGGGCCTTTTCCGCGCGTCCGCTGCCGGCGACGCACTTCTTGACCTGGGCCGGGCTGTATTCGTGCACTTCCAGGCCGGCGTTGCCCACGGCCAGCAGCAGCACGCCACGGGCATGGCCGAGTTTCAACGCGGAATCGGCATTTTTCGCCACGAACACACGTTCAAGCGCGGCGCAGTCGCAGTCGTTCGCCCTGATGATTTCGTCGATGCGCCGGTACAGCTCGCACATACGCGCGGTCAGCGACGCCACGGACTGCGAGGGGTCGTCACCCAGCAGTTCGGCGATTTCGTCAGGGGTCGTGTCGCGCGTCGTATCCAGTCGAATGACACCATAATCGATGCACTTGAGGCTGCCCCACGTGCCCTCGATCACGCCATATCCTGTTTTGCGGCTTCCGGGATCTATTCCGAGGATTCGAGGCATCGGTCAGCTCACTCCATGAGGGCTGCCATTTCCTCTTCGTCGACGTCGAAGTTGGACCAGACGTTCTGAGTATCGTCCAGGTCTTCCAGCGTTTCCACGAAACGAATCATCTGTTCGGCTTCCTTGCCGGTCAGGCGCATCGTGGTCTGGGGAATCTTGGCGAGCTTGGCCGAGGTCACGTTGAAGCCGCCGTTTTTCAGCGCGTCGGCGACGGCCATAAGGTCGCCGGGGGCAGTCGTGACTTCGAAAATTTCTTCGGCGTCCTGGACGTCGTCCGCGCCGGCCTCGATCGCCGCTTCCATGATCTTTTCTTCTTCCACGCCGGCGTGGTCGACTTCGATCAGGCCTTTCAGATCAAACGACCAGGCAACCGCATTCTGGCCGGCCATGTTGCCGCCGGCCTTCTGGAATGCACGGCGGATTTCGGAAACGCAGCGGTTCTTGTTGTCTGTCTGACAGTCGACGATGACGGCCGCGCCGCCCGGGCCGTAACCCTCGTACGTCACTTCTTCGTACATGACGCCTTCGAGTTCGCCGGTGCCCTTCTTGACGGCCCTGTCGATGTTTTCGAAGGGCATGTTCTGCCCTCTTGCGGTCAATATGGCCTGCCTGAGCCTGGGGTTCCCTTCGGGGTCCCCGCCACCCATCCTGGCAGCGATCGTTATTTCCTTGATCAGCTTGGTGAAAATCTTGCCGCGCTGGGCGTCAAGCTTGCCCTTCTTGTGCTTAATGGTTGCCCATTTGCTGTGACCTGACATTCAAAGCCTCATTTTGTTATGGGGGGCCTTAAAAAAAGCGAGAGGTTTCTATCACATTTCAGTGCTTCTGGCAATGGCGGATCAGGTAAAAATACGGAGGGGCGTCATGAGGGGGCGGGACCGTCCGAATCAGAAGGCTTCGGCGCGCAGAAGGGCTGCCTTATCCGTCTTTTCCCAGGAGAAGCCGGGCCGGCCGAAATGACCGTAGGCGGCTGTATCGCGATAAATCGCATTCAGCAGTCCAAGTTCGTGAATCAACATGCCGGGCCTGAAGTCGAAGTGCCTGCGCAGCAGTTCCTCGATGCGTTCTTCCGGGACCTTGTTGGTGCCGAAGGTGTCGACCAGCAAGCTGACCGGTTCCGCCACGCCGATGGCGTACGCAACCTGCAGTTCGCAGCGTTCCGCCAGGCCGGCGGCCACGATGTTCTTGGCGGCGTAGCGGGCATAATACGCCGCGCTGCGGTCGACCTTGCTGGGGTCCTTTCCGGAAAACGCGCCGCCGCCGTGGCGCCCCATCCCGCCGTACGTATCGACGATGATCTTGCGCCCGGTCAGGCCGCAGTCGCCCATCGGCCCGCCGATCACGAAGCGGCCGGTCGGGTTGACGAAAAATTTCGTATCGGGCCGAACCAGTTCGACCGGAACCACCTTGCGGATGACCTCTTCAACGATGCCTTCCTCAAGCTGCGCGCGCGTGACTGCTTCGGAGTGCTGAGTCGAAACGACAATGGCGTCGATACCGACCGCGCGACCGTCCTGGTACCGCACCGAAACCTGCGATTTGCCGTCGGGGCGGACGAAATCCAGCGTGCCGTCCTTGCGGACGTCGGCCAGGCGTTTCGTCAACTTGTGGGCCAGCATGATCGGCAGGGGCATCAGTTCAGCGGTTTCGTTGGTGGCGAAACCGAACATCATCCCCTGATCGCCGGCGCCCTGCTGTTCGGGCGCGCCGCGGACGACGCCCATGGCGATGTCGCCGGACTGTTTGTCAATCGACGTAAGAACGGCACATGTCGAGGCCTCGAAGCCCATCGACGGATCGGTGTAACCGATTTCTTTGATGGTCCTGCGCACGACGGCGGGGATGTCAACCCAGCATTCCGTGGTGACCTCACCGGCGACCAGCGCCATTCCGGTAGTGACAAGGGTTTCGCAGGCAACGTGACAATCCTTGTCCTGGCCGATTATCTCGTCGAGAATCGCATCTGAAATCTGGTCGGCCACCTTGTCGGGATGTCCCTCGGTCACCGATTCAGAAGAGAACAAAAAATTCGTTTTCGCCATCTGGATCCCCTTTCAGTCTGGTCGGGTTCACCATGAACCGGATCGGCCGCCGACGGTCCGCCGGCGGGCATTGTTTTGTACTGTTATTGCCATTCCTTGTCAATGAAGCCGTCCCGTTTCCCAAAAATGTCGCCACATTGAAGATCCGCGCTATTATCCTGCGACTGCGGGTCGATACGGCCCGCGGGGTATATCAAGGACGGGGTGAATATGCGTTTCGCAATAAACGGTGCCCGTGGACGCATGGGTCGGATGATTTCCACGGTTATTGCCGAATCCGGTGAACACCAGGTCGTCGCACTGGTGGAGGCGGCAGGCCATCCGGACGTCGGCGAACCGGTGCGGATCGGAAACGACACTGTCACGGTGATTGACGACCCGGGCGCCATTCCATCCGGTGTGGATGCCGGACTCGACTTCAGTGCGCCCGGCAGCGGGGCGGGTTTTGCGGCCGCCATGGCCGAAAGGGGCGCCGCGCTGGTCGTCGGCACGACCGCACTCGCGCCTGCCGACATCGAATTTCTGCGGGGAATTTCAAATCGAATCCCAGTTCTCGTCGCGTCGAACACCAGTGTCGGCGTCTTCTGCCTGACCGAACTCACCCTGGCTGCGCGGCGGCTGCTGGGCGATTCGTACGACGTCGAAATCGTCGAAATGCACCACCGGCACAAAAAGGACGCACCATCGGGCACCGCATTGAGCATCGCCGGCGCGTTGTCGGCGACGGGATTGACTCCGCGCACCGACAGGACCGGACCGCGCGTCGATGGCGAGGTCGGGGTGACGGCCGCCAGGGGCGGGGAAGTAGTCGGCACGCACACGGTATATTTCCTGGGACGCGACGACCAGATCGAAATCTGCCACAGGGCGAATTCACGGATGGCGCTGGCGGAGGGCGCGGTCAGGCTGGGCGGGTCGCTGAAGGGACGTGCCCCTGGCTGGTATTCGGTTGCCGATCTTCTTCGTTCGTGACCGTCCGGTTCCAGCTTTGCAGGATTTCAAAAATATTCATCCGGTTCGCGGCGTCCTGAAGGATGGCCGCGGCCCCGTCAAAACCGAGTGACGGACGCGGATAGAAGCAATGGAATCCCCTGCCCGGCCATCCAGTCTCCAGAAATGGCACGGCGCGTGCCGAACACCAGTCGGTCGCGTCGGCGTTGCCAATCACCAGATCGAAAGGTTCATCCGGGTCCGGATCGCCGCCACCAGGCACGGGCACGCCCTGCGACAACCCGCCGGTGAGGGCGCCGCCACATACGTCGCAGCCGACCTCCAGAAGGAATTCGTTCATCGCCGCGACGAAAGAAGCGCTGCCGACGAGGCCAACCCTGTGGTGCATGAAATTGTGCGGAACGACCCATTCGAAACGCGGCGTCACGCGCCGGAGCGCTGCCTGCACGAATTCGTCGCTGCGCGCGTCCCGGCCGGTGGCCCTGGACGCGGCCGCCATGAACCGGACGGTTCCATCGAAACCGAGCGGCAGATCAACGTCGATGACCCTCGCACCGGTCCTGGCCGCAATGGCAGCCGCGACGGCACGGCCGTCCGGAAGGGCGAATATCGTCCCCGCCTGCCCGGTCCCGGCGAGATCCGACATCGTTGCCGCCGACGGCCAGATCCCGGCCACCGTCAGCCCCAGACCGTCTGAAACCAGGCGTGAAATTTCAGTCACATCCGCCTGCCCGTCCCATTCGTTACGGGTGACCGGCACGCCGGTCACGGCAACGGCGGACGGTGTTGTCGGCACCGTCCCGAAATCGATCGTCGCGGCCAGACGACACAGCGCGTCGGACAGGCCGTCGATCCAGTCGGCGCCTTCAGTGGCCGGGCGCAGCGTCGAATCGTCCGCGACCACGACGCGCGATGCCAGGTCCGCCGGCGCCAGCGCGTCATGCGACGCGACCGCCGCCAGGGCCGCGTCCACCGCCGCGGGCGTGACGCCGGCGACATGGAAGACCGCGTCGGAAACCAGGCCGGCAGCGATTGCCACGCCGTCGATCCAGGGCCGCACGAACAGTTTCTGGTCAAACGCCGGCACCGAGTGTCTCCTTGATGAAGGCGTCGAATTCGACGTCGGTCATTGGCGTCGGCACCGGATGCGCCCCGGGCGAATCGTTCATCACCGTGTCCGCAAGGCCGTTGAAAATGGCGACGACTTCCGACCCCGGATCGAACTGGACAACGGGACAGCCCGCGATTTCCGCGCGGCTGATGACTGAATGCCGCGGAATCTGTACCACGATCCGGGTACCGATGCGTTCGGCAAAAAGGCGCATGCCTTCAAAATTGGTTTCGGGGCCGGTCGAATTCAGGATCAGGCCGCCCAGCCCGATGCCGTTCGTGGCGAATCGCTTCATCGCCTTTGCGATATTGTTCGCGGCGTAAAGCGCCATCACGCCGTCGCTGACGACGATGTAGACCAGGTCCGCCCTGCCCTGACGCAGCGGCGCTGCAAAACCGCCGCATACGACGTCGCCGAGGACGTCGAAGATGGCGGCATCGTAATCGCCGTTTTCAATCAGTTCCAGTTCGTCCAGCACCTCGAACATGCGGGCGACGCCGCGGCCGCCACACCCGACGCCGGGTTCCGGCCCGCCGCATTCGATGCAGTCAAGACCGAACCTGCCCTTGAAGACGATTTCATCGGGCGATTCGATCGTTTTAGTGAGGTGATCGATCACCGTCGTCAGTTTGCAGTCCGGCGTCAGCAGCGTCCTGGTCGAATCGGCCTTGGGGTCGCAGCCCACATGCAGCACCTTCAGGCCCCGGCTGGCCAGCACGGCGCTGAGATTGGCGGCCACCGTCGATTTACCGATTCCGCCCTTTCCGTAAAGGGCAATCATCCTGGTCTTGCGGACCATTCAGCCTCCTGAAGCGCCATCGCGCGCAAAACGGGCACAGTCCCGGACTCCGCCAGATATTACCGCATGTATGCCCCGCAGGCACCCAAATACAGCCGGTGGCCGTAAATGCAGGCCACAAATTTCCGAAAGAGCGCAACCCGGGTTATTCTTGCCGGAAGGGCATGACGGGACAAACACCATGAAACCCGACGCGTTCCAAATTTTCTGCGGCTACTACCTCGGGCTGGATCGCGAATTCGCGGCCAGGTTCTTCAACATCCATTCGCTTGCAGCGCACTACGGCATCGACGCGGACGAACTGCAGACGCTGATGGCAGACGCGGGCATGCCGCCGGAGGCGATGCGCCACATCGATTTCAACGTGGCGAAGGCACACGGCCGGGCGCAGGACCTGGTATTTTCCGGGACCAGGGATGACGTGATTGCCTTCGCGAAAGCGGCATTCGCGGAATTCCGCAAGGCCTCCGAGGGGTTCGACGAATCGAGGGTTTTCGAGGACGTAAACTACGAAAATATCTTCGATGACCCTTCGCCTGCAACTGCGCAGGACAAACCGGACAACTTCGGGAACCGCTAGGTCGACCGTATTGACTTGGAATGTGAATCGTTCGAATCTTTCCGGGTCGCGCGCTCCGGGCGTGACTCGTGGCCGCGAGAGTGGTGGAACTGGCAGACACGCTGGATTTAGGTTCCAGTGCCAACGCGTGGGGGTTCGAGTCCCCCCTCTCGCACAAGTTACCGAAACCGTTGAGGTATGAACCGATGAAAAACAGACTTTCTGCAATGATGGCGGCGGCAGCGATTTCCATCGCGGCCCTTTCCGGCTGCGGCGGCGGCGACAATTCCGAAGACACGCCCGTAACCCATGATCTCATCCTGCCGGACCTGGGTGCAACCGACACGAACGTCCAGGACGTGGTTGAAGATGTCCCGCAGGATTCGACGATCACGGATCAGGGCCAGCCCGATGCCGCCGTTGACGACGGAATGCCCGATACCGGCGTGGACCTGGGCCCGGTCGACACCGGATACGACCCGGGCCAGCCCGACATTCCGCCGGAAGACACGTACGTTCCGCCTTCGTTTGAATGCGACTCGCTCAAGGACTGCCAGCCTTACGAGGTCTGCGACCTGTCGCTGGGCCGCTGCGAGGAACGCAGTTCGTACACCATGATCGTGGGCAACGAGGACCTGTTCACGTTCAAGCCGCCGGAGGGCGGTTACGGCGATTTCGTCGTCATTGACGGCAGCCGGTTCATGTACGGCATGACCCAGTCGGTACGCGCGGATATCGGGGGATCGCTGGTCGCCAGCGCGACGCTGGCCCACTCGACCATCAGCCCGCACCGCATCATCGGGCCGGTCCCGAACGAGGGCGGCAAGGTCGGCGTGGTCTTCCAGCAGGCCACTCCGATATACCAGAAATTCCCCGACGAATTCGTTTACAACACGAACCTGGCAGAACTGCCCTGCGACGACTCGACGCCCCGCGCGACCGGCGTGGACGGCGCCCTCGGCGATGTCGGCCCGCACGCGGCCGGTTACGTCGATTTCGTGAACGACGACGTCAGGATTTACTACCCCGCCGAATGCGGTTCGATCAGGCGCCCTGGGGTGGCCGGGACGTACCCGGTCGTCATCATCGTGCCGGAAGGGGCCGACATCAACGTGCCGTTCCTGAACTTCGACTACATCGGCCAGATGCTTGCGTCGTGGGGCATCGTCGTCGTGAACATCAAGGCGGAAGTCAACAGCGAGGCTCCCGAGGCGCACCTTACGCGACTCATCGCGAAGGCGCCGGAATACGTGAACGCCGACCTTGGCCCGCTGCACGCCGCGCTGGAAGGCGTTTCGACCAGCGACAAGATGGCGTGGCTTGTTTTCGGCAGCGGCGCCGACACGCTGAACCAGGCGCTTGCCGCCGACGGCGCCGACCCGATCAAAAACCTGGCCACGGCCTCGATCGCCATCGCGCCGACCCTGAAGCTTCAGGACAACGGGGCGTCCACGTTCATGGCGCTGTACGGCGACCTGGACAAGATTGCCGGCAACTCGATGGCAACCGGCTCTTACGACGAATTCAACTCACCCAAATGGAAGGTCCAGATCAAGGGCGGCAACCACAGCCTGTTTACCGACCACCAGATGTACTACGGCGGCGGACTGGGCTCGGTGGCCGACAACGACCCCGAAATCATGCGCAAGGACCAGATGTACCTGACCATCAGCATGCTGCTGCCCTTCCTGCAGCGCGCGTTCGGAATGCCCGAACCGTTCTCGGGCCAGTTGAACGGGACCTTCAGCAACGACAAACTTTCCGTGACCAAGGGCTGACACGGCCCGGTCGCCCGCGCGAACGCCCGCATGCACCCGCGCCCCCGATCAAATCTGTCGAATCGCTGATTTTCGGCCTTAACGTGGCGTGACGTTCTGCTAGGATTCCCGGCATGGACGGCGAACCCACCATCATCCCGACCGACAGGATCCTTTGCGGTGGAAAATTCTTCCGTCTTGTCGCGGCCTGCTGCCGCAACTGCACCGAACCGCAGTTCTGCCGCGAATTCTGGGATTTCTTCCAGAAAAACGGTACCACCCCGCAGGAATACCTGCGAAAATTCGGCATCGAGGAGGACGGAATGAAGAGAATAGTCTTCGACTGTGACCGCTGTGGAAAAAAGGACATCGGCGAACCGGTGACGATCTTCCACACGGAGGGGGAACACGACGGCGAAAGGATGACGACCGACGAATTCGCGGGCGCCATCGAAAGGCTGGGCAAGATCCCCTGCTCGAAGGACTACCTGGGCGACGTGCTGGACCTGCTGCACACCCACGAGGGGTGGGAACACTACTGCACGGCGTGCTTCCGCAAGGTCGTGCAGTCCGCACTGGGCATGCTGGGGCCGAACGCGAAATCCAGGAAGAAGGCGTCCGCGGAATCGGGCATGTCGGCGGCCGGTCGCGCCATCGCGGCGAAAAACCAGCCGAAACCGATCGTCCTCGAGGCGTTGGAACCGGAAGAACCGGCCGCGCCGGCGCGTGGACGGAAAAAATCCGCGCCGCAGGGATGATCGCGCGTCCACATGGATGAATCGCGGGCCGGGCGTTGTTCCGTCGGCGACCTGTCGCCGCCTGCCGGTTGATGCCTGACCGCCGCTTACGCAGGTTCCCGTCGAACCCCGGAGGATACCCTTGAAAAATATCGTCACCCTCGCCGCATTGCTGTCGCTGCTGGCCCCGGCGTCTGCCCTGGCCGAACCGATCTTCCCCGCCGCGTCGTATGAAACGACGCATGCGAACCTGAAACGCCAGGATCGGCTTTTCTACGACTTCCTGGCCCTGCCCTTCGGATGGTCGCTCGAGGCGTACCTGAAGACCGCGGATGATGGCGGCGTAATCGCCGCGTTCCTGGGCCAGGACGCCTCGGACGACGTTGTGGCGGTCACGGGCCGCCACCCCTACGATTTCTTCACCGGATACGAAGAACATGGCGACCTGGGCATGTTCGGCGGGGTTGCAGCGGCGGGAACGGCATTCAGGTACATGACGCTCAAGCGGGACGGGGCCCCGGCCGAATCGGTGGCGGCCGCCCGCCGCGACCTCGTTCGCGCGATCGAAAACCAGCACATATTCTGGGCCGTGACCGGCACGCCGGGCTCGGTCGCGCGCGGCATCCGCCGCCTGGTCGATGAAAACCCGGAAAGTCCCCCGATACCGGATTTCCCGGTCACGCTGACACCGCTGGCCGACGGCGATGGCAACCCCCTTCCCGCCCCCAAGGACAACGGGACCTGGCGTGCCGACAACTCGAAGGGCGTCCTCCCGGCCGACACGTGGATCTGGGAGGATTCGTGCTCGAAAGACCAGCTTGTAGGCCAGATTTTCGCCATGGTCCTCCTGTACGACGCGGCGGTGAACGATCCCGACATAGATCAGTCGCTGATCGACCGGATGCGGGCGGACGCGCTGGCGACCGCGCAGATGCTGATGACGAAACGGGAAATTTCGACGATGGAGGGACCTGCCGGTTCCGGCGAATATGACCTGATCATCATGGACGCCGACGGCCGCCCCACGTTCTTCCACGACCTGAACCCGTATTCGATGGAAAAGGTTTATGTGCCGCAGGATGGCGGTTCTTACAACATCTTCAACCTGACCCTGGCGCTGGGCATCATGAAGGGCCTGTTCCACGTCACTGGCGACGAAACCATCGAAACGTACATCTACGACGAACTGATGCACGACCGCGGCTACCTGGACATGATGGACCGTTCGGTCGACGACTGGGCGGTGCTTGACTACATCTACGCCGACCGCAAGACCAATTTTTCGAACGTCAACATGGCGGCGACCGGCATCTGGCTGGCGCTTTACACCGAATCGGACGGCGGCGTGGCCGCCCCGCTGGAAAACTTCCTGGAACAGCGCTGGTGGAACCGCCAGGGCGTGACCCGCACTGCCAGACTGGCGAAACAGCCGTTTTACAATCTTGTGTGGATGGGCATCACCGACCGCGGCGTCGACAGGGCAATGGCGGACGAAACGGCCGCGCTGCTGGCGGCATTCCCCCTTGGCCCGTACCTGAATACCGCAGTCGAAAACTGCGCGGCGGACGAAATCGCCGCGTTCGAATGCCTGGCCGTTGACGGCATGACCACGCTGAACATCGAAGACGGCGTCAACCGGTCCGGCGACAACGTGTCCGACATCGCACTCGACCCGTCCATAAGGCCGCCGTCGAATTTCGACGCCAGATCCGACCCGTTCGAAGTCAACGGCGGCGGCGGCCTGCGCCTGAACCCGGGCGGCGACCTGCTGGCAGCGTACTGGATGGGCAGGTACCTGCCGCTGAACCCGGCCGGCGTGCGCGGGGTGTCCCCGAACGCGCGGCCGCACATCGCGGTTCCAGGCCATGAAATCATCCCCGAAATGGTTGAATCCGCCGGTGATGTCATCGAAACCGACGTGGTGGTTGTGGACGACGCCGTCGAAGACCTCGCCACCGACACCCGGACCGACGCCGCGACGGACACGTCAACCGTCGATCACGACACCACCGACAACGGCCCGACTGCCGACACCGGCAACGGCGGCGGCGACGGCGGGTCCGGTTGTTCGTCTTCCGGCAGCCCGGCCCCGTGGGCCCCGATCGCGGTTATCATTCTTGCATCCGGCGCCATCCTTTTCCGCCGCCGCGCGGCGTGACGCTGCAACGGGCCGGCAGGCCCGCTATCCTTGACCGGAAGCGTCTTTGACCACATCCTATCCCGTGTGACCGATGACTCTTGACCGGCGCGCCGGAATGGATGTTCCGAAATGCCCTTCGACCTGCCGTCGCTGACGAAAATCAAGAACGCCCTGCTGGGACGTTCAACGCCCGACGAGGTTGAAACCGGCGTCATGGAAGGGCGCACGGTGGCCGGCCGGTTCACCATCCTGCGACGAATCGGCGTCGGCGGCATGGGCTCGGTGTATGTCGCGCGCCAGACGTCGATGGACCGCGACGTGGCAATCAAGATACTGAACGCCGCGAACCGGAACGACGAGGGCGCACGCGCGCGCTTCAGGATCGAAGCGGCCGCGGTCAGCCGGCTGCGCAACCCGCACACCATCACGGTTTTCGACTTCGGCGAAGACGACGACGGCGAACTTTTCCTGGTCATGGAACTGCTGGAGGGGCGCAGCCTGGCATCGGTGTTCCACGAAACCGGGCCGATGGACGCGGCGACCGTCATGGCCATCGCCGATCAGATCCTGGATTCGCTTGCGGAAGCCCATTCGGCCGGCATCCTGCACCGCGACCTGAAGCCGGAAAACATCTTCATCAAACAGGACCCGGAACAGGGCATTTTCGTGAAGGTCCTTGATTTTGGCATCGCCCGGATAATCAGCGGTCCGCAGGCGACCCAGGCGTGGCCCGGCGTCGTTTTCGGAACCCCCGCGTACATGAGCCCGGAACAGGTCATGGGCCGCCCGGGCGACCAGCGTTCCGACCTGTACTCGCTGGCCGTCGTCATATTCGAACTGCTGACCGGCACACTGCCGATAACGGGTGGCAGCCCGATCGAAATCGGGGTGCGCAAGGTCAGGAACCAGCCACCCGCGCTGGAAGCGGTCAACCCCGGCCGGACCTACCCGCCCGGCGCATCGGATTTCCTCAGAAAGGCGCTCAGCCCGGATCCCTCCGGCAGGCCGCTGACTGCACGCGACTTCCGGATACAGATGCACGAGGCGTTCGGGGCCGCGGTCTCTGCCGCCGGAAAGCCCGTGCTGGCCCCGCGCCGGAAACAGGCACGGACCGGTCCCCGGGTCATGGTCTCGACCGAAGACAGGTTGGCCCCCGGTTGGAAATACGATGGCGAACGCGAAAGCGTCGAATCCACCCGGCCGCTTCGCCGGCCCCTCCCGGAAACACCGCTGGATCAGGCCGGCCCTCCCGATGCCGACCACGAACCGCCGCCCAGGCCGGTTCCTTCGATACTCGAGGACGCCCCCCTTTCAGATTTCGACCGACGGGGCGCCAGGCGGGCGGCCAGGCTGGTTACCGCGCGGTGCTATTACAACGGCGAAAATTTCACCGCGACCGTGTCCGACCTCAGCGGCACCGGCGGATTCGTAAGTTCCGCGCGGCTGCCGGTCGTCGGACACCGTATAACGCTGGTTTTCACATGCCCCGGCACGAACGAATACAACATATCGCTGCTGGCGGAGGTCATCCGTATCAGCCCGGGCTCCGCGGCCCCCGGCAACATCAGGGGATTTGCCGTGCGCTGGCTGAAAATGCGGGCGCGGGGCGACCTGGCCTGCGTCATGCGTTTCCTGGAATCGACGGTCGGCGTTGAATTGACGTCGTCACTTCCGGAAAATGCCAGCGCCCCGCGGTGGGAATATCTGTTCGAAGGTAGTAAATTCGTATAGGCATTTGAGGGGACGCCCCATGCTGCGAAAATTCGGTCTGCCGGCCATCCTGCCCATGCTGCTCGTCTGCGCGACCGCCACGGCATCCGTGGAGGACGATTTCGAAGTCACCGTCGTCGAACGCGCCCTTGGCGGGGCCGACATGCCGGGTATGATCTTCACGGCAGTCAACGACATGTCGGGGCTGAAACTGAAGGTCGTCCGCAACGACGGCCACACCATGAAATTCAGCCGCGACGTGCTGAAGGCGGGCGAAACCTGGCGGGTGCTGTGGCGCCAGAACCCGGGACTGGCCATTTACAGCGTCGAATTCAGTGCGGACGGCCTGCGCGCCCCGCTGGTGATGGACTTCAACGCCACGGTCGCAACCAGTTTCGACATTTCCGTCGTAACCGACGACATCGACCTGGACGCCGGCCGCATCGCGTTTTCGACCACTGGTTACGTGGACAGGGTGGTGTTCGAACTGTTCACGCCACAGGGCGACGAAATCCTGACGCGGGAAGTGAACCTGGTTATGCTGCAGGGGCACCAGCGCGGCATCGATTACGACCCGCCGGCCGGTGAAATCGGGCTCGTCAGGATCACCGCGTTCGACACGTACGGATTCAAGAAGGAACTGTCGTTCACACCTTACAGCGTGCCCATCCCGCACGACGAGGTAACGTTCGAATTCGGCAAGTGGGACGTGCGCCCGGGCGAGGAACGCAAGCTGTACCGCGTGGTCGAGGAAGCGGAAAAGACGCTGTCGACGCTGGGAACGCAGATCAAATTCAGGCTGTACGTCGCCGGTTACACCGACACCGTCGGCACCAACGACGCAAACATCGAACTTTCACGCAAGCGCGCCGCGGCCATCGCCGCCTGGCTGCGCGAACACGGCATGAAACTGCAGGTCTGTTCGCGCGGATTCGGCGAATCGGTCCTGGCCGTCGAAACCCCCGATAACACCCCCGAAGAGGCCAACCGCCGCACGATATTCGTGATTTCCGGCCAGGCCCCGTACGGGAAGGACTTCCCCGCCGGCTCCGGCTGGTCCTGCACCGGCAAATAGCCAGCAAATCCCCGGCCCGACCGAAGGGAGGCCCGCCATATTACAGCCCAGGGCGTCAGCCCTGGGACAGGGCGGCATCAGATTCTTTCTTGATTCAATGTCTGGGTGAGCGGCTCGGGGTGCCCATCCCCGGGGCACGCGTCGCGCATGGGAGCCCGCCCCATGTCGCGCGCTCCTCTCTCGCCGCCGACAAGGCATTACTCCCGGTAAGGTGTCGGCGGCTCCGAGAGGGCCCCGGGTGACGGGCACCCTCTGCGCCGCCCCCTGCCCCCATCGTTCCGGACGGCCCGACCGAAGGGAGGCCCGCCATATTCCAGCCCAGGGCGTGAGCCCTAGGGAAGGGCACCCAACTGCGCCGCCTATCTCACCAATGATCTGTACCTGATGCGGTGGGGCTGATCGGCGGCCTCGCCGAGGCGTTCGCGGCGGTCCCGTTCGTAATCGGAGTAGTTGCCCGGGAACCAGACGACGTCGCTGTCGCCCTCGAACGCCAGGATGTGCGTGGCGATCCTGTCCAGGAACCACCGGTCGTGGCTGATGACCATGGCGCACCCGGCGAAATTCAGCAGGGCGTCTTCCAGGGCGCGCATCGTGTTTACGTCCAGGTCGTTGGTCGGTTCGTCCAGCAGCAGGACGTTCGCTTCGGACTTCAGCATCCAGGCCAGTTGCACGCGGTTGCGTTCGCCGCCCGACAGGACGCCGACCTTTTTCTGCTGGTCCGCGCCGCTCATGTTGAACCTGGAAACCCAGGCACGCGAATTGACCTCGACGCCGCCCATCAGCAGCCGGTCGGCCCCGCCTGAAACGACCTCCCACACCGTCTTTTCCGGGTCCAGCACCGTCCGCATCTGGTCCGCACACGCGACTTTCACCGTCGAGCCCAGCGTGATTTCGCCGGCGTCGGGCTTTTCCTGGCCCATGATCATCCTGAACAGGGTCGTCTTTCCGGCGCCGTTCGGCCCGATGATGCCGACGATGGCGCCGGGGGGCATCAGGAAGTTCAGGTTGTCGATCAGCAGGTGATCGTCGAATC
>CAYYCO010000024.1:0-33063 GCA_964470365.1 uncultured Anaeromyxobacteraceae bacterium | reverse complement strand
CGCGGGACCCTGGCTCCGTGGGGATACGGCCACCTGATGAAATACGCCGGGGACGCGCCGACGGTCTGCGACAATTTCTTCGGCGTCCCGGGGGCCGACGCCGCTCTGCACCGCTGCCTGTCACTCCTGTATGCGACGGATGACGACTCGATATCGGAAGAACTGACGAATCTGCGAATCCGCTTCGTGGTGCTGACCCCGCCGCATCCCGAACAAATCCGGGCCGAGACCGGTCTGATCGGACTGAATCCGGCGGACTGGGTCGACGGGCAGGGCCGTCTGTCGGGCAGGTTCGCCAGATCGTTCGCCGGCAGGACCGGCATGTGGGCGTCGACCGCGCCGATCGGCGCCTCCGGACCGTTCAACCTGACGCTGCGCGGGCGCTTCAGGCAGGTCGATCCGTCAACCCGCAGCGTCGAAGCCGAGGTCCTGCTGCTTGAATACAGTCCGCCAGAGTCTCATTGAGCGCCGGTCCCGGGTGGTCAGTCGGATACGGAATTTCTGACAAAAACGACATATAGCGTTGATGGTTCCCGCGGAAATATCGCATCCAGGTGATACGATTCCATCAATCTGGAATCACTGGCCAGTCCGGCCGAATATGACGTATTGCAGTATTGCAGAACACTTCCGGCATCCATTCCCCGAAAACCCGCCATTATGTCCGCCGCCCTGTCCTGCGGAAGGACCGCCTGCAATACGATGGCGTCTGCGGGCCGCCCGAAGACGATGTCCCTGACCCCGCGATTGAAGTTATTCCGCGCCGTGTTTGCCGCGCCCCGGTCCGCGGCTTCCTCTCCACTCAATCTGACACCGTATTTGTCCCTGAGATCGGTTACTTCCTTCGAAACGAGTCCAATCAGGTCAATGAACCTCAGGTCGGGAGCGGACCACGGACATAGCCCCATGTCCTGGTATGCAACCGTCGCGCCGTCCGGCAATCGTTTGTCCAGGTACCGCCCAAGCGTCCGCTGCGATGAATCCATGCGCACCCGGTATGACGCAAGCTCGGGAACCAGCCTGATTTGATCGCGGATATTGGCGACGATGCCGGATGAAACGATTATCGCCGCCAGGATCAGCAGTGTCGACCGGAGGACCGGACGCCCCCGGAACTCACCCGCAAGGAATGTGACAGCCATGCCGCCCGACGCGGCGAACAGGGGCCATGCCGCGATTATCAGGCGTCCAAACCGCATCTCGTCACCGCCAACCCACCACAGGTAAATCGGAAATACCAGCGCGCAGGCCACGATCAACACGGTGGTGCGACGACGGATTATCAGAAGCGAAAAGAGACCTGCGAGAATCATCAATTCCCCGGCGCCAACCGAAACCGCTTCAACCACCGCCTCAAAGCCCGTGTACAACGCATGACCGCTGCTGCTCTTGACCCTGAAAGTGTTTGGCAGAACCGAGCCGAACCAGGAAATCCGTCCGATATGGTATGCCAGAAGAAATGCCAGCGGCGCGATACCATCCCTGACGACCCGCCCCAGAGCCTGCCTGAATGAAACGGCAGACGCCAGGGACAAAAACTGGAACAGGCAGACGAATCCGAAAAGAAGCATACCCTCCGGTCTCAGCAGAGATGTCACGAGGGCCAGCCAGAATGCAGCACGATATCGGCCGGCCACGGTTCGTTCGACCGACCATGCAACCAGTGCGGCGAAAGGCACGGCTTCGATTCCGCTCATCGTCCAGACGGCCACGGAGGGATGGCTCGCGACAAGCACGCCGGACAGAATCGCGACGGCAAGGGTCAGCGGCCCGCGATTGGCCGACAGCATCCAGACGATCCGCATGGTTGCCACGGAAAGCCCCGTGGCGGACAACAGGGCGACAACACGGGACACCACCAGCATCGAATTCCCGTCACCCCTGTCGAATGGCGCAACCAGGGAGGCCAGCAGGACCCACAAAAAATCGGTGTAACCTTCAACCCTTTCGCCCGGATTGAAGACAAGCCCATGGCCTTCAATCAGGTTGCGGGCGTATCGAAACACAATATACGCATCGTCCTTGACGTATCCCCGGAAAAGCATCGCGCAAGGCACGACGACGCACGCCGAAACAACGAAAAACAACAGGGCCGCGCCGCGATCCGACAACACCGGATGGCGCCGGACCAGATCCCCTGCACGATTTTCAACCATCCCGAAACAACGACTGAAGCGTTCCATGAAGCATGGCCTGTTGCCTTCGATGAAAACAAATCATATTACTTGACGGATCGCGGTCAAGCAGGCCATTGATTAAGGCCCGCGCATTGGCAACAATTGAAACCATCCCTGATGGAACGGAATCGTTTCAAAGGAAACGGATGAAGCTCTGCATCGTCGGCGGGGGTTCGACATACACCCCGGAACTGTTCGAAGGGCTGATCGCGCGGGGACGCGAAATCGGCCTGGCTTCGGTCGTCCTTCACGACATCGATCCGTCGCGGCTGGAACCGGTCGCCGGATTCTGCGATCGGATGGCAGCCGCCGCCGGCGCGCCATTCACGGTCACCAGCACGACCTCGCTCGACGATGCCGTTGCCGGCGCGTCATTCGTCGTCACGCAGATTCGCGTCGGCGGCCAGACGGCACGCCTGCGGGACGAACAGATCCCTCTCCGGTTCGGACTGATCGGGCAGGAAACGACCGGGGCCGGCGGCTTCGCGAAGGCGCTCCGGACCATCCCGCAAATCCTGCACGTCGCCGGGCGCGTCCGTGAACTGGCCCCGGACGCCTGGGTCATCAACTTCACAAACCCGTCGGGAATCATCACCGAAACGCTCCTTCGGCACGGCGGCGTGCGGGCCGTCGGCCTGTGCAACATCCCGATGGAAATGAAGATCGAAACGGCAAACGCACTGGGCTTGGATCCGGCGCGCATCGAACTGGACTACTCGGGGCTGAACCACTTCGGCTGGGTCCGCGGCGTCAGGCTGGACGGGAACGACATTACCGAAATGGTGATGGCCGGCTTCAGGGGCGGCATGGTGCCCGCAAACATTCCCGAACTGGATTACGGCGCGCGGTTCTACCAGGCGCTCGGAATGGTGCCCAGCCCCTACCTGCAATACTTCTACTCGACCGGCGCGATGATCGAACGGCTGCGTTCGGAAAAAAGTCGCGCGCTTGTGGTGATGGACCTGGAAGAAAGGCTGTTCGCGATCTACCGCGACCCCGCTGAACACACCAAGCCGGATCTCCTCTCCCAGCGTGGCGGAGCGTGGTATTCACGCGTCGCCATCGACGTCATCGCGGCGCTGCTGTCCGACGCCCCGACCAGGCATGTGGTCAACCTGCAGAACGTCGACGCCGGGGGCGCCCGAATCATCGACGAACTCCCGCCCGACGCGGTCATCGAGGCGCCGGCCTTGATTGACCGTGACGGCGTGCACGGCCTTCCCGCCCTGCCACTTCCGGAAGAAATCGTCGGCCAGATACGGCATTTGAAATCCTACGAACGCCTGACCATCGATGCAGCGACCACGCGATCCGGGCGCAAGGCCCTGATGGCCCTTGTGAACAACCCTCTGGTCGCCGACGTGTCGCTTGCCGCGAAGATTCTTGATATGCTCGTCGCGAACGGGGATTTCGACCCGGTTGACTGACCACTTCCAGGGTGCCCCTTCATGATGGTGTTTCTTCCAGCCGCGAACTGGTCGCGGCCGGACAAAGTGGTAAGGAGATAGTGTCATGTCCAAGCTCGCTCTCTTCGGTGGGACTCCTGTCAGGACCAAACCTTTCTCCCCGTGGCCGCAGTTCGACGAACGCGAGGAACGGTACCTCCTCGAAACCCTGCGTTCCCGAAAATGGGGTGGCTATCCATTTCCCAGCAAACTGTCCGTGGACTTCTGCAGACGGTTCGCTGATTACCACGGCGCCCGGCACTGCGTGCTGGCGTCCAACGGCTCCGTGACGCTCGAAGTGGCCCTGAAGGCCGCGGGTGTGAAAGCCGGCGACGAGGTCATTGTCCCGAACTACACCTTCGCCGCGACCGCCCAGTGCGCCGTACGCTGTAACGCCGTGCCGGTGTTCGTCGACATCGAGGAACGCAATTACTGCATGGATCCGGCGGCGGTCGAACGCGCCATCACGCCGAAGACCCGCTTCATCATCCCGGTCCATCTCGGCTCGTCATGCACCGACATGGACAGGATCATGGAAATCGCCGCCCGGCACGACCTGATCGTCATCGAGGACTGCGCGCACGCCCACGGTGGCCAGTGGCGCGGCATGGGCGTCGGTTCCATCGGCGATTTCGGCTCGTTCTCGTTCCAGTCGTCGAAACTGATGACCTCCGGCGAGGGCGGCGCCATCACGATCAAGGACGACACGCACCTTGCGCGCGCCATGTCGCTGATCAACTGCGGCCGAAAGGAACCCGGCTACGACGCGTTCGACGGCCTTGTTTTCGGCTGGAACTACCGCCTGGGCGACATGCACGTCGCCATACTCCAGGCCCAGATGGACAGGCTGAACGACGTGACCGTGGCGCGCGAAAAGATGTCCAATGAATTCATAAAGCTGCTGCACGAAAACGTGAAGGGGCTGAAGGTTCTGGACGTTGACCCGCGCGTGACGCGCCGGCACTGCTACCAGACCGTCATGAAGTACGACCCCGCGCACTTCAAGGGCGTGCACCGCGACCGGTTCCTGCAGGCGCTGGAAGCGGAAGGCGTCTCCCTGGACGGCGATTTCTACACGGCTCTGCACGAACATCCTCTGATGAACGCGCAATCCAGCGAATTCCCGATGCTGCGCGAAAGGTACGGCGATGGAATCCACTCGGTGAAGGGCGACTTCCCGGTTTCCGTGAAGGCGGGTTACCACGAAGCGGTGTGGATGCACTACAGCTACCTGTCCGGAACGGTCCAGGACCTGCAGGACATCGTCGATGCAATCCTCAAGGTTCAGGCGAACATCGACGAACTGGCCGGAAAATGAAGGTGATGAAAATGGACAGAAAAATCAGGGTCGGGCTGATCGGCACCGGCATGATCTCCCAGGTCCACTTCAACGCGCTGGCAACCGTGCCGCGCGCCGAAGTCGTCGCCGTTGCGGACCTGAACCGGGAAAGGGCCACGAAATTCGCGGCACAGAACGGTGTCGGCAAGGTTTACGCGGCCCATACCGATCTGCTGGCCGATCCGGACATCGACGCCGTGGTCGTGGCGATCCCGAACTGCTTCCACGCGCCGGTTTCGATCGACGCGTTGGAGGCGGGCAAGCACGTCATCTGCGAAAAACCGCTGGCGCTCAGGCTGGAAGACGCCGCAAGAATGATCGAAACCGCCCGCCGCAAGGGTCTGGTGCTGGCCCACGCCGAGGAACTCTGCTTTATCCCGAAATTCGTCAGGGCATTCGAACTGATGAAATCGGGCGGTATCGGCAGGCCCTACCTGCTGCGCCAGTGCGAAAAACATGACGGACCCTACTCGCCATGGTTCTGGAAACCGGCCGAGGCCGGCGGCGGCATCGTGATGGACATGGGCTGCCACTCGATCGAGTGCATCCGCTACTTCATCGGCAAGAAGAAGGTGAAATCGGTCCAGGCGCACATGGGGACTTACCTCCACGGCGACGTCACGAACGAAGAAGACCACGCCATCATCATCATGGAGTTCGATGACGGCACGGTCGGGCAGGCCGAGGCGTCCTGGGCCCTGCGGGGCGGCATGGACAGCACGTTCGAAATCTTCGGGACGGACGGGGTCGTGTACGCGGACCTCCTGAAGGGAAGCGCGCTCCGGGCATACTCAAAGAACGGTTTCCCGGATTCGGACGAGCCTTCCAGCGGGTGGACATTCCACGATTACGAATGGCTCTGGAACAACGGCTATCCCCAGGAAGATGCGCACTTCATCGACTGCATGCTTGAAGGCCGCATACCTGAAGAATCCGGCGAGGACGGCATGGCGGTACTCGAAATCATCCTGGCAGCCTACCACAGCGCCGGGATCGGACGGAAAGTGACGCTCCCGTTCAGGCCGAAGGGGATCCCGTACCCCGTTGACCTCTGGCTGAATCCCAGGCCGGAACTGGGCGCGGGCCCAGTCAGCGAACTGTAATCGGGCCACCCCCGCGGCAACTCCCAAAACGTGCTTTTCAGGACTCTAACGATGTGGTAGTGTTCCTTCCCGATGCAGACATGGTTTGCCTGGAATGAACCCTAAAAATCCTGACAAAGACGTGAAGTCCACGCCGGACAGCGGCGCAAATGCCGATCCGTCAGCGGCCCAGGCCGCCGGGACTCCCGCGGGGCGCCAGGGAAAAAGGCGGTCAAAAACCATCGCCGCCCGGCGTCTCAGCCGCGTTGATTTTTCCGACGGGCTTGAAATCGACGAAAGCCTTCAGGCCCTGCGCCCGCTCACCCGCGGCGATTGCGCGAAAGGACCCCGTCCGTGTCCCTGGGTTGCATGCAAATACCATCTCTACCTCGACGTCAGCACGCGCACCGGCTCGATTAAACTGAACTTTCCGGATCTTGAACCATGGGAACTGCAGGATTCTTGCGTACTGGACGTTGCGGACAAGGGGCCCGTAACACTTGAGGACGTCGGGAGGATCATGAACCTGACCAGGGAAAGGATCAGACAGCTCGAACAGGCCGCTTCCGTTCGCATCAAGGAAACCAGGCTTGCCCACGAATATCGGACCTATACCCTCGAAAGGCCCGAAAAAAGGGATCCCGCCACCCCGGCCAAACCCCAAGAATAGCCCCTGCGCATGTCATGCCCCAAGTAGTTAAACACCTTATATGTCTGTATAATGGCCGGGATTGTAACCACTCCCGACGGGGTTCGGAGGATCGCCGATGCTTCGCCGTCATTTGACGATACTGGCTGTTACAGCCGCCGCCCTTGCGGGTTGCTCGGATTTCACGACCCGTGATGACGGCATGCCCGCCGACGCCGCGGATGCCTTCACGCCGGATACCAGCGACGATACCGTTGTGGTTCCCGACATCCTGATTTTCGACGTCCGGGACGTGCAATACCCGGAAGATACATGGGAAACAATCGCCGACGTCATCCCTGACGGGGGCGAAGACATTATCGAGGGCGAGGCGGGGTGGCCCTGCCATGATTCATCCGACTGCAATTCGGGGTTCTGCCTTGATACGCCTGACGGACGCGAATGTTCCGCGTTCTGCGAATCCAGCGAATCATGCCCCCGCGGCTATGACTGCCTGATGGTGTCGGCCGGCTCCGACGCAATCTTCGTCTGCGTTCACACAATGCCGAAAATCTGCATGCCCTGCCGTGACGACTCCGATTGCGAAAGCTCACAGACCGGGGACTTCGCCGCGTGCGTCGGGGATAACGCTGGCAGGTTCTGCGCCGGCCAGTGTGCCCGGGACCCGGACTGCCCGCGCGGATACGTCTGTACCGAAACGCTTTCGGCCGCAGGCGCCGCGACAATGCAGTGCCTTCCCGCGGACGGTATCTGCGAATGCTCGGCCAGGGCAATCGAAGAATCCGCGTCGACCGAATGCGTATTCGAAAACGCCATCGGGAGGTGCGTGGGCGAAATTACCTGTACGGCAGCGGGTCTCCTGCCGTGCACGGTCGAGGAACCTGCCACGGAAACGTGCAACCTCGCGGACGACGATTGCGACGGGACGACCGACGACGTGACGCCGGCCGCCTGCCTGGTCAAAAACGCTTTTGGATCCTGCCCCGGCACGACCCTGTGCCAGGCGGGTGTCGAAACGTGCCAGGGTCCCCAGGCTGAACTGGAAAAGTGCAACGGGATCGATGACAACTGCAACGGCGTCAAGGACGAAGAAAACGCCAGCGGCTGCTCGAATTATTACGAGGACCTTGATGCCGACACCTGGGGAAATTCCCAGAAAATGAAGTGCCTGTGCGCCGCGGCCGGATACTACACCGCCACCAGGGGCCTTGACTGCAACGATGGCGAACCGGACATCAAACCGACCACGCCCGAGTCCTGCAACGGCATCGACGACAACTGCAACGGAATTACCGACGACGAAAACGCGTCCGGCTGCCGAAATTACTTCCACGACGGCGATGCGGACTCGTATGGCAGCGCCGACGCGCCACGATGCCTTTGCGTGGCATCCCGCCCATGGTCCGCCCTGCGGAGCGGGGACTGCAACGACAATTCGCTGGCGGTAAACCCCGGTGCGACCGAATCCTGCAACACCGTTGACGACAACTGCGACGGTTCGACCGATCCGATTGATTCGGCAGGATGCTCGGCATTTTATTACGACGGGGATTCGGACGGTTACGGCTCGACCGCATTTGACTCGAAGTGCCAGTGCGGGCCGAATTACCTGACGAAATACAAGGTTCAGACGGGCGGCGACTGCAATGACGGCGTTGTGACAATCAACCCCGCCGCAACGGAAAAGTGCGGCGATACCATCGACAACGACTGCGACGGCGAAACCGACGAGGACGGCGCTCAGAACTGTACGACCTATTACGCCGACAGCGACGGCGACGGATACGGCGCCGGGACCGGTAAATGCAAATGCGCCGCGGCTGCGCCGTACACCGTCACGGTCGCCGGCGACTGCGCCGATTCGGACTTCTTCCGCAACCCCGGCGTCGGGGAAGTATGCGGTGACTCGCTCGACAACGACTGCGACGGCAAGACCGACGAGGAAGGCGGCGAAGGCTGCGATTTCTGGTTCTATGACTACGACCGCGACGGATTCGGGGACGTGACGAAGTCCAAGTGCCTTTGTGCGGCCTCGACGGCGACAAAATACGATGCTGCGCTGGGTACCGACTGCAACGATGCCATTCCTGCCATAAATCCGGGCGCGACCGAAAAATGCGGTAACACCGCCGACGACGACTGCGACGGGGCCACCGACGAAGAAAACGCCGTCGATTGCCACACGTGGTTCTACGACTCGGACGGCGACGGATTCGGCCTGTCGACGGTATCCAAATGTCTTTGCGCGGCCAGCGGCCTGTATCGTGCCGCGGTCGGCAACGACTGCGACGACAACGCCAGACTGTCGTTCCCGGGCGGGACGGAAACCTGTGCCGCGGGCGACCAGGACTGCGACGGCACGGACAACGAACCGGGCGCGTCGGGCTGCGTCAACTATTACTACGACGGGGATGCCGACAACTACGGCGACAGCCTGATTGCCCCGATCTGCCAGTGCGCTGCGAATCCGGCAACCGGTTACCGGACCACGGCCGCCGGCGACTGCGACGATGGCGACAGTTCCATTAACCCGCAGGCCACGGAGGTGTGCGAGCCGGACGGAACGCCGTCGATCGACGACAACTGCAACGGCATCCTGAACGAAGAAAACGCGGTCGGCTGCAAATCGTACTACTACGACTACGACAAGGACGGGCACGGCCTGAAAAATTCGACGCCCAAATGTTACTGCACAGGCGGGAACGTCGGCCTGCGGTACACCAGCCTGGTGGCCGACGACTGCAACGATACCGACACGTCCATCGCGGGCGGGCTGCCGGAATACTGCGACTCCAAGGACAACGACTGCGATGGCGCCACCGACGAAATCGGGGCGGCCGACTGCACGCAGTTCTACTACGACTTCGACCGCGATCATTACGGCGTTACGGCCAACAGCGAATGCCGCTGCGCGGCTGACGCGCCGCGATTTTACGACGCGACGGCCCCGGGGGACTGCAACGACGCCGACGCGGCCGTATATCCGGGCCAGTCGGTTTGCACGCTCGATGGCAGCTGTGATGGAAACCTGCTTGACCCGCTGGAAGAATGCGACGACGGCAACACGGTTGCGTGGGACGGCTGCACGACCTGCAAGATATCCGAAATCAGGATCAACAGCCAGACATCCGGCGACCAGGCATGGCCCTCGGTCGCAAGGCTCCCGGGTGGAACCTGGATCGTGGCGTACAGTTCGTACCGCGTCTCCAGCGGCGATGATATTGCCGTCCGCAAGCTGACGACGGCCGGCGTGCCGACCGGTTCCGAAACGTTCGTGAACTCGTACACGTCGAACGGACAGACCTACCCGGACGTGGCGGCACTTTCCGGCGACATCGTGCTGGTGTGGCAGTCCGAGGCGCAGGACGGTTCCGGTTACGCAATCACGGGGCGCATCCTGAACGCGGACGGCACCACGAAATATCCGGAATTCCTGGTAAACGGAACGTCCGCAAACAACCAGATGAACCCGGCCGTCGCGGTCGGCCCGTCGGACATTATCGTGACGGTCTGGCAGTCGTATCTGCAGGACGGCAGTTATGAGGGCGTTTACGGACGCATCCATTCCGCCCCGGGGAACGCGGTGACCGGCGACATACTGATACCGCAGACCACCGCCCTCAGCCAGACGAATCCGGATGTGGCAGTGTATTCCGCAGGCAGCCGGATCGTCGTGACATGGACCGGTGAGGTACAGGTCGACGCGTCAACCATCGACAAACGAATCTTCTTCAGGATTTTCGATACGGGGTTCTCGCCGATAACAAACGAAATCCAGGTCACCGGCTCCGGGACCAACATCGTGGGCCAGGACCACAGCTCTGTCGCGGTCATCGGCACGGCCGGATTCGTCGTCGCGTTCGAAGACTCGGCTGTCGACGGCAGCGACAGGGGCATCCGTTACCGGGCCTTCGACTGGAACGGGACGGCGCTGGCGGCCCCGGCAATGGCGAACACCACGACGTACGGGACGCAGGCAAGGCCGGCCGTGATCGGCATTGATTCCACGAACTTCATAATCGCCTGGTGGTCGCTTTACGGCGACACGGACGGTTCAACCGGCGTCATGGCGCGACGTTTCGTCCGCGGCGGCAGCAACGGCGCGGAAACCTCCCTGAACATGAATGTCGCAAACTATCAGTGGTACCCTGCTCTGGCCGTCAGCAGTTCCAGCCTGTGGTACGCCGCGTGGATGTCGGGCCAGCAGGACGGCGACGGTTCGGGGGTCTACGGACGGACGTTCAGTTTCTAATCAATCGAAGATGGGAAATGGGGATCAGGCGTCGAGGGCGATGGCGGCCTCGATGAGGTCCACGCAGCGGTTCGAGTAGCCCCATTCGTTGTCGTACCACGCCAGAACCTTAACCATGCGGCTGTTCGGCATGACCATCGTGGATGTGGCGTCGAAAATCGACGAAGCCGGGTTGTGAACAATGTCGGACGAAACAACCGGGTCTTCGGTGTATTCCAGGATGCCCTTCAGTTCACCTTCGGCCGCGGCCCTCATGATGGCGTTGATTTCGGCAGCCATTTCAGCGGGTTCACGGACCTGGATCCGTTCGAGTTCGCACACGAAGTCGACCAGCGAACCATCCTGGACCGGTGCCCGGACGGCGATGCCGTCAAGCTTGCCCTTCAGATCGGTGATGATCTTGCCAATGGTCTTCGCCGCGCCGGTGGACGTCGGGATCAGGTTGACGGCGGCGCTGCGGGCGCGACGCGGGTCTTCCTTGTGGAACTGATCCAGGATCTTCTGGTCGTTGGTGTATGCGTGGACGGTGGTCATCATGCCGCGCACCAGGCCGAACTTTTCGTGCAGCACCTTCACGACCGGAGCCAGGCAGTTTGTCGTGCAGGATGCGTTGGAAATGATTCTGTGTTCCTTCTTGAGGTCCGCGTCGTTCACGCCCATGACGATGATGGCGTCGATGGCGTCCTTGGGCGGAACGGTCAACAGCACGCGGCCGACGCCGCCGTTGGCCATGTGGCCCTCGATCTGTTCGCGGGAGCGGAAAACGCCCGTTGATTCGACGACGAAGTCAACGCCGTATTTCGCCCACGGAATTTCCGCCGGGGTCTTGAAGGAAACGATGTCGATGGCATGACCGTTGACGATCATCTGGGTGTCATTGAATTCGACCGTGCCCTTGAACGGGGCATGGGCCGAGTCGTACTTGAAGAGCATGGCCATCTGCTTCACGCTCTTTGCGTAGTCCTTCGGATTCAGGATGTCGTTGATGGCGACTATTTCGTAGTTACCGCGCTCCATCATGATGCGGGCGACCAGGCGACCGATGCGACCAAAACCATTGATACCGACACGAATCTTTTTGCTCATGATTGCTCCTTTTCGATGGGTGTTCGTGCCCAAAAAGCGCCATGATTTTAAATGAAATCATGGGTTTGTCAATTGCACGCAGACAGCTTCCGGTAAGCACTGTGATTTATTTCACAAATTGTTCCAGACCATGTGTCCTTACCTTTCACCGGGCAGGTCCCCGATGGGCATCCGCCCCGGATTCCAGCCCTTCCACTTGACATATTTCGGGGCCGTAAACAATATAGCTGTCGCAGCATCCAGGGGCAGTTACGCCCGGGAGGAACCAATATGATCGCTGAACTGTGGCGGGACGTCGTGGTCAAAACCGTGGTCGAAAAATTCTCGCCCATGGCATTAAAGGTGCTTTCGAACGACAGGGTAAAACCGCTTCTGACGCAGGCGATGAAGCTCCAGTCGGAACTCAGGCGCAGCGTCGATTCCCAGGTGAAATTCGTTGCCGGGACGTTCGAACTCGTGACCCGCGACGAACTGTCTTCGGTCAGGGGCGTGGTCAAATCGCTGGAAAGCGAAATCTCCCGTCTCAAGGCCGAACTGGAACAGCAGCGCAAGGCTGCCGACGAGGCGGGAAAGGCGGCGCGTGACGCGTTCCAGGAACTGAACCAGGTGCGCAACGAAGCGATGAAGGCCAGCCGTGACGCGGTGGCCCGGACACAGGCGCTGAAGACCGAAACACTGAAGGTCGCGCGCGACGCCGTGGAAGATGCGACCCGTTCCAGCCGCGCCATCGCGGCGGATCTGGTCCGCGAGGCACGGAAGGCGACGGAAGACGCCGTGCGCAAGGTTGAAGAAAACCTGTCAGCCGGCCTTGCAGCCCAGGCCCAGGCCGTGAAGGCCGCCAGTGACCTGGCAGCGGCTGCGGCCGAAAGGGCCACTGCGGCGATTAAGGCAAAGGAAGCGACCAGGGTTGAACCGAAGCCGGAACCGAAGGTCGAACCCACGCCCGCGCCGGCCCCGAAGGCCGGTCCGAAACCTGCTGCCAGGGCGCCCAGGGCCGCACAGAAGGCCGAACCCGCGGCTGAACCGAAGCCCGCCGCCAGGCCGGCGCCCAAACCACGCAAACCCAAAGCGGTTGAAATCGTCTGATCGCGATTCAGTACGTTCTGCCCGGAATCACTGGATGTACTCGTCTTCACCGGCGTCTTCATGCTGGTTGCGATCGGCCAGAACCCGCAGGATGCGCTCGCGCTGGAGTTCCTCCTCGAGTTCCCACATCCGGACCTTGTCCGACGCCATCCTCTTCTTTCGCAGATAAACCAGGACGAACAGGCCGACAACGAGCGCCCACAGCAACGTTGCGCCGGTCAGGAATGCAATTACGGAATCGAACGGGCTGAAGGTCGCCCGGAACCGGGCGAACATCTGTTCCGGGCTGGCGTCCCATGTGGACAGGAATGCCGCGTCAAACGGCATTCCAACCCTCATCCTGTCGATGACGGTCGGCACGCCGGCATTACCCGAGACGCGCTGAAGGAAACGCAGGAAGAACATCGACTGGGCATACGCAAGATGAACGGCGGGTTCCCGCGACGGGAAGGTTGAATCGATATCCTTCAGTTCGAACATCGAATCGGTCGCGGCCGCGGCCAGCAACGACTGCATGCGGTCGCCGATTATTTCGTCCGACGCAAGCATCGCGAAGCCCTCGTGGAACCACCTGGGAACGGCCCGGTCGCCCACGGCCTCGTCCAGGTAGTAATGCGCCAGTTCGTGGACGAACGTATCGGATGCCTTGAAAAATTCGTTACCGCGGGCCGACATGACGATCAAATCGCGCCCGATGAACGTGATGCCTGCCACCCAGTCGTCGACACGGCCTCCGGCGCCGGTCATGGACTGCATCTCTTCGTCGTTGATCGCGATGCGGACCTCGATCTTCTCGTTGCCCCTCTGAGGCAGGCCGACCAGATACCGGATGTACTTGCGCCGTCCCTCCGCGATACTTGCCAGTTTTTTGGCAAGGTTGGCCGCCTTGCCATTGTGCACGAATACGAAATGCGTGGTGTCGAGACGGACCTGGCCTGAACCGGACGCCAGGGAGGTCGACGGCGCGGTCAGCAGGAAAAGAAACATCAGTGCGATGACGCCCCTGAACATTGCATCCCCCGGGCCGGGCGAATGGCTGGTCAAATCGGCCGCTGCCAGAAGAAGGAACCGGTCGAGGAACCGAATTCCAGCAGGAAACCGAACCGGAAAACTATCCGGCCCGTTCCATCAATAAGGCCTGCCGGGGGATTAGGGAAGGGGCCGGCCGCCTGAAATGCCCTCACAGCCTCCTCATCGAGGAAATCCAGGCCGGACTGGTGCACGATCTCGAGTTGCTGGATTACCCCCTGCCCGTTCAACACGACACCCAGAATCGTGTATCGGTCCTTCTTGCCGAACACCTTTCCGTAAGGGTCGCGGGACCGCATGATGGTTCCGGGGTCCCATTCCGACCTGACGCGCGACTTGACCCCGTCAAAAAACGACCAGTATTTGAAACTCCGGGAATTGACCAGGGTAACATCGCCCTCGTCCTCTACCCCCATGAACACGTCGTCCGATCCACCGCCGCCCATTCCGCCGCCGCCGGAAGCGCCCGAAACGGAATCGCCGCCGTACCCTGGAGAGCCGTCGGCGACCATCTGGTCCGCCAGCGTGCGCATGTTCAGCCCGCCGCCGCGCCCGAACCCGGCAGCGGATGGAAGGAGAAGGTTTTCAAATCCCCGCAGTCCGGAAAATTTCGCAGGCTCCGGCGTCTTTTCCGTCACGCGTTCGGCGTTTTCGGCTCCACCTTCCTCCCCGGGCGCCGTATCACCGCCGGGTCGCCCCTGATCGGCACGCGGTCTGCCGGATACCTTCCTGCGTTCACCCGGCGGGGCGCCTGAACGGACGCGGGCGACCTGTTCCCTGTCGACCTTGATGTCGTGCTGGCTCAAAAAGCGGGCAGAATCCGGACGCTGCTGTACCGACGGTTCAGGAAGCGTCACGACCTGGCCGTCGATGCGGTCCGACGGCTCGGGGCGGTCGGGGATGCCGGTAACCAGCGGAGCCTTGTCGAAATCGGTCTTCGGGACTCGATCCACGACACTCAACCTGACTTTTTCGCGGCGGGGGACATCGACTGAATCGGGAACGGCGAACAGCAACAGCAGGAAGAGAGCGAAGTGGGCCAGCAGCGATACCAGTATCCCGGCCAGCACGCGTCGCGATCCCCGCGCATTTGATCCGGGACGAGTCTGCATGACACTGCCGCCGGTCATGGCGCCTGTGGCGCCGCAACCCGTTCGACCGCCGCCGCAAAATTGCGCACGCCGGCAGTTTTCAAAGTATCAATCACTTCCATGACGCGCCCGTATTCGACACCGCGGTCACCATCGACGACCGCCTGCACTTCCGGGTTATCACGAAGAATCGGCGCCACGGCCTCGGATATCTTTCCGATGTCCATTTCGCTGCCGTTGAAGGACAGTGCACCGGCGGCCGAGATGCTTATCTGAATGGGGGATTCGGTAAGGTCGCCGCCATTGGCCGCCCGGGGCAGGTTGACGTCGAACGCGCCGCGGGTGATGTAGGTGGCCGTGACCATGAAGATGATCAGCAGGACCAGCATGATATCAACCATCGGCGTCACGTTGATGTCGGTGATCATCCGGCGGTTCTGTTCGGAAGGCTGCAAGATTACCTCCGGTTCAGGAGAACCCGGCGCACGTCACTTCTTTGCAGGAGCGGTCGGCGGGAGCGCCGCCATGCGCCTGCGGATGTCTTCCTTGATGGCAACCAGTACCTTGTTTTCATTTTCGGTGCCGGCGCCGTCCGGGGCCGCCAGGAGCGCTTCGTACACCTTCGTGGCCTCCGCGACGTTTCCAACGCCCGCCAGCGCATTGGCGTATTCGAACATGCTGATGACGTCCCGACCGCCCTTCACGACCTTGGTAAGAACCGCCAGAGCCCTGTCATATGCCTTCATTCCATTCAACGCCACGCCAAGCTGCAGGAGCGTATCGCGCGATTCACGAATCGAGTTGGCCTCCTGGAGAACCTGAACGGCCGTCTCGAACTGGCCGGCGTTGATCTGAAGCTGACCAAACATCGAAAGCACCTCGGCATCGCGCGGGGCCATCACCAGGGCTTCCTGCAGGAATTTCCCGGCGCCTTCGGCATCGCCCGAACGGAGTGCATAAGCGGAGACCATCTTGAACCAGGAGAGGTTTCGCATCCTTCCCGCCGCGGAGCGAAGCAGCCCGACCCCCTTTTCGACCTGGCCGATGTTGACGAAGTATTCCCCCGCCATGCCCTGAACCCTAACGTCATCGGGACGGGCGGCCAGCACCGCATCGAATTCGGCGCCCACATTCGTCGCCTTTTCCGGGACGGCCTGCCAGACGACGGCATTCGCCAGATGAACGCCGGGATTCGTCTGATCCGCCTTGCCGGCCTCGTCCAGAATGGCGACGGCATCGTTGACGAAGCCCTCGCGGAACTTCATCAACGCCCTGACGACGGCGACGTTGGTCGTATCCTGCGGGAACTCGACTGCGACCAGTTCGACCTCATTCCTGACCTCAACCATGTTGGCGCCGTCAATCACCGCCGGGTTGGCAACGATTCCGGCCGTCTTGGCACGGGCGAGTCTGGCGTTCAGCGTGACATCGGCGGGATCCAGGTTCGACGCCAGGACGTAGTCCATCGCGGCATCCTCGAATCTGCCGGCGGCAAAGGCCGCATCGCCTTTCGAAACCTGAACTGCGGCCATTTCGGCGCGATTCTGGCGCTCGACGACGGCATCGCGCCAGCCACGCGCCACCGGCAGCATCATGACAAGAAGCGCCGCCAGTATCAGGGCGATCGCGACCACGCCGGCCGCAACGATCTTACGCATTACTTGAGCACACTGTTCAGTTCCGGCCTTGCATTCGTCTGACATCCTTTCCCCCAAAATGAAGCGCCTTGCGCGCCGGTATTATCGTTCAATTCATGCCGCACGGGAAGCACAGGCAGCAGTCTCCCTGACAAGGGTCAGTCGGCCTCGTCCCGCCCCACGAAAAGCAGCATCACCGTGATGTTGTCAAGGCCACCGGCCTGCAGAGCCGCCTCCACAAGTTCATGGCACGCCCCGCACAGGCAATCGTCATCTTCCACCACGGAATCATCATCCCCGGACGTGCCGCAATCGGCCGTGTGCTCGCTGAGGATGGCCTCGATACGGTCGTCGGTGAGCATGTCGTTGAGGCCGTCGGTGCACAGGAGGTACAAATCGCCCGGCACCACCGAATCGCGCAGCCATTCGTACTGGAAATGCTCGTTCAGTCCGAGCGCCTGCAGGATTACGTTCTTGTGCGGGAAGGTACGCGCCTGGGCCTGAGTCAGCATTCCCGCCTTGATGTACTGGTTGACAAGGCTCTGGTCCTCGGACACCTGGGTCAGTCTGCCGTCCCGAAGCCTGTAAAGGCGAGAATCGCCGCACCATACGGCGAACATTTCGTCACCCGCAAAACCCGCCGCGACGACCGTGGTTCCCATTCCCGCCAAATCCCTGTTGGCAACGGAAGCCTTGAAAATCCGGCGGTTGGCATATTCAATGGACGCACAGATATTTTTTTCCCAGGCGGCCCTTCCGTCGAGTTCGAGCATCCTGCGGAAATTCATGATTGTCTTGCGGGCCGAGCTTCCGCCAAGGAATTCCCTGACGGAATCGATACATATCTGCGATGCCAGATCGCCGCGCCGGTGTCCGCCCATGCCGTCGGCCACCAGAAAAAAGGACTTTTCCGGCAGCATCAGGTACGCGTCCTCGTTGCGACGCCGAACCCTGCCCACCGAACTCTCGGCCCAAGCCGCCAGTCGTGCCCTGCCCGCCATTTATTGCCTGCCGCCATCCCGGCCATCCACAAACGGCGGAGGCAGGATGATCGGTCTTTCATTCGAATCCTGGGTACGCTGAAGCTCCATTTCGGAAAAAATCACCTCTGGCGCCACCGTAGAGACTGGAACCGAACCCGATTCGGCGCCGCAGTATCCGTTGAACACGCCGTAAACGTCGGACGTCGCAATGATACGCTTGATCGCGGCCAGCGGGGTCCCCACGATTTCCACGCCGCGGACGAGCGTCCGGTTCCCGGTCCGCGCATCCACCTTGTAAACCCTGGTCGGGACGACCTTGAAAGCCTGGTATCCGTATGAACTGGTGTTGGTGCTTCCACCGGCCATCCGGTCGACGTAGAGGCCCCAGTCCTTTTTCTGCCTCTTGAGTTCCCGCATGAACATTGCGTCCAGCCTGGCGTGGCTGACCGGCGTCGCACCCTCGACAAAAAAGTTCGACATGCGCGATTGCGGCTGGGCGAGTCCCTCCGTGCGGCCGTGACCGTTGGAGGACGGGAAGCCCTCAATCGGCTTGCGGGACATGAGGAACCCTTTCAGGACGCCGCCCTTGACCAGCACGGCCCGACCGCCGGGAACGCCCTCGTCATCGACCCGGTATGAACCGTTCAGCGCCGTTCCCCCGAACGACGCCACCGACGGATCGTCGTAGATCTGCAGGAAAGGCGGCAGGATTTCCTGATTCAGGTAGCTCTTGAATGTACGGCCCTCATCCTGGTCGTCCTGACGCTGGCCCTCAAGGCGGTGCCCGATCGTTTCATGGAAAAACACGCCGGTGGCCTGCGCCGACATGAGGACCGGGACGGTCGCGGGATCCAGCACGGGAGCGTCCCTCAACGCAATCAGATAGCCTGCCAGTTCGCGGGCGGCTGCAACGGCTTCTTCGGCCGAGGGCATGTCGGTCGGGGTACGGCCGTAAAACGCAACGCTGTCGTGGAGAAGCATACCGTCGGACGCCCGCGTATATCCCTGGACGAACATCTGGTAGTAGTTGTCGGATGTACGGACCCGGGTTCCCTCGCTGTTGACGATGTACCGCGTCACGGTTACCGCCGATGATTCGACGGATGAATCGAAAATGTCGGGATAGTCCATGAATACGGCGGAAACGGTCCTGATCAGATCTTCCTGCGCGGCCCTGTCCAGTCCGAAGGCTGGCATCGGTTCGACCAGGAAGACGGGAGATTCGCGCGAAAGGCTGCCGGACTTGCGTTCTTCAGGATTGTTCACCATCTCGGCCTTTACGTTGTGAAAAGACATCAACGCGGCCTTGTATGCATGATCCGACAGCAGCCAGAGCACCGTCCGCAGCGCGGGAATGGAATCGTCGACAGGCGCCAGGAACATCGGCGTGTATTTCTGGTTGAAGTTGTATCCGCCTTCCTTGTCCTCGGACGAATCAAGGTCGTACGAACCGACCCGGATGTCGACGTCGGCAACCCTTGATCGCGTATCGTTGGAAACGAACAACGCGCCGTTTTTCCCACTGATGAAAGCATTGCGCACGTCGCGGACCGAATAGCAGACGAAGTACGGAAGGTCGTATTCGCCCTGCTGCAGTCGCAGTTCCGAAACGCTCCGATCCAGTTCATCGACCATTGCGGCCATCACCGGGTCATCCTGTGCCGGCTGCGCATCGGGCACCTGCCCGGCGACCGCGGCGGATCCGGCCGCCATGAAGGAAACGAAAAGGAAAATCGTCGCGACTGGTCTGTTCACTGGTGCCCCCGGCAATCAAAAGATGGCTTCACATATTCTGCCCGCGGGCGAGCAGGCACACAACATCGGCGTCGGCAGGGGGGAACAGGTACCGCGTCAGTTCCGACGGCATGACCCACCTGATGTCGGCCACACCGATCGGACGCATTTCGCCCGCCACGAGAACGCAGCGAAGAATATGGAAATCGAGCGTGAAATTCCGGTATTCGAAGACCCTCGAATAAAACTGGGCGCCGACCAGGACGTCCACGCCAAGTTCTTCCCGGATTTCACGCGCGAGGGCGTCGCTGTCGGATTCGCCCGGCTCGACCTTTCCACCGGGAAATTCCCAGTATCCGCCAAATTCACCGTGGTCGGGCCGGCGCGTGATCAAAATCCTGCCGTCGTCCGCCTGGCGCATGAGCGCGGCAACCACCCTGATCTGTTTCACGGCAGCCAAGACCGATTTTCCCCCGGGGAACGCGGTCGCGTTCAGTAGCCGCGGATGGGCGAGTAATCAGACACCAGGGCTTCCATCTTGTCCCAGATATGCGAGACGTCATACGAATAAACAGCGAGATCGTGCTTGCGGCCGGAGAGGTCCTTGACGTGGCGTTTGAAGGTCGCCTCGAGCGTGAATCCACCCTTCTGAAGAGCCGCCATCGCCATCTTGTTTTCGGTTGACGTTTCCGCCAGGACCTTTTCGATCCCGGCCGCAATGCCGGCCGCGACAAGAATCCTTCCCAGGATCACGCCGAACCCGAGATGCTGGAATTCCCTGGCGACGATGACACGGAGCTGACCGACGTGCGTCATCGATCCATAGTGGTTCCGATCGAGTTCCGCGGACGCGATTATCTTCCCGTCGATTTCCCCGACCACGGCGAGCACCCGGTCATGCGTGTCGTCGATCATGAAATTGTGCACGCGGACCGGGTCGGTCACGTCGTTTCGCAGGAAATGACGATCCTCGATCGGCAACGCCTTGAAGAACCGCAGAATCGCCGGTTCGTCGTCCAGCACCATTTCGCGCACGCGGACCTGCACGCCGTTTTTCAAGTCGCAGTCGATCGGAAGTTTTACCGGCTCCATCGTCAACCTCCAGTCGCGGCCAAATCTACGGCGCCTTCGCCAGGAGTTCACGACCGAAGTCGTACCCCTTTGCGAATGCCTGAAGATTCAGCGGCTCAGTACCCCTCGGAACCGAATCCCGGACGGCCTTTTCGGCGGCCTCGCGCGAAACCAGGCCGGTAACTCCCGAAAAGAAGCCGACCATTACGATATTCATGACCATGCGCCGGCCGAGTTCCTCGGCGAAGCGGGTGGCCGGAATACCCCAGGCACGGGCCGGTTTTTCGCCGTCCCCGAACAGAACGAGTTCTTCCTCGTACAGAAGGATGCCATCCGGCTTCAGATCGGGAAGGAACCGCCGGCACGCATCGTTCGACATCGCTACCAGCACGTCCGGCTTCCTGACATAAGGATAGCCGATCGGCTTGTCGGCAAGCATGACCTGGGCGCTGCATGAACTGCCGCGGGCCTCCGGGCCGAACGACTGAATCATGACAGAGTGGCCGTTGTCGTAAATCGACGAGGCCTTTCCGATGATCGTGCCGCAGAGGATGACGCCCTGGCCGCCAAGACCGCCGATACGAATTTCAGTTGTGGCCATGATCGTCCCCCCATCCCGCGAACCGGGGCCCCAGGGCGGCGCCAAGCTGCGCGTTCCTCGATTCAAGCCAGCTCGGAGCCTCGCGATCCACGAACTTTCCGACCGCGATCGGGTCCGTCGCGGTCAGCGCCACGTCCTTCGTGTCGGCGCCGTTCTTCAACACCGAGTTTTCCTTGAAGAAACGAACCTGATCGACGCCCTCGCCAAGTTTGTTCCGGCGCAGGTACAGCGTCGGGCACGGGGCCATGATTTCAATGAACGAAAAGCCCTTGTGTTCAATCCCTTCCCGTATGGCCTTCGCGACCTGGCGAATGTGAAAGACGGTCCAGCGGGCAACATAGGTCGCACCAGCCGCGTCAGCGATGTGCGGCAGGTTCAGCGGCGTCTCGAAGTTGCCGTATGGCATGGTGCTCTGCGTGGACTTCATCGGGGTGGTCGGCGCGACCTGCCCGCCCGTCATTCCGTACGTGTAGTTGTTGACGCAGATGACCAGCAGGTCCATGTTCCGGCGCGCCGCATGCAGGAAATGATTACCGCCGATGGCGAACAGGTCGCCGTCGCCGGAAAACACGACGACCTTCAGTTCAGGATTTGCGAGGTGCAGGCCGGTCGCGAACGGAATCGCCCTGCCGTGGGTCGTGTGGAACGAATCCAGGTCCATGTAACCGGCGACGCGCCCCGAACAACCGATGCCGGACACTATCGACACCTTGTCCAGGTCGAGTCCCGACGAATCCAGCGCCCTGGCCAGCGAATTGACGGCCGTTCCGATGCCGCATCCCGGACACCAGATGTGCGGCAGGCGATCCTTGCGCATAATCCTGAGAACCGGATTTTCAATCGGCGGCGTGCAGTTCCCGCCGGCACATTCCGAGGACTCGGGGACCATGATTTCTTCCAGATTCATGATCTGCCCCCCTTGTCGCAGCAGGCGCCGTTTTCGGTGGCGGCACGCCTGATCGTTTCAAGTATCCGTTCCGGTTCATGAACAGAACCGCCGGCATGGTCGACGCCATAAACAGGCAGGCACGACGACACGCGGCGCACTTCGCGGACCATCTGGCCGAGGTTGAGTTCGGGAACCACGATGGCGCGGGCGGTCGATGCGTAGCGCCTGATGACGTCATCCGGGAACGGCCAGCAGACGACGAGGCGGGCCGAACCGACCTTCAATCCTTCGGCGCGTGCCATTTCGACCGCCGCGTCGGCCACGCGGGAAGTGATCCCGTATGAAACGACTATGATGTCGGCGTCGTCGCAGCCGTCCTCGCGGACGTCCACCATATCTGCGGCATTCCGGGTGATCTTTTCCGAAAGCCGGCGAATCAGCCGATCCTGGGCTGCGGAGTTCAACGCCGGATAGCCGCGTTCGTCGTGGGTCAGGCCGGTAATGTGCACATGGTAGCCGTCGCCGGCCTTGACCATGTCGGGAACCAGATCCGCGCCGGTTTCGTAAGGACGGTATTCGGAAGGCGTTTTCGCGGACCAGCGGCGTTCGACCACTTCGATCCGGTCGGCCGGGGGAATTTCGACGCGCTCGACCATGTGACCGACTGCCTCGTCCATCATGAAGAAGACCGGGCAGCGGTAGGTTTCCGCCAGGTTGAATGCCTTGATCATCAGGTCGAAGCATTCCTGCGGCGACGACGGGGCGATGGCGATGATTTCGTAATCGCCGTGCGAACCCCACTTGACCTGCATCATGTCGGCCTGGGCCGGCAACGTCGGGAGGCCCGTCGAGGGACCACCACGCTGCACGTCAACGATGACGCAGGGCACTTCCGTCATCACGGCCAGACCGATGTGTTCCATCATCAGCGAAAGGCCCGGGCCGGACGTGACCGTCATCACCTTGTGTCCGCCCCATGCCGCGCCCATGATGGCAATCGACGAGGCAATTTCGTCTTCCATCTGGATGAACATCCCGCCGACCGTGGGAATACGGGCCGCGAACCGTTCCACGACCTCAGTCGACGGCGTGATCGGGTATCCCGCCACAAAACGACATCCGGCCGCGAGGGCGCCCTCGCAGGCCGCGTGATCGCCGTCGATGAAATGAACACCGGTCATAACCCCTTCAGGGCTGGCTTTCATGATTCACCCCCGGGGCCTTTCCGGCGCCTTGGCGTTCCGCCTCGATGGCGTCAATGTCCTTGAATCTCATCCCGAAAATCGCGTAATCGGGGCAGAACTGGCCGCATGTGTTGCAGCCGGTGCAGGCGCCGGGATTCGCAAGAACCGGGTAATGGTATCCCTTCGCATTGAAACTGCGGGAAAAGCGCAGGCAGTCCGTCGGACAGAATTCGATGCAATAGGCGCACCCCTTGCAGATTTCCGCCTTAACGAAGACCGTTCCCTTGCCGACCCGCGTCTGACCGCTGTCGTCAGTCAAGACGAACCTCCAGAAAAATTGCCCAGGATCCCATCCATGTCCGCAGCCCGAAACACGCTCGCGGGTGCGGTCCGGGACCCTGGGCAGCAAGTTACCCCATAGGACTTTTAAGTCAAGAGGATTGGCGCCGCCATTGAAAAACACCTTGTTTTCTGATACCTGTCTGTCCGACTGAATCCGCGTGGTGCATGATGGGTTTTCTATCGAAACTGTTCGGCGGCGGCGCAGACGAATCGTCTTCCGGCGCGCAGGTCAGGAAGGTGTCTCCCCAGATCGTCCGGCTGACCCGGAAGGTGGAAAACAAATACGGTCAGGCGCAGGACCGGCAGATGGCCATCGACCAGCTCGCCCAGATCGGCACGGCGGAGGCTGTCCAGGCTCTTCTGAAACGTTTTTCGTTCCGTATTGAACAGACCATCGGCGACGAGGAAGAAAAACACGCCGTGTTCAACCACCTCGTGGCGCTCGGGCCGGTGGCGGTGGAACCGATTCTTGAATACATGCGCACCGAAAACGCGCCTTACTGGCCGACGAAGGCGTTGCGCCAGATCGTCGGCGACGACACGACGGTTTCATACCTGCTGGGCATGATTCGGGAAATGGAGGCGATATTCGACAGGGACATCAACCGCAAGGTGGAACTGGTGTCCAACCTGTGCGAATTCAATCATCCCGACGTCATTTCGGCCCTTTTTGAATTTGCCGCCGACGAAAACGAGGAAATCCGCGTACGTGCGGTGGAGGCGATGGCGCACATGGGAACCGAGGAACTGTGCGAGGCCCTCGTGGACAGGTTGATGGATGCGTCCGAAACACAGCGCATGAAGATCGCCATACTGAACCTGCTGGTCGACAGGAAATGGAAGGTTAAATCCCGCAAGGAAGAGATCCGCAAGGTGCTTCCCGAATCGTTCTGGATTGACGACGTGGGCACCATCCGCGCCCGTTGACCCGCCCCTGCGGCCCGTTTTTCAATGCGCCGCGGACGCGCCGAACACCTTCATCACCGACGAATCGATCGCCCTGCGGACGGTTGCGGCCTTGAGCTTGCGATCGCCCTGAACGAGGACTGCGAATTCGAGCGCCCGGCCGTCCGGCAGATCCACCCATCCCGCCAGGGAGATCGCCTCGTCCAGCGTGCCGGTCTTCGCGTGCACGCGGCCGCGAATCGATTCCTGCCTGAAGCGCCCGTCGAGCGTGCCGTCGACGCCGCCGATCGGAAGCGCCTTCCGCAGGGCCTCCCTGACCGCGGGCCGGCCGAGAATCCAGTGCACCAGCGACACGACAGCGCCCGCGCTGACGCTGTTCGCGCCGTAAAGCCCCGAACCGTTGGTGAAGGAATACGTCCCTGACGGCGCGCCCACCTTGTCACGCAGGAACGACATCAATTTAGCGGCGCCTTCGGCGAAACCGACCTGGCCTGACGCACCCTCGGCGCCAACCAGCCTCAGGACGCTTTCGGCGATCGGGTTGACGCTGTCCTTGAGCATCGGCACCAGTATGTCCCCCATACGCGGCGAGGCCGAGAAACAGATTTTTTCGGCGCCCGCGCCCACCGCGCCGCGCACCGGAACCGGCAGGGCGACCTTCACGCCCTTCCTGCCCAGGGCCGCGATGAAGTATGCGGCGGCGGACCACGCCGGATTTTCAATCCTGACGGTAACACCGGTTCCGCGGGAGGGATTGGTCCGCCCCGAAACCGTGATCACCATCCGGCCGTCCGAATCGTTTGACGTGACGACCGACAGCGGAGCCTTCCGGCGCTGCGCCTTGCCCTCGTTGCCTGCCGCCGATGCACGCGCGTCGTTTACCACCCTGACGTAGTCGGACATCGGCGTAACCTTCACGACCGGCGCGGCGCCCGGCGACGCCTTGCCAATCGAAACGGTCATCGCGTTCCTGTTGGCCTGCAGACCGGCCACCGACGCACGATAGGACGCGGTCGTCGACTTCTGTCCGTAACCGGGGGGAAGGTCCTCGCGATTGAAGGGGCCGGTGGAAAAAATCAGCTTGCGGAAGGGCGAAGCAGATTCGGCGGCCACGCAGGAAGCCAGGGAATCAAGATCCCGCAGAGTCAGCTCCGGGTCGCCGCCCCCCTGTATGAAAAGCACGTCACCCTGCCGGTACACCGTCGTGTCGAGTCGCCGATCAGGTCCGATGGTGTCCAGCGCAACGGCCGCGGTAAAAAGTTTGGTCACGGACGCCGGATTCAGCATCTGACCGGGATTCAACGACGCGACGGGGCGGCCGTCGATCGAAAACAACGCGCTGACCTTGAGACCGGACCTGACAAGTTCATCCAGCGCAGGCAGGGACACCTGCGCGACGGCGGAAACCGGCGCCAGGACGAGCAGCACGACGGCAATCAGTCTGGAAATGGATTTCATTCGCTGGCCGCACCCGCCGAGGCGTCGTACACGCACCGGAAACCGACCGTGGGTGACGAGTCAGCCATGCTCATGTGGCGTGAACGGTTCGACACGGTCATTTCGCAGGTCTTTTCCTTGTCGGTCGTGTAGTTGCCACCCTTTATCACGCGTTCGCCTACCGGCGACATGTCGACAAGGTCGCCCATCTGCGCCGGACCGGAATACGCGATGCAGACCGGCAGACCGATATCGCTGGCTTCATCATTGCACTGCACATAACAGTCGGGATTGCCGGCGCACGCGGCACAAAGGGTGTAACAGTTTTCCTTGCAAGTGGCGTCGGCCGGACCGCAGGCCCAGCAGTCGCACAATTCGGGCAGGTCGTCGGCGCAGGTGACGTTTTCACGATACCGGCCGGCCGTCCATTCCCCGACGTTGCCGGCCAGGTCGTAAACCTTCGCGCCGCCGGCCAGGTCGGTCACATAATCGTCGGCGGACTTCATGACGGCAGCAGGCCTGGCCACGCTGGTGCACCATTTGACGGAAATACCCACCGGCTTGGCGCCGCAGTTCCTGACCTTCGCGAAAGTCACCTTGTCGACAGGCAGTATGCGTTTCGGATTCTCGACCGTCGAAACGCCGCCCGCCGCCCGTTCCCACTCGACCTCGGTGGGCAGGCGGCCGCCGACGAATTCGCAGTATTTTTCGGCCATGTCGAACGTTACGTTGACGACGGGGTAATTGTCGTACAGCGGATTGCCATAATAGATTTCACCGCTGGAAATGTTGTTGTACGCAGGCAATTCGCAGTTGCCCATCTGCACGCAGTAATCGTACTGGCGGTTCGTGACCTCGTGCGCGTCAATAAGAAAATCCGGCACCGGAACCTTGGCCACCGGCCACGTTTTGGGCAGGTTTGTCAGTGTGCTGGCGCAGGTCTGTTCGGTCTGGCTGGCGTTGAAACACATCGTTTCGGTCCCGAACGGGAAAATCCCGCCGGCGATATAAACCGCCGACGTCATTTCAGGAGGATCGATGCCGACGACGCAACCGGACGCCAGTATTGCGGCAACCGCCGGAATAAATGCATGAATCCGCATGATGCACCCCTAAAATACGGCGACCGCGCCGATCCCGACCGCATCGGAACCGAACGTCGGGACGATTGAAATGGACGGCTTGACCTGGTCGATCCGGTCTTCCGGCCGGATTTCGATCGGCTTCCTGACGACTTCCCAGATCAGAAGCCCAAGCCCCAGCGCGGCAAGACCCGCGCCGACGCCGTATCCGGCGTAGACCATCGATTTGTAGGTTTCAAACGGCTGAGCATCGACGGCATTCGGCGATACGACGTTGTACATGCCCTTGTCCTTGTAACCCTCATTGATGTAGTACCGGCCCCAGAAGGATGCGCCGACGATGCCACCGCCCAGGATCAGCGAGGTGATCCCGAGGGAGCCGCGCCAGGAAAACGACTTTTTGGCCAGATGCAGGCTGACGCTGACCTCGCTGGTTTCGTTCGCACCGACTTCGACAACCGCCGAATAATCGGTGTAGTCGTCCTTTTCCACCATCACGTGATGCCGGCCCGGTTCCACCTCGAACGGCTGGAGCATCGGGGTCGCCCCGACGACCTTGCCGTCGACGTGGATCCTGGCGCCGCGCACGTTGGCCATGACAACGATTCCGCCGGAGTTCTTTTCCTGGACCATCGAAAACATGAACCGGGCCGGTTCACGTGAACGGACCTCGAAATCGCGCTGGACCGTCTGGTAGCCGTCCGCCTTGATGACCAGGCTGTGCGTGCCCTCGACAAGATGGATTTTCATCGGGGTCTGGCCGTTCAGCACGTCCGCGCCGTCGATGTACACCTCGGCGCCGCGCGGGTCTGAATCGATCGATACTTCCGGCAGCGCGAGGTAAGCCTTTTCCCGCAGTATTTCGATCGTCCGTTCGGTGTCGGCCTGGTCGGACGCGGGCGCCCCCGTCTGTTCCAGATGCAGCGTCAGATACTGGCGGTAAGCGTCGGCGGCCTTTTCGTATTCGGCGAGTTTTTCGTATGCCTTCGCCAGGTTGAACCAGATAACCGGGTGCCGGTAAAGATCCAGGGCCTGGTTGAACTTGACGATTGATTCGGCGTACTGGCCGTTTTCGTACAGGGTTCCCGCCTCGCCCGCAAGAACGCGGGCGCGGTCGATATCGGCCTCGGTCGGCTCGGTGGCCGTTGGCGTTTCGGCTGGCGTTTCGGACGGCGTTTCGGACGCGACGCCGGATGGTTCGGCAACGGCAGTGGCGTCCTGGCCCGCAGCCGCGTCGGCAGGCACGGCGGCATCAGGGGCTGGGGCCGAGGCGGCGGCCGCCGGCGGCGCGACGGTGGCGGGAACGTCCTGCGGAGTATCCTGGCCGTACGCCGGCATCGATGCGGCAGAAAGCACGACCGCCATCAGCAACCCGGCGAAAAGACGAAATTTCATCATCCAGACCCCCGAAGGTGGCGTTCAAGATTGACAGGGCAATTCTAGGAGCCGGGCATACCGGGTGTCAATTTACCCACCCGGATTGAATTCGTGGGTTAACATCGCTTTCGACAGGAATTCTGCCGCTGTAAGGTTTAACGGGGGCTGCATGCGCTATCGGAAACTGGGAAAGACGGGGTTCGAGGTGTCGGTCGTTTCGTTCGGGACCTGGACCATCGGCGGCGCCGACTGGGGCCGCGTCGACGACCGGGATTCGATCAAGGCCATCAGGCGGGCGGCGGAACTGGGTGTCAACCTGTTCGACACGGCCCCGATTTACGGCAACGGACACGCCGAAACCGTACTTGGCCAGGCGCTCGCCGGGATCCGCGACCAGGTTTTCGTCGCCACGAAATGCGGTCCGTGGGAAGACGATCTGGGCAGGCTGCGCCTCGATCTTTCGCGCGACGGAATCATACGGCAGGTCGACGACAGCCTGCGGCGGCTCGGGACCGACCGGATCGACCTGATGCAGGTGCACTGGAACGACACGATGTGGCCGGTGGAATCGACGATGGAAACCCTGCGGGACCTTGTCGGGGACGGAAAAATCCGGGCTTTCGGCGTTTCCAACTTCAGCCCGTCGGAACTGGACGCGGCAACTGCCGGCGGATGTGCGTCGCTTCAGGCGCCGTACAGCCTGATGAACACCGATGTCGAACGCGAACTGCTGCCGTCCTGCCGCCGCGACGGTACCGGGTTCCTGGCATACGAACCGCTGTGCAGGGGCCTGCTGGCGGGCCGGTACAACACCGGGACCAGGTTCGAAACGGGTGACATCAGGCTGCATGATCCGCGTTTCAAGGGCAATTCTTTCCGCAGCAACCTTGAAAGGGTCGAGCGGTTCAGGAAGATTGCGGATGCCCGCGGACTCGATCCGGCAACTGCCGCCATCGCCTGGGTCCTTCACGACCCGGTGGTTACCACCGCCATCTGCGGCGCCAGGACCGTCACGCAGGCCGCCGCCAACGCCAGGGCCGCCGACGTGGAACTCGACGACGGCATCGCGGGGCGTATGCGGACCATCTTCGAATAAAAAAGGGATTTCAGCGGTTTTCGGGATCGGAATCGTCGTTATCGCCGGAATTCCTGTCACGACGACGGACCGAGGTAAGAAGCTGCCATGTGCCCTCGACCGGCCCCATCAGGATGTAAATGATGGCCAGGATGGCCAGGACGTAGCTGGTCTTGTAACGGATTGCCATCAGTATGACGCCGCCTGCCATCAGGATCATCAGGACGCGGATGCCCATATTGATGCGGACGTGCTTGAAATTCCGGTACGGAACGCTGCTGACCATCAGGAAGCTGGTTGCCAGCATCACGAACGCGACCAGGCCCATCTTGTCGGCGCCGACCACGCCCAGGTCCTGCATCGACCAAATCATGGTGACGACCACGGCCGCGCCGGCCGGAATGGGCAGCCCCTGGAAATAATTTGTTTTTTTACCCTTGCCGGACGAAGAAACGTTGAACCGGGCCAGGCGCATGATGCCGCAGGCGACGTAAACGAACACAATCAGCAGGCCGGGAAAACCGCGACCGTGGCCGATCGACTTCAGGGAAAAAGCCCATGCAAGCAGCGCCGGGGCCGCGCCGAACGAAATCGCGTCCGCCAGCGAATCGAGCTGGATGCCGAACCGGGTGGCCGTGCCTGTCATGCGGGCCACGCGGCCGTCGAACGAATCGGCAACCATGGCCAGCAGGATGCAGATGGCGGCGCGTGTAAAATCCGACGGCCCGCCAAGCATCGTGTACGTCATCGAAACCATGCCGAACAGGACGCTGGCCAGTGTGAACAGGTTCGGGAGGATGTATTTGGTCTTTTTAAGATCCATACGGCGGGCATTGTAACACATGGTAACGGCGTGGACAGGATTAATGCCGCGCGGCGTCAATACCGTTCCCGGCGGCCGGACATCGCCGGGTTCAGCGGTCCAGTTTCCAGAAATTCAGGTTCTGCAGGGGACACAGAAAGCTATTGAATTCACAGACCGTGAAGAATCCGGTGTTGTCGGTGTTGAAGGCTATCGACTCCCCCTGGATTTCAAGCCAGGGTTCCGCGGGGAAGTTCGGAAGCGAACAGCCCTGTCCGGCCAGCATATCCGTGACGGTCGTGCCGGCTGTGCGGGTCCACAGCAGACCGTTGTTTTCGACGCCGTCGGGGGCGCCGCCGTAATTCCTGATAGCCAGCATAGTGCCGTCCGCCGACATGTCCGCGGCGGTCGCCAGTTCAACGTCGATCATCGCGACCCTGATGGCGACAAGGTCCGTGCCGGCCGATTGCCCGGCCATATCCGATGCCGCAACCCGGTAAACGCCGGCCGGGCCGCCGTGGTGCTGTTTTTCCACCAGGTACATATCGCCGGTCAGGGGATCGACGAAAAACGCTTCCGAATCGTGGTACCCGTCGTCATAAGTGATGTCGAACCAGGTGACGCCAGTGATGTCGCCGGCGACGATTTCAACCGGTTCCGGCATCACGTAAACCCTGACGGACAGACGCCTTTTGTCCGCCGATTCGAACGAATTGTCGCCGGTGTCGGCGATGAAAATCGCGTCGCCCTCGACGCCGGCGAACGGCCCGATGGCGATGTCTTCCCAGTCGACGGCCGTCGATGCCCATGTGGGAAACGGTTCGGGCCAGCCGTCCATCGCCTTGTTCACCGTGAATTCCACGACCGGCAACTGAACCTCGGGGCCCACGCCTTCTGCAGGGACCTGTATGGCCCAGATCCGCGGAGTATCGCCCGAATCGTTGTGCCCCCACAGCACGCCGGCATGCCTGCGGCTGGCGATGAGACCGGAAATCTCGTCAAGCGGGGTCTCGGCGAGCGTGCCCTGCACGATCGGCGCGTTGAACGCCGGGCACTGATCGACAACGACGTCCTGCGCGGCGTCCGCGGTCATGGAATCGACCCCGACGTCAGCCGCGTCGTCCACAAGGGTATCGGTCATGAAGTCCGCGCCATCATCCATCGAATCGACCGGGACCGCATCAGCCGTATCAGCGGAAACGTCGGTCGCATCGGCCACCTCTGCCGGCACCGTGTCACGCACGACCGAATCCTGCTGGCCCGGATCGGCCGACACATCGACGACGGCAACGTCCCGAAGCGCGTCGGCGCCCGGGTCCGCGGGAACTCCGGAGCCGCCGCAAGCGGTCGCCAGGATCAGCAACACCACGAATGTCAGCAGCTTCGGCATCATGCGCACCGCCATGACGAAAGGCAGGAATATCAGGCCGGTTCGGCCGGGTCCCATGACCGGGTGAACGGGTCAACCCGGCGCAGCGTGAGGTTGTTGAACGCCGTCCGCAGTTTCCTGACCGTGCCCATGTCGTTCGCCTGCGTTTCGTGCAGCCGGGTCGCGTACACCATGAAATCAACACAGGACATCACGTCGGTGGCCCGGGCGGTCGCGTCGAACACCTCGGACACCGGACCCGGGTCCGCCGCACCGAACATGCGCAGAACCCAGAACCTGTTAAGCATGAAGTACGTTCTTTCGACCTTGTGGGCTTCGCCACCGCCGAAGGCAGGATCGGCCGCGGCGCGCACCGCAGTCGTAGCCAGCCGTGACGTAAGCTGGTGTTCCGGGTGGCCTGTGCCGCCGTAGGTCGGTTCGAACGTCAGGACCAGGTCAGGCCTGAATTTCCGGATTTCTTCGACAAGGTGTCCCACCGGGTCGCGGTGCATTTTCCAGATTTCAAACAGTTCATGCCGCTTCGGGAACGACTCCACCGGCAGCGGTGCATTGAAGAACCGTTCATGCGTCAGGCCGGCGCGGTACAGCGCTGCGACCTTTGCCATTTCCCCGGCCCTGACCGTCGCCAGGTCGGGTTCGCATCCCTGCGGACGGCAGCATTCGCCGCCGTCGCCGTGGGTCATCAGTACCATATGCGTCGGGTTTCCGTAATGAATCGACGATCTGGCGAGGACGCCGCCGCTGAAACATTCGTCATCCGGGTGTGCCGCGATCCACATGGTTCGCGCGCCATCGGCCAGGAATGCGTCCAGTCCCTTCGGCTCCGGTGCGCCGTCCGCCCCGACCTGCGGCCGTCCGCAGGCCGATGTCGTCGTCAGCAGCGCCGGCGCCGCCGCAACGGCGGCCCCAGCCATCAATCCCTTCGTGATGAATGTCCTGCGGTTCATCCTGTCCCCCGGTTAGTCAGACGCTTTTCAACAGATGTTCGGCGGCGATCCGGACCCCGATCAGGATCAGCACGATACCGCCGATGATTTCCATTTTCTTCCCGAACGCGCACCCCAGCCGCCTTCCGAAAACCAGGCCGGCCGAACTGAACCCCGCGCAAACGAACCCGATTATCAGTGCCGGCAACACAATCGGCGCCCTGGTCAACCCGAAAGACAGGCCGACCGCCAGGGCGTCGATGCTGGTCGCCAGCGCCAGCATGAGCAGCACGACACCGCGTGTGGGGTCTCGCCGCGAGGGCGTTACACAGCCATCGCCCCGGACCGCCTCGAAAATCATCTTGCCGCCGATGAACGCCAGCAGCCCGAA
>CAYYCO010000023.1:0-33685 GCA_964470365.1 uncultured Anaeromyxobacteraceae bacterium | reverse complement strand
ATTTATCCTTGATCTTCCAGTAGGCTTTGCAGGCCGGCTTGATGCCCTTCTTGCAGGACGATTCCAGCGCCACCTTGGCGGAGGCGAAATCACCCTTTTCCTTCTGTACCAGGCCGAGACCGAATTCCGCCTTGGCAAAGGCCGGATCACGGTCAAGCGCCATCTTGTAATGTTCAATCGCGCCGTCCAGGTCGCCCTTCTTGCGCATGATGTTGGCAGCCTTGAACGGCGGCTGCGCCTCCTTCGGGAACTGCTTGACCGCCTTCCTGTATTCCGCGAGACCCTCGTCGAGCTTGCCCTGGCCCGCAAGCGAAGCCGCCAGGCCCATCACGAGCGTCATGTCCTTGCCGTCCTTCTTCAAGGCGGCGCGGTACGACGATTCGGCCATGTCGAAGATATGGAGCCGCCGGCAGACTTCCGCATGGCCCTTCTGGGCCTGGATGGCGCCCTTGCCGAGCTTCACCGCGGCTTCGTATGTGGCCAGCGCCTCGGGCAGCCGGTTCAGCCAGTCATACGCATACGCCAGGTTGAGCTGGTATTTGAACACCTTCGGCTCGAAAGCCACGGCTTTCTGGAATTTGGAAAGCGCCTGATCCATCTGCTTGGACTTCGCGAGCGTCACGCCTTCCTGGTAGAACTTTTCGGCAACCGGGGACTGTGCCGCCGCTGCCGCCGATAACAGCGAAAAACCCAGGATGACCGACAGAACAACGACCTTCCGATTCATCACCTAACCCTCCTGTTCCGAAAACGCCCGTTCCAGCCTCTCCCGGGTCACTTCGAGCGCCTCGGGGATTATTTTCACGTCGCCGATAACCGGCACGAAATTCGTGTCGCCGTTCCAGCGCGGCACCACATGCAGGTGGATGTGGTCCTTGAGACCCGCGCCGGCCGCCTGCCCGACGTTCATGCCCACGTTGAAGCCCTGCGGGCAGTACACATTCTGTATCGCAATCATGGACCGCCTGACAAGCCTCATCATCGCGGCGGCCTCGGTTTCCGTGAGATCAAGCGGGGAGGCGATGTGCCTGTAAGGCGCGACCATCAGATGGCCCGACACGTACGGATAGCGGTTCAGGACGACAAAGGCCAGGGCGTCCCTGAAAACCACCAGGTTGTCCGCGGAGGGGGCTGCGTCCTTCAAGGCGCACAGGAAACACCCGCATTTCTTTTCCGCGTCGGTCACGTAAGCCATTCTCCATGGTGCGAAAAGCAGATCCATCGGTCTATCAAGCCGTGCGGGCCTCCGGCGAGGTTACAATCCGCGGTCGGCCGCCGTCCACCGCTTCCTCGTTGATGATGACGCGCCTGACGTCGCGGTTTCCCGGCAGTTCGTACATCAGGTCGAGCATCACCTTTTCCATGATGGAACGCAACCCGCGCGCACCGGTCCCGCGGGCCACCGCCTGCCTGGCGATTGAGGTGAGCGCCTCAGGGGTGAATTCGAGATCGATGTCCTCCATTTCGAACATCGCCTGGTACTGCCGGACCAGCGAATTTTTCGGTTCGGAAAGTATCCGCACGAGGGCATGCTCGTCAAGAAGATCAAGGCTGGCGGTCACGGCGAACCGGCCCACGAATTCGGGAATCAGCCCGAATTTGATCAGATCTTCCGGTTCAGTGTTGCGGAGCGTTTCGCCAATCGAATTCTTCCTGACCGATTCGACCCTGGTCCCGAACCCTATCGTGCCGCCGCGCAGGCGTTCGGAAACGATGTTTTCCAGCCCGACGAACGCGCCGCCGCAGATAAACAGTATGTTGGTCGTGTCGACCTGAATATATTCCTGCTGAGGATGCTTGCGGCCACCCTGCGGCGGGACATTGGCGATGGTGCCCTCGAGGATCTTCAGGAGCGCCTGCTGCACCCCCTCCCCGGACACGTCCCTGGTGATCGACGGACTGTCCGACTTGCGGGCAATCTTGTCGATTTCGTCGACGTAGATGATTCCACGCCTGGCCTGGTCGACGTCGAAGTCGGCCGCCTGCAGCAGCGAAAGCACAACGTTTTCGACGTCCTCGCCCACGTATCCCGCTTCGGTCAGGCAGGTGGCGTCAACAATCGTGAATGGAACCTTCAGAACGCGGGCGAGCGTCTGGGCAAGAAGGGTCTTGCCCGAACCGGTGGGCCCGAGCATCAGGATGTTGCTTTTCTGGAGTTCGACGTCATGGTGACGGCGGCGGCGACCGCCCTGGACCCGCATGTAATGGTTGTAAACGGCGACCGCAAGAATCTTTTTGGCGTATTCCTGGCCGATGACGTATTCGTCAAGCACCCGAACCAGTTCCCTGGGCCGCGCAATCGTCCCGGTTTCCCTGTGTTCCCCGGCCGCCTTCGGATTAAAATCCTTTTCGTCGGTGCCGCCCTGGATAACGGAGTTGCAGCCTTCAACGCAGTTGGCGCAGATGAAAACCCCCGGTCCCGAGATCATCCGTCGCGTTTCGGAGGCCGGGCGGCCGCAGAAGGAACAGAATACCTTCCTGTCCGATCCCCCTTCGTCCTTATTCATCAACGTCACCCCGGATATTCAGGGACGGGCGCGGAAATGCTCCCGGCGGCAGATATTCTATTGTCAAGCACTCCCTTTGGCAAACTGGCGGTGCTGTTCAGAACCCCGTTCAAAACATGTTTCAACATCTGTCGAAGGACTGTAAGCGTGTCGTTCAAACCGGGCCGGTTTAACACATGCCCCCGGCCTGCATGGGAAAAAGCTGAACGTGAAAAACAACCGGCAGACAGGCATTTGAACATGAACCAGATGAAAAGTTATCCAGACATTTCAAACTGTTATCCCATGATCCTCCCCGAATTCCACAGGGTTATTATTATCATCCTGACTGTAAATGAAACAGCAGTGGCAACGCTGCTTTGAAGGCTTCCAACTTGTGCCGTCGACAACCGGGCAATCCGAATCTAGAATCGGCAGGCAACGTGGTTTATTCAGGGCCGACGGCCGTTCGGGGGTTCGATGTCCGGGGAAATTTCGAAGAATCTTCCGGTAGTATCGACGTCACGCCGGAACTATTTTTCCCTTGAGATGACCCCCGCAGGCGTTTTCCTGCATCTTGATTCGGCAATGGTGAATACCCCTTCGGGCGCGGTCGGTCTTTCCGACATGACGCTCGGCCTGCCGCTGGTGACTTTTCCATTCGACTGTCAATCGGGCCCCCGGGGGCTTCGTTCTCACCTCTCGACGCTCGATTCGGTGACGGTCGATGTTCCCTTCCCTTTCATTTCCAAGGCCTGTTCCGGGATGGCCGGCGGCGATTATCCGCCTGTGGTCGAGGCCGGGGCTGACGGAATCATCACGCTGTCGGGGGCGGCGCGCGGAATCCCGTTTTCCGTGAGAATTCGATTTGAAAAGGGCGAGGGCCGCCTTGTCAGGATTGTACCTGTCCATCCCCGGATCTTCGGTTTGTGCGAAATCGCCTGGGCCGACATCGGCGCTGCCGCTGCCGCTGCCATCGTGGCTGCCTGGGACGGAACCGCGGCGCAGGTCGACATTCTCAGGCCTGCCATAAAACCACTGATGGCCGGTCTCGGATTCAAGCTGCCCCTGATGGACGAAACGCGTCTGTCTTCGGTCGCGGTGGATCGCGATCGGATCAGGTTTGTTTTTTCTTCTTCCGGGGAGGAGCCTGCCGAAGTCCTTTATGACGGCGACTCATCTTTCGCGACACCGGCTGATGGCGGCGAAGCGCTTTCGTCGATGCTTGCCAGTCTTTCGTCGGCGCCTTCGGATCATGCGGCCGTGGCCGCTTTCATCGAACGGGCGATCGCCAGCCCGGTCATGTGGCCCGAGGTCCTTGCACGCGCGCTCGTCCTTGCAAACGAAAGGCCCGAAATGGTTTCTCCCCTGCTGGCGGTCGTCCTGATCGGGGCCGAAAATCCCGGCTGGCTCGGCGTCCACGAATTCCTGCAGACCTGTCGCCGGCTTCTTGCGGCCGCCGCGGTCGCCGGGTCGAGGGCGGAGGCTTCCAGGTGCGCCGCGGTCGCGGCCGGGGTGGTCGACAGGTTCGATCCGGCTTCGGCCCTCGATCTTCTCAATGAAATCCGGGCCGCCGGATTCGAGACCCGCGAGGTTCTTGAGGCCGTGGCCGTCACCTTCAACAGGCTGGATCGTCATTTCGACGCATCAACGACCAGGCTTCGGGCTCTCGCCATGGTTTTGCCGGGCCGGGAGGGCGATGCGGTCCGCGGGATGGTCGATCGGATGGAGGCGGCCGGTCTGGGCGCCCAGGCTGCGGAGTGGCTGGACGACCTTGCCTCCCTCGCCGCCGCCGGCCGCTTCGGCCAGGGAAGCGGGGCGGTTCTCAGGGCTTCGCTGCTGCTTTCCGCGACCCGCGAAGCGGTTTCGTCCGGGGAACGCGCCAGGGAAGGCCTGCGGCGTATCCTCAAGGATGATCCCTGCGACGTCGAGGCGCTCGAGACCATGATGGCCCTTGCCGTGGAACGGCATGAGGTGGCCGAGGCCGTGGAGCTTTTCCGCATTGCGGCCGAACGGTCCGACGGGCGGGCTCGCTGTGAACTTATGCTGGCCGCCGGAAAGGCCGTCCACGAAAGGTTCGGCCTGCGCCGGAGGGCAGCGGAACTTCTGGAAGCCGGCCTCGAGGCGGACCCGTCCTGCCGTGAGGCGGCGGAACTCCTTGACGTCATATATGCCGCGCTCGGCCGTTCGGCGCAGCGCGTGGCCCTCGCCTCGCGGCGTCTTCAGGGGTGCGTCGACCCGGCGGCAAGGGGCGCGATACTGGTTTCAATGGTCAGGGCGGCGGTGGACGCCGGAATGACGGACTCGGCTGCGGCCGGCGTCAAGGAACTTTTAAGGTCCGACCCGGCCAACCTGGAATACCTGAAGCTTGGCGAAGCGGTTTTCGCCCGTTCAGGCGATGAAGAGGCGCTTCGACAGGTGTGCGACGCGCTGGCCGACGTGTGCGCGGGCGGCGCCGACGCCGGCCTGGAGGAGGCCCTGGCCTCCGGCAACCCGGCCGCCGCGGTCGCGCGCATAAGGGCTGTCCTTGCGGCTGAACGCATTCCGGCCCGCAGGGTCGAACTGCTTCTGCAGGCGGCCGACCTTTGCATGATCGACGGGGACGCCGCTGCCGCGCGTCCTTTCCTGGCCGAGGCGGCCGACGCGGATCCTGTCCCGGCCATGGAATCGGCGTGCAGGGCATGCACGTCGGCCGCCCCCGACCCGTCCGGGCTGACCATTGCACTGGTCAGGGATGCTGCGCGGGCAGCCATGTCCCGCGGGGCCGGTCGGGAAGCCGCGGAAATCATTCTCGCGGCCTCCGAAAGGGTGGCCGACAAATCCATGGCCACCGCCCGCGGCCTCCTCGAAACCGCCCTTCCGCTGGATCCCGACAATGTCTCCATCCGGATGGCGCTTGCGGCGGCATACGAGGCGCTGGGAATGAAGGGTGAGGCCGAGGCGCTCCTCGGCGGGGGTTGATTCGGTGACCCGTGCAATCCTGCCCCTCCTCGTCGCGCTCCTGGCCTCACCTGCGGCCCGGGCTCTCGAACGGCAGCCGGTTCCCGCGATCATGGTCATCGATTCGTCGCTTGCCGGCGATACCCGCGTCGCCATGGCGGCCGCCGCGGCGGTACCGCTTCTGGCCGATCGGTATGCTCTTTCATCCTCCCCGGCAGGGATGACCTGGCCCGATCTGGGGACCGTGGACGCGTGTTCGCCGGAAAGGGTTCCCGTCATGGCCGGGGGCGTCGAGGCCGGCATCGCGGAAGGGCGCCGTCTGTTTTTTGTCGAAATGGACGGCGATTCCGCCGCCGCCGCTCTCGACAAGGCCGTTTCCGGATATTTCGATGCCCCCTGCCTCGCGGTTTATAACCCGGGCCTGCAGACGGCCGCCTGCAGGGCCGGGGTGCTGCTCGTCCGCCTTCGGCTGCTTTCAGGCATGACGGAGGCGGCGGCAGACACTGCGGCTTTCATCGCCTCCAGATGTTCAGTGGCCGATACGGACGCCGAGGACGTGCCGCCCGAGGCCAGGCGCTTCGTGGAGGGGGCCCGGCCGGTTCAGGATGTCGGGAGGACATTCGAGCCGCTTGTCTTGAGGTGCGCCGGCTCGTGCAGGGGCGTCCTGGTCGACGGGCGTGCGGCGCTGTGTTCCGACGATGAATGCTCCGAAGCCGCGGTCGCGGCCGGCCGCGGCCGGCATTTCGTGGCATTCCCGCAGGCGGACGGCCGCGTCTGGTATTCGGGATGGTTTTCGAGGGAGACCGCCTCCGCCGTGTTGATGGTCGCCCCGGGAGTGCGCCCGGGGACGTCCGGCGTCCTGACTGCCGGCGGCGTCGATCGTGCGCTTGCATCCAGGCTTTCGGCGATGACCGGATGCACTGTGCTTGCGATCGTGCCCGTTCCGGGCGGGGAGGGTTGGCGCCTTATTGCCGCCGGAAGCGGTGAACCGGAGGTTCCGTCGCTTGCGTCGCTGACGCCGGAGGGCGGAGCCGTCAGGTTCACGGCGGTTCCGGGGATCGGCCTCGAACTTGAACCCGGGTCGGCGTGGCCGTGGCCGTGGGTGTCGGGTTCGCTCGCCGCGGGCTTCCTGACGGCCGGGATCGTGCTCAACGTCTATTCTGAAAGGGCGCTGTCAGATGCCGAGGCCGGACGGAACACGATGGCGCGTTACGAGGGCCTGAAGGCCGGAGCAATCGCGGGATATGTGACCGCCGGGGCGGGTGTCCTGGCAACGGTGCTGCTGGCAGTGCTGCGGCCGGAGCCGGATCAGTCGGTCCTGATTTCCCCGTCGCCGGCCGGATTTTCGGTGAGCTTCTGATTCCGCGGTCATCCCGGGGGATTGCAGCTTCGGGCGAAAAGCATCGGAAGAAGCGCCGCCGCGGCGAGGAACAGCGCGAGCGCGACGGCGTGCCTGACCAGCCGACCGGAAGTATCGCCGGAATCGCGTGTCGAACGCCGAATCTCGGCCAGCTTCAGCATCAGTTCCGCCATGTCGGGTTTGCCTGGCTGTCCGCCTTCCTCTTCAGGTTTTTCCATCTTCGTTTCTCCCGCATGGCGGAATTGTACGCCAAATCAGGCTGCCGGCTGGTCCGGTTTCTGCTTCGTCAGGGGTTAAATCATTGAAATTCAAGCGATAGTGTTGATTTGACAGCCTGCGTGACACGCTGGTATCGTGGACGGGGCGCCGTGGCCGGTTTGCGATGTCAGGCTTAGGGGAAATGCTCAGGCAGGGGCGCGTGGCCGCCGGCCTGGGCCGTGAAGAAATGGCGAGGATCCTCCGCGTTCCGCTTTCCGTCGTGGACGCGCTCGAGGAAGAACGCTTCGGCGACCTGCCGCGCCCGGTTTATCTGCGCGGTTTCGTCGGCGCCTGGTGCAGGGCCGCCGGGATGGACGAGGGGGCGGCGCGGGACGCGCTGGTCAGGGCCCTCGGGGCGGCGGCTTCCCTGCCGTCGCCGCTGCCGGCCGTGCCACGGGGCACGGGCATCACGGTCGGCGCCAGGACGGCCCGCCGGGGAACGGGGTTCAAACGCCTTTTCGCCATCATAGCGGCTTTTTTCGTTCTTGCCGCAGGCGGTTATGCGACCGTGAAGCTGGCCGGTTCCGGCCGGGCCGTGGCGCCCGCCGGCGTCCCGCCGGCTTCGCTGTCCGTCCTCGACCAATCCGGGGCCTGCATGCCTGATTCCGGGCCAAACCCTGAACCAGAAGAGGTTTTCGGTGAGTGACTCGTCCAATCGTCAGACCGACCGGGCGCTGGTGCTTTCGCGCGTGCCCTATGGCGAAAGCGACTTCGTCCTGGGTCTGCTGTGCAGGAACCAAGGTATGGCTTCGGCCGTCGCAAGGTCGGCCAGGTCGAGCCGGCGGAGGTTTCAGGGCCTGCTGGATTTTTTTGTCGTTTTTGATGCCGGCCTTGCGCACGGCCGCGGCGGCCTTCCGTCGCTCGTGTCCGCGGAACCGGTCCGTTTCTATCCCGGGATCATGGAGGATCTCGACAGGCTCGAAACCGGCCTGGCGCTGATTCAGGCGGTACGGGACGTTTTCAGGGACGCCCCCGCAACCCCCGCGGCGTTCGACACGGTGGAACTTGCCTTCGCCTGCCTTGACAAGGCCGAACCCGGACTCGCGCACATGGTGCTGCTTGAGTGGGCGCTGTCGATGGCGGCCGAGCTGGGCCATATGCCCGAAGACGGCGTATGTCCGGGCTGCGGTGAACGCGGCCGGGCGTTCGTGGTTTCCCCGGACGGCCGGATTCTGTGTACCGACAGGTGCCAGCCTCCGGGGCGCGGATTACTGCCTTGTCCCCCGGAATACGCAGTCCGGCGCCCTCTGGAAGACAACCCGGCCATCGCCCCCGCGTGCTGGAAACCGGATCGGGAGTTGTCGAGGGTAATCGTTTCAGCCCTTGTGGCCGGTATTACGGGATTTTCGCGTCCGTCCTGCAGCGGCGAGGACTGAAGCCAGCGCGACCGCCAGCAGCAGTCCGGCCGTTCCTCCTCCGCCGGCGTCACCGTACGAGCATCCACCCGAAAGCGTGTCGCACGCCGCCTCGTCGGTGTCCCCGTCGCAGTCGTTGTCGAGCAGGTCGGCACAGATTTCGGCGCCGGGAACGCCCTCGACCGCCGGGCAGGATATGCCGAGAAGGTCGGACGAGCACACGTACCTGCCGACGGATCTGCACGTGCCGGCTCCCGCCGAACACGAATCACCGACCGGGAACCCCTCGTCGGTGAACCCGTCGCAGTCGTTGTCGAGCCTGTCGCCGCAGAGTTCAACGCCTGCCGGTCCCGGGGCGGCCGTACACACGGATGCCGCGGCTCCGTCGCATTGTATTACGCCGGCCCTTGAACACACCCCGAGGCCCGCGCTGCAGTGGTCACCTACGTTGAATCCCTCGTCGGTGAATCCGTCGCAGTCGTTGTCCAGGTCGTCGCATACCTCAGGCGATGAGCCCGGTGCGGTCCCGTCCGGCATGGATGAACACGTCGGTTTTCTGGTGGACGGCGAGCACACGACCGTCCCGGGGCCGCATTCGCCCGGGGCCGTGCAGCCGGATCCCAGTACCAGCCCGTTGAAACGCAGCTTTTCGTCGGTGCTGCCGTCGCAGTCGTTGTCCCGGTTGTCGCAAAGCGTTTCACCGTCCGGTTCCCATCCGTTCACGTCGGGACAGATCCACCCGGCCGCGCCGCCGCATTCGGGGATCATCGCCGCGCACACGCCCAGCGTCGGGCACGCCCCGCCGGGTGGAGACACGTCCTCGTCCGTCAGATTGTCACAATCGTCGTCGGCGCCGTTGCAGAATTCAGGGGCGCCCGGATGGACGGCCGAATCGCCGTCGTTGCAGTCGCCTTCCTCAAGGTCCTCGGTGAAGGTGTCGAGGTCGTCGTCGCATGAGGTGTTCAAGATCCCCGGGGTTCCGTGGTCGCCGAAGCCGAAGACGGTGCGCTGACGTGCAAGGCACCAGTTCGGGACCGCTGCGGGGTCGGCCGGCTTTTCCCTGGTTATCGAAAATCCCGCCTCCACCGAGATGCCGGTGCTTCCGTAAGACGCGTAGTCCACGAGCTGGCCCTCGCGCCACAGCAGCACGACGTCGGATTCGAGGTTGAGCTGGGCGTCGCTGCCGTACGCATACGCCACGGGAGCCCCGCCGTTCACATCCTGTTCGAGGCGGGCGCCGATCACGATTATGGCGCCCGGTTCCAGCAGCAGCTCCGCTGTCGGACTGATCGTGTGGAATCCGCTCAGCGACATGGTCATCAGGACCAGACCCTGAAGGTTTACCGTGGTGTCGGTGAGGTTCTGCAGTTCGATCCACTGGCCGGAAAGCTGGTCGGACGCCGCCGGCCTGGGCATGATCTCCGTAATCGAGACGCTGTTCAGGTACGTCGACGCCTGGGGGCGCCCCGCGGCCGGCAGGAAGGCGGCCGCACCCGCCGCGAGGACGGCGGCTATCAACTTCTGGCCTTTCATAGGGCCGATAGTACAGGATTCGGCGGTCCGGCGGGTACCTCAATCTTGTCCGGGCCCTCCATTGACAGGAAACGGCGTTTCAACTTAGGATTCACGGACCGTTTCCGGGGCGGACTTGGACTTGTTGACCCCATTTTCCGGCCAGATCCGAAACTTGTCCGGCGCATTGCTGGCCGTCATGGTGATGACGGTCCCGGCCGCGGCGGCTCTCGCCCAGGTCGAGCCGGTCGAAACGCCCTCCACGCCGCCCCCGGACAGCATCACGCTCCCGTCGGTCTTTTCGGACCTCGACATCGCCGTGTCTCCGTTCGTAACGTTCGAAAACCACGGCTATTTCCGGTTCCGGTTCGACACGCTTTACAACTTCGACCTCGGGATGGCCGCCCGCGATACCGACGACCCGTGCACGCCGCCGACCGCCCAGGCATCCGGCGCGACCGGCGCCCTCGGCAATGTGAGCGATACGGCGACGGGCGCAAACATCAGGTTCAGGTGGGAACCGGAACTCCGGATCGGGGAATTCCTGACCGTCGGAACCACGGTCGATTTCCTGGATAACCTGGTTCTCGGGCAGGATCCGTACACTGGCGGCGCCGGTTTCCCGATGGCCTGGGCGACCACGTCCCAGTCCTGGACGTCGGACCGCATATCGGGCTTTAACGACGCGTTGCGCATCAAGGCGGCCTGGGCGCACCTCTACCTGTTCGGCGTGCTGCATTTTACGGGCGGGCGGGTTCCCGAACACTTCGGCCTCGGCCTCGTCCGCAGCGGCGGCAGGGGACTTGATTCGGACTATGGCGACTATGTCGACGGGCTGTTCCTGAAGGCGAAGGTCGGGATCACATACATCAAGGCGGGGCTCGAAATCGTCGGCCAGGGCGTATCCTCCGACTCGCCTTTCGGATATTTCGTCTACCCCACCGACTATTCCACGATGGACGACACGCTCCGGTGGACCTTCGGCGTCGATTCGACGCCCGTCACCGAGGAAGACGTCCGCGCCCGCCAGGCCCGGCTCGACGCGAACAAGCCGGTCGTGGACTGGGGCATGTACAACGCGATCACCACCCAGGAACTGTCGTCGGACAGGATCCTGACGTCGAACATGGCGCTTGCCGGCGGCGACCCGGACGCGAAGGGCTACGACTGGGACAAATACACCACCGTTCCCCGGGGCGCCCTTTTCTGGACGCCCAGCCTGTGGGCGAAGCTGGAATACAAGGTTCGTCCGGGCCTCCGGTTCAGGCTCGAAACGGAACTTTCGATGGTGTACGGAAACGTCGACCACATGCAGAGTTCGGTCGAAAACGTCGACACGTCGAAGGATTTCCTGTCGTTCGGCGGCGCGCTCGAATTCGAGATGGACATCGGCTGGAACAGGGTCGGTTTCCTGACCGGCGCGGCCAGCGGCGGCAACACGCTGGGCTATTTCGGCATCAACGACCGCCACACGCTGGCATGCCCGGACAACAACTGCTACTCGGACGCGAACCGGGAAGTCTACCTCACCAGGGACATCCACCACTTCGTCTTCAACCGGGATTACCGCATTGATTCGATATTGTTCCGCGAAATCATCGGTTCCGTGACCAACGCCTTCTACTTCAAGCCGTCCTATTACCGGACTTTCCTGGACCGCGACGGCTGGAAACTCGGCGGCGGCGCTTCCGTGGTGGCCTCGTTCGCCTGCATCAAGGAAGGCACCCCGGGCAACAGCATGCCGCTGGGCGTCGAACCCGGTCTGCGGCTGGACGTCTCATGGCGTGACCTCGTCCTGCTTTCGGCCGACGCCGCCGTGCTCTTCCCGCTTTCGGGGATGCGGACGCCCGGCGCGGACGACCCTGAACCGGCGGCCGCCCTGCGTGTGAATGCCACCGTAAGGTTCTGATTTCAGGCCGGTTTCAGGCCGGCGACCCCTGCAAGCGCGATTCCAGTGTACGACCCCGGAATCCGGACCAGCTCCTCGGGTGTTCCAGCCGCCACGACGCGACCCCCGCCCTCTCCGCCCTCCGGTCCCAGATCAATCACGTGGTCGGCGACCTTCAGGATTTCCAGGTTGTGTTCGATCATCAGTACGGTGTTGCCCATCGACACCAGCCTGTCGACCACCGACAGCAGCTTCGCAACGTCGTCGAAGTGCAGTCCGGTGCTGGGCTCGTCCATGATGTACAGTGTCCGGCCGGTGGCGACCTTCGCGAGTTCCCTGGCGAGCTTGATCCGCTGGGCCTCGCCGCCGGACAGGGTCGTGGACGGCTGGCCCAGCCTGATGTAGCCGAGCCCGACCGACCGGAGGGTCTCCAGAACCCTGTGGACCGGTTTCGACGTCTTGAAGACCTCCGCGGCCTCGTCGACCGACAGGTCCAGGACCTCCGCAATGTTGAGGTCCTTGTACCTGACGCGCAGCGTTGCCTCGTTGAATCTTTTTCCGCCGCATTCCTCGCAGGTGACGAACACGTCGGGCAGGAAGTGCATCTCGACCCTGGTGGCGCCGGCGCCCTGGCAGGCCTCGCACCGGCCGCCCCTGACGTTGAACGAGAACCTGGCGGGCTGATACCCGTACATTCTTGATTCCCGCGTGGCGGCGAATATGCGCCTGATGTGGTCGAACAGCTTGGTGTAGGTGGCCGGGTTCGAGCGTGGCGTCCTGCCGATGGGCTCCTGGTTGATGACGATGACCTTGTCGAGGTTTTCCACACCGTCGATCGCGTCGAACGGGAGGCAGCGAAGCCTGGCGCGGTTGAGGATGTTCTGCAGGGCGGGACTGAGCGTGTGTGTTACAAGGGACGACTTGCCGGCCCCGGACACCCCGGAAACAACAGTGAACACGCCCAGCGGCAGTTCCACGTCGAGGTTTTTCAGGTTGTGACCGCCGGCGCCGTGGATGGTCAGGCTTGCCGCCGGCCGCCGCCTTTCGCGTGGAACCGGTATCGATCTGCGGCCGGAAATGTACGCGCCCGTAAGCGAGGCTGGTGCGTCCAGCATTTCGGCGGGCGTTCCTTCGAAGGTTATGTTGCCGCCCTGCACGCCCGCGCCGGGCCCGAATTCCACGACGTGATCCGCGGCCATTATCGCGTCGCGATCGTGTTCCACGACCAGTACCGTGTTGCCGAGGTCGCGCAGCCGCCGCAGTGTTTCAATCAGCCGCCAGTTGTCGCGGGGATGCAGACCGATCGAAGGCTCGTCAAGTATATACGTGACGCCGGTGAGTTCGCTCCCGAGCTGGCTGGCCAGGCGTATCCGCTGTGCCTCGCCGCCGGACAGGGTCGCGCCGCCGCGCGCCAGGTCAAGGTACCCCAGCCCGAGGTTTTTCAACAGGTTCAGGCGCGAAAGGATTTCCCGGTTGAGGTCGTCGTAAACGCCGGAAAGTGCATCGGAGGGTCTGGCGGCGCGCAGAGTTTCGATGAGCCGTTCGATGGGCATCGACGACAGTTCGGCGATGCCGTGCCCGACCACCCTGACGGCAAGCGCCTCGGGCCGCAGCCTCAAGCCGCCGCATTCCTCGCACGGGGCGTCGGTCAGGAATTTCTGGTAATACGTGCGCATGTCGTCAGACCGCGTTTCACGCAGGCGGCGCAGCAGCATGTTGGCGATGCCCTCGAATTTCACGGCGTAGGAACCGTTGAAGGACCGGGACTTCCATTCGATCGGGATGCGCCCGCTGTCGCCGTAGAAAATCAGGTCCTGGTGCTTCTGCGGCAGGTCGCGGAACGGGATGTTGAGGTCGATGCCGTGCTGGCGTGCCAGCCCCTGGATTATTTCGCCGGTCAGGCCGTTGTCCTCAAGCGCGCCGCCCCACGGTTCGACGGCCCCGTCCGCGATCGACAGGCCGGGGTCGGGCACGACCTTCGACGGGTCGATGGTCAGCGATGTGCCGAGGCCGTTGCAGGAGGGGCACGCGCCCGTGGGGTTGTTGAACGAAAAGAGCTGCGGCGACAATTCCGGGAACGACAAGCCGCAGTAATCGCAGGCCAGGTGTTCCGAAAACATACGTTCGGCCCCGCCCTCGGACAGGATGGCGACGCGCCCCTTTCCGGCCTTCAGGGCGGTTTCGATGGAATCCGTCAGGCGGGCGCCGGCGCCTTCGCGGACGATGGTCCGATCGACGACCACGTCGATGTCGTGTTTGCGGTTTTTGTCCAGGGGCTGCATGTCCTCGAGCCGGACGATTTCACCGTCCACCCTGGCCCTGACGAATCCCTCGGCCTCAAGCGACTTCAGAATGTCCCGGAATTCGCCCTTCCGGCCCTTGACCAGCGGCGCCAGGATCGTGATTTTTCCGTCACCGGCCGCCGCCATGGAAATGATCTCGCGCAGTATCTGGGCCGGTTCCTGCTTTGACACCGTCCTGCCGCAGATGTGGCAGTGCTGCACGCCGGTACGCGCGAACAGCACCCTCAGGTAATCGTGGATCTCGGTGATGGTGCCCACGGTCGACCTGGGGTTCGACGATGCGCTCTTCTGTTCGATGGCGATGGTCGGGGTCAGGCCCTGGATGCTGTCGTAGCGGGGCTTTTCCATCTGTCCAAGGAACAGCCTGGCGTAAGAGGACAGCGATTCGATATACCTGCGCTGGCCTTCGGCGAACACAGTGTCGAACGCCAGCGAGGTCTTTCCGGAGCCGCTCACGCCGGAAAAGACGACCAGCTTCAGCTTCGGGATGGCAACGGTCACGTTCTTCAGGTTGTGTTCCCTGGCACCATTGACGACGATTCGGTCTATGTTCATCGAAACCTCCGGCGCACGCCGAATTATAGGCGCTGCGGGCAGGGATGCCAGAGGCGGCCACTGTCTTTCCAAATAACAATCCGGATCTTATATGTCGTTGCCGACACCGTTTGATGAGTGATACCATCAGTCGCGTTCAAAGTGTCCGGAGGCGTTTTGATGGAATTGCGATTCGCGGGCCTGACCGATGTCGGCCGCAAGCGGGATCACAACGAAGACAACCTGGCGATCGTTCCCGAAAACAGCCTTTTCGTTGTCTGTGACGGCATGGGCGGCCATGCCTGCGGCGAGGTCGCTTCCCAGATCGCCATTGACGAAATCTCCTATTTCTTCCGTCATTCTGCGGCCTCGGCCGAGGCCACCTGGCCTTACAAACCCGATGCCCGCCTGTCCGTTCCCGAAAACCGCCTGACCGCCGGGATCAAGTGGGCGAACTTCAAGGTCTTCGAAATGGCCTCGGGTTCGGCCGAAAAGAAGGGCATGGGCACGACATGCGTCGCCCTGCACTGCGAGGACGGCAAGGCATCCATCGCCCACGTGGGCGATTCCAGGTGCTACAGGATCCGGAATGGCGCCATCCAGCAGCTGACGACCGACCATTCGCTCCTGGAACAGTACAAGCAGCTCGCCAGGATATCCGACGAGGAAATCAAGAACTTTCCATACAAAAACATTATAGTTCGTGCACTTGGCATGAAGGAAACGGTTGTCGTCGACACCCGCCTCGAAGACTTCCTGCCTGGTGATTGTTTCCTTCTGTGTTGCGACGGGCTCTCGGGGGAACTGGACGACGAAGAGATTCTCGACACCTGCGTGGCTCACCGCGGGGATCTCGACGCGTGCTGTGCCGAACTGGTTCAAAGGGCCAACACGAAGGGGGGCCGCGACAACATCACCGTGGTGCTTGTCGAGGGCGTTTAGTGACGGTGTGCCGGCTGGAGGTCGACCGATGAAGCGGCCGATGGTTTTCGTGGTTCCTTTTGTGCTGTTTGCTCTTTCCTGCGGCGGTGATCCCGCGCCTGTGGACATCGTTGAAGACGTTGTCGTCCAGGATACCGGGACCGATCTGGTGATTGTCTTCGACGAGGGTAATCCGCAGGACACCGGCCGCGACCTGCAGGACTCCACGCCGGACGATGCCGTTTCGGTCGACCTCAACGAGGTCGTGGACGAAGACACCGGGCCCGAACCCGGATTCTTCGGCTGGCCATGCCAGGACAACCGCGAATGTTTCGTGGGTTACTGCGTTCAGGCGGCCGAGGGCAGCATCTGCACCAGGAACTGCTACGATGAGGGCGACTGCCCCGACACATGGAAATGCCGCGCCGTTGCGGGCGCTGGCGACCCTATTTATGTCTGCGTCCCGACCGGCATCTGGCTTTGCAGGCCGTGCGATGAAAACGACGACTGCGCCTCGAACCTGAACCTTTCCAAGGATCGGTGCGTGGTGCACGGCTCGTCCGGCAACTTCTGCGGCACTTCCTGCGGCGAGACCGGCGATTCCCCGTGCCCCGATGGTTTTTCGTGCGAAGACGTATCGGTGGTCGGCGGCGAAACGTCGCGCCAGTGCGTGCCGCTCAGCGGGGAATGCACATGTTCGCAGTCCGCGATACTTGCGGGGGCGACCACCACGTGCTTCGTGTCGAATGCCAACGGCCTTTGCACCGGCGTCAGGGAATGCCTCGAAAGCGGCCTCACGCCGTGCGACGCCCGCAACCCGGCTGTCGAATCGTGCAACAAGGTGGACGACGACTGCGACGGAACCACGGACAACGAGGGTTCGGTCGGCTGCAAATCGTGGTATGTGGACAACGACCAGGACGGATGGGGCATCGGTATCGAACACTGCGTCTGCGGCGACACCCCGCCCGTCGGCTATTCCAACAAGCCCGGCGACTGCAACGACTCGTCGCTCGGCATGAATCCGGCCGTCAAGGAAGTCTGCAACGGGATGGACGACAACTGCGACGGTATCACCGACGAACCCGGCGCAACCGGCTGCCGCGACTATTCGCTCGACAATGACGGCGACGGTTTCGGCCAGCCCGGCGAACGCCGCTGTCTGTGCGGCCCGACGGCGCCGTTCACCGGCCTGGTGGTCGGCGACTGCGACGACACCAATTCGGCGATCTGCCCTGATTCCGGAAAGTGCAAGGAAAAGTGCGACGGGATCGACAACGACTGCGACGGCGCGACCGATTCTGAAAACGCGCTTCTCTGCATGCCTTACTATTTCGACGCCGATCAGGATACCTACGGTCTTCCCAGCAAATTCAAATGCCTCTGCGCCGCTTCCGGCCTTTACACGGCAACCCGCGCCGGCGACTGCGTGGACACCGACCCGCTGGTAAATTCTACGGGCGACGAAATCTGCAACGGAACCGACGACAACTGCAACGGAAAGACCGACGAGGGCGACGTGGCTGCCCTCTGCCCCCCGCCGCCCGGCGTTGAAATGCACGGTTCGACCGTCTGCGACAAGATCTGCAAGGTCGGCACATGCGATGGCGCGACGGTCGACGGGACCGGCGGCTATGTGCCGGGCTGGTTCGACGTCAACCAGGACATCACGGACGGGTGCGAATGTCAGGCCGATATCGCCGAACAGTTCGGGGGCCAGACCTGTAACTCCGCCGTGGACCTGGGCGCCGTGCCGGATAACGGTTTCAGGGTGGCTTCCGACAGCAGCAGGGGGACGATCGTTCCGTCCATTGATGAGGACTGGTACAAGTTCAACGCGTCGGATCCGACCTGGAACGGCGAAACAGGCAACTGCGATTACTACAACGTCAAGGTGAAATTCACGAAAAACCCCGGCAGCCAGTTCATGTTCGACATCTATCGCGGTTCGTGCGCCGCGGCCAACCAGCTCTGCGCCGGTACGGACGTTCATGAATGGGCAACCAACTTCTCGACCGGGACCGGGGCCTCGCGCAAGGGTGAATGCCCGTGTTCGTCCGTCTACACGGCGGCCTGCGACGCGCCCGAAAGTTACACTGAATGCATCAGGGTCACGTCGGACCCGATGAAATGCGGGACGTGCCCCGGTTACGGCGTCGCCAACACGAACTACTGTTCGGACAACGGAAAAGCAGTCTACATGAGGGTCTTCCGGGATCCGCTCAAGACGCCGACCTGCGAGGGCTACGAACTGGAAATCAGCAACGGGCTCTACCAGTATTCCGGCACCTGAAAAAAAATCCGTCCCGGAATTAATCTTCCAACATACTGAATTTTCTTGTATGCTACTCCGCCCTTTGTCTACCTTGTGCAGGCCAGGGGCTTACAACCCGTTGCGCGCCGGGGTGCAGCGTTGTCCGCGGAATTCGACCAGGCGGTCAGGGAAATACTGAACCGGACCGATCTGTGCAAACTCGTTTCTGAATACGTCCATCTGTCGAAACGCGGCAATTCCTGGTGGGGGCTCTGCCCGTTTCACGCGGAAAAGACGCCATCATTCCAGGTGAACCCCAAAAAGGGGTTTTATTACTGCTTCGGGTGCCAGAGCGGCGGAAACGCCATCACTTTTCTGAAACAGGTCGGCGGTTTGTCGGGACGCGAGGCCATCTCGCGGCTGGCGGCCGAAACCGGTGTTGAACTTCCGGAATCCGGCCCGTCGGATCCAGCGGAAGAGGCGGCAGCCAGGGAACGCACCGATATCCTCAGGGCGCTGGCGGCTACCCAGGAATACTTCCTGGACTGCCTATACGGCGAATCCGGCGCTGCGGCCCGCGCGTACCTGGAAGGGCGCGGCCTTGACCCGGGCACGGCGGCGGTTTTCGGGCTCGGTTACGGCGGCGGCGGGGACGGACTCGTCGGCGCCCTCGAACGGCGCGGCATTTCCATGCGGATTGCCGAGGCGGCCGGCGTTGTGTCCCCGTCCAGGTCGGGCCACGGATATTATGAACGGTTCCGCGGCCGCATCATCTGCCCCGTCTTCAATAACGACGGCGCGCCGATCGCGTTTTCCGGCCGCGTTTTCATGGATTCGGACGACGGCCCGAAATACCTGAACAGCCCGGAAACCCCGGTGTTCCGGAAAAGCAACGCCGTATTCGGTCTATACCAGGCCCGGCAGGCGATTCGCCAGGAGCGCAGCGCGGTTTTCGTTGAAGGCAATTTCGACGTCATCTCCCTGCACGCCGCGGGAATGCGCAACGTCGTGGCGCCGCTGGGCACGGCGCTCACCGCGGCCCAGGTGCGCCAGATCGCGCGTTTCACCGACCGCATCACGATTTTTTTCGACGGCGACGAGGCCGGGTACAAGGCGTCGCGTCGCGCGGTCGGGATACTGCTCGAGGAGGGCGCAGACGGCCGGGTGGTTTCGACGCCCGCCGGCGAGGATCCCGATTCGATGGCAAGGACCGGCGGCGCGGCAACGGTCGCCGATGCCGTTTCCCGTGCCCGTCCCATGGTTTCCTGGCTGGTGGACTCGCTGCTCGGCGTGCATGGCAGGAACCCCCACGGCATCAGGTCGGTCATCGAAGAAATGTCGGCAGTTCTCGCATCCGAAAAAGACCGGATAAGATACGGGCTCTATCGTGAAGAGGTCGCGAGGATCCTGGGGATCGACGTCAGGGAACTGAAGGCGGTGCTCAGGACATCGCCGGCGGCGGCGCAGGCGGGCCCGCAGTCGGCGGTGCCGCCCACGGAAATGAAGATGCTCAGGTTGATGGCGGCGGATCCCGCCATGCTGGATCTGTTCATTGAAAAAGGCGGCAGGGAACTCCTTGCATCGGCCGAATCCGTGGCCATGTTGAACGAGATCGTGCGGATCGTGTCCGGCGGGGCCGACCTGGCCGCGGGGCTCCTGGCCGGATCGCATGACCCTGGCAGCACCGGCGCCGCGCTGGTCGGCATCCTGGCGGATTCGGAAACGTCCGACGAACCGGCCCGCGCGTTTGAGGACACCTTCCTCCAGTTGCGGATTTCGTTCCTCAACCGGCGGATTGATGAACTCAGGCGGTCGATGCGGGAGGCGCCGGAAGACGAAAAGATCGGCCTTCTGCAGCAGATCGCGGCGACGGAACAGGAATTGAAGAACGCGGGGCCTTCGGTATGGAGATTCCGGGGGTCCATTTGAAAGTCACGTCCGTAATACCGAGGTGGTGAATGGAAAAGACAGAGATCAAACGCCTGGTCGACATGGGGAAAAGGCGCGGCGGCCATCTGACCTTCGACGAGGTCAATGTCGCGATGTCGCGCGGCAACATGCCGGCGGAAGATATCGATGACGTCCTGATCCAGCTGCGCAGCGCGGGCGTGGAGGTCGTCGAGGGCGGTCAGACCAAGTCGTCCAAGATGAAGGATTCCGTCACAATCCCGGTCGACGAGGACTCGTACTCGGAAGCCTACGGCAAGTCTAATGACCCGGTCAGGATGTACCTGCGCCGCATGGGCGAGGTGCCGCTGCTGAACCGCGAGGGCGAGGTTGAAATTGCCCGGCGGATCGAGGAAGGCGAGCTTGAGGTGTTCGGCCTCATCATGGAAACCGACATCGCCATCGCCGAAATCCTTTCGCTGGAAGACCGCCTGCGCCGTGGAAAGGTCAGCATCAAGCAGATCGTCAAGGATCTTGACGAGGACGAGGAGGTCGGCGACGAGGTCGCGACCCGCAAGCGCGTTCTGGAACTGCTGGATCAGGCCAAGGAACTGGACAAGGTCATCCACCGTGAAATGATGATGCTTGAAAAGCCCGGCCTGACCCCCCGCAACAAGCAGGCGATCGACGCCCAGCTGGCTGCACACAAGGAAGAAATGAAGATGGTCCTTGTGTCGATGCGGCTGAACCAGTTCCTGATCCGCGAAATCGTGGAAAAGCTGAAGGACCACGTCCGGAAGATAAACGTGGCACGTTGCGAGGTGAGGGCCGTCGAAAGGATGGTCGGCGACGACCTGGCCAACCTGCGCCGCATGCTCAAGGACGCCAGGTGTTCCGACGCGCACACGGCGGTGGCGGATGATGGCCGGGTGTTCACGCAGGACCAGCTCGAGGAAATGGAACACAAGGTCCAGAACGCCCGCAAGCGCATCCGCGCAGTGGAACAGAAGGCAAACCTGTCGGCTGACGACCTCCTGCGTACCCAGCAGGCGATCATGGCCGCCGAAAAGCGCACCGAAAAGGCGAAGTGGGAACTGGTCGAGGCGAACCTCCGCCTGGTCGTGTCGATCGCGAAAAAGTACACCAACCGAGGCCTTCAGTTCCTGGACCTGATCCAGGAGGGCAACATCGGCCTGATGAAGGCGGTCGAAAAATTCGAGTACCGCCGGGGCTACAAATTCTCGACTTACGCCACATGGTGGATCAGGCAGGCGATCACGCGCGCGATTGCCGACCAGGCGCGTACGATTCGAATCCCCGTGCACATGATTGAAACCATCAACAAGCTGGTCCGCACCAGCCGCTACCTCGTCCAGGAATACGGCCGCGAGCCGACCCCGGAAGAAATCAGCGAAAAGATGGAAATCCCGGTGGAAAAGGTCCGAAAGGTGATGAAAATCGCCCGCGAGCCGATTTCGCTGGAAACGCCGATCGGCGAGGAAGAAGACTCGCATCTCGGCGACTTCATCGAAGACAAGAAAACCCCGTCCCCCGCGGATTCGGTCGTGAAGGCGAACCTGGCGGAACAGATGCGCAAGGTGCTTTGCGGCCTGGCGACGCGCGAAGAAAAGGTCCTGCGGATGCGTTTCGGCATCGGCGAACGCAGCGACCACACGCTGGAAGAAGTCGGCCAGGAATTCAAGGTCACGCGCGAACGCATCCGCCAGATCGAGGCGAAGGCGCTGCGCAAGCTGCGGCATCCGTCGCGTTCCAAGAAGCTCAAGACCTTCCTCGAGTAATTCCCGGACACGTGTCACATGGACGACGTCCTGAAACTCGGATTCCTCGGTTCCCTCCAGCGGTCCGGCATCGTCCCCGGTCTTGACCGCATGCGTGCCATGATGGACGCGACGGGCAATCCGCAGCTCGAATACCCCGTCGTGCTCGTCACCGGCACGAACGGCAAGGGCTCCACGACATGCTTCATCGAATCGATCCTGCGCGCCGCCGGGTACCGGACCGGCCGGTTCACGTCGCCGCACCTCGTCGATGTCCGCGAACGCATTTTCATCGAGGGGCGGATGATTGATGCCGGCCTGTTCGACAGGCTCGGCCGGGAACTGCGGCAGGTCGTCGAATCCCGCGGCATCCGGCCGACGTTCTTCGAGGCGCTTTCCTCCATCGGTTTCCTGGCCTTCCGCGGGCGTGTCGACGTGGCGGTGGTCGAAATCGGCATGGGCGGCAGGTTCGATTCGACGAACGTGGCCGACCCGGTCGTTTCGGTACTGACGAACGTCGGCCTGGAACACGTCGGTTTCCTGGGCGCCACCCGCGAACTGATCGCCGGCGAAAAGGTCGGAATCGCCCGCCGCGGGCGGCCTTTCGTGACCGCGGTCGACGACGCGCTGTTCGAATCCACGGTCGGCCCGGCCCTGCGCGCCGTCGGCGCCATTCCGGTCAGGGAGGGCGTCGATTTCGGCTCGGTGTCGCGGCCCGGCGCGCTGGACTGGCAGGGGTGGCGGTCGAATCATGACGGGCTGGTTCCGGGACTGGCCGGAATGTACCAGCATTTGAACCTGTCCCTGGCGGTCGCGGCTGTCGAATGCCTGGTGGACTCGGCCGGGTTCGCGGTTCCTGACGCCGCCTTCGCGGCCGGTGCGGCCTCGGCGTCCTGGCCCGCCCGGTTCCAGAAGGTCGCGACTGCCCCCGACGTGATCGTGGACGGCTGCCACAACGTGCACGGCGCGACCGTGCTGCGGGCCGAACTCGCGGCGCTGGCGCGCCCCCTCGTCATCGTGCACGGAACCCGGCCGGAAAAGGACTATGATGGCGTACTGGCGCTGCTCGCGCCGATGGCCGACGGGATCGTCGAAACCGCCTTTGCCGGCGGGGCCGATCCCGTGGCGGTCGCGGCTGTCGCCCAACGTCACGTCGGGACCGGCGTTCCGGTCGAGGTGGTCCCGGACATTCCGGCGGCGATTGAGCGGGCACGGGGCCTCGCGGGCGCCGCGGGCACGGTTCTGTTGACCGGTTCCCTTTACCTGGCCGGCGCCGCGATGGCCGCGATGGGCTGGAAGGCCTGAAAACGGACGGAACGAATGGACAGGCTCCCCTGGGATACGACGCGCAAGGTTCTTCTGGCCGTTGCCGGCGGCGGTTTCAACGACTATGAATACCGCGACTGCGTCCGGGTGTTCGTCGCTGCCGGTTTCGACGTTGAAACGTGTTCTTCCAGGACCGGCTGGATCGCCGGTTCCTTCGGCATGAGGGTCGAGTGCCGGCTCGCATACGGCGACGTCCGGTGCGCCGATTACGTCGCGGTCGCGTTCATCGGCGGGGATGGCGCGGCCGCGATGGCCGCCGACGGAAACGCGGTTGCCCTGGCCCGCGCCGCCGAATCGCGCGGCCTGGTCGTCGGTGCGATCTGCGCGGCCACGCTGGTACCCGCCAGGGCCGGCCTGCTTGATATGCGTCGTGCCTGCTGCCACGCGTCATGCCGCTCCGAACTCGTGTCGCTCGGCGTGGTGTTGTGCGACGAACCGGTCGTCGTTTCAGGCTGGCTGGTGACCGCCTCCGGCCCGTCATACGCCGGTCCCTTCGCCGAAAAAATCATCGCCATGATCGCGCAGCGTCCCCTTCCCCTAACCGTCCCTTGACATGCCCGGCATGATGGCGGAATCTTCGGTGTCTCCTGAAGGGGTCTGGAAATGACCAGGTTCGTGTTGCCGGCGATGGCCTGCGTGGCGATGATGTTCGTCGCCGCCGGATGCAAGCAGGACAATGTCAAGAAAGAGGCGGACAAGGTGGAAGGAAAGGAAATTACGACCGCAAGCGGCCTGAAGTACGTGGATTACAAGGTTGGCGAGGGCGCCCAGCCCCAGGCTGGCCAGACCGTCATCGTCCATTACACGGGCACGCTCACGAACGGGCAGAAATTCGACAGTTCCGTGGATCGCAACCAGCCGTTCAGCTTCACGCTGGGACGCGGCATGGTGATCAAGGGCTGGGACGAGGGACTCGCGTCCATGAAGGTCGGCGGCAAGCGCAAGCTGATCATTCCGCCGGAACTCGGTTACGGCGCGCGCGGCGCCGGCGGCGTCATCCCCCCGAACGCCACGCTGCTGTTCGATGTTGAACTGATCGGCGTGAAGTAGTCCCGTTCAGCGCCTGTCCAGGCTTTTCCTGATGTATTCGAGCGCCTGTGCGCGCGTGGAAATCGCGCCCCGCAGTTGTTCGTCCTCGATTTCGCGCAGGGTGCGCGCAATCCCGGGTCCGCTTGCGGCCCCGGCCGCCAGGCAGTCGTTTCCCGTTACCAGAGGCGCCGGGTGCAGGTCCGCGCGGGAATACCCCGCAAGCTTTTTCCTGGCCGTAATGATCGGACCGGTCGACTTTCCGGCGGCGACGAACCGGGCCTCCGCCAGCCGCAGTCCTTCGGCGATCAGTTCGCGCCCCAGCAGGCGTTTTTCCACGGCCAGGTCCGCCGGCGGGAACGACACGGCATCGGCCGCGATTTCGAGTATCGACGACACCGCGGCGGCGTCGCGATTCGACTGCTTCAGCCTGTGCATCGCCGTAATGGCGCCGGCAGGGCCAAGCTGTGCAAGGACCGCCGCCCACATGACGCAGGCGCCCGATCCGTTCAGCAGATCAAGCGTCCGGATCGCAAGGTCGTTTTCGCCGGGGTCGCACAGTTCCGGGATGGTTTCAGCGAGCAGCCCCGATTCAACGGCCAGCCGGAAGCCGCCGGCCGGATCCCCGGCGGTCAGCATCTTCGTGTATTCGGCCGCGATCCTTTCCACGCTGACGCTGCCGATGAATACGGCGTTGCGCCTGATTGCGTCAAGCGTCGCCGGTTCGATGGCGAATCCGGTGACGGCCGCAAATCTGACCGCGCGGAGTTCGCGCAGGCGGTCCTCGCCGAACCGCAGTTCCGGATCGCCGATCGCCCGGATCAGACGGTTTCCGATGTCCGCCATCCCCCCGACCAGGTCGATCACCACGCCGGTGTCGGCATCCATGGCCAGGCCGTTCACGGTGAAATCGCGGCGCAGCACGTCTTCGCGCAGATCGGTGAACCTGACGCCGTCCGGCCTGCGGCCGTCGGTGTAACCGCAGTCCGCCCGGAACGTCGCGACCTCGAAGTCCATTCCCGCCATGCGGACTATGACCACGCCGAACTTAACGCCCACCGGGATGGTCCGGTCGAACAGGGCGAGAACCTGTTCCGGCCTGGCCGAGGTCGCGATGTCCCAGTCGTGCGGTTCGATGCCCATGACCAGGTCGCGGACCGACCCTCCCACGATCCATGCGTCGTGCCCGGCGCCCTTCAGCGTCCGCGATATCCTGCGCGCGGCGCGGAACGATGCCGAGCCCTCGGGGAGCACGACCGAGGTCGTTACGGCGTCATCCGTCATCAGATGTCTTCCCCGGCCACGACGTCGAAACGCCAGCCGCCCAATGTGATTTCGATCGGCCCCATGTCGGGGTACAGTTCGCCGTCCAGCGTGAAATTGCCGGACGTCGTAATTTTGTGGGTGCGCGGCCTGGCGGCGATCATCGGGTGCGGCAGTTCCCACAGCAGGAACGGGATCAGCCGGACCACGTCCGACGGGTTTTTTGCCCGGATCGTCTTTGAGTGGAATCCGTCGTCGGGGTCGGTCGCCGAAACGGCCCAGACAAGGCCGCGGGCCAGCTTCACGTCGATGGTCGAGGCAACGACGCCGACCGTTCCGTGTTCGCTGACGCCGTCAACGGCGATCCTGTCGGCCGTATGCTGCAGCCGCCACTTGTTGGCGTTGAAGAAAGGCGTCTTGAACGCGTAGCCCGCGAGGCCTTTCATAAGGAATTCCGCGAAGCCCAGGTACCCGCCGCCGATCGAGTCACACAGGTCGAGCGCGTTCGCGATGACCTGCGATCCGAACACCATGCCAGGCAGCGGCCTGCCGCCGGCAACCGGCGCGACCTGCAGAAGCGCGATTTCGCGCGTCGACACCGATTTCAGCGGCGCCCCCGCCCATCGCCCTGTGAACCGCCGCAGCGTGTCCACCGGGTCGTGGTTGGTGCGCATGGCGCGGCTGGCGATATTGTAGGTGCCGCCGTTCAGGAACAGGAGCGTCGGTCTGGGCAGGGACGGTTCGGAATTCAGCAGTTCGATCAGCGCGGCGACCGTGCTGTGGATTGTGCCGTCGCCGCCGTTGATGCCCAGCACGTTGACGCCGCGGTCGACCAGCAGGTGCCGCACGGCACCGTCCGTTTCGGCCGCGCTGGCGGTGACGACGGCGTCGCCGATCGAACCAAGGTGTTTTTCCAGGTTCCTGTGGGTGTACGGGAATCGTTCGTTATGCTGCGCCGCCGGGTTGGTGATGACGCCGAGCCTGACCGTCCCGTCCCGATCCGTCATTTGAATTTCCGGTGTTGAATAAACGTCAGTTCCTGACGCCCCAGAACACGCCGTCCGGGTCGTAGGTGTAGCTGCCGATCGAAAGGTTGGCGTCCCAGTCCTGCTTGTCCATCTGGGTGCCGATGGTGTCGAACCACATGTCGTCGTCGGCGTCGATCATCAGCGCCGGGTCGTCGGCCGGCGTGCCGATCTTGAAGTTTTCGGGCGTCGCGTCCAGCGCGTTGAGCTGGTCGCGCATGTAGCCGACGGCCACTTCAATGAGGGCATCGCAGGCGCCTTCAGCGAGGCCCTTCGGCAGCCAGGTGTATTTCGCGACCAGGGTGGCGTCGAAGTCGCTGCAGCACGACATCGTGGTCAGGCACTGGCGCCCGGCCAGCAGCGAGCCGATCAGTTTTTCGTACGAATCGACCGCCGGCAGCCCGTCGGAACCGTCGCCGAAGACCTGCGGCAGCAGGATCTTTTCCAGGGCGAAGTTGATCAGCGCGCCGTATTTCAGGTCGACGGCGTGCTGGTCGATCTGCAGGAACTGCGCGTCGATCAGGGCGCCGCTGATGTCGGCGCGGATGGCTTCTTCAATGCCGGGGATGGCCGCCATCGAGAAGTACATGGCACCGCATTCTTCATCCGATGGGTCGCAGTCCTTGCCCAGCGACCACCTGAAGATGACCGTGTGCCAGACCTCGCTGCAGTCGCCCTTTTCAATGATGGCGCCGGCGTCCGGGTTGGACCAGTCAATCTTCGGTTCCACGTCGCAGGTCATCGTGGACTTGATCCTGAATTTCTGAAGGATCGCGCCGACGTCACCCACCGTAAAGTAGATCTTGGAACACAGGGACGGGTCTTTTTCGTACGGACAGTTGTTGATCAGCAGGTTTTCGATGATCGCGTTCAGGATTTCCACGACGAACGTGCCGACCGTGCCGTATTCGCCCAGCACCGGGTTTTCGCCGTCCGCGAAGATGTAACCGCAGATGTCGTTGCCGATGTTCAGGCCCAGGATGTTTTCGTCGCACATCAGCAGCAGCACCTGGCCGGTCGGGTCGGCGAAGAGGCCGATAAGGATGTTGAGGATTTTGGCGACCGTGGGCGGCAGGCCCGAAATCAGGTCGAAGTTGCTGTCGATGTCCCATGAACCGGTGATGCGGGGCGGGATGTCCCACAACTTCATGGTGACGACAGTCATGTCGCCGTATTCGACGTGGCCGTCCGTGTCGTTGCAGGACCAGGCGCGCAGCGGGTTGCCGGGGCCCTCGTCCGATTCGAATTCATACGCCATCGCGATGATGGTGTAATCCTGGACCAGTTCGTCCTTCAGGCCGGGCAGCTGGGCGAACTGGATGACTTCGTTGATCGCGGCCCAGTTGCTGTCGAGATCGCCGCCGGGCATCTTGCGCGGGTCGATGTCGGCGCACATGATCTTTTTTTCGTCGGTCTGCTTGATCAGGCGCACTTTGACCGCGTTGGTCTTGAGCGCGTAGTTGCCGTCGTATGCCTCGAAAACCACGTTCAGCGGCGGGATGCCCTTCGGGTTGACGACCACGGTGATCGTAACGCAGACGTCGACCAGGTCTTCGGCGCAAGCCTGGATATGGCAGAAGCCGGCGCGCTGCTTGCTGCTGACGGAGCCGTATGCCAGCCCTTCAGCGTCCGTGTAGTCGTTGGCCAGGTTCAGTTCGCAGAATTCCGCGCCGTCGACCAGTTCGAACGTCACCAGCTTGTCGCTGTCGTCGCCGTCGCAGTCGCGGTAGTAAATCGGGATGCTGCGGGTCTGGTTGCCCGACATCACCATGTCGGCGTCGAATTCGGAGTCTTCGCGTTCGGCGGCGAACCCGAAGCCGGCCACGCAGGTCGCATCCGATGTGGAATCACCCAGCTGGTCGCGCCCGGTGTTTGCATCTTCGTCGCTGTCCGCCGGCGTGATGGTGTCGCCGCCGATGTTGATGTCGGGCACGTCTTCGTTGATGATCGGGTCGCCGCTGCACGCGGCTGCGAGGACCGTCACAAGCACCGCCAGGGCAACATTCAGGAATCGTTTCATTCTGTCAGGTCCTCCGAGTGCGCACGAACGCGTAGACACAAACTGTGCGTATTGTATCGATCGCGTTACGCGATAGCAACGGCATTTGGTTCATAAGGTTCTGTACTTACAAATCTTGATACGGTACCATGCGCCCGACAGATTGACCCGGGGAGGCAATCATGTTGGCGCGAAGGTTTCTGCGGGCGAAGATTCACAGGGCGACGGTCACGGACGCTGATGTGGACTACGTCGGCTCGATCACGATTGACCGTGACCTGATGGATGCCGTGGACATCCGGCCGCTCGAGGAAGTCGAGGTCTGGAACGTCACCAACGGCGCGCGATTCACAACGTACTGCATTCCGGGCGCCCGCGGTTCGGGCGTCGTGCAGATCAACGGCGCGGCGGCCCACCTTGCCCACGCCGGGGACAAGGTGATAATCGCGGCCTGGGTACAGATGGATTCGGCCGATCTGGGCGCGCTTGTCGTGCCGGTCGTCGTGCCGGACGGCGACAACGCCGTGTCCAGGCGTCTTGAATACCGGGCCGACCTTGAAACGGGCGCCTTTGAAATCACGGAATTGTAGGGTTCGTTATTGATCAGCCGCACACCGGGCCTGGTTGCGGCGTTGCTTTGAGGTCTGCGTGAGTCTTTTTGGAAACAGTGAAAACCGCGAACTGCGCTCGGAACTTGAAAAAATGGCGTCCCGCCTGGAAAAGGCGGAGGCCGCGCTGAAGTCGGCTTCGGCGCGGGCCGTGGCCGCGGATCAGGCCCGGGTGTCGGCCGAATCGGCTGCCGAGGGGCTCAGGAACACCGTCGCCGAACTGCGCCGCGAGGTCGATCGGCTGAACGAATCGCGGGCCAATGCCGACAAGGCAGCCGCATACTACGAGCAGCGCTGCTCGACGGCAGCCTCGGAAGTCGATGCGGCCCGCCGTGAGCTGGATTCCGCCAGGCTGCTCGAATCGTCCGCAAAGGCGCTGGAAGTGCACCTCAAGGGCGAAAACGCCCGTCTGAAGGCCGAACTCGAGGGAATGGCGGCCAGGCTGGAACAGGCCCGGTCCGTTCCGGTTCAGCCCCGGCCCGCAACCGCGCCGGCAGCCGCGGCCCCGGGTGCCGACGATGCCAGGGTCCTCCGTGCCGAACTGGACGACCTCCGCCGGAAACTGGCCGAAACGGACGAAATGCGGCGCGTGGCGGTCATGAAGGCCGAACACAACCGAAGGGCGTGGCTGATAACGCAGATGCAGCTCGATCTTGCGGAAGACCGGCTCTGTCTGGTCACCACGGGGAAGCCTCGCCCGGTGCTGGAAGATGGCGATCAGGCCGGCGTCGAACCGCCGGAAGCGATCGAGGCCGAGGAGGTTGACGGTGGCGACGATGTCGGCGCCGCGACGGCCCCGGAAACCAAAGATCCCGAATGAAACCGCCCCGGGGGGCTGACATGGATCAGGTCCCGACCCCTTCCGTCCGGCGTGCCGCGCTCGCCGCGGCTGTAATCCTCGCGATCCAGTGCGTCGCGTGCGACACCAGCAGGATGGTGTCCGGCGTGTTCCAGTCCGACGACGCGGTCATCGTGGATGGCGTGTTCCCCGAAGGGCTGTGGATCGAACTGATGCTGGCCCAGTTCGGGCCGGATCTGACGGGAATCGTGCGGATATACGGCGAAGATCAGTTCATGGTCCCGCCGGACGGCGGGTGCCCGTGCCGCTATGTTGAAAACGGGGCAGTCAGCGGCAACCAGATCAGCCTTGGTTTCAGGTCGTCCGCCGACTGCCCGGGCTCACCGGAGACCCCGCTTCTAATCGGTTCCTTCACGTATGTCGATCCCGAACCGGTGGTCGGCCAGGTTCTCGACGACTACATCACGGGAACCATCATCGTCGAGGGCGGCGACCGGACGACGGCGCGGGAAGTGACGTTCCACAGGGTTAAGGTCTGGGACGAAGTGTCGGACGAAGATCTCCTGTGTGACGACCCGATCGTTCATGGCGATAATGTCGCCCGCTCTGCCGGGGTGATCGCCAGATGAAGCTGATCCTGCCGGTTTCGTCCATGCTGACGTTTTTTGCCGCCGCCCTGATCCCTGCCGCCGCCGTCGCCGCCGAACCGGCATGGCCCGTCAGGAAGATGCTCCTCGTGCAGCCGCGTGATTTCAGGCTCGATCACGAACGCCTGTTTGTTAATGGCGAGGTGCCGCCCGACGACAGTGCAGATCTTGATGCCGCCCTCGATGCCGCCACGGGCGTGCTTGCCGGCGAGCCCGAGATCGAGATCGGCGTCGTTGCGCCGCCGGTTTCCCGGGACGAACCGGACGGCAACCAGGAATTCGTGATCCGCGGGATGCTGCACCTCGGGATCGAAAGGTACCGCGACATAAGGCTGGACGAGGCCGTCCAGGTTCTGCAGGCGGCGATCGGGCTGGCCACCGGGTCATTCACCGATGTTCAGAATCCGGCGCTGGTGGCCGATCTGTATCTGTATCTGGGGCTCTGCCTGATGGAGACCGGCAGGCCGGAAATGGCCCACGTCGCGCTCAAGAACATGTTCCTGCTTTCGCCCGGGCGCCGTTTCCGCGCCGGCTGGTTCCCCGAACGCGAGGAAAAGGCGCTAAGGGCCGCCGCCCTCGATTTCATCGAATCGCCGCCGCGCGAAAATCCGCTCGACACGATGGAAAGGATGGCCGCCTACCTCGATTCCCGGCAGGCCGAGGGCCTGATTTATATGTATATGTGGCCCGATGCTTCCGGTGCAACTGTTCTGGAAACAAGGGTTTTTGAAAAGTCGGCCGGGGCCGGCGACAGGATCGAGGTTACCCGTGACACCAGGGCCTGGAACGGTTCCGATTCGGCCTCGGCGGCCATTTCCGCCTGGCTTGCCTGCGCCGATCTGCCGTCGCGGGTTGACACCGCGCGCCGCCTGCCCAGGCTGTTCCTCGACACGTCCTTTTCGTACGGCATGTTCGCGCAGGACAACTCGACCCGCACCGGTTTCCACAACCTCGGCATAGCCGTCGGGCTCGCCTACCAGGTGCAGCCCGGTCTCGACACGTTCATGAGGGTGAGCGTCTACAACTCGATCGAGGACAGGCACGGGGATCTGCTGGACGATTTCTGGAGTCTCAGGACCTCGATGGGCGTCGGCTATTCGGCCGTATTTTCGTGGGGGCGCGTGTTCACGCATTTCGGGTTTGAAATGGACTACCTCAGCGGATTCAGGTCGTCGACCGATCCCAGGTGCAAACTGTGGCCCGACGACCCTGATCTGTGCGGGGCGTCCGACGTCAGCGAACCGTCGTTCCTTTTCGGCGCGACCGGGATGGTCGGGGTCAACGTGTTTCTTTCCAGGTCGGTGTTCCTGGCAATCCAGGTCGGTTTTTCGGGTTATTTTGTTTCGAGCGGGGATCTGTCGGACCTGAACCTCCCCTGGCTGACCGAAGTCGGCCTGGGGTACGCGTTCTTCTGAATCAGGCCTATTGCGCCAGCAGCGCGTCGATCATCGTGCGTATGCCGGGATCCTTTTCACGTGACGCCATGTCGCGGAGGATTGGACCGGAGTCCTCAAGCCTGAATCGCCCGAGCGCCTCGACCACGGCGCGCCGCACGCCCGGGTCCACGTCCGCCGCTTCCTTTCGCAGGTACCCGAGAGCGACGTTCGAACGCATTCTGCCGAGCACCGTGGCGACCGCAGCACGCACGCGTGGCGACTGGTCGATGACGAGTGCGCCTATCGCGTTGGCGGCCTCGGAGTCCGTCAGGTCCCGCATCGCCTCCACCGCCGTGATCCTGACGGTCTCGTCGCTGTCGTACAGAAGCGGCGAAGCGAACGGGAAAATCAGCGAATCCTCGGCCGGCGTGAGGGTTTTCAGGTATGCGATCACCGCGGGACGCCGAACTTCCGGCCTGGCGTTTCCGGCAAGCATCCGGATCCTGTTCCTGGTGTCCGGGATTGTCCTTGTGGACAGTGCTTCCAGGCCGGCGATCTTGACCGGGGTGGACAGGTCCTCAAGCGATTTCCTGATCACGGCGTCCGCCTCCGGTCCGGACATCCCGGCAGCGGCCACGACGGCGGCCCGCCTGATTCCCTCGTCGGTATCGTCGATTCCGGCCAGGACCGCCGGGAGCACCGCACTGTCGCCCGACCTGGCCAGGGCGTTCACGACGGCGCGTCTGATTTCGATGTCGGGGTCCTTCATGAGGGTCTTGAGCGCCAAGATGGTTCCAGGCTCCATGGACCCGGCCGGGAGCATGGCGATCGCCTCCAGCGCCAGCAGCCTCATCCTGCGGTCGCCGCCCGGCCTCGCAGAGCCGTTGACGAGTCCCACCAGGCCGGACTGGGGCTGGCGGGACATGACCCTGGCCGCCGCCCCGGCAGCCTGCCTGCCGATTGCGGCATCCGACATCAACGGCATCAGCGTGTCGAGCGCCGCCGGGTCCGACAGCCTCCCAAGGCATTCGACAGCCTTTTCGCGCAGCACCGGCTCCGAGCGACCTGCGCACGCGGCAAGCACCGCGGTCGCCTGCGCGCCTTTTCCGCATTCCGCCGGCTGCGTCGCGATTTCCGGGTTGCACGCAGCCGCAAGCGCGCGCGACGCCGTGTCCGTGCCGCCTGATCGGGCCATCCAGAAGAGGGCCGATTCGTCCATCGGGCAGATGTTGACGATTCCGATGGCAAGAGGTTCATAGACGTCGGCCGGCAGGCCGCCGGAGGCCAGATACCGGCTCATAACGCCCGCCGCCCTGAACCTGCCCAGAATTTCGACCGCCATCGCGCGCGCCTCCGGGCTCGGTGACGACAGGATCGCAGCCACCGCCGGGGCCAGGTCCGACCTCGTCGAGGAGCGGAGACGCTTGAGCGATGCGATGACAATCGCGGGATCGAGGCTCTGCAGGTTCGAAAGCTCCAGCACATGATCAAAATCGTGGTTGCCGCGGCCGGCCAGCTGCCTTGCGGCGGCGAGGCGGATATCCGGATCGGTGTCCTCGTTGGCCAGGCGGATCAGGTCGGCGTCCGCGAGGGTAACCCTGCCGGCGGCCGAAAGTTCCACGACGGCCAGCCTGACGGCCGGCAGCGCGTCACGGGCCAGAACCGGCGCCAGCGCCTGGACTTCCGGCGCCCGGGCCAGGGTAAGGCCTCCCACCGAGGCCAGCCTCACGGCATCGTCCGGTGAACGGAGCCCCGAGGCGAGTATGCGCACGAGATCGGCGTTTCCTTCCGACAGGCCCTTCCTGAAAGACTCGGTCGTCATCAGGCGCGTACCGTCGATGGTCACGACCGGGGTGGCGGCGAAGTCCGGGCCCACGGCGCGCCACCATGGCTGCGTCGGGAGGGCCACCACGGCGTCGATTACCGATGCGTCCAGCGGGGCAGACGAGAAGAGCGGCGCCGCAATCGAAACAAAACCGAACGATTTCAGCGTGAAGAAAAGTTCCGCCAGTACAAGGCGCCAGTTGTCGCGCAGCGCCGGATCCAGGTTGATCGTGACCGCTGCCCGGGCCTGCGTTATCGAAATCGTCGTGGAACCGTAGGCGGCGGGAAACCGGGTCTTCATGGCCTCGAAGATGGT
>CAYYCO010000022.1:14287-35054 GCA_964470365.1 uncultured Anaeromyxobacteraceae bacterium | reverse complement strand
TTTAAGTTGTTGGTGCCGTCTCTTACGGATCGGTAATAAACTTTCGACATCGAAGATGTGGAGGCTCCAATGAACCGTTACCGGATGTTCCTGCTGGCCGGCGCCGCTTTCGTGCTGTCCCTGTCGGCGGCCGGCGGCGCCCCGGCCCAGACGTTCATCAGGGCGAAGACCGACGCCGGCGAACGCGCCATCGTCATCGACAGCATGACCGTGAGGGCATCGGTGAAGGGGCTGCACGCGCTGGTTGAAACCGAATTCGTTTTCAGGAACCCGAACGGGCGCGTCATGGAGGGCGAGCTTGAGTTCCCGCTTCCCGACGGCGCCAGCGTTTCGGGATACGCGATCGACGTGGGCGGCGCCATGGTGGACGGTGTCGTCGTCATGAAGGAAAAGGCGCGCGTGGTGTTTGAAACCGAGGCGCGGCGCGGCGTGGACCCCGGCATCGTCGAACACGTCAAGGGCAATCTCTACCGGACGCGCATCTACCCGCTGCCAGCCAACGGAATCCGGCGCGTCAGGATTGCATACACGACCCCGCTGACCATCGCGCCCGACGGCGACGCCGCGCTGCGCATGATAATGCCGAAACAACCGATCGGCCGGCGGACAGTCACGATCGAGGTGGTGTCGGCGCCGGGTTCGGTTCCCGTCCTGGGCGGCCTGGGCGACAGGCGTTTCGAACGGGCTGAACAGGTCTGGCGGGTCACCGCCGAGGAAACGGCCGCGACTCCGGGCGAGGATGTGCTGGTCGCCCTGCCGAAACTGCCCGAAAGCTTCGTACTGACTGAAAAGGACGGCGAAGGGACGGTGTGGTTCATGGCGTCCGTGAAAACCCCCGCGGTCGCGGCGCGGACTGTCGGCGCAACGGAATTCGACGTTTACTGGGACGCTTCGGCCAGCCGCGCGGGAACCGGGCTGAATCTCGACTTCGCGTTTCTTGAAAGACTCCCGGCGGCAGCGGCATACACGCTGGTCGTGTTCCGCGACGTCCCGGAACCTCCGGTCGTGTACGAATCCCGCGACCAGCTGGTTGCCGCACTGAAGAAGGTTGACTACGACGGGGGAACGAGCCTTGAATTCCTCGCTTCCAGAAAGGCAAGGGCCGGTGTGCCCGCGATGATCTTCACGGACGGTATCGACACGATCGGATCCCGGGTCGCGGCGAACCTTCCGACCGTTCTCGTATCCTCGACGGTGTCGGACCTGGAAATGCTGCGGCAGGCGTCCGGCGGCGCCGTCATCGACCTGAAAACGATGAGCGCCGAACAGGCGGCGGGCCTTTTCTTCAGTCCCCCGGAAAGAATGACGGGCCTTGACGCGACCGGGGTCTCGGACGTGCTCGGCGTGGGGCTGGCAGCCACCGGCCGGGCGTTCGCAATCGGTCGGCTTGCCGCGCCCTACTCGCAGATTACGATGGAATTCCAGGCGCGGAACGCATCGACCATCGCCGTTTCCGCTTCCGCGGCAACCTCCGGGGATACCCTTCGCAAGGCCTGGGCGGCCCTTCGCGTGGCACAGCTTGCGCCGCGGTCCGACGACTTCGCCGGGGAACTCCTGGCAATCGGCAGGAAATACGGCGTGGTCAGCCCCGCGACCACGCTGCTGGTGCTTGAATCGCTGGACCAGTGGCTGCGATACGAAATCGAGCCGCCGGCGACTTTTCCCGAAATGCGGCAGAACTGGCAGGCGGCGATGAAGGGGCGGACCCATGATGAGGACGCGGCGAAGAGGGATCACCTCGAACAGCTCGAAAAAGAGTGGAAGGAACGTCTCGCCTGGCTGAAGCGCGATTTCAAAAAAGACCCCTACAAAGACCCGAACGGCGACGTGCGGACGATGGGCGGCATGGGCATGCGGGGCACGGGCAGCGGCGGCGGCGGCGTGGCGTTCGATTCGGCGCAGTCGATCGGGACGATCGGCGTTTCGGGCAGCGGGTCAGGCGGGGGAATCGGGGCCGCCACGGCACGGCCGCCGGCCGACGAGGCTCGACGCGAAAGCGCGGCAGAATCGATGGAGGACGACGCCGCCATGAACGGCATGGCGGCAAAGGCGGACAAGACCGTCGAAGAGGACGGGGCCTCGTCGATCGAGGTGAAGCCCTGGGATCCGGCCACGCCGTACATGGTCGAAATCAGGAACGCGCCTGCCGATCGCAGGTACAGGACATACCTGGCCCAGATGGCGCTGTTCGGTCAGGCTCCGGCGTTCTACCTGGATGCGGCCGACTTCTTCTTCCGTGACGGGCAGGCTGTTCTTGCGACCAGGATCCTGACGAACCTGGCCGAAATGAAAATCGAGGACGCCGCCCTCCTGCGAGTGCTGGCGTGGCGCCTGCGCCAGGAAAAGCAGTACGAACTGTCGGTCACGCAGTTCCGCCGAATCGTGAAGCTGCGCGGCGAGGACGGTCAGTCCTGGCGCGACCTTGCGGTTACCCTTTCCGAATGGGGCAAGGCGACGCAGTCTGCCGAACGCCTGGAAGAGGCGATGAACCTGTTCGTGAAGATCGCCTTCACGCCCTGGCAGCGCCAGGCCGATACACTGGGCATCTTCGCGCTGGAAGAACTGAACGCGTTGATAACGTGGATCGGCGACGCGAAATGGAAGATCGGCGGCAAACCGGAAATTCCGGATTTCGATAACAAATTCAGGGCTTCACTTGCGACCGACCTGCGCATCTACATCTCGTGGGACGCGGACAACACCGACATCGACCTGCATGTCGTTGAACCGTCGGGCGACGAGGCGTACTACGCGCACAACAGGACGCGGCACGGCGGCCTTGTTTCCCGCGACGTCACGGACGGGTACGGGCCGGAGGAATACCTGATCGGCAGGGCGCCGGCCGGCGACTACGCGATATCGGCCAATTACTTCGGTTCGCGGCAGCAGACCATCCTGGGGCCGGCGACCGTCACGGCGACGATATTCACGGACTGGGGCCGCTCCGGTGAACGCCAGCAGACGATTTCGATAAGGCTGGACACGCCGAAGGACAACGTGCCTGTCGGGAAAGTCAGGTTCGGGAAGGGCGGGGGCAGGGACGCCGAGCCGGCACGCGCGTCGCTGTCCGATCTGGCCACGGGTATGACGGTCGCTGAAGTGGACGCCATCCTGGGCCAGCCGACACGCGCCGAGGGCAGTGAACGCGATTACGACGGCGGCAGCGACACCGTGATCAAGGCCCTGTTCGGACCGGACGGCAGGCTGGTCATGGCCGCACGCCACTTCCCCGGCGGCGCGATAATGATCCTTGTGCAATAGGGACGGCCCTATCGCACGGAATTCAGAATCGTCTGGATATCGGCAGTGCTCAGGGCGGGGCGCCCGGCCAGCAATCCCGCGACCCCGAACACGCGCATCGTGTCTTCCGCAAGCCTGCCGACGTCCGCGGCCGGGATGCGGACATCGGACAGCCTGGTCGGCATCTTCAGCGACTTGAAGAACGTTTCCAGCCGATCGATGCCGGCAACGGCCGCGGCCGCATCGTCCGGTTCGACGACACCCATCACGCGCCGCGCAAACCCGACCCACTTGCCGGGACCGCGTGTCCCGACCACGAACCGCATCCATGCGGGACTGACGATGGAAAGACCGGCGCCGTGCGAGATGTCGTAATGCGCTGAAAGCACATGTTCGATGGCATGGCAGGGGAACGGCGCATTCCATCCGACGTGGATCCAGCCGTTCAGCGCGACGGTCGAACACCACATCACCGTTTCGCGCGCGGACAGGTTCGCCCCGTCAGCGACCACCGCCGCACCGGATTCGATCGTCGTGGCAATCAGGCCCTCGGCCAGCCGGTCCTGAAGAACGTTGCCCGGGAGTGCGTTGAAGTAACCCTCCGTCACATGCGTGATGATGTCCACGACACCCGCGGCGGTATGGTATTTCGGCACCGACAGCGTCAGTTCCGGGTCGATGAGGGCAATAGCGGGGAACAGCGCCGGGTAGATGGCCGCGGCCTTTTCGGACGTTTCCTCGTTCGTGATCACAGCGTTGCAGTTCATTTCGGACCCGGTCGCCGCCAGGGTCGGGACCGTGATGACCGGGAGCGCCGATTCGGGCTCGACCACCCCGCGGTGCGACACGCGGCACATGTTCCATGGGTCGGTATCCAGCCTGGCGCCCGCAGCGATCACCTTGGCGGCGTCCATGACCGAGCCACCTCCGATGGCCACGACCACGTCGGCCTTGAAAGCCCGGACCTGGGCGACGCCGCGGCGAACCGTGGAAATCCGCGGGTTCGGTTCCACGCCCTCGAACACGATGCATTCCAGTCCGGCGGCCCGGATCGATTTCGTCGCCCTGTCCAGCACCCCGCTGACCTTGACCGAACCCTGCCCGATGATGACCGCCACCCTGGTTCCGATCCCGGAAGCCAGCGTGCCCAGTTCGGACAGTCGCCCTGGTCCAAAAACAACCCTGACCGGATTCCTGAATTCGAAATTCATGATTCCCCCCTGACGTTCAGTTCGACGCGGGCCCCCCGCGGACCACGTCGATCACAAGCGGCCCCTTCAAGGGCGCCGAATCGGCCATGCGGAAGGCATCGCGCACCATGGCAGACGCCTCCGAGAGGTTCCGGTCGTCGTTATATTCAATCACCGCGATGTCGTCGCCGGCCCCGACAAGGTCACCACGACGCGCCAGGATCCGGATGCCGACGGCCGGGTCGATGCCGTCCTCCTTGGTACGCCGGCCACCGCCCAGGATAAGAGCGGCGATACCTACGCCGGAGCAGTCCACGGAACCGACGAATCCCGGCCGGGAAGGCCTCACGCCGATCGTCCGCCGGGCACGCGGCAGGAGCCCCGGGTCGTCGGCAACCTCCGGATTCCCGCCCTGCGCCGCGACCATCCGCCTGAATCGTTCCAGGCCGGCGCCCGACGAAATCGCCGCCAGCATCGCCGACCGGCCATCGTCGGCCGTCCGTGCGACACCGGCCAGCCGGAGCATCTCGGCCCCGAAAACGACGGTCAGTTCCGTGGTGTCGGCCGGGCCGGCCCCTTTCAGGATGTCTATTGATTCCGCGATTTCCATGGCATTCCCGACCGTATTGCCGAGCGGCGCGTCCATGTCGGTAAGGAACGCGGTCGTTTCGACGCCGTTGGCGACGCCCACGGCGACCAGCGTCCGCGCAAGTTCGGCCGCGCGTTCCACGGTCTTCATGAAGGCCCCGCTGCCGACCTTAACGTCCAGGACCAGCCCCGAAATGCCCTCGGCAAGCTTTTTGGACATGATCGACGCGGCGATGAGCGGGATCGATTCAACGGTACCGGTCACATCGCGCAGGGCGTACATACGTTTGTCGGCCGGGACGATATTTTCGGTCTGCCCCAGCATGGCGACGCCGTTCATTTTCAGGTTGGCCCGGAACGCGGCCGGGTCAAGCCGCGTCGTGAAACCCGGTATCGATTCCAGCTTATCGAGCGTGCCGCCGGTGTGGCCGAGGCCGCGGCCCGATATCATCGGAACGTTCGCGCCGCAGGCGGCCACAAGCGGCGCAAGGGGGATCGATATCTTGTCGCCGACGCCACCCGTCGAATGTTTGTCGACCTTGGGGCCGGGAACGTCCGAAAAGTCCATCACGTCGCCGGAATGCAGCATAGCCGAGGTCCAGGCGGCCAGTTCGTCCCGGTCCAGCCCCCTGAAATAGACAGCCATCAACAGCGCGGCCATCTGGTAATCGGGTATGCGGTCGCGGGCGTATTCCGAAATGATTTCGTTGATCAGGCCGGGTTCCAGCCTGCCGCCGTCCCTCTTCCGCCTGATGATTTCCGGAAACAGCATGCCCACCTCCGGCTGCGGATCGACGCCGCGCGGCTACCTGACCGGCCTGGCGACGACGACGACGCGTCCGTCCCTGATCCTGATGGAAAATTCGACGTCCCTGACTTCAGGGTTGGCGGTATGGACTTCCCGCTGTTTGTCGATGGTCTTCCTGAACGATTCTTCCGTCAGCCCCTCGACCGGCAGCCCGACCGACTGCCTGGCACGAACGAATTCATCGAAGAGATCCCGCGTGTTATCCTGCTTCAGGTCGCCTGCCGAGACCGCCTGCGCCGCTTCGGCGGCCTCCCTGATGCGACGCATCTTCGGGGTTTCAATCTCACCCGACACCGTCGGCGCATACCCCTTGTCGGCCCTTATCTTGGCCCTGGTCGTCCGCCCGGTTTCAAGGTCGCGCATGATGCGGTCCCAGTACACGGCCATCGTGCGGTAGCGCGAAATGGCGGCCTGGAAACGAAATTTGTAGTAGGCACGCGAATCGTCGTTCAGGAGCGACATCCTGATCCTGCGTTCAAGCTGATCACGCAGGGTCGCGGGAGCGCGCTTTTCCATTCCGAGGAAGAAGGCCTGGTAGTGCACCCGAAGCCGTTCGGTCATCGCCGCAATATCGGCCAGTTCCTGTTCGAGTTCCTTTTCCTTGGCCATCGCCGCCCCCGGGTTCCTGGTATCAGACGGCCGCGTCGAGGGCGCTGGCGACACCGGCCCGATCGACCTGCGTCTGCGCGCCGGTCGTGAGATTCTTGACCGTCGCCACGCCCTGCCTGACTTCATCCTCGCCAAGGAGTATCACATATTTCGCGCCGCGGCGGACAGCGTGGGCCAGCTGCCGCTTCAGCTTGGCTGCCGGCTCCGGCGCGGCCTCGCATGAAACGCCCGCACCCCGAAGTTCCGAGACCAGCGCAAGGGCCGAGGCCAGTGCCCCGTCGCCGAGCGTACAGACCACCGCCGTCGGACCGGCCGCGCCGACCGGAGCGCTGCCGAGTTCAGCCAGCGCGGCAAAAAGCCTGTCCACACCGATGCTGATGCCGACGGCCGGCACCTCCGGCATCCCGTAGGTTTCGAGCAGGCAGTCGTACCGGCCGCCGGACATGACCGACCCGACCGATGGCAGATCGAGCAGCATCGTTTCGTATACGGTGCCGGTGTAATAATCGAGGCCGCGCGCAATCGACATGTCCACCTTCACGAAACGCGCGAATCCCATCGAATCCAGCGCCGAAAGCACGGCGCGCAGGTGTTCAAGCGCGGCGGCGCCTTCCTGGGTCGAGACGATCGGGAGGCCGCCGCCGGATATCGCGTCGATCAGGTTTCCGGCTGCCGACGAATCCAGCAGACCCTGTTCAACCATCATGTCGACGACCGCGTCCCTGCCGATCTTGTCCAGCCTGTCGAGATTGCGCAGGACGTCCGCCTGGGCGGCGGCCAGGGTCACGCCGAACCTGCCGAGCACGTCGTTGAGCACGCCGCGGTGCCCGACCCGGACCTCGAACCGTTCGAGACCAACCGACCGCAGCCCCATGATTCCGGCGGCGATGCAGTCGGCATCCGCCAGCGGCGACGGCGTGCCGACGATGTCCGCGTCGCACTGCATGAATTCCCGGAACCGGCCGTGGGCCGGCTTTTCGGCGCGCCACACCGTTCCGACCTGATAACGGCGGAACGGTTTCTGGATGTCGCGGTACTGGGCGACGACGCGCGCCAGCGGAACGGTCAGGTCGTACCTGAGCGCCACGTCGCGACCGCCGTTGTCCACGAACTTGTAAAGAAGTTTTTCACCCTCGTCGCCGTATTTGCCCAGCAGGATATCGGCATATTCGATGGCCGGAGTGGACAGCGGAGCAAAACCGCACAGTTCAAACGCCCCGCAGATTCCGTCGAGCATCACCTGGCGCGCCGACTGCTCGTCCGGCAGGAAATCGCGGAATCCTTTCAGAAGACGGGGTTCGATCACTGGTTTCACGGAACGTGCCTCCGGATGAGAAACGCGGTATTTTAACATGTATGCTGGGATTGATAAGGACAGCCGCCGTTTCCAGGCTGGCACCGACGGCCCTGGTTGCGGCACATGTTGCGTTTGCCGGTGCGTGCCTTGCCTGCGGCTGCGGGATCGGGCCGCGGACGCCACACCCGGAAATCCCCTGGAAAATCCTGGATTTTCAACTGCTGTCGGACGGTTCGCCATGCTGCCCGGGCAGTCTCGGACCGGCGCTTGGCATTCTGGCCTCGAACAATTCGGCAATGGCCGGAAACACGCTGAAACTGGCCGCCGGTTGCCGTCACCGGGATGGGGTGACGGAACTTGGGGCGGTGGTGGAAATGCGTGTGACGGATCCCCAGGGACGACGCGAAACATTCGACGCGCTGGATCTGGTGACCGACGACGATTGCGGCGACTCCACGATGTCCTGGGGGATCGCCACTTACAGGGCGATCGGGCACGCGTCCCGGGTGTGGGGCGTGACCTCGCTTCCGGACACGAAGCTTTGCGACCTGCTGGAAGATCCGGGCACTGAACGCGACCTGCTGCTGAGGGCTCTCGAGGAATCGGCCGTGCGCCGGCTCTGTTCCCCCGAGGTGGCGCGACTTGCATCTTCAGACGACGAAGACATCGTCCTGCGTACCGTCGGGACCCTTGGCCGCATAGGTGCGGAGGCCTCCATCGAGACGCTCGGAAGGCTTACGCTGTCGCGGTTCACCGGTGTGCCATGGGCAGCCGCGCACGCCATCGCGGATATCGGGGGATCGGACGCCGTGCGGGCGCTGGAAATCATCGCCGGACAGGCCGCCACGGAAGAACTGCGGCGCGAAGCGGCCGAACTTGCCGAAAGCCTGCGGGGGGAGCCCCGGGGTCAGTGAAATCGTGCCGACAAAGGCACGGACCTGCGATATCCTTTGGTGGCGGCGGGAACTGGTCTTTGCCGCATCACCGATATTCGGAAGGGTTTCAGATCGTGACCGGCAACAACCGCATCGACCTTAATGAATTCAGGCATTTCCATTTCCTTGGAATCGGCGGCGTCGGGGTTAGCGCGGTGGCGCGGCACGTCCTGCACGCCGGCATGACGGTATCCGGTTCGGATGTCCGTGAATCATGCCTGACCCGCGAACTGAGGGACGCCGGCGCCACGGTGTTCATCGGGCATTCGCCTGACAACCTGGCCGGCGCCGACATCGTCGTGGTGTCAACAGCGATCCCCGAAACAAACCAGGAACTTGTCGCGGCCAGGCAGGCCGGTCTCCGGGTTGTCCACAGATCCATGGTTCTGGACGCCCTGATGCGGCAGAAACGATCCATCGGGGTAACCGGGACGAACGGCAAGGGCTCGGTATCCGCGATGACGACCTGGCTGCTGGAGGCGGCGGGGCGCAACCCGGCGTTCGCCATCGGCGCGCGCCTGCTGAATTTCGGCACCAACTCCAGACCGACCGCGGGCAACGACATCGTCTGCGAACTGGACGAATCCGACGGGTCGTTCACGAACACCAGCGCGGACCTGCTGGTGATAAACAACCTCGAGGCGGATCATCTCAACTATTACCGCGACCTCGAGGGCCTGCTCTCGCTGTTCGCGGGCTATCTGGCCGGCCCGGGCGCGCCCCGCCGCCTTTTTGTGCTGGGCGATGACCCGAACATCGCCGAGGTGCTGCGCCGCAGCGGGAAGGATGCGGTCACCTGGGGCTCTGGCGCCGGATGCGACTACCGCGTCTCGGACGTGGCAACCGTCGGCCTGTCGACCGAATTCAGCCTGGCCGGGCCGGACGGGGACATGGGCAGGTTCGCAATGCCGATCCCCGGCGAATACAACGCCATGAACATGGCCGCCGCAATCAGCATCGCGGATTCGGAAGGCATCCCTCTGGAAACCATCAGGGCCGCCGTCTCCAGCTACGCGGGGATGGAAAACCGCTTCACCTGCGTCCAGGCGGGAAACGCGCTCATCGTCAAGGACTACATTTCGCACCCGACCGGCATCCGCAGCGTGATCCACACGGCCCGAAAATTTGCGCGCGGCCGCGTGGTGACCGTTTTCAAGCCCTACCGATTCACCATGATCCACTACCTCGGTGACGAATACTCGGAGGCCTTCAAAGGCGCGAACCACACCTTCGTCACCGAAATGTACACGGCTGGCGAGGTTCCGATCCCGGGTGTCGACACCGACTGGCTGGTTTCAAAGATCCGGGCGGCCGGCTCATCGGTATCGTATGTGCCTGACATGGATGACCTTATGCCGGCCATCCTCGACTCCATGCAACCGGACGACACGGTGATTTTTTTCGGCGGGGACGACCTGTTCGCCATCGCCGACGGCCTCAGGTCCAGGCTTGTTTGAACCCGACGGGGTTCAAGGGGGAATCATGCGGATTGTGGGACAGAAGTTCTGCGTCATCGGCATGGGGAAAAGCGGCATTGCCGCGGCCAACCTGCTGGCCGGGCTGGGCGCCGACGTCCTTCTTTCGGACGGCCGCGACACCTCCGACATCAGGGAATCGGTCGCCAGGGCACTGAACCGTCGTGTCGAAACGGTCTTCGGCCGCGAGGTCGTCGAACCCGGATGCATCGCGGTCCTGTCGCCGGGCGTCGCGCCGGATGCCCCGGCGTACCGCCTCGCGTATCGCGTCGCCGACGAGGTCATCGGCGAAATCGAATTGTTTTACAGGCTTTTCCCCGGACGCACCATCGCTGTCACCGGCACCGACGGCAAGAGCACGGTGACGACGCTGACGGCCCACCTGCTGACTGCCTGCGGCATTGCGGCGCACGCCGCCGGCAATCTCGGGAACGCGCTGTGCGGGCTTGTGCCCGGGCTGACGTTCAGGGACGTGGTCGTTGCCGAGGTCAGCTGCTTCCAGTTGCTCACTTCGTCCCGTTTCAGGCCCGAAGTCGCCCTCGTAACGAACCTCGCCCCCGATCACATCGACCACCACGGTACGTTCGACGCATACGTCCGCGCCAAGGCCAGGGTGGCCGACGCGCAGATGCACGGGGACGCCTTCGTGCGAAATATCGACGACCCGCTGCTGGCGACGTGGTTCGAACCGGGAAACCGCTGGATCGCCGGCAACGGCCAGGCCGTCCACGACGTGTCCCAGTCGGTTCCGGTCGACACCGGCGCGTTTTTCAGGGACGGCTCGCTCTGGATTTCCGAAAGGGGCAATTCGATCGAGGTGTGCGGGCGCGATGAGCTGAACCTGCCGGGCCCGCACAACACGGAAAACGCGCTGATGTCGATCGCGGCGTGCATGGCGCTGCGCGACAGACGGGTGACCATCCCCGGACTGGTCGCCGGCCTGCGCAGCTACCGCGGTCTTCCGCACCGGATTGAATTCGTCCGGGAACTTGACGGCATCCGGTGGTTCAACGACTCCAAGGCGACGAATCCGCATGCGGCGTGCGTCGGAATCCGCTCGTTCGAGGGCCGGCCCCTGGTCCTGCTGGCCGGCGGCTACGAAAAAAACCTCGACCTTGCGGACATGGCGGCGGCGATCCGCGAGCGGTGCGCGTCCGTTGTCCTGTTCGGCGCCTGCGCCGCCCGTATGAAACGCGAATTCCCCGCATCCGTCCCTACTTCGGTGGTTCCGGACATGAGTGCCGCCGTGAAGCTCGCGCGTCAGACTGCCGCCGCGGGTGGCGTGGTGCTCCTGTCGCCCGGGGCGTCGTCGTTCGACCAGTTCACCAGTTTCGAGGATCGCGGGGATCGGTTCCGCGCGATGGTGATGGAATTGTGAATCAGGTCCGGCCCCTTCCGGACGGCGGACGTTTCGAACGCCACCAGGCCAGCCTTTCCCCGATCGTCTTTTCGTATCCCGAATCGCGCGGTTCGTAGAACCTCGAACCGGCCAGCCGGTCCGGCAGGTAATCGACGGCGACGTACGCATCATCGTAATCGTGCGGGTAAGCGTATCCCTGGCCGTAGCCGTGATCGGCCATCCCCCTGGCCGCCGCGTTCCTGATGTGCATCGGGACCTCGAGTGAACCGGTTTCCTTCACGGCCTTCTTCGCCGCGTGCAGCGCCTCGTACGACCTGTTCGATTTCGGGGCGCACGCCAGGTAGGTGCAAGCCTGGGCCATCGGGATTTCGGCCTCCGGCAGTCCCAGGAAAGTCAGGGCGTCCTTCGCGGCAATCGCAATCTGCAGGGCCCGCGGGTCGGCGTTCCCGATGTCCTCCGACGCAAATATGATCATCCGGCGGCAGATGAATCTGGGGTCTTCGCCGCCCTCGATCATGCGCACCATGTAATACATGGCGGCATCGGGATCCGAGCCGCGCAGGGACTTGATGAACGCCGAAATGACGTTGTAGTGTTCCTCGTAAGCCCGGTCGTAACGCAGGCCAGGGCCTGACGCCACGGCCCCGACCACGGCCGCGTCCACGCGATCCCGCCCCCTGCGCGCGGCGTGCGCAACCGACGCCTCCAGCAGGTTCAGCATGCGGCGGCCGTCCCCGTCCGCGGCGCGGGCCAGCAGTTCCAGCACGTCATCGGGGACCACGACCGGCGAGCCGCCAAGGCCACGTTCGGTATCGGCCAGGGCGCGACGGGCAAGCGCCAGGACGTCGGCATTCGACAGCGGCGTCATCCTGACCACGCGGCAACGCGACAACAGCGCCGGATTCACCTCGAAGTACGGATTTTCCGTGGTGGCGCCGATAAGCGTGATCGTCCCCGACTCGACGTGCGGCAGGAACGCGTCCTGCTGCGCCTTGTTGAACCGGTGGATTTCGTCGACGAACAGGATAGTGCGGCGTCCGTCGCGCCCGAGCCGGGACGCGGCCTCGGCCACAATCACGCGGACCTCCCTGACCCCGGAAAGCACGGCGGAAAACGGCACGAACACGGACTCCGTGCGTTCGGCGATTATCCTGGCGAGCGATGTCTTGCCGCACCCGGGTGGCCCCCAGAGCACGATTGACGGCAGGCTGTCCGCGGCGATCGCCTCCCGAAGAAATCCTCCCTGGCCAAGCACGTCCGCCTGGCCGACAAAATCATCAAGCGAGAGCGGGCGCATCCTGTCCGCCAGCGGTGCGTCCGCACCGGCCGACGCACGAAATCCACTGTTAATACCGGGCATTACGCCATCGGGCGACGAATTGCCGGCTTCTTCTTCGCCAAATAGATCCAAGTCCTGCCAACCGCCCGGGAACGCTTCCGGGAACCGTCCCGGAATGCAAATTCCCTTTACAACCGGGACCTATTCTAATACAAATGGATTCCCGGTGGCCCTGCGGGCCGCGCCCCGCCAGCAATTCACCGGGATTTTCGTCGGGTAAAAAAATTCAGGTAATTTCATCCAGTCCCGAAGCCGTTTGCGGGAAGGAGTACATCTCATGATGCGCATGTTGAATGACAAGCCGGCGCTGACATTCGACGACCTGCTGCTTGTGCCGCGTTACAGCCAGATTCTTCCGAAGGACGCCTCTCTGGCGACGCGCCTTTCGCGTCGAATCACCCTGAACATACCGCTGGTCAGCGCGGCAATGGACACGGTCACCGAATCCGGTACGGCCATCGCGCTGGCGCTGGAGGGCGGCATCGGCGTGATCCACAAGAACCTGTCGATCCAGGATCAGGCCAGGGAAGTCCGCAAGGTCAAGAAGGCCGAATCCAGGATCATCGACGATCCGGTGACGATCCGGCCGGACATAACCCTCGCCGAGGTCAGGCAGCTGAGCGTCAGGAAGGGTTACTCCGGCTTCCCGGTCGTGGATGCCGAGGGGCGCCTGGTCGGCATGCTGACCAGCCGCGACGTCCGCTTCGAAACGCAGATGGACAAGCTGGTTTCCGACGTGATGACCAGGGACCCCGTCATCGGGCGCGCCGGCATTTCGTACGCCGAGGCCCGCGATATCCTGCACCGTGAAAAGATTGAAAAACTGCCGCTGGTCGACGGCAGCGGCAAACTGACCGGGCTCATCACCTTCCGCGACATTGAAAACGTGGGCAAGCACCCGAACGCGGCCAAGGATCACCGCGGCCGCCTGCTTTGCGCCGCGGCCATCGGAGTCGGGCCGGACCGCATGGAACGTGCTGCCGCGCTGGTCGAGGCAGGGGTCGACATGCTGGCCATCGACACCGCGCACGGCCACTCCGCCGGCGTGCTCAAGGCCGTCGAAGACATGAAGAAGGCATTCCCGGACGTGGACGTCAGCGCGGGAAACATCGCCACCGGCGAGGCCGTCCGGGCGCTCGCGGACGCCGGCGCCGACGTGGTCAAGGTCGGCATAGGGCCCGGCTCCATATGCACGACGCGCGTCGTCGCCGGAATCGGGGTCCCGCAGGCAACCGCGCTGGCGATGTGCGCCGAGGAAGCAGCAAAGCTGGGAATACCGATTATCGCCGACGGCGGCATCAAATATTCCGGTGACCTGGTCAAGGCGCTGGCGTGCGGCGCATCTTCCGTGATGGTCGGCGGGATGCTTGCCGGCACGGAGGAATGCCCCGGCGAGGTCGTCTACTACCAGGGGCGCTCGTACAAGGTTTACCGCGGCATGGGCAGCCTTTCGGCGATGAAGGCAGGGTCGAAGGATCGATATTTCCAGGACGACTATGAGCCGGAAAAGCTGGTGCCGGAGGGTGTCGAAGGCCGTGTCCCGTACAAGGGACCGCTGGCGAAGGTGGTGTACCAGCTCATGGGCGGGCTGAAGGCCGGGATGGGTTACTGCGGCTCACGGACCATCCCCGAACTTTGGGAAAACGCCATGTTCGTGCGTATCACCGACTCGGGCCTGCGCGAATCCCACGTCCATGACGTCCAGATCACCGAAGAACCGCCGAACTACAACGCCCGGTGACCAGTACGGACGGCCGGCGCCCTTTCCCCGGAACGGTGTTTCCGAAAAAATACGAACCGTTAACAATCAGGACATTGACTGTCCGGGTTTGCCGAAGTATGTTTGCCTTCCCGCTGGCGGTTTGCCGGACGTTTTTCTTTGGTGAATAAATGAAGATCACTCGTGCCACCGAATATGCATGCCGGGCGCTGCGCTTCCTGAACACACGCGGCGACGACCGCTGCTACTCGATTCAGGAAATCGCCGAGGCGGAACAGGTGCCGGTGCAGTTTCTCGCGAAGGTGATGCAGTCGCTGACCCAGGCCGGGATCGTCCGATCGACCTGCGGCAAGTGCGGCGGATACAAAATCCGGAGGACCGCGTCGGAAATATCGCTCGCGGACGTGTTCGTCGCCGTGGAGGGACCGATAGCCCTGAACCCGTGCCTTGACGAGGACTCGCCATGTTCGCTGATGTCCGAATGCCGCGTCCATGACGTCTGGAAGGAACTGCAGGACAAGATGCTCGAGGTCCTGGGCCGGTATACCGTGGAAGACGTTGCGCCCCGCGTGGATGAACGCGATTGACCGGCCGCCGGTTCAGTTGAACGCAAAACCTTTGTCCCCGAACACCCTGACACAGGCGTCGACAACATCGGCATCGTACCTGATACCCCTTCCGTCCAGTATCAGCTTGAAGGCGGCGTCCATGCCCAGTGATGGACGGTAGGGCCGGTGGGATCCGACCGATTCGATGATGTCGGCCACACTGATGATGCGTGCCTCAAGCATGATTTCGTCGCCCTTCAGGCCATCCGGATAGCCGCTGCCGTCCAGGCATTCGTGATGCTGACGGACGATCCTTGCCACCGGCCAGGGGAAGTCGATCGACGACAGGATTTCACACCCGGCAACCGGATGAATCCTGACAAGGGCGAACTCCGTCGGCGTCAGGGTTCCCGGTTTGCCCAGGATTTCGAACGGCACCGCAATCTTGCCGAGGTCGTGAATCAACGCCGTCAGGTATATCTGGTGGATTTTTTCGGCAGGCAGGCGCAATTCCCGCGCGATCTCCCTCGACAGCACGGCAACCCGCTGCTGGTGGCCGGCCGTGTAGGCGTCGCGGGTCTCGAGCGCCCTCGCCATCGCCAGAATGGCCGACTCCAGCGTCTGGCCGAGCGCCTTCATCGTCGCCCTCAACTTCTTTTCCACGGCCAGCCGGGCTTCAATCTCGATTTTCAGTTCGCCGACATGCGCCTCGGCAAGCGCGGCACGCTCCTCCTTCTGGGCCGCAGCCACGCGTTCCATCTCGACGGCGCGCTGGGCCGACATGTCGCGTGCGATGCCGATGAGGCCGGTCACGCCGCCGTCCAGCGCGTGCAACGGCTCCAGGTGGCACTCGAAAGGAATCGTGGCAACCTCGATCTCCATGTTGACCGCCATGCCTTCCACGGCAATGCGGTGGGCGCCGGCGAACGGGGCCGTAAACCGCGTTTCGTCGAATATGTCTTCAACCGCCTTGCCGATCAGCGTGTCGAGCGGCGTCCTGAGGTATCGGGACAGCGATTCGAGATGGTCCGGTGATCCGTAAAACGCGGTGGCCCTCAAATCGCGGTCGGTCGTCCACACGATCGACGGGAGATGGGCAAGCACCAGCTTCAGCCTGGCCCGGCTCTGCGCCAGCAGCTGCTCCGCCCGAATCAGGCGTTCATGTTCGAGCGTGTTTTCCCTGGCCGTCTGCAGTATCCCCCGTTTCTCGTACCACCCGCCCACGTCCGAACGCACATGCAGGACCCGCCTGCCGCGGACGGTGGTCGCCGTGGCGGCGAGCTGTATCTCCCCGCCGTCCGGCAGGCTCTGGGACCAGACATCCGATTCGACGGCGCGTCCCCGGTCGGCCGACCACGCAGCTTCGGCCTCGTCCAGGAAGACCTCCATGAACGCGAAAACCGACACCACGTCGATTTCGTCGCCGTCGCCGAATCGGCCCGGAAACATCTCCTCGAACCAGCCGGGAAGCGCCCCGGAAATCCTGAAACCTCCACCGGCGCCCCGCACTATCGACAGCACGTCGCCGCCCACGACCGGTTCTTTCTTGCCTGTCTTCGTCATGGCTTCACCGTATCGATGCCGACCATCGACTTCGCAAGGGCCATGAAGGCGTCCTCGACGGCGACACCGCTCAGGGCGCTCGTCAGGATGATCTTCCAGCCCCGCGCCTCCAGCGCCGAAATCATGTCACGCGTGACCTCCCATTTCGGCAGCAGGTCGATCTTGTTCACCAGCAGGACCCATGGAACGGGACCCACGGTCCTGTCGGCAAGATCCTTCAACCGCATCGCCACATCGAGGGTGAAGGCCCTCGTCCCGTCAACAACCAGGAAGAATCCCGACATCCCGGCGAGGTACGTTGCCTTGACCTTCTGGAAATCGTCCTCCCCGTGGATGTCCCACAGGACCAGCAGGACATCCTGGTTGTCCACGGCGACGACCTTCTGGTCGATTTTCACGCCAACGGTCGTCAGGTATTTTTCCGAAAAAACGCTCCTGACGAACCGCTGCACCAGGCTTGTCTTGCCGACCGCAAACGAACCGAGCATGCATATCTTTTTTTTAATCATCGCAATCAGGCTCCAGGTTGATTTCATAGGTTACGCAACGGTTGTGCGGGGCCTGTGCGGCGTTCAGCGGGACCGTTCCAAGTCCGTCGGTCCACAGGATCCGGCGCGGAACGCCGGACGCCGCCAGCAGTTCCGCCGTCCTGACCGCGCGATCGATGCTCAAAACCCTGTTCTTCGAATCGGCGCCCGTCGGGTCGGCACGACCGACCACTTCGATCGCCACCGCCATGTCAGCCCGCCGGGCCGCGGAGCGAAGCGCGAGGATGTCGTACGCCGCCTGCCTTATTCCGGAGACCTCCGCCGCAGGCAGTTCAGAGGAACCGACTTCGAAGGCGTGTACGGTCGCACGAAGCACGCCTGCCAGTCTTTCGGCCTCCACGCGATCGACGTCGACCATTCCCGAAAAATCGACACGGGCCACGCGCGGGAAGGTGGCGGCGATTGTCCGTACGCGGTCGATCCAGCGATGGCCGGCCCTTCCGGAAACCGTGAGAACCCGGTCTTCGGACAGCGATACGTCCACTCCGGCCGGCGGTAAAAGGGCCCTGACGATACGGTTCAGCTCATAGGGCCGGAAATCCGACTGGATCGGAATCCATTCCTGCCGCACGGCCGCCACATCCAGTCCCGCTGCCGCAATCACGTCGTCAAACCCACCGCCGGCGGGGTCCCGGGCGCCACGGAGGTATCCGCCGTTGCCCACCCTGCGGCTTTCAACAATCATGACACCCGGACGGAACCGGAGGTCATGCACGAGTGCGTCCCAAGCCATGTCCCGGGAAACGCCGAGCCACACCAGAAGGCCGGCGCCCGCCAGAACCAGTGCCGGGATGACGAACAGGAGGGGGTTAGTCCGCTGACGCACCGGATTCTGCTGCTCGCCGAGGCAGCCTTCGAGAATCGGCCGAGCGCCCTCGAAGACGCCGGTGTCGCCGTCGAATGCGGCAAGCGACTCCTGGAAGCCCGAATGCACCGCCTCCTGGGCGCCCGCAAAGACCTCGCGCAGGCCTTCGGGCGCCGTGCCGCGGACGACCGCGGCCAGTATCGCGAGTGGCCCGTCCTCCACCCAGACGTTGACGTCGCCCATTCTGATCGTTTCAAGAGCGCCTCCGCCATCGGGGCTGAACGAATCCCTGACGAAATCTCGGATGGCGGTCAGCATGGCGGACACCATGTCCGCATCCTGGGGTTCTGCGACGCCGGGCTGCACGTGCTGCAGCAGGAGGCCGGTCCCGCGGTGAATCAGGAACACCTGCTCCACGCGGTACACGAGCGAATGCAGGAGCACGACCTCGGCGAACGGCCGGCCGCTGCGCCATGCCTCGAACCGCCAGCGAAGGCCCCGTATGGACAGACTGTTTTCCAGGGTTCTGCTGAGTGACTGGACCATGGAACGCAGTGCCTCGGCGATCGACTTGCGGATTGCAGGCCCCATTACCGGGAAGATCGCGTCGACGAGCGGCCTCGAGTCCCGCCTGACACTTATCCTTATGGCCTTTTCAACCGTCGGGAGCAGCGCCCGGGTCAGTTCATCGGCATCTTCCGCACCGCCACGGCCCGTGCTGGTCACGTCGCTGGACATGTCGCCGCCAGTGGCCCTACTTATCCTGGCCGTTATCGCCGTTAATGCGCGCCGCCATCTCGTTGAGCACAGCCGCCAGGACGGAGCGGTCCGTCTTGATGAACCGAAGGTCCTGTGATTCGCGTTTGAGCGCCTCGGCAAGCGTCCGCGCCGCGGCCTGGATTTCCTCGTGCAGCGACTTGGACTGGTCCAGCAGCGCCTGACGTGCCTCGCGGTGGGCAGCCGTGGCGTGTTCCTCGTCTTTCGCGACACGCTTCAACAGCTTGTCCAGTTCCCGTTCAAGCGTACGATCGGCCTCGGCCCTGTCGCCCTGTTCGGTCTTGATCTGATCCAGAAGGGACCTGACCTCATCCTTCACATAGGATTCGAGGGCGCCGAACATACGGCGCGTTTCGGCGCGCATATCTTCCATCGCGGCGTTCAGCCGTTCTTCAAGCTGGGCGAAACGCTTGTCATAATCCCGGATGTTGTTGCCGAAAAGGATGTCGCGGATCTTGTCGATGTTCCCGGGTTCTTCCATCCCGCCGCCGATGATCTGCTGCGCCTTGTTTTCGGAATCAACCATTTTTCCACCATGTGATCGGGACCATTCCCGCAATTACGGTTCGCCGACTGATGACCCTTTCTGATGGAAGTCAGATTATTACGGCACAGTCCAAAAATAAAACCATCGAAGGCTAACCAGCCGGATTACAACAGGAATAGTTAAAAAGGGGCTATCTACCTGATTCTAATCAGTATTGCGGCGATGGCGGCGGGAGTCATGCCTTCAAGCCGCGAGGCCTCGCCGATGGTCGCGGGGCGCGCGCGGCCAAGCCGTTCGCGCAGTTCGTTCGACAGGCCGGCCATCGTGGAGTAGTCGATTCCGGCAGGGATGGACAGCGACTCGTATTTCTCGTGCCGCAGCGCCTCGGCTTCCTCGCGGGCTATGTAACCTTCGTACCGGACTCTGGTCACTGCGGCGCGCAGTTCGTCCCGTGTCAGTGCCGCGAGTATCCCGGACCGATCGAGCGCCGGCAGCGCCGAAGGATCGCATTCCGGACGCCGGGCGAGCTGCGCGAGCGTCAGGCCGTCCCTGGGAATCTCAACACCGTCCGGCGCGTCCGAAGGCCTGAGGCGGGCGGTGCGCAGCAGTTCGACCGCGCGATCGATGTTTTCGTGTCTCGCCCGGTACGCACGCTCGCATCCGCCGGACAAGAGGCCCGTCCTGACCCCCTCGTCAAGCATGCGGTCGGGCGCGTTATCCTCGCGGAGCGAAAGGCGGAATTCGGCCCGCGAAGTGAACATCCGGTATGGTTCGGTCACGCCCCGCGAAGTCAGGTCATCGACCATGACGCCCATGTATGCGCGCGAACGGGGAAAAACGAGCGGCGCCATCCCCACCGCGCCGAGCGCCGCGTTGGCCCCGGCCAGCAGGCCGAGCGCCGCGGCCTCCTCGTATCCGGTGGTCCCGAGTATCTGTCCCGCCAGGAACAGGCCGGGGAGCTTCCTGGTTTCCAGCGAGGGACGGCATTCGCGGGGATCGACGAAGTCATATTCGACCGCATACCCGGGCTGCGTTATGACCGCGTCCTCAAAACCGGGGATGGCGTGGATGAACGCCTCCTGGACGTCAAGCGGCAGCGACGTGGCGAGCCCGGCCGGGTAGACGTCGGGCGAGTCCAGGCCTTCCGGCTCCACGAAGACCTGATGCCTGTCGTGATGCGCGAACCTGACCACCTTGTCCTCGATCGACGGACAGTATCGCGGACCGCGCCCCTTTATCTGTCCGGAATACAGCGGCGCCCGGTGCAGGTTTTCCATGATCGCGCGGTGGGCGTCCCCGGTAGTCCACGTGATGTGGCACGGAACCTTGGGAAGGGGCGAAACCGCGGTGCGGGCCGACAGGAATGTCGACGACGGGTCGGATTCCTGTATTTCCATGCGCGAATAGTCGAGAGATGCCGAACGCAGCCTGGGCGGAGTGCCCGTCTTGAGGCGCCCGACGACAAGACCGAATCCGCG
>CAYYCO010000022.1:0-14187 GCA_964470365.1 uncultured Anaeromyxobacteraceae bacterium | reverse complement strand
CCCGCGATCGCACTGGACGCGCGTGGCCCTGACGGCGGGTCCCTTCTGCGTGTTGAGCGTCCTGTACTGGATGGCCGTATCGTCGGCGGCGCGGCCCATTTCACCGCCGAGCGCGTCCACCTCCCGGACCAGGTGGCTCTTGCCGATACCGCCAATCGACGGGTTGCACGACATTCGCCCGATCGAATCCGCGGACTGCGTCACGATGCATGCGGACACGCCGACCCGCGCGGCCGCAAGGACCGCCTCCACCCCGGCGTGCCCCCCGCCCGCCACGATCACGTCGAATTCCGCGTTCATTCCGTAAGTCCGCATCCCCCGCAGCCGCCACGCGGGACCTCGTCGCGGCCCGAGGAGACCTGATGGACGAATGCCTCAAGCCTGTTGGTGCTGTGCGTCGATTTCAGCCCCTCGAACACCAGGTTGCACAGAGGCATCCCGTCCATGTCGGCCCTCATCGAGGCCGACAGCGAAGCGGTGACGTTGCCGAGCATGCAGTTGTGGCACATGACGTTGATGACGCCGTCGGCGCCGGCCGCGTGGAATTCCGAAATCCGGTTGATATTCGCGGAAAGCGCCTTGTCGATCCAGTAACTGGCGTACTTCGACGTCGCCCCGTATACATCCGGGAAATGCCGTTCCTGCGGGGTCCTGATGCCGGCCGGGAAATACCGATCGATCAGCGCCAGCGCGGCCTTCGCGCCCGGGATCGCCGCCTTCGCCGCAAGGCCCGCGGCCCTGCGCCCCTTCCGTTCAAGTTCCATGTGGAGCTGCTCGCCGCCGAGGATCGAGACGTCCAGCAGCGAACAGGAGGTCCATACGTCGAACCCGAGTTCGTTGAGCCTTTCGTACAGGTGGTCGTTCGAGTGCTGGTTCACGCGCGTATAAACATCGCCCACAATCCCGACCACGGGCCGCCGGGGGCCGCCGGTCTTCAGCGGAATCGCCTTGAAACGCGCTATCGACTGGCGGAGCGCGGCAAAGAACCTGCCGTTTGCAAGTCCATCCTCGATCGCGAGCAGGTTTTGACTGTGCACGGCGGAGACCTCGCCGCGGTTCAGTTCGTACGGCTCGATTTCGGTCTTCCACTTGAACAGCCGGTCGATCGCGTAGATCCCCATCGCCATTCGTACGACGTACCCCTTCCCCAGTTCCTTCATGGTCGGCGGATCGGAGATGTTCAGGACGGTGACGTCGCCGAGTCCCGCCTTCTGCAGAATCAGGTGCAGCGCGACCAGGTACTGCGGCAGCAGGCAGGGACCGAAATACGAAGGCCCGAAATAGCAGGCCTCGGAGGCGACAAATCCGGGACGCGACGCGGCCTTCAGGAGGTCGCCGGCAAACGAAATGAACGGGTGGCACTCCCGGCCGTATGCGTGGCGCACGCCCAGTTCCCAGCTTTCGTCGTCGGTCGGTGGAAGCAGGACGGCCCTGCAGCCGCAGGATTTCAGCGCCCCGGTGAAGGCATACGCGTGATCCATGAACGACGGCACGTAGTAAGTGTATTCGCGCAGCGGACGGTCCGGTTCGCCTGGAACACCGTCGATCCGGGTCTGCACCGGCGCGTCGCCCGTGCGAATCCGGAAATTACGGGAAAAAGCCTCCAGCCTGGTGACGAGGCCGGCCTCGGCCTGGTGATCGTCCATTTCCAGCACGATATGCGGCGTTTCGCCCAGTTCGGTTTCCAGGTACTGGTCGACGAACGAGTCCGGGCCGCACCCGAAGTTGGTCATGATGACCGCGCCAAGGTTCCCGTGAAGCTTGAGCGACCTTGCCGCCTGCAGCAGTTTGCGCCCGTATCCCCAGCGGACCCGGCCCCACAACGGGGGCAGCGGATCGTCGCCCAGCGGCATGAAATCGAAGGGGATCGGTTCGATTCCCAGGCCCGACAGGCGCCGCGCCAGGTTCAGGTTCACGTACCTGTCGACCGTGTTGTAGGGACGGCCAAGCAATACGCACCCGCGCCGGCCCTCGCGGTCCAGCCTTTCAAGCAGTTCTGCCCCGGCCTGCCTGCACGCCGCCACGAATCGCACCTGTGCCGCCGCCGCCGCGGAATGCGCCGCCCTGATTTCCCGGGCCGGGATTCCAAGCACCGTGGCGGCGTTGCCAATCCACCATTCGACCTCGCCGTCGACCGGGTATTCCAGCGAAACGACCTCGGCGTCGACGTTTTCCCTTACAACGTAGGGCGCCGCCTGGGTGTACGGGCAGGCGTACCTGGCGATCGACTCGCCGGGCGGTGTGAACATCCTCAGGTGCGGCACGAACAACCTGTTGACACCGCGTTCCATCAACTGGTGCACGTGGCCGAACAGCACCTTCACCGGGTAGCAGAATTCACCCGGGACATGCGCAAGCCCCCATTCGACGATATCGCGCCGGCTGACGCCCGAAACGACCGTCGAGTACCCGAGAGCCTGGAGGAAACGGTTCCAGAACGGCAGGTAGTCAGTCATGCTGAGAGCGAACGGGATGCCGATCACGCCCCGGTCGGGTGCGGCCGCCGCCGATGCGGGCGATTCGAACCCGCTGAGCCCCGAACAATCGAGCAGCAGCCTTTCACGTGTCGCGAAGGCGTCGGCCGGCGCCGACGGGTCGGCCTCGTCGCGTTCGAAACGTCCGCAGATGCTGCCGAAGAACGCCCGCCTGCCATCGGCCAGGCTGACGCGCCTGATTTCGCAGAGGTTCGCGCAGCGGCGGCAGTCGAATGTTTCGGTCACGGCGTCGACCACCCCGGCAGACAGATCGAACCGATAGGCGGCGTCCGAGCGTTCCATCGCGTTCAGGGCAGCCCCGAACGCCCCGGACACTTCCGGCATGGGATGAACCTGCACGTCACGGTCCAGCAGTTCGCAGAACACCGCGTGCACCGCCTCGTTCCTGGCAACGCCGCCCTGGAAGAGGACGCGCCTGCCGATCGGGCGTGAACCGACGACCTTTTCGAGGTAATTCAGGCCGATGGAGTAGGACAGCCCGGCGCAGATGTCGGCGGTCGGCGTACCGCGCTGGACGTGGTGCACAAGATCGCTGTCCATGAACACCGTGCAGCGGCTGCCGAGCCGGACCGGGTTCCGGGACTGCATCGCGAGCCTGGCGAAATCCCGCCTGACGTCGATCCCGAGCCTGCCGCACTGCTCCTCCAGAAACGCGCCGGTGCCGGCCGCGCAGGCGCGGTTCATCTGGAAACGCTCGACCACCCCGGCGCCAATCCGTATGTATTTCGAATCCTGTCCGCCGATCTCGATGATCGTGTCGACGTCCGGCACGAAATGCGCGGCGCCCGCGGCCTGGGCCGATATCTCGTCAAGCACGACCCCGCCGCCAAGCAGGGCCGATGCGAGGTACCGTCCCGAACCGGTGCAGCAGACGTTCTCGACCCTGGTCGCGCAGCCGCAGGCCGCGGCAAGCCGGGAAACCACCGCGCGAACGGCCTCGACGGGGCGGCCGGCGGTGGGAAGGTAAACGGAGGCCACGCATGCTGCGCCCGAATCAATCACGACCGCCTTGGTGCTGACCGAACCGACATCCAGTCCCAGGTACAGGCTGCCCGCCGGCGCAGAGCCGGACTGCGGTGCCGGGACCGACGCGCGTACCGAAAGCGGCTTGAGCCCGGACGGCGCCGGATCTTCAGGACGGATCGCCCGTAAAGCGTCCAGCATCGCGGACAACGGCACATCCGCGTCAAACGGATTATTCGACGCGTGAATCGCGGCGCCGAACGCGCCCATCACGTCGTGATCGGGCGGCCTGACAAATGTGGATTCGTCCATGCCCAGCAGTTCGCGGAAGGCGCGGACCACGCCGTCGTTTCCGGCGACGCCGCCCTGGAACAGCACCGGCGCAGGCGGAGTCCTGCCCCTGCACAGCGTGGCCAGGTAATTCCGGGCCAACGCAAAACAAAGGCCCGCGGCGATATCCCCGACCGGGGTCGCCTTCTGCTGGAGATGAATCATGTCGGACTTGGCGAACACGGAGCAGCGCCCGGAAAGGCGTGCAGGCGTTTCCGCCGCCGACGCAAGACGGCTGAATTCACCAAGCTCGAGGCCGAGCCTCGCGGATTGCTGGTCGAGAAACGCCCCGGTTCCCGCCGCGCACAGTTCATTGAAGGCGTGATCCTTCAGGTAATGGCGTCCCGAAGCATCCCTGCCCACCTCGATGTACTTCGAATCCTGCCCGCCGATCTCGATGATGCTGGCCGCGTCGGGCCTGACCGTCCAGGCGCCTGTCGCGTGGGCCACGATTTCGTTGACACGCCGCGCGCCGAGAACACCCGCCACCAGATCCTTGCCGGATCCCGTGACTGCAGCGCCCGAAAACGGCAGCTCGCCGTCCTGCGCCATGAGTTCCGCAAACGCCCTCACGGCGGCCTCGACCGGACGTCCCATGGTCCGGACGTATTTCTTCGCCCGGATCGTGCCATCCCGGTCGATCACGACGATATTCAGGCTTACCGACCCGATGTCGACCCCGAGCCACATGCTCATATCGCACCTGCCGCGCCGTCGCCCGGCGGATTGCGATCGTCGTCGTCATTGCCGGCGCCGTCGTCGTTCATGCCGGGTTGCAGACGGATAACCGGCAGTTCCGGACCGCCGCCGACCTGGAGTCCCAGCGCCTCGCGTGCCGGCACATCCGGAACCCCGACGATTTCCGGAGCCAGGTACACGCCGTCCTCCCCGTACCAGAACGTCGGAATCCACGGCCAGGAATCGACGTAGTCCTGTTCGGAAATCACGTCCATCTCCGCCCAGAGGCGTTTGATGATGCCCTCGATGCGTTCGACCCACCATTTGCCGAAGGAACGACGCTCGTACACGCCGTAGGCCGATTTGGGATTCGGCTTGGTCGCCATGATAAAGGCGGCCTCGTTCAACGTCAGTTCCATCGGTGTCTTGTTGAAATATGCCTTCGCGGCATCGGCAATCCCGTATATGTGATATCCGAACTCGATGCAGTTCAGGTACAGCTCCAGCGTCCGCTCCTTCGGAATCCGGCGTTCGAGCTCCCAGACGATAATCGCTTCCTCCAGCTTGCGGGCCAGCGTCTTTTCCCTTGAAAGGAAGAGGTTTTTGACCAGCTGCTGCGTGATCGTGCTGCCGCCGTAAACGTACCATCCCTTGTCCATGTTCAGCAGGATGGCCCTCTTGATCAGACCGGGGGCGAACCCCCTGTGCTTGAAGAAGTTCATGTCCTCGGTCGCCAGGGCCGCCTGCTGGACATAAACCGGTATCTTGTCCAGCGGCGTGAAACGTCTGGATCCCGGCCCGGTCGCGATCACTTCGGGCTTGTCGTCGAATTCCTCGACACGATGGACATAACGCGGCGACATCAGAAGGTCTATATCGACCTGGTCGCCGAAGGTCATCACGGTGCACCCATCCACGTCCGGCGTCAGGACAAGCGACGAGGATCGCTCGGAGCTCACGTCCAGCCGTCCTGAAAAACCCAGGTCGCCGACGACCCGGGTCCCGGCGAGCCGCGGGACCATCACCGGCGGAATGGCGTCGAAAAACGCCTGGCAGGGCTGGCGCGGGATGTTGACGGAGGCCTTGACGACCGGCTGCGCGCGCAGGTGTTCATATTCGAATGACGCCGACATCTGGAAGCCGCCGATCCTTATCGACGGGAAAGTGGCGTTCACCACCTTTTCGGAAACGGAAACGACCAGCTCAAATTCCGTCTCGAACGAGATTCCCATGATCGGAACCAGGCAGATCCTGGTCCAGAAATACGTCAGGTCGCGTGCCGACACCTGGCCGGTAAGTCTCCAGTTATCGCCGTCATGGGTGATGTCGGCGTCGAAGGACAGCGAGGGGCTGCCCCACGGAAGAAGCCTGCCGTGAAGCATGGAAAGCACGGCGACCGGCATGACGCCCTCGGTGGTAAGGTGTCCGTCGACGAACTTGAACCCTCGGTCGAACCGCCCCGAAAAGCGGATCGGCGAATATCCCATGCCCCCGGCGTCCGCCGAGCAGGAGGCATCCAGGCTCCACCAGGCCGATGCCGGCACGCCGGCCGCGCCCTTATCGTCCCCGGCGACGCCCGGTTCCGCGAGCCGTTCCACGACGACAGCGCCGTCCTTGACCGACACTGTCTTGCCGTCCGCCAGGGAGGCGGTGAACCTCGCGCCGGAAATCGACATCGCCGCGATGTTTTCGACACTGGCGTCGAGCAGGCCCATCAGACTGTCAAGATCCAGTTCCAGCGTGGCGGAATCCATGCCGAGTTCGCCCTTGATCCCGAACTTACCGCGCGAAATCCTGTCCACCGCCGCCCCGATCTCGTCGAACTGAAGATCCTGCAGTTGTACGCGAAGCCTGCCGAGCTCCGGGTTCATGTCGATATCGAAGGTGCCGAGTGAAACAACCGCCGGGATACGTCTGCTTTTTGGGGCAATCAGGGGCGTCGACGCCGCGACACGCAGCCTGACGCGGCCGTCGATGGACGCGACCCCGCCGACCTCCAGTTCGGATTCGTCCCCGCCCTCGACATTTTCCAGCCCCTGCAGTTTCATGGCGCCTTCGAGTTCCCACGAAGGGACGCCATCGTCGAAAAGGCCGCCGATTCTCGTGGCCGAGACCTCTACGTCGACGAACGAAACGATTGAATCGCCCTCGCGGTGATCGATCAGGCCGAATGACGCGTCCTTCAGCAGGATTTCGTCTGGCCACAAGCGCCTGGCGCCACCGGGACCGGGGTTATCCGGGGCGCCGGCCCCCGCGCCGCCGCCCAGCGACGACAGCCTCCTGGCGACCTGACGAAGGTACGACCATGTGGCCGGGTCGGTGTCGGGCAGGAAAGACATGTCTTCCAGCACGACGTATTCCGGCATACGGTGACCGGCCATCACGTCGAATATCGAAAAGCCCAGTCGAGCCCGGCCGACGGTCAGGATCTTGCGCTGGCCCGAGCCAAGTTCGACGTCCGTGAGCACGATCTCGCTGCCCATCGACGCCTCGATGCCGCCGACCCCCAGGCTGCCGTCCAGTTCGGCCGTGGCCTCGGACAGCTTCCGGTTGAGCGCATCAAGGGCAGTCCCCATCATGGCCGGAAGTATCAGGAATGAAAACAGCGCCCACAGGATCGCGAGCGAACCCAGAACCACCGCCCCGATGACGATGGCCTTGCGCCGAATCCACGGTTTTCTGCTGGTCTTCCTGAAATTGAGGATCATGCCCGGGCCCCGGAAAAGAACGCAGGGATTATAGCACCAGACAGATCCGGTCTCACCGTTTCTGGGACACCACCGCGCCCGCCGGGACATCGGACGTGACCCAGACGTTGCCGCCGATTACCGCGCCGCGTCCAACCGTGATCCGGCCCAGTATCGTCGCGCCCGAATAGATCACCACGTCGTCCTCGACAATCGGGTGGCGTGGAATGCCCTTGATCGGGTTGCCGTCTTCATCCAGCGGGAAACTCTTTGCGCCAAGCGTGACGCCCTGGTAGATGCGGACATTTTTGCCGATCACGCACGTTTCCCCGATTACGACGCCGGTTCCGTGGTCGATGAAGAAGCTGTCCCCGATGGACGCTCCCGGATGGATGTCGATGCCGGTAAGCGAATGCGCGTGTTCCGTTATGATGCGCGGAATCAGCGGCGCGCCCAGCACAAACAGTTCGTGCGCGATGCGCTGCGAGATCGTGGCCTGCAGACCCGGATAGCAGAATATCGCCTCGTCCGGGCTGTGGAGGGCCGGGTCGCCCTCGAAAGCCGCCTGAACGTCGGTGTTCAACCTGCGGCGCATCTCCGGCAGGGTATCCATGAACGCGCCGGCGATCCCGATGGCGCGCCGGCGGCAATCGGTGCAGTCCACGACATCGTCCTTCCTGCACGCGGCCGCCTCGCGGCAGGAAAGGAAGCACTGACCGTGGGTGATCTGCTCGTTCAGAATCTGCATGGCCGCATCGAGTGCCGTGCCAAGGTGATACTTCAACGAATCGCGGGACATCCCGGTGTTGCCGAAATACCCGGGGAACAGGACCGATTTGATCAGCTCAACGAACCGGAGCAGTTCCCCGCGGGACGGAAGCCCGCGTGGATCGGTCCAGTCCTTCCTTGTCCAGCCGCCGCCGTCGAAATCGCAGAGGGCGTCGACGACCCTGCCCACCGAAGAATCCACCGGCCCCCGCGTCCCGTCATCGCCCGCCATTTGCGACACCTTGATTCAGAAGACAATACGCACTTATGATTCGGTGCTTCGTCGTTGTCAACAAAGTTGACGGGAAACGGTTGCATGAAAACGATAAACCTTGCCCTTCTGTGGCACATGCACCAGCCGCCCTACCTCGACCCTGGCGCAGGTTCCACGCTTCTCCCATGGGCCTTCCTTCACGGGATGAAGGACTACTTCGACATGGGCGCGGTGGCCGCGCGGCACCCGCGGATGCGGATGAATGTGAATTTCACGCCCTGCCTGCTGGACCAGCTCGAAGGATATGGTGCGGGCACGCTGGCCGACAGAACCCTGGCCGTGATGGCAAAACGCCCGTCGTCGATATCCGAGGCCGACAGGGAATACCTCTTCAGGACCTATTTCGGGCTGACCGACAGGATGGTCGAGCCCTTCCCCCGATACGTGGAACTGCGTGCGCTTTACAGGGCCGCGGTCGCAGCCGGATCCCCGGTCCCTCATCTCAAACCACAGGAAATGACCGACCTTTCGGTACTTTACCTGCTGGCGTGGTGCGGACCGACGCTCGCCGGACGCGACGACGTGCGTGCCATTGCCGCCAGGGGGCGCGGATACTCCGACGCCGACCGGGATGCGCTGGTTGCGGCCGCGCGTGGCCTGATCATGGCGACCAGGGATATATACCGCGACCTGTCGGAACGGGGCATCGTCGAACTTTCGACCACCCCGGCCACGCACCCCATACTGCCGCTGCTCTGCTCGTCGAACGCCGCCGCCGAGGCCCGTCCCGACGTGACGCTGCCCTCAAACCCGTTCGATTCCCCCGACTCTGCGCGTCGGCAGGTCGAATCGGGGCTCGCAGGCTTCGAACGCTTCTTCGGTTTCAAGCCCCGCGGCATGTGGCCCGCAGAGGGTTCTGTTTCAGGGCCGGCGCTTGAGCTCCTCTCCCGGGCCGGCGTCGAATGGGTGGCCACCGACGAGGCGATTCTCGCGAAATCGGGGGGCGGCAGCCGGACCGGACTGCTGCATCCGGCCTCCTTTGGCGGCGTGACCATATTTTTCAGGGACCACCACCTGTCCGACCTTGTCGGTTTCGATTACAGCCGCCGATCTGCCGAAAGCGCGGTCGACGATTTCATCAGGCAGGTGGCGGCCAGGGCGAAATCCGCCAGGGACGAAAGCGCGCTTGTGGTCGTCGCGCTGGATGGCGAAAACGCCTGGGAATACTACCCTGACGGCGGATATCCCTTCCTTGACAGACTGTACGCCGCCATAGTCGACTCCGGATTCATCACGCCGGTCACGTTCAGGGAATACATCGACAGGTACGGAAAGGGCCGTCACCTCGACAGGCTCGCCGCCGGTTCCTGGATCGACGGAAATTTCGACACGTGGATCGGCGACCCGGTAAAAAACCTTGCCTGGGACTACCTTTCGGAGGCCAGGCAGGCCGTGGCCGGGGCCGACGTCGAACCGGCTGCCCGCGAAAGGGCGCTGGGACACCTGATGCGGGCAGAGGCCTCGGACTGGTTCTGGTGGTTCGGAAGGGGACACTCCTCCATTCACGAAAGGGAATTCGACTTCCTGTTCCGCCGGAACCTGAAGGCAGTATATGACGTCGCCGGCCTGACGGCGCCGGCGTATCTCGATCGTCCGGTCGGGCAGGGCGGGAAACCGGCCCAGGCTGTGATGCCGACGGCCTTCATCAGTCCCGGGATCACCGGCCGCAGGGACAGCTACTTCAAATGGGTCGGGGCAGGGGCCTGCGGACACAGCCATGGTTCCATTCACCGGCTGCAGCCGCTGATCAGGACGGTCAGGTTCGGGTTCGACGACGCATTCCTCTACATCTGCGCCGAGATGTTCGACGGCGTTCCGGATCCGCTGGGTCCTGGCGGCGGGGTGCGAATGGTTTTCGGGGGGGCGCGCGACGTGGTCGTGACCATGCGGCGGACCCCGGAAGGCGCGGTTGAAATTGCCGCGACCGGCCCGGACGGCGTCCCGGTTCCCTTCGCCGGGGCAACGGCCGCGGCGATCGAGGTCATCGAGGCCGCCGTTCCACTGGACGCGGTCGCAAGGCGGGATCGTGACGGTTCACTCGCCGTTTCTTTCTTTATTGAAGCGGAAGCCGGCGATATCGAAGTGGAACGATTCCCATGGGATTCCGTCATTGACTTGAAATGGAACCCGCGGATTTTCAAACTTGACGGCTGGTTCGTCTGAACGCGAAACACCCGTCCCAGGAGACGAAATGCCGGAACTCCGACATGACCCGGTGCAGCGAAGATGGGTCATCATTGCAACAGAAAGGGCTCACCGCCCCGAGGACTTCGTGATCAGCTCCAGGATGGAAAACGGCGACGAATGCCCTTTCTGCCCCGGCAACGAACGGTTCACGCCCCCCGATCTCGTCCGGATGCCCGCACATGAAGGCAAGTGGAAGGCCCGTTGCATTCCCAACAAATACCCGGCCCTGCGCGTCGAGGGCGAACTCGAACGCGCGGCTGCGGGCCAGTACGACCGCATGAACGGCATCGGCGCACATGAAGTGATCATCGAGACGCCCGACCACCACATGGACATCGCGGACCTGCCGGTCGAGGACCTCGCGACGGTCCTGCGCATCTACCGCGAACGGCTCGTCGATCTTTCACGCGACATCAGGTTCAAATACATCCTGATATTCCGGAACCACGGCGCCGCCGCGGGCGCTTCGCTTGCCCATCCGCATTCCCAGTTGATTGCAACGCCCGTGACTCCGCGCACCGTGTCGATCGAACTGGAAAGCGCCAGGCAGCACTACATGCTCAAGGAGCGCTGCATATTCTGCGACATCATCGCCCAGGAAATGTCCGAGCATCGGCGCATGGTTCAGGTCGATCAGGACTTCGTCACCTGGTGTCCCTACGCCTCCAGGTTCCCGTTCGAGATGACCCTGGCGCCGCGGCGGCACGCGCACGACTTCGCGGCCATGGGCGACGATGAAATGCTGCGGCTCGCGCGCCACCTGCGCGGCGTGGTCAGACGTCTGAAAAACGGCCTGGACGACCCGCCTTACAACTTCCTGCTGCACACCTGCCCGGCGTATCACCTGGAAAACAGCAGGCAAGGATACTGGTCGACAATCACGCTGGACTGGCACTGGCATATCGAAATCCTGCCGAAACTTTCCAGGACCGCTGGCTTCGAATGGGGCACGGGTTTCTACATCAACCCGACGCCGCCGGAGGACGCGGCCGAATTCCTGCGACAGGTCAGGGTTGAAGACCGATGACAATGCCGCGGCATCACCGGGGGCTCCAATGACCCGTCACGTCGACATAAAGCTTCACTACGCCTGCAACAACAACTGTATTCACTGCGTCATCGCCGACCAGCGCACCAACGTGGTCGGCCGGGGCGGCAGGGATTTCCGCACTTCGGCCGAGGTGGCGGCCGAGCTCCGCGACGCGAGGGATCGCGGCTTCGACCTGGTCACTCTTACCGGAGGTGAACCCACCATACGACGCGACCTTCCCGACATCGTGAGGGCTGCAAAGGCGCTCGGGCTGCTGGTCGCACTCCAGACCAACGGACGAATGCTGTCGATCCCCGACGTGCGGGACGGGCTGACCGGCCTGGGCATCCGCTTCGTCATCGCCCTGCACGGACCGGATGCGGCGATACACGACGCCGTCACCAGGGCGCCCGGCTCGTTCGACCAGACGATGACCGGCATTCGGGCACTGGCCGCTGCCGGGGAACGAATCACGCTCAAGATACTGATATCCAGGCTCAACGGCAGCCGGCTCCCCGAAATCGCGAACGCCGGACTCCTGGCCGGCGTCCGTGAATTCAACCTCACATTCCCGCACGGACTGGGCAATGCGGCGCGCGAACACGTCCTGGCAATCCCGGCGTTCGGCGAAATCGTCCCTTCCCTGATTACCGCGATGGACCTGCTCGAGGCTGCCGGGGCGGTATACGTCACCGAGGCGGTTCCCCTCTGCCTGCTCGGGCGGCAGCGGGCGCACGCGTCCGAAAGCATTTTCCGGGTCGCGGTGCAATCCGAGGTGCGCCAGCTCGACCAGCCCGCGCGCGACTGGAGCCGGGACCGCGTGGAGGGGAAGGTTCATCCGCCCGAATGCACGAAATGCCGCCTGTTTTCGGAATGCGAGGGTATCTGGCGGGAATACTTCGATTTCAATGACGACGCTGGCCTTCGCCCGGTATCCTGACCCGGGACGTCGGGCGTTCAGCCGCCTTCCGCGCGCCGCAGTACGATCCTGGCCACCTCCGGTTTGCTGCCGAGCCGCAGCGGCGGCCCCCAGAATCCGGCACCCGACGTGACATAGACGAACATGTCGTCAACACGGTACAGCCCCGACCAGTACCTGTAAAAGAGCGGCGTGAAGAACGCGGCGGGCGGAAACTGGCCCTGGTGGGTATGACCCGCAAGCATCAGCCCGACCCCTGCGGCCTGCGCCACCGCCGCCTTGATCGGCTGGTGCGACAACAGAATCGTGAACGTCCCCGGCGGAACGCCCCGCACCGCCCTGGCGATTGCCGCGTCCGAATTAACGCCTTCAGGCAGCATCGCCGGGTCGTCGACACCGGCGACACACAGCCCGTCCGGCAGGCAGACATGTTCCTGGCGCAGCACGATCATGCCCATGTTGCGCATGGCGGAAAGCACCGCCTCACCGCCCGAATATCGATCGTGGTTGCCCGAAACGGCCAGAGCAAGCCCGATACTGGAATACTGGGACCATTGCGCCATGCGGCGGAAGGTCGGCCCGTCGCCGTTTTCCTGGTCGGTAAGGTCGCCACCGAACAGAAGGAGGTCGAACGGCCGGGACAGCACGGCCTTTTCAATCCGATCAATGTCCCTGACGCCGACCAGCCCACCCTGGTGCACGTCCGACAGGAACACGGCGACCTTGCCGTCCAGCGCGGCAGGCAGATCGGGCACCCGGATTTCGATCTCGTTAACCGCCACCGGTCCGCGCGCCACGCCATACGCAACGCCCGTCACGACAAGCGCCGCGGCAACCGACACGGCGAACGACACCCGCCGGGCCTGCAACCGAAATCCGTTCGAGACCGCGCGACGCCGGACCCCGATCCATACCGGCAGCAGCACCGTAACGTCGACGGCCAGCAACGCCAGCAGAAGCACGCAGACGAATCCCATCCAGATGGCGCCGCCATCCTGAAAAGCCTGTCCGGCGACGGTGCCTCCAAGACGATGAAGCCACCTGGCAAGCGGCCAGGCGAAGGCCGCAAGGAAAAGCACTGCCGCCGATATGAAGGCGCCGACGCGCCCCGGACGAAAAACGCCCGTGAAACGGCGCCAGACGTACCAGTGGGCGCCCAGCCAGGCGGCAAGAAGTGCTGAAAAGAAGACTATCTTCATGCGAAACCGGCTCCGTCAGGCAGACATCGGCGCCAGCCGGAAGAATAGCAGACGGGCAAACGGTTGTTGAACAAGTGTTGCGGGAAAAAGGATAAAAAAAAGGGGCCGGCAACGACCTACTCTCCCACGCAGCTGCCCGCGAAGTACCATCGGCCCTGGAGGGCTTAACTTCTGAGTTCGGGATGGAATCAGGTGTGGCCCCTCCGGTAAGGTCACCGGCCCCTTAATCCTTTGAACGCCCCCGGGGGGACGGTTCGATCAGATTGAAAGGGAATTTGTTATTGCGATTACCTTGGCTTCAACGCCAACTGTGAAAGTACGATGTCAAGCCTCACGGCCGATTAGTACCACTCGGCTGAACGTATTACTACGCTTACACCTGTAGCCTATCAACGTCGTAGTCTCCGACGGGCCTTTAGGGAAATAAATCCGGGATACCTAGTATTGAGGTCGGCTTCCCACTTAGATGCTTTCAGCGGTTATCCGTTCCGAACATAGCTACCCAGCCATGCCGCTGGCGCGACAACTGGTGCACCAGAGGTTCGTCCACCCTGGTCCTCTCGTACTAAGGGCAGGCCCTCTCAAGTATCCTCCTCCCACGGCAGATAGGGACCGAACTGTCTCACGACGTTCTGAACCCAGCTCGCGTACCGCTTT
>CAYYCO010000021.1:27846-35801 GCA_964470365.1 uncultured Anaeromyxobacteraceae bacterium | reverse complement strand
AGCGCGTGCTTTGTCCCGAACCAGTGATAGATGCCGACGTTGAAAATCAGCGCGAGCGATATCCAGACGACCGTCCAGAGACCGGCCTCGCGGATGCTGATCTTGTGGGCGTTCCGGTTGAAAACCCCGAGGTCAACGGCCAGCATGAGCACGACAAAAACGAGGAAACCGGCCCACAGGACCGGAGTGCCGATTGATTCCATCAATTACCGCCTTGAGCCGCCGCAGCGGCTGCCTGCCCGGGATCGGCTGCGGTAAGCCGCACCAAAACCGGAAGGAGCGGTAGTATAATCGATAATCGCGGTTTGGTTAAGGCGGGGCAAACCTCCATTGACAGCAACCTAATTCGGACTTAATTTACCCAGGATTGATGACGAGGCCTTCGCATTGGCCCGGCAAACATGAAGGAATTTGAAAATGCCTTGGGATTATTCGGATAAAGTCCTGCAGTTGTTCAGGGACGCAATGGCCTCAAAGGCCGGCACACACATGGGCGGAATCGAATCGCCCGACGGCATCGGTTCGCATGGGTCGCTGACCTGCGGTGACGCGCTTGAATTCGCTTTCAAGGTGGAAAAAAACGACACCGACCCGAAACTTGACCGCATCGTCCAGGCCCGCTACCGCACGTTCGGCTGCACCTCGGCAATCGCATCGTCCGAGGCGCTGTGCGCCCTGATCGAGGAGCGGAACCTCACCCCGGTCGAGGCCCTGAAGATAACAAACGCGGACATCGTCGACTACCTGGACGGGCTGCCCGCACAGAAACTGCATTGCTCGGTGATGGGCGCGGAGGCCCTGCAGGCCGCGGTTGCCGACTGGGCCGTGAAACGCGGCGTGCCGCTCGCGGAACTCGGCCTCGACACGTCGATGCTGAAGGAGGACGAGGGGCGGATCGTGTGCAGGTGCTTCAACCTGACCGAACCTTTCATCCGTCGCAAGGTCAGGGAACTGAACCTGCGTACAATTACCGACATCACGAACGCCATCAAGGCCGGCGGTGCATGCACGGCCTGCCACCACGAACCGGGAGGCCTCCAGGACATCCTTGACGATATCTGGGGCCGCCAGGACGCTGCCGCGGCGTCCCCACAGGCGATGCCGCAGTCCAGCAGTTCGATGTCGCGGACGCCCTTCCAGCTTGCCAGGGAAATCGACCGCGTCGTCGAATCCGAAATCAGGCCCCGCCTGCAGAAACAGGGCGGCGACATTGAAATCGTGGAAATCCGCGGGAAAAAGGTGTTCTGTCGCCTCCTGGGCGGATGCCAGGGGTGCAGCGGCGCCCCCCAGACCCTTCGCCTGGTGGTTGAAGACTCGCTGAAATCAAAGGTCGACGCCGAACTCGAGATTGTCGCGATCTGACGCGACCCGGGGGTTTCAAATGCCCGACAGGCTCATCTATCTCGACAACAATGCCACGACGATGGTGGCGCCCGAGGTGCTGGACTCGATGATGCCCTTCCTGAGGGACCAGTACTTCAATCCCAGTTCCACTTACCCGCAGGCGACGGAGGCCGCGCGGGCGGTCGAAACGGCCCGCGAAAGCGTGGCGCGCCTGTTGGGCGCCGGCAGCAAGTCCGAAATCATTTTCAACGGCTGCGCCACCGAGGGCAACAACTCCGCGCTCTGGGGCGCGCTGCGGGCCAATCCCGACCGCCGCCATGTGGTGACGACCGTGGTAGAACACCCGGCCGTGCTGGAAGTCGTCCGTGAGATGGAACGGCAGGGCTACCGGACTACATTCCTTCCGGTCGACCGGCACGGCCGGCTGGATCCGGCGGACCTGGTCAGGGCAATCGGCGACGACACGGCCGTCGTTTCAATCATGCACGCCAACAACGAAACCGGTGTCGTTTTCCCGGTCGGCAGCCTGGCGACGCTTGCGAAAAAGGTCGATCCCCAGATCGTGTTCCACACCGACGCCACCCAGACCGTGGGAAAAGTCAGGATCGATCTGCAGGGCGACCTCAGGGACGTCGACATCCTCACGATGTCGGGCCACAAGGTTCACGCGCCGAAGGGCGTTGGCGCCATGTTCGTCCGGCGCGGGGCGCGGTGGCGTCCGTGGCAGCTCGGCGGGCACCAGGAACGGGGACGACGCGCAGGCACGGAAAACGTCGCGTCGATCGTCGGCCTGGGCACTGCCGCCAGGATGCTTATGAACCATGACGATTCCACGCGTGCCCTGCGCATGCGCGACCGGCTGGAATCCGCGATCCGGGCGAAGGTCTCGAATCTTTTCATCAACGGCGAGGGCGCAGTCCGACTGCCGAACACCACCAATATCGCCTTCGAGTTCGTCGAAGGGGAATCGATCCTCCTCGCGCTGAACGATTACGGAATCTGCGTATCGTCCGGGTCCGCCTGCACCAGCGGCTCGCTGGACCCGTCGCACGTCCTGAAGGCGATGGACGTCCCGTTCACGGCTGCGCACGGCAGCGTCAGGATCAGCACTTCGATGTTCACCACCGATGATGACGTCGACGCCGTGATTGAGGCGCTCCCGGGGGTAATTGCCCAGCTGCGCCGCATTTCGCCATACTGGGATGCGGAAAAGAACGCGCCCAGGGAAAACGTGGCCGTGTTCGTGCAGGAAAAATATCGGTAGAATCCGCGCGTCCAGTGCCGGCCGGAAGGGCGTATTTCTTGAAATGAACCCCGTATTGTCACGATAATGGAACGGCGCCAGGCACCCGGTACGCCCGGACGCTTCGTCGGTCATCACCTTTTTGCAAGGGGACTCGCGATGAACGGAATCATCAGAAGGCTCGCGTTTTTCACGTTCTTCGGCATCGCGCCGCTGTTGTCGGCCACCGGATGCGGCGACTTCGTTTCAAACCAGGGCAACCTCGGGAAACTGGTGTACTCGCTGCATACCGATTATGCGGTTGTCGAGGGCGACCTGAAGGATGTCAAACTGATAACCGGCGTCGAACACCGTATCAACGTGACCATGGCCAAGGACGCCAACGTCAGCGCACCCGGTGACGTCGAACACATCCTGTTCCCGTCGGAAGGCGTGACCATCACCACCGACGAAGCCACCGAAACGATCGGCGACGCCGTGTTCACGGTTGAAATACCGCGCGAATACACGCTTCAATCCTGGCTGGGCAACGAACTGATCGATTACATCGTTCTTAATTTCGTGGCGGCGACCGGAATCGACGTGATGACGTTCGTACGGGCACCCGAGGGTGAACAGTTCGTCCGCCAGGACGTCACACCCGTATCGGCGGAAATTTTCTCGCAGGCCACCTTCATCGGGAAACCGGTCGACGCCGACGGGAATGAACTGGTTGGCGACGTTCACCTCGAATTCGCCGCGGTCCCGGCCGATGCGGCGGTTGAGGTGTACAACCTGGATGCCGTATACGAAAACGGCGTCTGGGGAAGCCCCAACCCGATTAACATCCTTTTCGTGAAAACGGGCAACGTGACCATTGTACTGACGGAAGCCCTTACCGGCCTTCAGCAGACACTCTCCTTCAACATTACGGAACCGGCCGTCGGACAGGACTAGATGGAAAACGATACTGACAGGATATTCGACCTTCACGCGCACCCCAGCCTGCGGATTCATTATCTTCCCTGGATTTCCCGGACATTCCACACGGCGCCGTACTATTCGGGGCCGCATTTCAATCCGTTCGAATTCAGGACGAACTTCGCGAACCTGGATGCAAGCCCGATCAAGGTCCTGATGAACGCCCATTACGTGATCGAGTACCAGTTTCTGAAGACCGGGTTCACCGACGCGGCCAAAAGGGCATTCTGGGCCCTGGCGCCGACTTATTACGGCGGCCTGCGGCTTGCCGACCCCTGGAAGACACTCCACAGGATGATTGATGCGCTGAACGTGGCCGTGACACAGACGAACAAGCTGGTCCTGCCCGGCGGGCGGCACAGGCTCAGGATCTGCACCAGCTATGCCGCCATCGAGGCGCTCGAGGGCGACGAAATCGGCTTTGTCCACGCGGTCGAGGGTGCGCATGCGATCGGTTCCGGGCTTGAAAACCTGCCGCACGATGAAATGCTGGCCCAGACGCAGAAGCGGCTGGCTTTCCTGAAAAAACATGGCGTTGCGTGCATCTGCCCGTCGCACTTCTTTGACAACCCGTATTCCCCGCAGACCGAGGCGACGGAAATCATCCCGAAGAAGGTGAACGGGAAGGTCGTGGCGGTGCGCGACGCGGCGTTCTTCAAGATGCGCCGCGCCGACTGGGCGTGGGACGACGAACGCCACCTGGCCCATGAATTTTTCGACGAACTGTTCAGGCAGGGCTTCGTGGTCGATCTGTCCCATACGCAGGAGGCCGCCAGGGCGAAGGTATACGAAATTGCCCGCCAGTGGGGGCGCCCGGTCATCCTTTCGCACGTGGGCCTGAAACACTTTTTCGACCATGAATACAATGTTTCGGATGACGAACTCCGGACGGTTCACGGCCTCGGCGGCGTGGTCGGCCTGATCCTGTCACGGCGCTGGCTGGTCGATCCGGAAACCCGGTATTACTCGGGTGGCGACGGAATCCCCGACCTGATCCGCAACATGCTTCACATGCGTGACGTCTGCGGCAGCATCGACGCGATCGGAATCGGAACCGATTTCGACGGGATGACGCACCCGTTCGCCGACTGCTACCAGCCGAACCATCTCGACCGCATCATCCATGCAATGAAGGCTCACTTCACGGCACAGGAAATTGACCAGATTCTTTACGGTAACGCGATGCGTGTGATGAAGGCGGCCTGGCTTCAGGCAGGGTGACGCGACGAATGGGCGTCGGCGCGTCAGGCCAGGGTGTAATTTCGATCAGCGCAGTTCGATCTTGCCGTTGCCGCCGTAATAACCAACCGTTTTCAGGCTGCTTTCACCACGCGTGTATGACGAACGTTCGAACTCGGACCCGCCCACAGCGCCCAGCATCATGCCGCCGTCGCTGTTGACTTCACCCTGGTTGGAACGGGGACCGATCCCGAGGCCTTCCATCACCGCGGATATGCGGCGGGCACGAATCGGCGCGCGCCCGGGCTGGCTTGTTTCCATGAAGGGCGCACCGGCCTGGCGCGAACCGAAATCCAGTTCGTCCTCAACCAGCGGCAGGTGCGGCGGCACATCATCGATTTCGAGCATTCCGGACGCAATGATCGTGACCTTGATTTTGTCGCCCAGCGATTCGTCCACGGCAAGCCCGAAGCTGATGTTGCCGTTTTCGGAAAGGCACTGGTTGACGTAGTTCATCACGACCTGAACTTCATCCAGCGTTCCAGTCGGTCCCTGGACGATATTGACCAGGATGTTCTGTGCCTCCTCGACGGGGGTGTCCTCGAGCAGCGGGTTGTTCAGCGCCGCCAGGACCGCTTCCTTGGCCCGTTCGGTGCCCTCGCCCATTCCTGTGCCAATCACGCACTGGCCGCACTTGTGCAGGACTGACCACACGTCCTGGAAGTCACGGTTGATATATCCTGGGCGGGTGACCAGTTCGACCACGCCCGCAACCGCGTCGCAGAGTATGCTGTCGAAGACCTGCATCGCTTCGCGAGATGGCCGCCCGGCAGACATTTTCAGCATCTTGTCGTTGGGGATGGTCACGAACGCGTCCACGCAATCCTTCAGTTCGCGGAGACCGTTGAACGCGCGGTTTCGTTTGACCGAACCGTCCCAGGAAAACGGCATCGTGGCGACCGCGACGGTCAGGATGTCCATTTCACGTGCGATTTCCGCGATTACCGGGGACGCGCCGGTGCCGGTGCCGCCGCCAAGGCCGGTCGGGATGACGATCATGTGAGCCCCGTGGATCGCGTCGATGATCGACTGGCGCTGCTGGATAGCGGCATCACGCCCCTTGATGGGGTCGCCGCCGGTGCCCTGTCCGCGGGTGGTGCCGGTCAGCGCCAGCTTTACGTCCGCGCTCGACTGCGCCAGGTGCTGCAGGTCGGTGTTGACCGCGATGTATTCGACACCGGTGATCCCGCGGGCAATCATGGTGTTCACGGCGTTGACGCCGCCGCTTCCCACGCCCACGACCTTGATGCAGGCGCCGACCGAGCTTTCGACCGATTCAAGAATTTCGAAATCCATGTTCACACCCCGTTTGTCAAGACACCAAAAGTCCCTTTCGGGACCGCCCATGAAAAATCAGACCATCAGGCTCATCGCCTTATGAAAAATACCGCCGATCCCCCTGGAAGCCGGCGCATGCGCGGATCGGGGGGCCATGGGCGAAAGCGTCTGCATCCCAGCGGAGGCTGCCCTGTACAGAACCGTGCCCCATGCGGCCGACATCGAGGGATCCCCCTCGACGATCGACTGGAGTCCCTTGACCCCGCGCGGCGCGCCGATACGCGCCGGAATGCCGAAAACGGCGTCTGCCAGATCGACAATCCCGGGCATGCGCGAAGCACCACCGGTGATGACGATACCGCCGGCCAGGGACTTGAAATCGACATACCTTTCGGCAAATTCCTGGATCGCCCCGAACCAGTCCTCCACCGTGGGCTGGATGATGTCCTCGATAAGCGCCATGCGGCTGATCTGGCAAGGTGCACGGCCACCGACGGTCATGACGGATATGTATTCGTCCGGGCTGACGCCGTCCGCCACCACCGCGCCCGATTCGATCTTGGTCCGTTCGGCCCGATCGACCGGCGTCCGGAGACTGCGGTTGATTGCCGTCGTGACCAGGTTTCCGCCCACGTCGATTACCCCGGTCCAGTCCAGGTGTCCATCGTGCCAGGACTGGAGACCGGTCGTGCCGGCCCCGAGGTTGATCATCAGCACGCCCATCTCCTTTTCCTCTTCCTCGAGTACGGCTATGGAAGAGGCCAGGGGGGAGACGACGAAGTCGCGGACGCGGAGTCCCGCCTTTTCGACCGCACGCTGGATGTTGTCCATGATGACCGTGGACGCGTGCGTCAGGTGTACGTCGGCCTCCAGCTTCATGCACGACATGCGGATCGGGTCATGGATGCCCTGACAGTCGTCCAGGATGTAGTGACGCGGCACGACGTTCATGATCATCGCGCCCTCGGGTACCTTGACGTGCGTGGCGTTTTCGATTGCGGTCGTCACGTCCATGGACGATGCCGGCGAAACCTTCTTGTGATAGATCGAACCGCGGTTGTTGAAACTGGAGATGTGGCGCCCGCCGACGCAGACAAGCACTTCCGACAGCTCGCAACCGGACATCTGTTCGGAATCGGCCAGCGCGGGAACGATGGCGGCTGCCGTTTCCGATATCGATGCGACGCGGCCGCCGGCGATTCCGTCGCATGCCGCACGGCCGCACCCGAGAACGGTCAGGTCGTTCCCGATGAGCTCGGCGATAATGATTTTGGCTTCCGCCGACCCGAGGTCCAGTGCACCGATAATTTCACGCTTTGCCTTCATGACAAGCCTCCCTGACCTATTCGAACTCAACATGCCTGGTAATGGCCTTGTCGCCGCCTTCAGCGTCGGGACCGCCCTTCCTGCGAAGCAGGACCGAACCGGGGTCCAGTTCGTTATCCAGATGGATTGACTCGAACTCGACCCCGCGCAGTGCGACCGCTGCCAGCGATATGTTGATTCGCGCCGCCTTTTCCATGAACCGGTCGTGGCCGAACACCAGCCTGGGACGATCCGGCATCCGCATCTCGAAACCGATGGCGGCGTTCCATGAGATCATTGCGCCACTTTCGAGCCAGGAGGCATCGGTGGCCTCCATTGTCGCGTAGAGTTCCAGCGCCTTGACCACGATGGACTCGACCCTCGCCATGCGCCTCTCGTTTTCGGCTGCTTCCGCATCCTCGCGCCGCTCCCTGCGATCACGGTCCTCGCCCGCCGGGGCGGCGATAACCACCGGAACCATCAGACCTTCGAGCCCGGTCAATATCGGCAGTCCGGGAACCCAGTCAGGAGGCAGCGAGTAAATCGGCTTTCCGAACGCGTCGAACGAGACGAGATCCTTGTCGGT
>CAYYCO010000021.1:0-27746 GCA_964470365.1 uncultured Anaeromyxobacteraceae bacterium | reverse complement strand
GCCTCGATGAGACTGCCCGCAATGACCACGACGCACAGTGCGGCGAGCAGGAGCTTCCAATGCCTGCGAAAGAGTCCCGAGACGACGGAGCCCGTCGACCGGATTTTCTGAACGGCGTTCTGTTTCCTGCGGTTTTTCGCCATTCCGGCACCTCCGTTTCAGGGCACCCTTCGTTCCCATTCCGCCGCGCCACGGCCGGCAATCCTGACTTCACGCTTCAGGTGGACGCCGGTATTGCAGCAGACCCTCAACGCAACCGTTTCGGCCAGTGTCAGGAGATCCACGGCCGTCGCGCCACCACCGTTCATCAGGAAGTTCGCGTGCTTTTCCGATACGACCGCGCCACCTATCCTGGTTCCCTTCAGTCCGCATTGCTCGATAAGCTGGCCGGCGAAAAGGTTCCTGGCAGGATCCGGGTTCCTGAAGAAGGAACCGGCCGTACCCGAGGCCGGCGGGTGATTCCTGCGACGCAACTCGGACAGTTCGGCGGCCACCGCCTCGCCTTCGGGACTTGGCCCCCGTAACAGCCGGAACGCAGCCGAAACCACCACGCCGCCCGTCGGAATCGACGACGTGCGGTAGCCCAGCCCGAGTTCTGACGCCTCGATGCGGGTTACGCCGACCTTTGAAACCACGTCCACCGATTCCAGCATCGAGTCGACATAGCCATACCTTGTACCGGCATTCATGGCCACGGCGCCGCCGACCGTACCGGGTATCCCGGTCAGGAATTCAAGCCCGGCGTAACCGGCCTTCGCGACTGCGGTGAGAAACGCGCCGACGTTCAACGACGCGCCCGCATCGACGATGCAGTCGCTGCCGAACACACATGTTGCCATTCCCTTGCCGGGGGTGATGACCGCACCCTCGATGCCATCGTCCATCACCAGCAGGTTGGAGCCGGCGCCGGTCACGATCCACGGGCAATGCGCCCGGTCAAGCTCGCACAGCAGGCACATGAGCGCATCACGCGAGTCGAACGCGACGTAAAGGTCGGCCGGGCCCCCAATCAGGAGGGTCGTGTGGCGGCTCATCGGCTCCATCTCACGGACATGAAGCCCGCGCACGGACCGGAGTTTTTTTGCAACGCCCGACCACGCGTTCATTTCTTCACCATCCCGAGGATCCCGGCTGCAAGTCTTTCGGCGGCATCCCGGCGACCGTTCGCCCTGGCGGCCGTGGCCATCGAATTAAGCTGCCCGACGTCTTCGAGGACACCGGCAAGCCTCGCGGCGACGGACGATGCCTCGAAAGACTCTTCACGAACCATCAGCGCCGCCCCGGATTCGGCGACGTCCATCGCATTGCGGGCCTGATGGTCGTCGGCGGCCGCCGCGAACGGTACATACAGCGCAGGCAGCCCGACAACGCTCACCTCGGATACCGTCCCGGCGCCCGACCGGCACACGATGAAATCGGCCCACCGGTAGGCATCGGCCATGTCATGGATGTAGTCCGAGGCATCGGCGTTGACGCCGGCCTCGACGTAACGCCGTGCCACGTCCGCGGACTTTTCCAGTCCGCACTGATGCCTGACACGTATGTCGGGAATGCGCTTCGCGAGCTCGCCGAAGACCGGCGGCATGTGCTCGTTCAGGAACCGGGATCCCTGCGAACCGCCCACAACGAGAAGGTTGCGCGCGGGCCGGGTGAATTCAGGCCTGACGACATCAAGTATCGCAGCCCTGACCGGGTTCCCGACGACAACCGCATTCCTGCGTCCCAGCCTGGCGCCCGCCCCCTCAAAATTCACGAAGACCTGCCTGGCGAACTTCGCAAGAATCCTGTTTGTAAGGCCGGGAATCGAATTCGATTCAAACACGGCGGACGGAATTCCCGACAGCGCGGCGGCCAGTATGAACGGTCCCGAAGTAAACCCGCCGAAGCCCGCAACGGCGTCCGGCCGCATTTCCCGCAGCATCGCCGATGCCCGCATCATCGCGCCCGGTATCGAGACGAATCCGCGCGCCCCACGGACAAACCCCATGCCCTTGAGCCTTCCGACGGCGAGGGTACGTACAGGTATGCCGGCGTCCCGGAGAATCGCCTTTTCGATTGCATCGCCGCTCGTGACAAGCATCACCTCGCACCCCATCGCCTGAAGGACGCGACCGGTTTCCACGGCGGGAAGGAGATGTCCGCCCGTCTGGGCGCCGGCAATGGCAATCCTGGTGGGGCGGTCCGTCATTTTGCAGAGCCTCCCTCGATAACGCCGTCGGACTCTTCGTCGAGGGGCTCGTACGACTTCAGGAAACCGGGAGAGACCTCGCGCTCGGCGGTCCCCTCTATATGCAGACGCTGGAGGATTCCAACGCACATGTATGACACGATCATTGCAGACCCCCCGGCGCTGAGGAACGGACTCACCAATCCCTTCGCAGGGATCAGTCCAACATTCACGCAGAGGTGCATCGCGGCCGGCAGGCACAACAGCATTGTCGCGACGAAGGCCATGTTCCGCCGGAACGGCGTGACGGCCGAACGCGCTATCATGAAGCCGCGGAACGCGATGATCGCGTAGAGAATGCAGATGCATACGAGACCGATGAAGCCGAGTTCCTCGCCGGCGACGGCGATTATCATGTCGTTTTCGGATTCGGGAAGGTTGCTCCAGACATGGACGATGCCGTGTCCGAGTCCCGCGCCAAAAGGCCCGCCCGCGCCGATTGCAAGTTCCGACTGTGAAAGCTGGTATCCGATGCCCTGCCTGACGTATTCAGGAAAGATGTAGGCGAAAATCCTGTACAACTTGACGTCATCGATGAGGAATACGCCAAGCAGGCCTATGCCGCCGATCGCAGCAAAAATTGACGTATTGATCAGATTGAGGCCGGCCACCATGAGCATCATGACCATGATCGCCGCCATGATTACTGCCGAGCCGACGTCCTTCATGAACACCAGCATCAGCGCGAACGGCGCCAGAACGGCGATCAGCCTGAACAGGCACTTCTTCCAGCTGTTGATCCATTCCTCGCGGCGGGCGATGAAGGCGCAGACGAAAACGGCCCACGCCAGCTTCACGAATTCGGAGGGCTGTATCGAAATACCGAGAATCTCGATCCACCGGGCCGAACCGTTACGCATTTCGCCCACCACCCCGGCCTTCATAAGCACGAAAAGCGGCAGGGCGAACGCCAGTCCGGCCACGGATATGCGCCACATCCACTTGAGGGGAATGAACCTGATGACGATCATGGCCGCCATTCCAATCCCGACGGCCACGAGCTGGGTCAGGAATTTTGTCATCCGGCGCGCGTCGGTCATTTCGATGGTGGGATTCATCGTTGTGGACAGGACCAGCAGAACGCCGAGCGCCGTAAGGATCAGTACCGCCCCCATCAGGGACATGTCCCAGCGCCCTACCAGCCTGGTAACCCGGGACGACGCTGCGCTCGTTATCATGCTGCCCCGTCCTTCCATCTAGTTCCCCACCTCCGGGTCCCTCGCCTCGAACCTTGCCCGGATCGCCTCGGTAACCAGTTCCAGTCCCACGCCCCTTGATGCCTTGACGAGCACCACGTCCCGCGGCGCCAGCATTTCCCTGGTGACCGCTGCCGCTGCCAGCGCATCCTGGGCCTCGAAGACCGCGTTCGCGGGCATGCCGGCATCGATGGCTGCCTGCGCCAGGATCCTGGAGTTACGCCCCACGGCGACAAGCAGTGATACGCCGTGTGCCGGAACGGCCGCCCCGACTTCCCTGTGGACTGCCTCGGTTGATTCGCCCATTTCCAGCATATCCCCGAGCACCGCCACCCTGCGGCGCTGCGCCGCCAGCGACTCGAGGGTTTCGAGCGCGGCGACCATCGATCGCGGTGACGCGTTGTAGCAGTCGTCGATAAGGCGGATTGTCCCGAGATCGGAAAGGATCATGCGATGGCGGCCGGGTTCCACGGTCGCCAGGGCCGCGCAGGCCTTGCCGGGCTCAACACCGACCGCGATGGCGGCCGCAATGGCGGCAGCGGCATTCATGGCGTTGTGGAGGCCGACGATTCTCATCGTGACGCGATAGTCGGCGCCGGCAATCCGGAAGGTCGCCACGGTGCATCCATCCGGGTTGGCAGAGGCATCCAGCAGCCTGACGTCGGCGGAGGCGGACCGGCCAAACCATCTGACCTGAGCCGCGGTCCGGGAGCGCATCGCCGACACAAGCGGGTCATCGGCGTTCAGCACCGCAATACCGTCGGGCTTCAGGGCATCAATCAATTCGGCCTTTGCCGCGGCGACGCCCTCGATTGACCCGAGTCCCTCGAGATGGACCGGCGCCACTATCGTGACGACCGCTACGTCCGGCGGGGCGATCCGGCACAGTTCGGCAATTTCGCCCGGCGCGTTCATACCCATTTCGAGCACAAGGATTTCGTGCGCCGGCAACAGCCCAAGGCAGGTCAGCGCCAGGCCGAGACGATTGTTGAGGTTGCCGCTGGTTCCATGCATGGCGTATCGGACGGCGACCGCGGCGCTGGTCATTGAACGTGTCGTCGTTTTTCCGACCGAACCCGTGATCGCAATGACTTTCGGCTTGAGTATGGACAACCAGGCAGTGGCGGCCGCGATCAGTGCCTTCGTGGTGTCCGGCACGACAACGACGAAGTATTTTCCCGACGCGACAATCTGCCGGATCGACGTCAGACCGGCGTGCGCCTCGTCGACGACTATGCCGGACGCCCCTCGTTCACACGCGGCTTCAACGAAGTCATGGCCATCGAAACGCGGCCCGACAATGGCGAAAAACACCTGCCCGGCCGTCAGGGTACGGGAATTGATCGATGCGCCGTCCGACACGTACAGCCCTGCGCCGCACACCAGGGTGCCGCCCGTAAATTCCGCGATGCATTCGCCCGAAAGCTCGTATTTCGAAGTGCGCGTCATTCTCCGAGAATCTCCCTGGCGACCTCGACGTCGCTGAACCGGATCGTGCGATCCCTGTACTTCTGTTCCGATTCGTGTCCCTTGCCCGCCACGAGCACGACGTCCCCCGGATTCGCGCCCGCAATGGCCCTCTGAATCGCCTCCCGACGATCCTCGACGATTTCCCAGCTGGCCCTGGCGATACCCTCGGCCTCGGCCTCGCGCATGCCGGTGGCGATTGCTTCCAGAATCGCCTCCGGGGACTCATTTCGCGGGTTGTCACTGCACGCGGTCGCGGTGTCGGCGTTGACCACGGCCGCGCGTCCCATCAGCGGACGTTTGCCCTGATCGCGGTCGCCGCCGGCGCCGAAAACGATGTGAAGGCGCCCGCTCCCGACAAGGGGCCTCAGGATTCCCAGCACGCTTTCGATTGCCTTGGGTGTGTGTGCGTAATCGACGAACACGTTGACTGGATTCGAAGACCGGACCCGCTCCAGTCGGCCGGGAATGACCTTGAGCGACTCGATGCCCGCAACGAACCGGTCGATCGGAAGGCCCCTCAAACCGGCGATACCGACTGCCGCCATGATGTTTGCGACGTTGTGCCGCCCGATCAGCGCGGTCGATACCCGGACCCGGCCCCATGGCGTGTCGAACGAGAACCTGGTTCCATCGATCCCGTACGATGCATCCGCCAGCCGGATTTCCGATTTCGGATTGGCGCCGAACGTCCAGCCGATCACCCTGACGGGACAGCGCCGGCGTATTTCGGCGGCAACGGGGTCATCATCATTCACGATCGCGCCGAGCGCCGCCGGGTTGCGGGGCAGCACCTCGGTGAAGAAGCGCACTTTGGCCTCACGATAGGCTTCAACCGTTCCGTGGTAGTCGAGGTGGTCGCGGGTCAGGTTCGTGAAGACCGCGCAGTCGAACATGCAGGATTCGACCCGGCGCTGATGGACCGCATGCGACGATACCTCCATCACCGCGTTGGCTATTCCCGCAGCCACCATGCGCGCGAAAAACTCCTGCAGGGTAACAGGATCCGGCGTGGTGAGGCGTGAACCAAGCACGTAGCCCGGGTACCGGTAAACAACGGTGCCGAGCAGCCCGGCCGCAAGTCCGCATCCGTCAAGCCCGGATTCGATGATCATGGCCGTGGACGTCTTGCCGTCCGTGCCGAGCACAGCGGAAAGACTGAGTTTTTTCGTCGGGTCGCCGGCGACCGCCGCGGCAAGCATGGCCAGCGCGCAACGCCCGTCACGCACGACGATGACGGCGGGCATCGCCGTCAGCATCCCCGGATCGGGCGGGATTTCACAGACAATCAGCGAAGCGCCGCCAGCCACGGCATCCCTGATGAAGACATGACTGTCGACAGCCGTGCCGACCATGGCGACAAAGGCGTAACCGGGTTTTACCGCGCGCGAGTCGGCCGTGACCGCCACAACGGACACCGATGCCACGTCCCCGTGGATCTCCGTGGCGCCCATTCGTGCCGCCAGTTCGCGGTCAATGCCGATCATCGTTTCCTGCCTCCTGCGACTGCGTCATGGCCGCTGTGGGTACCGCGATCGCCTCGGGTTTGAATTCCGGTTCAACGCCCAGGATGGGCAGCCCGTTGTCCACGGTCTCGGCAAACACCGGCCCCGCGGCGGAACCGCCGCCGGTGTGCACCTTCGGATAGATGACGGTAACGGCGATGATCACTCGGGGATTGTCCGCGGGGGCATATCCGACGAAGCTGCAGTTGAGCTGCTTGTCTTCCTTTTTGGTGCCCGCGATCCTGGACGTCCCGGTCTTACCGGCTGCAGTGTAGAGCCTGGGCCTGGCGCCCTTCCCGGTACCGTCGTCCTCCATGACGACGCGGCGCAGCGCGAAACGGACATCCCTGGCTGTTTCGCCGCTGATCACGCGCTCCGGCTCGCTGCGCTTGAGGTCAACCACCGTGCCGTCCGGCCAGCGGACGCGCTTCACTATCCTGGGATCCTGGATGAGGCCATCGTTGACAATCGCGCCAAATGCACGCGCGAGACTGATCTGGGTTGTCCTGAACGTGTAGCCGTATGACGCGGTCCTTGAGTCTGACAGCGACCACTTGCGGTCAATCGACGCGTCACCCTTGTCGGGCATGTCGATTCCGGACTTCCGGCCCATGCCGAACCTGCGGAACAGGCCCTGGAGATAGGCCGGTTCAAGGTGGCGCGCCATATCCTGCACGCCGCAGTTCGAGGAATACTTGATGGCATCGGCCAGGGTCATGACGCCGCGTCCATGAACGTCATGGACCGGACTTTTCCCGATGTAGCAGGTTCCCCCCGAGCCGTTCACCAGGCTCTTCAAGGAAAACTGCCCGGATTCCAGTGCGGCAGCCAGACTGAACGTCTTCGCGACTGAACCGGGCTCGAACGCATAGGTCAGAACCTTGTTCACGCAGGCCGAGGAGCCGTCGTCCTTTTTTTCGGTCTCGGCGCAGGCTTCCTGGTACCTGTTGGGGTCCAGGAATGGGTAACTGGACATCGCCAGGACCTCGGAGGTCTTCGCGTCCAGCATCACGGCCATTCCGCCGAGGGCCTGTTCACGGACCATCGCCCCGTAAAGAGCGTTGTCCAGCACCATCTGCAGTCTGGCATCGATCGTGAGGTCGATGTCGGCACCGTCCAGCAGCCAGCCGTCACCCGGTACCTGGCCCTGCCGGGACGAAATGTTCGATGTGCGCCCCATGCGCACCTTGCGGGTGCTGGGCGACAGGACGTCGTTGTAGGTCGACTCGACACCCAGAAGACCGTTCATCACGTCCTCCCGTTTGTCGTCGGGGGCGACGTATCCAAGAGCCGCGCCCATCACGATTTCGAGCGGGTAATAGCGCCTCGTGTCAGGCACAAGGCTGACCCACGGCAGCCGCTGCAGGCGAATCTGTTCTTCCTCAAGGTCCGAAATGTGGCGTTTGACAATCACGCCTTTCCCGATGTTCGCCCGGAATTTGCGGTAGATGTCAACGCGGTTCATGTTCAGTGCGGTGGCCAGCCCGTTCGCGACCCTGATGAAATCGTCGTCCCAGCCGCCGCCCTCCCATCGTACCGACATGTCGCTGACGGTCACCGCAAGCACCCTGTGACCGGACGAATCGAAGATGGTCCCGCGGGTTCCGACGAAAGCATCGTTGCGCGTCGCCACGCGCGCGACATCCATCTCGACTTCATCCGGATCGCCGAGCTGGAGGATGGCTGCCGCACCCAGAAACAGCATGAAGGCCAGCACGCAGGCACCGATCAGCACCCCCATCATCACGAGAGGGCGCCGCGAATCGTGCCCCGCGCCGCCGGTGACGGCGGTGATGATCGAGTTGAACGGGGCAACCTTGCCGGTTCTGCGTGTCATGCTGCGCCCCTATTCCTCTTCGCCACCAGCCGCCCTGACTGCACAGCGTTTGCCGAGGGGAGATTCATCCAGAATTTCGGCACATTTCCTGAAAGCGGCGGCGGCTTCTTCGAGACGGCCTGCCTTCTGCTGGATCACGCCCAGGTGGTACCAGGGTTCGCCATAGTTGGCTGGACAGAACTTGACGGCCTTCTCGAAACAGTCCTGTGCGTCCCGGACTTTCTGCATCTTGAGGAAGACCAGACCGAGATTATTCTGTCCAAGACAAAAGGTCGGACTCAAAAAGTTCGCCAGTTCCAGGTGCTTTCTGGCGCTTTCGAGATCACCGAGGTTCATGTAAGCCAGGCCGAGGTTTCCCCTGGCGAAATAGGGCGTCGGGTAAAGGGGATCCTCAATCAGCGGTTCAAGCACCTTTATCGCTTCTTCGTAATCGCCCTGTTCAATCAGGACGACGCCAAGGTTATTGCGGGCCTCGCGCAGATCCGGGTTGAACTGCAGTGCCAGACGGAATTCATGGGCGGCGCCCTCGAAGTCGCGCAGCCCCATCAGCATGAATCCCTTGAGGTGCCTGGCCTCGGCATTCGACGGATCGAGCGTCAGCGATTCGTGCAGTTCCTTCTGCGTCATCGCGATGTTGTGGTCGTTATAGTAGTTGCGGGCCAACTTATAGTGATAATCGGATTGAGCCTGTTGCTCCGGGGAAATCGTCATGCCGCAGCCCGCGGTCAGGAATGCCGCGGCGATCAGGAAGGAAAGGACCGCTGATGTTTTCATCACTTGTTCTCCGGCTTGACGACGATGACGTTGTCGTCGTCGGGCGACTTCAGGCCCAGCATGGCCGCCCGTGATTCCATACGCGTAGTGGCCTTCAGCGCGGCCACGGAATTCATCAACTGGTCCTTGCGCGTGTTCAGGCGCTTCTGTGTGGTCATTTCCCTGTAAACGTCGCTGCGTGCCGCGACGACCTTCTGCGAATTCCAGACCATCCTGGCGCCAATGGCCACGAACAGCGCAGTGATCGCGATCGCCACGAGCAGCGTCGGCCAGTTTTTAGCCCTGACGTGCATGAGGATCACACTCCCCGGTTACGATCGATCGCGCGCAGCTTCGCGCATCTCGACCTTGAGTTCCGTTCACATTCGGCGGCGCCGGGAACCATCGCCTTCCTGAACGGAAGCGACCATTCGCCCGTGACGGAGAGACGCCGCATGGTGTGCTTGACAATCCGGTCCTCGCCACTGTGGAACGAAATCACCACCAGGCGGCCACCCGGCGCCACCAGCGCGTCAAGCCGTTCAAAAAAAGTGGTGAGCCTTTCAAGTTCAAGATTCACCATCATCCGCAGCGCCTGTGCAGGAAGCGTGGGGCTTGGAAGTTTGCGCATGCGGACGCCGTAAACCCTGTGACAGACGTCCACGAATTCACCCACCGTTTCCATGCGCCCCTTGCCGCTTTCTTCCTTGAGTATCCGGGCAAGGCGGCCGGCCATCGGGACCTCGGCAAGCTGCCGGAACCTGTCTGCGAGCACATGGCCAGGCGTAACGCGGATGACGTCGGCCGCGGTGATGCCGTCCGAGGGGTCGAAACGCATGTCAAGCGGCTGATCGTCGCCGCCGGAAAACGAAAACCCGCGGGACGATCCAAGCTGGGTGCTGGAAAGCCCGAGGTCGAGAAGAACACCCGTCACGGGAGCAAGGCCGAGTGACGCGGCCACGTCGGCGGCCGATTCGTACCCGGAGTGAACGGCCGTGAAGCGTTCACCGAATCGCGAAAGCCTTTCCCTGGAATACGCTACCGCCTGGGGATCCCTGTCCAGCCCGACAAGCCTGGTCGATGGCGGCGTCGATTCAAGCAAGGCCTCCGAATGTCCGCCCTGCCCGACCGTCCCGTCGATGATGCAGCCCGGGGCGGCGGAACACAGCAGTTCCACAACCTCGTCAAGCATCACGCTGGTGTGGGGCGCGGCGGTCATCAGGCGTTATCCCCCTGTGGCTGGGATGCGGGAGCAGCGCCGGCCGCGGGCTGGGCGACAGCAGGTGCCGGCCTCTGGATTCCAAGAATCAGGGACTGCACGATCGGGAACTGGGTGGCGAGATCGCGAATCCTTTCGGCCCTGCTGGCGCGGTACGACGAGGCCGGCCACACCTGCAGGTGATCCTTCGCGCCGATGAGAACCAGGTCGTCTTCGTTGCGCAGAATGTCGCGCATACGCTTGGGTACGACCAGGCGCAGACTGCCGTCTATTTGGCCTTCTGCGCTGAAACCGAGATAATCCATCCTCAGGGAGGCGACGATCTCGACGGGAAGGGTCGCCTCGGCGGCCGAGATCCTTTCAACCAGGACGTTGAAGTTTTCCTCGGACCTGACTTCGATGAAGCGGTCGAGGGGGTCAACCGTGAGCCGCACGTTCCTGCCGATGCGGAAATGCACGTCGGCAGGCACGATGAAGCGGCCGGCCTTGTTGTCCATGGTCGCTTCATACATCCCGTAGAGGTCGTTATTGGCGGTTGTGGTGCTCATGATTTACCCGTTTTTCCAAACTAAACCCATTTACTGCCAAAAATTACCCCTAAAAGAACCTTCATTCAACCCAAAATTCCCACAGGACAGCCAAGAATACATGGGTTTAATAAATTCAAGGGGTTAGTTTATCTGGAGATATACTGTCCGGGATGGAGCCGGAATCAAAAATCCGGGTTCCGGACGCTGGACGACAGGTGCCGCACCAATCGACCAGGTTCGCCTCGATAAGACGATGACCTAGTTCCGTTGCGGGTCGGAGCTGCTTTTAACCACTTTAATCAATGACCTTACTAAATCATTGGTGCCGCGGAATCCTCGCGGGATGCCCGATCGAGGCTTCAGGGCTGGCTCTGATTCACTTTTTTGATCGCCGGAAGTGCCAATCTGAAAATCAACGTCGCCGATCAGTGCCGTTGCCATAACTGCCGATTTCGACTGGACAAATCGTGACAGCAGCGCGTCGGATGGCCCCGAACGAGGACCCGACGGCCAGCCGCTCACAACGACCTCGGCCGGACCGATGGCGGATATGAATTCCCGGGAACTGGATCCGGTGCTTCCATGATGTCCTGCCTTGAGGACCCGGGCAGAAAGATCGACATGCCTGGCAACAAGCGCGAGTTCCCCCGGGGATTCGAGATCGCCCGCGAACAGGATCCCATCCCGCGGGCCGCCCAGCCTGAACACCAGCGACGAATCGTTTTCCGTGCAGGCGGCATTCCGGCCCGCCGGGCCGCAGTTTTCGGCGGCCGACAGCACGATGGTGTCGATACCGCAGCCTGGAATGAGATGGTCCCCGCTCTTGACGATCCTGATTGAGCCGCCGGCATCCCTGACGATGTCGGCCAGCGGTCCTATGCCGGCAAGCGTGCGGGCCGACGCGGCTACCTCCAGGGCACCGAACGCGGCGACGGCCGATTCAAGGCCGCCGAAGTGGTCGTCGTGCGCATGCGTGATGACGATTCCTTCAATCGAGTACGCCCGTACGCGCGTGAGCGCTGAAAGCAGCCTGTCCGAGCGGCCGGGTGGCGGACCGGTATCGATCAGCCAGTTGGCGCCGGACGGGCACCTGACAACAGCGGCGTCACCCTTGCCCACATCCAGGAAAACCACTCCGGGGCCAGGTTCCGGCTGCCATGACCCCGCCAGGAACACCGAGGCGGCCACCACCAGACCGGCGGCGCCCCGCAGGGATCGCCTTCCCGGGAACATGGCCGCGAACAGGCCCGCGGCGGCGGAGGCGGCAACGGCATTAAGCGGGAATGGCGGATGCACCGTCTGCCAGGGCAGCCACCTTGCCACCGCCACCTGCGACCCCATAACCGCATCGACGCCGCTACAGTAGAGATGCTGCAGGATGGCGGGAAATCCGCTCCACGGCGCGTCAGGCGGCAGCAGGGCCATCAGCGCCAGCATGGCTATGGCTCCCGGGAACACGAAAAACGTGAAGCACGGAACGACGATGAGATTCGCGATGACGCCGAGCAATGGCGCGGAATCGAAGTAGAGTACCGTCAGCGGCATCGTCGCCAGCGAAGCCCCGACCGAGACCAGCAGGCCGGCCTCAAGCCAGCCGATGGATTTTCGCAGCCGGTCCGACACTCCGGCCAGCGGTTTCGCGTCGCGGGCGACACGTAAACGACGCCATGCGTCCGCGGCCAGGGAAATCCCGAATACGGCGGCGTAGGAAAGCTGGAACGATATCGTCAGGCCATCGTCGGGAAGGGCCACAAGGTTTGCCAGACCGGTGACCGCGACGATGGACTCCGGCGGCACGCGACGTCTCATGAATATCGACACGGCGAGCGCGGTGGACATCCCTGCCGCCCTGACCGCGGGCGAAGGCGCCCCGGCCAGCAGGCATACGACCCAGGCGGCGGCGATTGACGTGAAAGCTGCAATTGCCGGGACGTTCGTGCGCTGGCGGAACAGTGAAGCCGGAATCCCGACGAGCAGCGCGACCAGCAGGCCGCAGCCTGCGGAAGCCGCAACGACGTGCAGCCCGGAGACCGACAGGAGATGCGAAGTGCCCAGAGCCGAAAGGGCCATGCGCTGGATCGCCGGCACGCCCCGCCCCTCGCCGAGGACGATGGCAGGGATCAGCCAGGCTGCCTCGCCGTCAAATTCCCTCATGGCGCGGAAAGTCAGCCAAGCCCTCAGCCTGTCGATGCCCGACGACAACCCGCCCCGTCCCGATTCACGACGTACCGGGACGATCCCGCTGCGCCCGGTCAGTATCGCCGAGCCGCCGCGGCCGCTCGTCACGGCCCGGCCCCTCACCGCGACCGTTGCACCGGTTTTCAAGGCGGCGCATGTGCCGGGGCCTTCCCCGTCCTGCACGAAACAGCGGATCATGACGCGTCGCCCGGATTCCCCCGGGGCGCCGGATACGGACAGTACGGTCGCCATGGCCGCCACCTCACCGGCGTCGCGCCTGACCATCCTGCCCGTCTGAACCACGGCCATGACCGCGTTGCCGTCCATCGCCCCGAACGCCCATTCGGCGCGCCCCGACACATCAAGCCTGAATGCCCCGGCAGCGAAAACGACCAGCAACAGCAGCATCCATCGAACCGGGCCGGCCACGATAGCAGGAACATGTCCGGAAGGGCGCGGCGCCCGGCAGCGCAGCACGACGACGGCCAGGCAGATGACGCCGGTGGCCAGCAGGCACCACTCCAGCGCGGCGCCACGGTCCTGTGCCAGGATGCCCAGAAGATAGATGGCGAAGGCCGGAAGTGCCGGATTTCGAGATGGCGGGACCGTCATGGCTGATGAATCGAAACGGCGGCAGAATCGTTACCGAAAACACCGACAACCAGAACACTTTGAATTCATTTAGTTTTCCAAATACCCGCCAAATGGAGCCATTTGGAATTCGCGTGTAATTTTCAGTCCTGCGAGAGGACGGTGGCAGGATCCGTGCGCGCCGCTGCCCGCGACGGTCCCCAGGCACCCAGCAGGGCAAAGGCAACCGCGCACCCGATGCAGGCGGCGAACATGCCCGGACCGAAAAGGAACAGATCGGAAGGACTTCCGGGGATCCGCGAAAGCCAGGGTGCGGCAAGAAGATTCACCAGCCGGCTGGCGGCAAATCCCAGGACGTTGCCCGCCAGTCCGCCGGCGAGGCCGAGCACCACCGCCTCGCCGAAGACGATCAGCCTGATGTCGGAAAGGGTCGCACCGACGGCCCTGTAAACCGCGATTTCGCGACGCCTTTCGGACACCAGCATTCCGAAGGTGTGGGTTATGTTGATGGCCGACACAACCAGAATCACCAGGCTCACGCCCCCGAAAATGAGCGCCAGCACCGTCAGCACGTTGGCGGCGCGACGTCCGGCCTCGCTGCGGGGAGAAAGCACAAGCCCGAGCTGTTTCATGTCGTCGACAAGAGCCGGCACGTCCTCGTTGCGCCTGGTTTCGACAATCACGCTGGAGTACCTGGAGGCGCTGAGGGCGCCCTGCATGGCGGCGTTGGCCCTGACCGCGTCGGACAGCGGCATCGTCACCCCCAGGTCAAGCGCCTTCCCGGAAAACCCGGTGACGCGGCATCGGCGTACGAGCCTGGAAGCGGTCGGGACATCCGGGGCGAAATAGGATTCGCCAAACATCATTGAAAACTGCACGCCCAGCGCGACTTCTGCGCCGGACAGCCGCTGCAGCCCGAGGGCCGGCGCGGCCACGTCGTTGTACATGTCAAGCAGCCACGGGGAAAGCAGGACCGGGATCGGCGCCTCGCAGAATCCCGTATCCGACACCGCCGAAACCGCCGCGCAGTACGAATCCACCGGGCAGGCGGCAGGGATTTCGGATGAAGTCGTGCCGTCCATCAGGCCTGTGACCGCGCCGCGAAGCCTCGCGGAATCGTCGACGGTCTGCGACGCCGAATCGGGCAAACGGCAGGACAGACGCGAACACAGGCCATCATCCGCGCATACCTCGCCGGCCAGACACCCCCGCGCTCCCTGTCCGCATACCCGCCTGCACGCACCGTCGCGGCACCCCATGCCATCGGGGCACGCCTGGACACCGGTTCCCGCATCCACGCACGGAACGGCGCAGAACCCGCGAAGGCAGGATTCCCCGGGCGCGCACCCGGCTGCGCCGTCGCACCTGAACACCGAATCGACGGGACTGAAACGGTTCCACCAGGTGGTCCGCCTGCATCGGCCGGCGACACAGGACGAACCCGGACCGCAGTCGTCGCCGCGGACGCAGGCGGCGCCGGAAGACTCGGCGCCCATTGCGGCGGTCTCCGCATCGCGCAGTTCGTTGCGGATCAATCCCGGATCGATGCCGTCGAAAAACGCCTCGACGCGTAGTGTCGAGCCGAAGACGTCCCGGCCGCCCCACAGCCTCGCCTGGAACTGCGATCTCTGCTTCGGATAGACCGCCGCCACGCCGTCGAGACGTGAAATGGCCGTCACCACAGGGGCGTCAATCGCTGTCGGAACCTCGATCCCGAGCCCGAACAGGCGGACGCGATCGACCTGGAATTCGACCTGGTTGACCGGATACAGCCTGTTCAGGACGCGTTCCCTGACACCGACCGACAGAGCCAGGAAAAACGACAGCGTGGCAATGCCCGCCGCAAGTCCGACCGCGGCGAAGAAAAGATGACGCCTGCTGCGCGCCATGTAGCCGAACGAAAGGGGTGCCAGCGCCTTCATGCCACCCTCCCGTCCACGAGCCTGATCAACCTTCCGGCCCTGCCGGCCAGGCCCTCGTCATGCGACGCGATCACGAGAGTCGTCCCGTCCGCGCGGCAGATATCGGTGAACATGTCGACAACGTCGCGCCCGGTCGCCGCATCGAGGTTGCCCGTAGGTTCATCGCAAAGCAGTATCCGCGGACTGTTCAGCAGGGCCCTCGCCACGGCGACGCGCTGCCTTTCACCGGCGGATAGCTGCCATGGGAATGCCGGGGCGCGGTCAAGCAACCCGACACGTTCAAGCGATTCGCGGGCACGCCCCGACGCCGCTTCGCGCGGCGCCCCGGAAAAGTGCCACGGCAGCATCACGTTCTGCATTACCGTCAGGTGGGAAAGAAGATGGAACGCCTGGAACACGAACCCGATCGATTGGTTCCTGAGCCTGGAGAGCTGCCTGTCCGGCATCGCCCCGATATCGCGCCCGAGCACGCGAACGGTTCCCGACCAGCCCCTGTCGAGTCCACCGATCACGTTCAGCAATGTCGTCTTGCCCGATCCGGATCGACCGGTCAGTACGACAAATTCGCCCTGCTCGACCGAAAGGTCAACCGAATCCAGCGCACGCCGCACCCCTTCCGGTTCTGCAGCACGATCCGCGTAGGTCCGGCAGAGATCCCGGATTTCTATTGAAAGATCCATCGAGCGGCCTCCGGCATCAACGAATCTTCACGCGTCCGTCAACCACCACGCGGCCGCCCTCGTAATACAGTTCAACCATGACCGCATCGAGCGGGTCCACGATGTGGCGCAGATAATCGATTGATGACAGTCCAAGCGCGTCCAGAAGCCCTTCAGGTTCGACGCTCGCCGACAGCACCCTGGCAGACCCGGTCACGACCGGAAGTCCAGGTGAAGGTGCGCCCGCCACACCGCCTGCATCGCCATCCGACGCCCGGAGCACGATTTCACCGCCGTTGACGCGCGCCGATATCCCGATGCCGGAAGCCTTGAAGTCAACACCGCTGCGATCCGGGACCGCCGTGGCGCCGAAACGTCCGGCGATCAGGGTGATGAGTTCGGCCGGTTCACCGCGTACGCCGGCGGACGCCCGGAGATTGAAACGCCGGAGCATCCCGCGAACCGAAATGTCGCGCGCCGCCACAGGCGACTCCGAACCGCCCCTGCCATCGGCAACAACACGAAGCGTGCCGGACCACTTCGCGCCGATCACGTCCGCGCCCTTGAACCTGCGCCCCGCCAGCGACAACGCCGTGTCCACAATCGGCCTTGAGGACGGGCCGACGGTAACGTCGACCGAGACTGGCGCGGGAACCAGTGCGGCCGGCGGAGAAGACTTGAACGGCTGGCCGGGCGCACCCGCCGCGACACGGAAGGAGACGCCGTCAACCGTTCCGACAGTCCCGCGAAGGTCTCCAAGGAAGCCACGCGCAACAAGCGCTGCCGCCCCCCGCGTCGGAAGGCCGACGGCCCTCATGACCTCGGGGGCGAAAAACCTGTTGGACACATGAAAGACAAAATCCGACCCGGTCGTGCCGAGTTCCTGTTCGACCAGCGCGACCGGATCGGCAGGCGCGTTTTTCCCAGCCGAACCGGGCGGCTCGACAAGGCCTGCAAGCGCGGCGCAAGGCTCGGCTGGCCCGACGAAAACGACCGCAAGGCCGGATTTCACCAGAACGCACGCATGGCCACGAGCAGTGGAATCGAATTCCATCAACCCGTCCGCACCGTCCGTCTCGACGAAACCGAAACGCGCCAGCTTCAGAGGGATGCGGCGCTTCACCAGCCCGGCATCCGAAACCGGCAGCACCATCAGGATGCCGTCGCGCCATGCCGCGGCAATCACGCCACGGCGCGGATCGAAACCCGATTCCGGATCCGGCGCGGCCAGATCGATGCCCGACACGGATTCGACAAGTTCGACCGCGCCCGAAAGTTCGGGGACACGCGCCACCAGCGGACCAAGCGACTTCGACACCTTTTCCACCGCGCGAACGGCGACCCAGGCGCCCGCATCAGGGGGAACCATGTCGACCGGATCCCTCTGCCGGCCGGAACAGCCTGACAGGAAGGTGAACAGAATGGCGAACGGAAGAACAATGAACAGGCGCAAGTCCCGGATAGCATCTGGCGTCAACATCTGGGTCCCTCGGAGTCTCCGATCGGGAAAATTCTGACCGGTTGATGTTATCATACGTCGGGCGCGACTGCCGCGCCTGTACCAGAGGACGATAAAACAGTGGCCGCAGAAGATACGGATACCCGGAATGATGACACCGACCTGAACGAACCGGCCGAACCGATCGATCCCTCGGAAGTCCCGGATTCCACAGGAACAGGCCTTTCGGTCATTCCGCTCAGGCCTTCGGACGACGAATCGGCGGTTCAGGTCGACCTCCTGTACCGGTATATCCGTGACATCCAGCGATATCCCCTGCTGACCCCGGACGAGGAAAAAGAGCTCACGACGAAATTCGCCGAAACCGGCGACCCGGAAATCGCTTACAGGCTGGTGTCGGCGAACCTGCGCCTGGTCATCAAGATCGCGATGGAATACCGGACTTTCACGTCGCAGGTGCTCGATTTGATCCAGGAGGGCAACATCGGACTGGTCAAGGCCGTCCAGCACTTCGATCCAGTGAAGGGCGTCAGGCTGTCGCATTACGCCCAGTACTGGATCCGTTCGTATATCATTTACTATCTGCTGAACAACCACAGGATGGTGAAACTGGGCACTACCCAGGCGCAGCGCAAAATCTTCTTCAACCTCCGCAAGGAACGGCAGCGTCTCCTGAACCTCGGCTTCGACCCAACCGCCAGGATGATAGCCACCAATCTTGACGTCCCGGAAGACACCGTGAACGAAATGATGCAGCGGATGGACGCGCCGGACCTGTATCTGGATGCTCCGCACGGGACTGACGGAAAGACGACATACATGTCTTCAATGGCGGCCGACACCGACGTCCAGGCCGATGCGGAATCCCGTGAAATTTCGGGGCGGCTCCGTGAGGTGATGACCGGATTCAGGCGCAACCTGACGAACGAACGGGACATATACATCTGGGAAAACCGCCTTCTTTCGGACGATCCCGTGACGCTGCAGTCGGTCGGTGACATGTTCGGGGTCAGTCGCGAACGGGCTCGGCAGATCGAGGAACGAATCAAGCGCAGGTTCAAGGATTACGTCAGGGCCGAACTCGGTGACGAATTCGTGCAGACACAAATCATTTCGGATTAGCCGGGCGAAAGCTGCGACCTGAACCACGCCGCGGTCGAGGCCAGCCCGTCGCGGAGTCCGACAAGCGGTTCCCACCCAAGAATTTCCCGCGCGCGCGCAATGTCCGGCCGGCGCTGTTTCGGGTCGTCTTCCGGCAGAGGCATGTGGACTACATCCGGTTTCCTGCCGAACATTTCGCCGACAAGATCGGCCAGTTCCATAATCGTGAATTCATAAGGATTGCCGATATTCACCGGCATGTGTTCATCGGACGCCAGCAGCCTGACGACGCCCTCGACAAGATCCGTAACGTAACAGAAAGACCTGGTCTGCGAACCGTCGCCGAACACGGTCAGCGGTTCGCCGCGGATGGCCTCCGAAAGGAACGCGGGAATCACGCGGCCGTCCATTGCGCGCATTCGCGGACCATATGTATTGAATATCCTTACGATACGCGTGTCGACCCCATGGTGGCGATGGTATGCCATGGTGATAGCTTCGGCGAAACGCTTCGCTTCGTCATAAACGCCGCGCGGACCGAGGGTGTTGACGTTGCCCCAGTACGATTCCGGCTGCGGGTGAACCAGAGGGTCACCGTAAACCTCGCTGGTCGAGGCCAGCAGGAAGCGGGCGCCCTTTTCACGGGCCAGGCCGAGCATCTTGTGAGTGCCAAGCGATCCGACCTTGAGCGTTTCGATCGGATATTTCAAGTAATCAAGGGGACTTGCCGGCGATGCAAAATGCAGGACGGCGTCAAGCTGACCTGGTATATGCAGATATTCCGTGCAGTCCAGCTTGATGAAAACGAAGCCGGGGCGTCCGAAGAACGGATCGACGTTGGCGACATTCCCGGTCAGGAGACTGTCGACACAGATGACATCGTGGCCGTCCGCCAGAAATCGTTCACACAGGTGGGATCCGATGAACCCCGCACCACCGGTAATCAGAACCCTCATGCCACCTCCGGCGGAAGATCCGACACTTTCATGACGTGCGGCCACCCGGCCCGCAACCGGTCGAGAGAATGCCCGAATTCAGGCACTCAGTCAACCAGCGCGACCCGTTCAAACCAGTCGAAAAACATCCGCGAAACGGCGTCCGTAAACCCCGGGAGTTCGACGAGCCAGTCAGACATAAGCCCCCGCGGCCGCGCCACCGGGGAATTCAGACAGACGATATCCCGGCGGATACCGCAAACCGCTTCCTCGGCGGCCGATGCCTGGACCGCCGCGGCAAACGATAACGGGAACGAGCGCAGCCCGACGGTATCCAGTTCAATCGCTGCCGATTCCAGGAACACGGCCGAGATCACCGGGTGACCGCCAAGCGCCAGGACCATGCCCCTGAAAATCATCGCCGCGGCGCGCAGCAGCGGCGCGTCGAATTCGACGGGACTGACGGCGAATCGGCAGACCCCCTCCATATCGATGAAGCTTCGCCTGATTTCGATAGGGGCGTCCGGCGGCAGTTCGGAAAACGAACAGCGATCGGCATCGGCGTTCCACGCACCTTCCGGGGCGCCGGCGCCGCCCTCCGCCCCCGTGTCGCATGGCGTTCCCATTGTCGAAAGGTAATCGAACCAGCCTGTTCCCGTGTCGGCAAGCACCTGCATTTCCCATGAAGGGGGCTGGCCGTCCCTGAACACGCCCCGTTCGACCGACAGGACCTGTACCGTGCCCCGGCCGCCGTCAGGCATCGTCACCGGCACCTGGCCGAAAGCAAACAGGCCGGTCTCGTGGCGCCCGTCGGCATCCAGCACGAGCGGAACGCCCTCGAACGTGCTGGTCGAAACCCCGGACAGTTTTTCGCCCGACGAGACGTACCTGGCTGCCACCATGTCCACGAAGGTCCAGACGTCGCAGGGCATCACGGACACTCCGCCCGGCATCGTCTGCCGATAGGTGTACACGAGATCTTCCAGGCCGTCGCCGGACACGTCGCGGAAGGCCATCGAGACCGATATTCCGGTCCTGCTGAGGTACCACGCGAACACCGGTTTCTTTCTGGCCTCGACCCCGGCCGAGGGCACGACCACGACGCCATGCATGGTTCCGTTCGAAAAGGGCGCTGTTTCGGATTCCATGTCGACGGCGACGGCACGGTTCTGTGCGAGATGGCCGGACAACGCGCCATCCCAGGCGGAGCGGTACACGGTGACCCTGGACGGCACCCAGGCGAAGCCCCCGCAGTCGATGTCGCGAAGGTCCTGGAGCGGGCAAGTCCGTGAATCAACGAACCCACGGATTTCATAAACAAATCTGTCGCCGGATTCCTGGACGACCGACCAGTCCAGGCCGAACGAGCCCCGCAACAGGGTATCCGAATACTCGCGATCCAGGTCGACCGTGTGGCCGCCAGGGGCGACTGGCACGCCCGTGGCGCCCGAGGCCGGCGACGAGAACGCGATCATGGCCGCGACGACAGTAAGTGCGTGCAGCTTCGGCGCATTGACCAACAGCATTACATGCCACCTGGACGGCAGGACGGAAACGCCGCCCCCCGGCTCATTGCGCGACAACAACCGCCGACGGTTCCAGCAGGGCCGCGAAGCCACCCTGCGCCGCGATGAACACCGTGCCGCCGTCGGAAGCGGCATCAAGCCCGTAAAAAACCCTGTGCGTTCCCGATTCGATCCGCACGGTTTCGTGACCATCATAACGAAGAACGGAACCTGCCCAGCCGACGGCGAACAACGGCAGCCCGGACGAACCGCCCGCGCCATACAGGAACGACGCCGGTTCGGAATACAGCCTGTCGCACGCCGACAGGCCGCAGGCCAGCACGATTCCGTTATCGCCCACGGCCAGAACCCTCCCGTCGGGAAGCGGCGCAAGGTCCCTGATTGCCGACTGCGTGAACGTCACGACGTCGCCGAAGACGCCATCCCCGTCACCCGCCGGGAGCGAGGCAAGGAGTCCGCCCTCGCCGCCGACAAAAACGCCGGCCGACGTTCGGCACACCGATGTCAGCATTCCGGAGACCTGCGAAAGGAAGGTCGGCGCGAAGGCCTCGTCCATGGTGAACACGGAGCCCTCGGCGCCCGCAATCAACCATCCGTCGCCGTCATGATGAACATCGACCAGGTCCTCGACGGTCGATGACAGTATCGACTGGACGGTCATCCCCGCCGGGCCGGGCGCAAAAGCGGCCATCGTACCCGAGTCACCGACCGCGATCCCGCCGGAAACCGAGTTGAGTGCGGAAAAAATGCCCGTTTCCAGCAGTCCGAAACGGCCCCCGGAATATTCCAGCGCCAGGCCGTCATCGCCGACGAAAATGGCCCTTTCGTCGCCTTCAGGATCACCATCGACAGCCCAGACGGAGTTGAGATCGACCGCCGGTCCAGGCGGAAGATCGTGCCAGACCGCGTCTTCCGCGTCGTACGTCAGCAGGGACGACAACATCCCGCCCGCAAGCATCAGCCCGGATTCGCCGACACCGGCGCCCGGCAGCCACGGCGCGGCCACGGCGCCCCTGAGATCGGCATAGACGCCCGCCGGCCCGGCGACGGTGGCCAATTCCCAGTGCGTCCCGTCATAGTGAATCAGCACACCCGAATCGCCGGCCGCCCAGATGTCGGATGCCGACGTGCCGGTGACCGCGTAAAGGTCACGCGCGGGTTCCCGGGGGTCGTTGGTCAGCTGCTGTTCCCAGCGCGTTGAACCGGGCCGCCGCATGACGATGGTTCCGAGCGAGCCGACAACGACGACGGTGCCGTCCGGGGCCCTGTAAATGTCCCGCATGCGGGCAACCGAGCCCGCGATCTGGCTGGAAATCCAGTCGGTTCCGTCAAGCTCGAACAGCGAGCCGAACGCGCCGGTAGCCAGGGTTCCGCCACCGGCCTCGGAAAGAACCCCGTACAGGTCCCATGTCACGCCGGCATCCTGGACGTCCCACTGGCCGTCGAGGTAATGCACCATGGTCCCGCCGAGCCCGACGGCATAGCATTCGTCGGCGGACGGGCAGGATATCGACATCAGGTCCTTTCGGGCCGGGCAATCCAGATCCTGCCACGCGCCGTCGCGCCACCTGACGGCCACGCCGCCCGCGCCGACCGCATAAACCGTACCGCCGGCGCCGTCGACCCCGTAAAGATCAGCCCGCGTCGGAGGAATCGGCCCCGGCACGAACTGCCCGTCGCGAAGCACGAGGACCAGACCGCCCGAACCAACCGCCCATATCGAGGTATCGGGACTTCCCCACATGTCATGGATGTCGCCGACTTCGGAAAGGTCCAGTACCGTCACGGCGGGCGACTGGTCCGGGGAGGCGTCCGCAAGGCCGTCGGCGGTCGCATCGTCCGTGGCATCGGACGCCGTGTCCGCGACGATCGCGTCGATCACCGAATCTGTCGTGGAATCGGACGCCGCGACGTCGCCGGCGGCATCGGCGGCCGGCACGTCCAAGACCGCATCGACGACATCCTGAACGTCGGGCCCGCCGCCGCACCCTGCCAGCGCAATAAGGACGGCGGCGGCAATCGAAATCGGCGTTGACGGACGGCAGGACACCGGCAATACCCCCTGAACCGACAATTACAGCGCGGATCATACCAGAACGGCCCGCAAAATCCCCCACGTTTCGGGGGGCGGGCGCGACACGGCGACGACCTTGACCTGCTTGCCGCAAGTAAGGTAGATTCCGTACGGGGACAAGGGACAGGAAACCGGTTCGATGCCGGTACTGCCGCCGCAACTGTATCCGGGAACGATCCTGGCATTACCACGGACATGAACTTGTCCGGAAGGGCCAGGGGGGGCTATTACCCGGGAGTCAGGACACTGCCCGCGTCCATTTGGCGCCAGTCGTTTCGAGCGGAAACGGACGAGGTCCCGCCATTCCGACCTTCGTTTTCAACACAGAACGGTCGGGGGCCCGACCCCCTGTTTCCATTCCCGTAAAGGGAAATGGAGCAATCATGATCAAGGTTCACTTCCTGCCAATTCTTCTTTCAGGCGTCGTGCTTGCGACCGCCGCCGGATGCACCAACAGCATGGACGGCCAGGACGCCGTGGACGACGTCCAGGTCGACGACGCGTTTGAAAACGTCGACACCTCATCGCCCGACGAAGGTCCCGCGGGTGACGCGATCAGCCTGGACAAGCCCGTCGGCGTGGCCGTTGCCGGCGAATGGAACGATGAGTGGAAAACCTTCTACGACATCACGTCCGGGTTCTGGGTCCAGAAATGGGGTACAACGACTTCAAAATTTGAAATCGTCGAATTCGACAACGGGGCAACCGACGACGGTACAGGATGGGCCATCGCCCGGAACTCGACGGAAAACGAATCCAGTCCCGGACTGTATTCGCGGTTCGACTGGACCTGGTACAACGACGCCTGGTACATCTGCAACACGGCCTGGGACAGGGAATCGGTCCAGGCGGCGCGCGACACCGCGGCGGCGGACGACGGCACGCCGGACGCCTCGGGCTGCGGCGGGTTCGCGTGGACGAAACTGACCCCGGCGGATCACATGGCGATCCGTGGGGTGTGGACCGACGCCTGGGGCACGGCGCATTCCATTTCCGACGTTTCCTGGATTCAGAAATTCGACCAGGACGAAAGCATTTTCTGGATCAACTATTTCGTCAACGCATGGGGAACCGCCGTTGCTGGAAACGATGGCACCAACACGTACAATCCCGACCTCTGGAGCCGGTTCGACTGGACCGAAAAGGACGGCGTCAGATACTTCTGCCACACGGCTTACGACGCCGCATCGATCGAGGACGCAGCGAACGCGCCCGATCCCGACGCCGGCGCACCGGATGCCGGCGGATGCGGCGGCTTCCCATGGACACCGCTTTACCGGACCACTCCCGTGATGGACGAATGGGTCGAGGCCCCCGGCGCCACCCTGGACGGCACCGGCAACCCGGCCAACGCCACGAACGGCGTCCGGGGCGGCGGGGCAACGACAGGCGGAACGGACGTCTATTCCATCGGTGCCTCCACGGACCGCTGGCTGATCCTGCGTCTTGCCGGCCACTCGGTCCTGAACGGTCCGGGGCCGGATCTGGTCGTGTTCGAAAACGCCTTCAGCTACGGGGACTACGGCGTGTTCATGGACCCGACCGTCGTGCAGGTTTCACGCGACGGACTGACCTGGGTGACGTTCCCGTTCGACTACACGGCGGCCGATGAAACGGTGTACTCGGCCGACCCGGACGACTGGTCAGGATTCGCGGGGCTGACTCCGGTACTTTTGAACCAGGACACGACCCCGGACGCCGACCCGTTCGACCTGGCAACCGCCGGCGGTGACCGGTTCGACCTCGACGACCTGCCCGAAAACGACCCGGATGCCGTCGCGATCAGGAATTACGGGTTCACCTTCGTCCGTCTGATTGCGGCCACGGCGGTTCTGAACCCCGACACGGCGGCGCCATTCGTTCACGACCCGATCGCGAACGGTCCGGATATCGATGGAATCGCGGTAAGGCAGGCGTGCGTGAAGCGCTGACCCCGGGTGCCTCGGCCGGGCTCACCAGAGTCCGTCGGCCACCGCGGACTCGACGGCATTTTCCACGTCGTCCGGCAGGTCCGGCATCAGGTCCAGCCCCGTTTTGTCCTCTATCCAGTCCACGCTGACCAGGAATTCGCCCAGAGTTTCGTCCCCGGCCACGTCCTGCGGGATCACGAAGGCCAGCAGCCTTGGTTCCCGGCTGTCGGACGCGCCCGCCGGCGGCTCGTCGACGATGACCTTGAAAAAGGCGTCCGGGATGTCGATGCGCGGCGCCGCACGCTTAAGGTACTGCCTGTCGTCGTCGAATACAGGCCCCGTGATGACCCATACGCCGCCGAATTCGACCGCCCATCTGTCGGCTTCCAGTTCCTCGAGCCGCCGCCACACCTGCCGGTTCAGGGCTGGCTTCTGCGGAACGATGTTGCTCATCCTGAATGTTTCGGCCTGCCCTTCCCTGCCATAGCGGGTGGCAATGGCATGGTTCGGCGCCATGTGGCCGCGGTCGTATCCCGTTCGGGAATAATCGCGGTGGGCGACCCTGGCCGCCGTCCTTGAATCTGTAGAAAATGTCCGCGGCCGGGGCATTTTTCCGCGTATCGTGTCCGGACCAACGAAATATCCGACCCAGACTGGTTCCTGGCGGAACTCGGAATATCCGACGTCGAATGACCCGTTGTCGATCAGCGTGAAACCCGATTCATCCCTGGTGGATTCCGGTATTCCGCCAAAGACCTGGCCGGGTCCGGGCGGATCGTGTTCGACGTGCGACGGGGCCGGTTGCCCCGAACCCGCCCCGGACAACGGTTCATCCGCCCTGCCGGGTTCACCGGCATTACAGACGAAAACAACCCCGGCAATCACGGCAAGCACCGGTGCGACCCCGGAAAGCAGTTTCATGCATCTCCCCTGTCAAGACGGGCCCCGGAACAATCATACATCAGGCACCGGCACACCGGCCTGTTCGCGCCCGCATGGATTCCAATCGCTGTGGACAGCGCGAAATCGACGCCTTAAGATGACGCCACTGAATCTGTGATGGCGTAATGCAATGGCTGATGTGCTGCTCATAAAGGCCTGGGCCCCCGGGGTGGATGACAGGACGATGATTCCACCGCTCGGCGTCATGGGGCTGGCCGCGGTCCTGCGCGAGGCCGGACATTCGGTCAGGGTGCTGCACGTGGGAACCGTTCAGGTCTCCAGGGACGTCATCCTGGGCGCCGTCAGGAACAGGCGCCCGGATGTCATCGGACTCAGCGCCATCACCCCCGAATACAGGGTATTCTGCGAAATCGCGGAATTGCTGAACGCCGAATTTCCCGACATCCCGATAATGGCCGGTGGCCCGCTGGCATCGTCGAACCCCCTGACAACACTGAAGGTGCCCGGCATCAGGGTCATCGCGATCGGGGAAGGCGAAAGGACCATCCTCGAATTGACCGACGCCCTTGCGTCCGGGCGTTCCCCCGGGGGAATCGCCGGCACCGCCGTACTCCGGGGCGACGCCGTCGTGGAAGGTCCGGCGCGTGAGCCGCTTTCCCCGGCCGAATTCGACGCCCTTCCGCTTCCCGCATGGGACCTGATCGACCTGGATGAGCACTTCAGGCACCGCAGCATGGCTTCGGTCGGCGTCAGGCGATACATGCAGGTCATGACTTCAAGGGGATGTCCGTATCACTGCGTTTACTGTCATGGCCTGATGGGAAGGCGGTTCCGCGGCCGTTCCGCGCAATCGGTTCTTAATGAACTCCGGACGCTGCGCGAACAGTTCGACATTCACGAATTCGAAATCGTGGACGACTGCTTCAACCTCGACCGGGAAAGAATGCACGCCATCCTCGCCGGCATAGCCGCGTTCAAGGATCCCCTGCTGCGCCTGCAGTTCCCCAGCGGACTGCGCGCGGACCTGTTGCAGCCGGAAGACATTGTCATGTTCAGGCAGGCGGGAACGGATTTCATTTCGTTCGCCATCGAAACCGCGTCGCCGCGCCTGCAAAAAATGATCAAGAAAAACCTGAACATCGATCGTGTCCTGAACGCGATCTCAATGGCCGACCGTGCCGGCATCTTCTGCAACGGCTTCTTCATGCTGGGCTTCCCGACCGAAACGCTCGATGAATGTCGCGCCACCATCGATCTGGCCGCCAGAACCGATCTTCACGAGGCACTCTTCTTCAAGGTCAACCCGTTCCGCGGCACCGAAATGTTCGACATGGCGGTCGAAAGCTCCGGTATCGACGTGGCGGCCATCCCGCTGGAAGACATGGATTACTTCAACGTAAAGCACAACGTGTCGGACATTCCGGATCGGGAATTCGAACGTCTTTTCGCCAGCGCGTACAGGAAGTTCTATTTCAATCCCCGGCGGATTCTGCGCATCCTGGCACGCCACCCCCGAAAGATGCAGTTGTTGATGTATGGCCCCCAGGTCATCCGAAAGACTGTCGCCTCGCTTCTTGGACGCAGGGCGAAGCCGATCAGGCCGCACGGCGGGCCGAAGCCCGCATGACCCAGTCAAAACCATCCCGGAAGACGGCGTTCATGCATGTGGTGATTATGGAAAGTGGGCGATACTGGGATTGAACCAGTGACTTCCACCGTGTGAAGGTGGCACTCTCCCGCTGAGTTAATCGCCC
>CAYYCO010000020.1:0-36552 GCA_964470365.1 uncultured Anaeromyxobacteraceae bacterium | reverse complement strand
CGACAGCGATACAAAATCCTGGACAAGTTGGATGCCGGCGGGATGGCCGAAATATACAGGGCAAAGGCCATCACCCTGGACGGCTTCGAAAAGGCGGTCGCGATAAAGCGGATCCTGCCGAACCTCTGCTCGAACCCGAAGTTCGTCAACATGTTCCTCGACGAGGCCCGTCTCGCGATGCACCTGAACCACGCGAACATCGTTCAGGTTTTCGATGTCGGCCGGGCCCAGGGCACCTATTTCATCGTGATGGAACTGGTCGAGGGCCGCAACCTCCGCCGCATCTTCCAGCGCCTGTCGGAAGTCGGCCAGCGTTTCCCGGTCCCGGTCGCGGTCTTCGTCGTCAGCGAGGCGCTCAAGGGCCTGGCCCACGCACATGAACGGCGCGATGCGGACGGCAACATCCTCGGCATCGTCCATCGCGACGTTTCGCCGCCGAACCTTCTCATATCGCATTCGGGCGAAGTCAAGCTCACCGACTTCGGTCTGGCGAAGGCCATGACCCAGGTCGAGATGACCGACCCCGGCATCGTCAAGGGCAAGTTCTCTTATCTCTCACCGGAAGCGCTCGACGGACGCTCGGTGGACTTCCGCGCCGACATCTTCTCGATCGGCATCATACTGTGGGAACTGCTTGCCAACAGGCGCCTGTTCCTTGGAAAAACCGAAATCGAAACGGCGCAGCTCGTGGAAAAGGCCGAGGTGCCGTCCCTCACGCTGCTGAACGAGGACGTGCCGGAGGAACTCGACCAGATGGTTCGCAGGGCGCTTGCCCGCGACCCCAGGCGCCGCTACCACAGCGCCCAGGAAATGGGCGACGACCTCATGCAGTTCCTTTTCTCACGCGGCCTCAAAGTGTCGTCGTACGACCTGTCCGAATTCCTCCGCAGCATCTTCGCCGCCGAAGAAGTGGCCGAAGAAGCCATCACGCACGACCGAATCAATTCGCTGATTTCGGAAGAAATCCTGTCGCTGTCGATGATGCGCTTCGCTGGACGCAGCCTGCCCGTCGACGGCGCGACGCCCATACGGCTCGAAGAACTGACCCGCCTGGAAGAAGGCCGCATATCTTCTTCAGATTTGAAGGGGCTTGCCCCGGAAGTAATGGACTCCACCCGGACCAGGACCCAGGGTATCGCCCTGGTGGACATGCTGGAGGGCCGCGAAACGGTACCGCTCGCCGCAATGAAAAAGACTGATCGGGCGGGGCTGCCGTCGGTCGTCTGGAAGATCGTCCTGGCGGCGGGCATCGTCGGGGGGCTGGCCGCCGCCGGCTACTTCTTCCGCGATACCATCCTGAACCTGATCAACCTTTAATCCATTGTCAAAAGAAATCAAAGCCATGCGATTCCCTGCGGTTTTCGGCGCAACCGGTTCGCTGGGAAGGTGCGTATGCCGGGTGCTGGCCGGCGCGGGCATCGGCTGCGCCCACCTGGGCGGCTGGCGCTCGCACGACGTTCTTGCCGGACTCGTCACGGATCTCAGGCCGCTGACCGTTACATTCGACGGCGCCCCGTCGCCGCTGCTGGCCCGGACAATGGCGGATCTGGGGGTACGCCGCGTCCTTTCGGATGCCGACGCCTTTTCGGAAGCCGACGGTGCGGTGGTGGTGTCTTCGGGGCTGGACGGGGCGGACCCCTTCGGGGAAGCCGTCGCGCGCGGACTGCCGGCGGCCATCGGCAACAAGGAGGCGGTCGTCGCCTACGGTCGCCTTGTGCTGGGACGCAGCCGTGCGGGCGGCGCGCCGGCCGACGTGCGGCCGGTCGACTCCGAACACGCGGCAGCGGCGGCACTGCTGGAACGCATCCCTTCAGGCGCCCCGGTCGATCGGCTGATCATCACCGGCACGGGCGGGGCCGTGCGTGAAGTCCCCCACGGGATGCGGCACGACCTCGAACCGGCCCGCGTACTGCTGCATCCCGTATGGAGGATGGGGGCGAAAATCACGGTCGATTCCGCGACACTGGTGAACAAGGCGCTCGAAATCGTCGAGGCGTCAATCCTTTTCGGAATCCCCGCTGACAGGATCTCGGTCATGTTCGACCCGGCCGCTTCCGTCCACGCCGCACTGCTCCACGCCGGCGCCTGGTCGGCTTTTTCCGGTCCGGCAGACATGTCCGGTCCCGTCAGGATGGCGCTGGGACTGCCCTGGCAGGAGGGGTCGAAGGTGCTTTCGGGCTCTGCCGCCGCATCCTCCGTCTCGGCCCTGGTCGCCCCCGGCCCGGCCGACCGGCGGGCCATCGGACTTGGCCATGCCGTTCTGACCGCCGGAGGTTGCAGCCCGATGGCGCTGGTGATCGCGGACCAGGCCGCCGTTGACGCCTTCCTCGCCGGCAGGATGCGGTTCGGCGACATAGTGCCGTTCATCGAGGCCACGCTTGAACGATTCCGGGAGGCGGCGACAATGGATCCCTGCTCGGCCGTCGACCTCGCCCGCCTGAGGGCCGATCTGGAAAAATTCTGTTCCGCCATCTGAAGCCCGCCCCGTACCGCCAGTCCCCGGATGACGTCTTCTTGGCACCCGTTCATTCCCGCCGGTACGATCTGCACCGGAGGAGACCCTGCAATGATCAGGATGAATGCTCCAGTCAGAATATTCTCGCCGGGTGCGGGCAGGTCTGCCGCCATAGTCCTTTCGGCCGCCCTGCTGCTGGCGGCTTTCACCCCGAACGGGGTATCGGCCGGGGAGCGCCCTTTCAGGATCGTCATCGACCCGGGACACGGGGGGCGGAACATGGGGGCCGTCGGACCCTACGGCGTACACGAAAAATACGTGACGCTGATACTCGCCGGCAAGGTTGCCGCACTCTTCAACGGCAACCCCGACGTGGTGGTTTTCTTCACGCGTACGGACGACTCCTACGTGGCCCTGAAGGACCGGGCGGAAACGGCCAACGCGCTCGACGCCGACATATTCCTGTCGATCCACTGCAACGCCGCCGCCAGCCAGGATGCTCACGGCATCGAGACTTTCTATGTGGGCCCCGGTTCGGACGAATCGACGAACGAACTGGCCGGAAGGGAGAACGGTGAGGAAGGTTCGCCTGCCGGCGCGCTGCCGGATCGGTCGCTCAGCGTCCTGCTTGCCGACATGAAGTTCAACGGCATGGTCAATGAATCCGCCCTGCTGGCGGAAAAGCTCCAGGACTCCCTGATGAAAAAATTCCAGGATGCCCGTAACAGGCAGGTCAGGCAGGCGCCGTTCACGGTCCTGGAGGCTGCGTCGATGCCCGCGGTCGTCATAGAGACGGGCTTCATAACACACGCGGTCGAGGGCCGGCAGCTCCTCATGTCGGAACACCAGGATCGTATCGCGCAGGCCATCCACGAAGCGATAGTCGATTACATCGACAGCCTTGATGAAAAACCGGCGTTCGCAAGGCAGTACGAAATCGAGTGACCGTCACCGCGACGGTTCCAGGGCGGCGAGCCTCCCCAGCAGCAAAGCAGTGGAAGCGGGGTTCAGGGCGCAGACCGGAATCCCGCCGGTTTCACCGACCAGCGCTTCCAGGGTTCCGGGATCCGCCATGTCCGCCTTGTTGAGCACCAGGAGCGACGGGACATGGCCGAACCCGGCATCGGCGAGTATGCGGCGCACCGAGGCAATCTGGACGGCCACATGGGGATCCGCGGCATCGGCGACCTGGATGAGCAGCGCGGCATCGCCGATTTCCTCGAGCGTGGCAGCGAACGCGCCCTCCAGTTCAGCCGGCAGGTCCCTGATGAAGCCCACCGTGTCAGCCACGACCACGCTGAAACCTGATTCGCCGGAGGGCACCCACAGCGTGCGGACGGTGGGATCCAGTGTGGCGAACAGGTTATCGCGGACGACGACGTCCGCGCCGGTCAGCGTGTTGAACAGAGTCGACTTGCCAGCGTTCGTGTACCCCACGACCGCGACCAGTGGAATGGAGTTCTGGCGGCGGCGCCTTCTCCGGAGCGTACGCCGCCCCGCCTCGGCCGCGATCCGTTCCTGAAGAAGGTTGATCCTGTCCCTGGCGCGCCTCCGCTCCATCTCGAGCTTCGTTTCGCCCGGTCCGAGCGCCCCGATGCCGCCGGACAGCCGCGACATCGAGTCGTCCTTTTCCGACAGCCTTGGAAGATTGTACCGGAGCTGGGCGAGTTCCACCTCCAGCCGCCCCTCCACGGAACCTGCGTGCCTGGCGAATATGTCGAGTATCAGCTGGTTGCGGTCTATGACGCGGACGCCGGCGACCGCTGAAATGTTCCGCTGCTGTGAAGGTGAAAGCGTCACGCCGAATATGATCAGGTCGGCCGCGCGGTTCAGACAAAGCATCGCTATCTCGCGCAGCTTGCCCGCGCCGGTCACGAACTTCGGATCCGGGGAGGCGCGCCTCTGAACGATGGTCTCGATGACCGCAACCCCCGCGGTTTCGCAGAGATCTGTCATTTCGGCCTTCTCCCAGTCGGTATCCGCGTTCCTGTCGAAGGTGGGGATGACCACGATGGCCGCATCCTTCGCCTTCACGGTCCCGCGCACCGACAGGTTGGCGTCCGCCGCCCGCCGAAGCTGGATTTCGATGTCCCGGACGGTCTCGTCGAATGCCTGCACGAACCTTCCCGGGTGGGCCGGAGCCTGGATTTCCCACAGACCGGCCCCCGGTGGCAGCGGCCAGGCAGGCTGAACCAGCGGAGTCGTGCCGGGAGTCCCGTTGATCACGGCCACGGCGGCGTCGAACGAGAAAAGCCTCATCGTTTCGAGATCGGCCTGATCGAGCCCGCGCCCGAACGTTGTCACAACCAGCCTGAAGCCGTTGAGGCGGCCTGCCGGAACCCTGGTGCGCAGCCGCCCGGGAACATCCAGGGCCGCGCCATCGCCCACGATCACTTCGCAGACCCTGCCGGATCTGTCTGCCAGCGCGGCGATCCGCCTGCCCGACGCAAGGGAAGCGTCCTGCATGGCTATGGCCAGCGGCGCGTCCACGAAATCGGACGACCCCGCGTGCCGTTCGAACAGCTTTTCTATAAGCCTGCGGGATGCAGGCTTCAGGCCGGCGACGTTTCCAGTGGCGTTCACTCGTTCTTCCCCAGACCGTATTCCTTCAACTTGTAAAGCAGGGCCCTGTGGCTCATTTCAAGGATCCTGGCGGCATGCGTCCTGTTGCCCCCGGTCGCCTCCAGGGCCCGCGTAATGAGCAGAATTTCGAGTTCCCTCTGGTTGACCTTGAGAGACAGCCCCTGAAGCGGCATCGACGCCGACGGGGAACGACCGGACGCGCCCGGCCTGATCGCATCGGGCAACGCCTCGACCGGAACGACCTCGGAGTCGCACATCACGGCCACGCGCTCGACCATGTTTTCGAGTTCCCGGACGTTGCCGGGCCAGGAATACGCCATGAGCATCCTCATGGATTCCGGGGAAAAGGAAGCTGCCTGGCAGGAGGTCCTTTCGTGTATCCTGCGCAGGAAGTGGTCGGCAAGCACCGGGATGTCCTCCAGCCGCATCCTCAGCGGCGGGATCCTGATTGGCACCACGTTGAGCCGGTAAAACAGGTCCTCACGGAAATTGCCGCGTGAAATTTCCTGTTCCAGGTCCCTTGAGGTGGCGGCGACAACCCTTACATCGACCTTGACGGGCCTGGTGTCGCCGACGCGGCGTATCTCGCTTTCCTGCAGGAAACGCAGGATTTTCACCTGCAGCACCGGCGGGAGCTCGCCGACTTCGTCAAGGAACAGCGTCCCGCCGCCGGCGCTTTCGATCAGGCCCTGCTTGTTCCCGACGGCATCCGTGAACGCACCTTTCACATGCCCGAAGAATTCCGATTCCATGAGTCCTTCGGGTATTGCCCCGCAGTTCACCGCGACGAAAGGCCTTTTCGAGCGATCCGAACCATCATGGATCAGGCGGGCAATGACTTCCTTTCCGGTGCCTGACTCGCCCGTAATAAGCACCGTCGACTTGAACCCCGCGATCCTGGTGGCGACGGCGACGACGCGGCGCATCGATTCGGCGCGTGCAATCACGGTTCCCGGGCCGGACTGCCTCGATACCCTGGACCGCAGTTCCTGATTTTCCCTTTTGAGCTGCTCCCGTTCCACGGCCTTGCGCAGCGTCAGCAGAATCTCCTCGGACTGGAACGGCTTGTTTATGTAGTCGTAGGCCCCGGCCTTCATCGCGGCGATGGCGTCGTCACCCGAGCCGTACGCCGACATCACGATCACGGTCATGGGAATCCCGGATGTCCTGAGCGCCGCCAGGAAAGCCATCCCGTCCATTCCCGGCATCCGGAGATCGCACAGGCAGAGATCGAACTGGGTGCGGGACAGTACAGCCAGCCCCTCGCGCGCCGACGTCACGGTGGTTACGCCGTAACCGGCACGGCTGAGAACCACCTGGAGCATCTGCAGAAGACCGGGTTCGTCGTCGATGACCAGTACTTTCAAATCCATTTGAATTTCCGCGCCGGATCGGCGTCATTATAGACCAGATGGCCGCGCGGCGCTCCAGCCTGTCCGCGATAGAAAACACGCGGGACATCTGCTAACCTCACCCGGGCAACAGGAATGATGCAGCCGGGGGTGCCGACACGATGGCCGGAAGAATGTGGACGTGGCCATACACTCCGGGAATACGTGGCCGCCTCGTGCTGTCGATGGCCGTGGCCGGTGCCCTTGCCATTCTGGGCCTCGGCCCGTTCCTCAGGGCGATGGTCATGCCGGTCCTTGTCAGCAACGAGGGCGACCGGCTGCTCGCCGCCGCCATGGTCGCGGCGGCGTCGGTTCCCGAGGAACGCGAGGACCTCTGGATGGCGCGGCTGCGGAAGGCATGGCCGGGCGTCGAAGTCTTCATCGTGGACGTCAGGCCCGAAAGCGGTGACGCGTCAATGTCGCCGGCGATCCTTGCCCAACGGTACAGGACGGCCCCGGACCGCATAATAGAGGCCAGCATCGCAGGGCACATGCTTACCAGAATCGACCCGGATCGGCCTGCACTTGAGGCGACCGGCGAGCAGGTCGGCTGGGAGGCTCTCGTCAGGGTGCAGGAACCCGAAGGGGGGGCCAGGATTCTCGGGCTCAGGATCAGGGACGCCACGTCGACGGGGTCGCCGCTGTGGCGGCTGATCCTGCTGTATGGCGCCCTCGTGACGCTGCTGTCGCTGACCGGCGGCCTTGCCGTGGCGTTCCTCACAATCACCCGCCCGCTTACGGGAACGGCATCCGCGGCAGCCGTGCTGCTGGCTGAACAGGACGGGCGCCCTGCCGGAAACGATCTGGCAAAAATCGATTGGGCACTCAGGGAGGGTGCCCGCATCCACAGGGAAGACAGGCGGCTGCTGGAACGGCAGGAATGGGAAATCCAGCGGATGCGAAACGACCTGAAAGGGGCCCAGTCCCAGCTGATTCGCGCCGAAAAGCTGGCGTCGGTCGGACAGCTCGCGGCGGGCGTGGCCCACGAAATCGGCAACCCCACCGGCATCATCCTCGGCATGTCCGATATCCTCAGGACGGGCGACTCTACGCCGGACGAGGTCCGGGAATACGCCGATGCCATCCACAAGGCCACGATGAGGGTCGACGGGATCATCAGGGACATGCTCACCTTCGCCAGGCCGGCCCGCGATGAGCGTGCGGCGGCACACGTCACGGCAGTCGTCGAATCGACGGTCAAGCTTCTGGAGGCCCACAAGTCGTTCAGGAACGTTACCGTCGCGACCAGTTTCGATGCCGGCGACGTCATGGTCGAAATACGCCCGTCGCAGTTCCAGCAGGTCATGTTCAACCTGCTGCTCAACGCCGCGTGCGCCATGGACGGGGCCGGCACCATCGAAATATTCACGTCGATCGACGGACGGCGCGTTTCGACGGGCGTCCGCGACCACGGTCACGGCATACCGGCAAAGGACCTGAAAAGAATCTTCGACCCGTTCTTTTCCACGAAGCCGCCCGGCGAGGGTACGGGGCTGGGCCTGGCCATGAGCCTGCAGATAGTCGAGGTTTACGGCGGCGAGATCGATGTTGAAAGCGTCGAGGGCGAAGGTTCCACGTTCACGGTGAGACTCTGGCAGGCCGAATCCCGGGAGACATGACTCCCCGTGCCTGTCGATTTTGATGTTGACAATCCCGAAATCCCAAGTAGAATTTGCGTCCCGTTCGTTTGGATGGCAGAGGTCCAACATGTATGCAGTGATAATGACAGGCGGAAAACAGTACCGCGTCAACGAAGGCGACACGATCGACGTTGAAAAACTCCCGGCCGAAGTGGGCACCGAAATCGAATTCGACAAGGTCCTGCTGGTCGGCGCCGAAGAAACGATGCGCGTCGGAAAACCTTTCGTGGCCGGCGCGAAGGTTACGTGCAAGGTGGTTCTCGAGGGCCGCGGCCCGAAGGTTCTGGCTTTCAAGAAGCGCCGCCGCCACAACTCCAAAAGGATCCGCGGTCACCGCCAGGAATTCACTCGGCTGATCGTCTCCGGAATCAGGGTGGGGTAAGCGATGGGCAGAAAAAAGGGACAGAGCGGCCGCAACGGACGCGACAGCAACGGACAGCGCCGCGGCGTTAAGAAATTCGGCGGCGAACTGGTCATTCCAGGCAACATCATCGTGCGCCAGCTTGGCAACAAGTTCTATCCGGGCGTCAACGTCGGGCAGGGAAAGGATTACACGCTTTTCGCCACCGGCGGCGGACGGGTCGTTTTCAAGGTCGGGCACAACCGCCAGATCGTCGACGTCATCCCCGAATAGTCTTCCTGCCTCGCCACGCACCGGACAGTCTTTGTCGCCCGGGGTTTCATGCGTTTCATTGACGAAGCTACAATCTGGGTGTCCGGCGGAAAGGGAGGGGACGGGCTTGTCTGCTTCCGGCGCGAAAAATTCGTGCCCCGCGGCGGCCCGGACGGCGGCGACGGCGGCAGGGGCGGCAGCGTCGTCATCGCGGCCGACGAAGGCCTGAAAACGCTTCTGGATTTCCACTTCCACCAGAAATTCAAGGCCAGCGACGGCGCTCCCGGAGGCAGTTCCAACAAGACCGGCAAAAACGGCGAGGATACCATCCTGAAGGTTCCCGTCGGCACGATGGTCTTTGACGAAAACGGTGAACTCCTGGCCGACATCGACAGCGCGGGCGCAACCTTCGTGGCCGCGAGGGGCGGGCGCTACGGGATGGGCAACGCGCGGTTCGCGCTGCCCTGGCGGCGAACGCCCTATATCGCGACCGAGGGCGGCCCCGGGGACCAGCGCACCATCAGACTGGAGCTGAAACTGCTGGCAGATGTCGGACTGGTCGGGCTGCCGAACGCCGGCAAGTCCAGCCTGATCAATCACCTGTCCAGGGCGCAGGCCAGGGTGGCGGACTATCCGTTCACCACGCTGGTACCCAACCTCGGCGTCGTTTCGGCCGGCGACGCGACATTCGTCCTTGCCGACATGCCGGGCCTTATCGAGGGCGCCTCGGAGGGCGCGGGGCTTGGCCACCAGTTCCTGAGACACTGCGAACGGACCAGCCTTCTGGTCCACATGGTGGACGTGTCATCCACCGAAGCCCCCGTCAAGGACTTCGAAACGGTGCGGATGGAGCTTGAGGCCTACGGCACGGACCTCCAGAAGAAACCTTTCATTCTGGTGGCATCAAAGATCGACGTGCCCGGCTGCGGGGACAACGTCGCGGCGCTCAGGGCTGCCGCAGGCGCCCTGCATGTTGATTTTTATGCGATTTCATCAATGTCCGGCGAGGGCGTCACGGATCTGGTGGCGGCGATGGCCCGCGGCGTCTTCGGACATGACCGGCGCGAATGGTATTGACAGGCAGCTTCGTTTCATATATAAACTCCCGGCGTTTTTGTCCGGACCTTAATTGGAGGGAGCGGTGGCCAATCACAAGCAGGCGCTTAAGAGACATCGGCAGAGCCTCAAGGCTCGTTCGCGCAACAGGCATTTCAGGACCATCCTGAAAAACGTGGTCAAAAAGGCAACCGCCAGCGAAGGCACGGACGCCCAGCAGGCGTTCCGTACGGCCGAATCGATGGTGATGCACATCGCGTCGAAGGGCATCATCCCCAGGAAACGCGCCTCGCGTAAGGTCTCGCGCCTCGCCAGGCAGCTCCTTTCCGGCGCCCAGGCCTGATCGATTTATATCGAACGGGCCCCCGCCGTGCGTACCGGAACGGCCTCGTCTTTATTCATAGTCTTACCTGTTCCATTGCACTATGCATTCTGTTAGTATCTGCGACATCCGACATGACTTGCGGGACTTACCTGCGCGGAGCTGACGATGAAGGAACTCATGGAAATGATTGTGCGCGCCATCGTGGACGACGAGAACGCAATTAAGCTTTCCGTCGTCGAAAGCGACTCGACGGTTATCGTGGAATTGCGCGTCGCAAAGGAAGACATGGGCAAGGTCATCGGGCGGGACGGCTCCATGGCCTGGGCCCTGCGGACCATCGTGACGAACGCGGCCGCGAAGCACCGCAAACGCGCGGTACTTCAGATTCTCGACTAATCTCCCGCGAACGAACGCCGCCGGTTCAGGCACGCAGCGTGCCTTCAGGCGATTTCCGATGATTGCCCCGCCGGTTTCGAATCCCTCACGCACGCGTTTACTTTGGCCGGGTGCTGGGATAGAATCCGGGCGCTTTTGACCTGGCTGCGGAGGAACAAATCATGAAAAAGCTGCTGGTTGTCTTTACCGTCTGTTCTCTCGCCGTTGCCGCCGGATGCGGGCGGAAGGATGAAACGGCGCCCCAGGGCGGGGTGGTGGTGGCTCCGGTCGTTCCAGACCACGTCGCGGTGGTGAACGGGGTCAAGGTTCCCCGGTCCCTCTTTGACGAAGAGGTTGCCAAGGTTACGCAGAACGGTCTCAGGAAGATTCCGGAAGACCGGCTCCTGAAGGTCAAGGACGGCATCGTAAACAGACTGATCGAGGAAGAACTCCTTTCACAGTCGGTCAAGTCCAACGGAATCGTCGTCACGCCCGAGGAAATCGAGGCGCAGTTCCAGGAATACAAATCCCGCTTCAAGGGTGATGAACAGTTCGAAAATTACCTGAAGCACGGCAAGATCACCGTGGACGTTATCAAGGAACGGCTTGCCAGAACCTATTCCATGACGAAGCTCCTCGAAAAGCTTGGAAAGATCAACATCACGGAAGAAGAAATCAGGAACGCATACACTGCGGGCATAAAGATGTTCACCGACCCTGAGCAGGTCCGCGCGGCCCACATTCTTGTCAGGCTTGCAGAAAACGCCGATGCCGAGGCCGAAAAGGCCGCCAGGGCGAAGATCGACCAGGCGCTGGCCAGGCTGAAGAAGGGCGAGGATTTCGGCGAGGTCGCGAAATCGATGTCCGAAGACGCCACGACCGCCCCGAAGGCCGGCGACCTTGGTTTCTTCAGGGCCGGCACGATGGTTCCCGCGTTCGAGAAGGCCGCATTTGCCCTGGAGCCGGGAAAATACACGAAGGAGGCCGTGAGGACCCCTTTCGGGCTTCACATCATCATCGTGTACGAAAAGAAGGCGGAACGGGTAAAGCCGTTTGAGGAGGTCCAGGACAAGATCACGCTGAGCCTCAAGAACAAGGCGATATTCAAGGCCCGGCGCGAACTGGTCAGGGATCTCCGTGCCGCCGCAAAGATCGAAAAGCTTGAAGGCGACACCTCAGCCACCGGCACCGACGAAAATGCTGCTGCCGCCGGCCAGGGACAGCCCGTACCGCCGCCCGCGCCAGTGCCCGCGCCAGTGCCCGCGCCCGCAGCCGCCCCCGAGGCGGCCCAGGCTCCGGCGCCGGCCGCCGCGCCGGCCGCAAACTGATGATCCTATTCGATTCGACGCTGACTCGGAGGTTATGATGGGTGCTCGTCCCGGTCTCGAACTTGATGAACCTGCAATATTTGAAAGGGGCTCGAAGGGCCGTACCGGCATGTGCGTGAAGGACCCTGGTCCGGGCGCCTCGGCCGCCATTCCGGCGGGCCTGCTGCGGACCGCGCCGGCCGAACTGCCGGAGGTCGCCGAATATGAGGTGGTCCGGCACTTCACGCGCCTGTCACGCCTCAACTACGGCGTGGACACCGGTTTCTACCCCCTCGGTTCATGCACCATGAAGCACAATCCGCGCGTCTGCGAGGACGCCGCGGCGCTTGAGGGCTTCACATCGATTCACCCGCTTGCCCCCGACTCGATGGTGCAGGGCGCGCTGGCAGTCATGTGGGAACTGGAACATGCCTTGATGGAAATCCTCGGCATGTCCGGCGTTACTCTCCTGCCGGCGGCGGGCGCGCACGGCGAACTCACGGGAATGAAGGTTGTCCGGGCAGCACTCGCATCGCGCGGAAATCCCCGGACGAAGGTACTGATCCCCGACACCGCCCACGGAACCAACCCGGCCACCAGCGCCCTGAACGGCTACTCGGTCGTCAAGGTCAAAAGCAGCGAATCCGGCATTCTCGACCCCGCTGATGTGGCCGCCCTGATGGACGAAGACGTCGCGGCTATCATGATCACCAACCCGAACACCCTCGGGCTGTTCGAACGTGAAATCCACAAGGTGGCCGCAATCGTGCACGAAAAGGGCGGCCTGGTCTACGGTGACGGCGCGAACCTGAACGCCATCATGGGCAAGTACCGGCCCGCGTGCCTCGGAATCGACGTGATGCAGTTGAACCTGCACAAGACATTCTCGACGCCTCACGGCGGCGGCGGCCCCGGAAGCGGGCCGGTCGGCGTGGTTGACGGGCTGGTCGATTTCCTGCCGGTGCCCAGGGTCATGCGCGCCGATGACGGTTCGTTCTCCCTGTCCTGCGATTTCCCGAAATCCATTGGCCGTATGCGGTCGTTCCAGGGCCAGTTCAGCGTCATCGTCCGCGCACTCACCTACATCCGGGCGCTGGGGGCGGAGGGTATCGCCCGTTCATCCGAGATGGCCGTGCTGAACGCGAACTACGTGCGCGCCAGGCTGCAGGACTCAATGCATCTCCCGTACGCGGGCACCTGCATGCACGAGGCGGTATTTTCCGATCGGAACCAGATCAAGTCCGAGGGCAAGGTCTCCACGATGGACATGGCCAAACGCCTGATGGACAACGGGATTCACCCGCCGACGGTCTACTTCCCGCTGATCGTCAGCGGCGCATTCATGGTCGAACCGACCGAAACCGAAAACATGGCCGATCTCGATGAGTTCGTGGCGGTCATGGAAAAAATCATCGACGAGGCCGCCCGCAATCCCGAAATCGTGCACTCCGCCCCGCATGTGACGTCGGTCAGGCGTCCCGACGAAGTCACGGCCGCCCGCAGCCCGGTACTGACCTGGCACGCCTCCCGCAACGACGCCTAGGCACGGTACGCCGCGTTTTTTGCGCGGCCGGCAGGAGCGCTCGACGATGGATCGCCCCGGCGACATGACGGCCACATGGCTCCGGCTCGGGACAAGACTTGCCGCGCTGGCCGCAATCCTGCTGCTGTTCCACGGCATCGATTCCGGAAGCCTCATTCCCAGCGACGATTCGATATACACGCGGGCCGCCATCGAGGGGGCCAGGGCCGGAAGGCTATTCGACGTCACCTGGATGGGACATGTGCTTTTTGAAAAGGGCCCCGTCCTGTTCGGCGGAATCCAGCTTTCGGGACTTTTCCCCGGACCGGTGGAACAGGCGGCGCGTTTCCCGGGCGTGGTGGCCGGCGTACTCCTCCTGCTGCTCATCTACCGGGTGGGGCGCGACCTTGGCCTGTCGACGGCGGCGGCGATCGCCGCGGCCGGCTTCTGCCTGTCCGCAAACCTGTTCTTCTTCAACGCGAGAAGGCCGCTGACCGACATCCCGGGCTTGATGCTGGCGCTTGCCGGTTTCCGCACGTTCGTTGTTTCGGACGGCCCGAAAAAAAGCATTCCGGCGGGCCTTCTTTTCGGCCTTTCGGCACTGTGCAAGCTTACCGCTCCCGTTCCGTTCATCGCCGCCGCGCTGGCCGTGCGACTCGTCCGCGCCCCCGAAGGCATCCGGAAGGCATATGCGCCGCTGGCCCGTGACGCCGCATGGGCCCTAGGGGCGATGCTCCTGGCGCTGATCCCGTGGCACGCCGCTATGACGGCCGCCCACGGCCGTGCATTTCTGGACACCTACTTCGGCTACCACCTCTTCCAGCGGATTTCGCAGTCGGTCGAGGGTCTTGGGGCGGCGGAAACCTACGCGGGATGGATGATTTCGCGCGACACGGGCGCGTCCATCGTGCTCCTGTGCGCGCTGCCGGCATGCCTGCTGCTGGCCGTGAGGCGGGACGCCGCGGCCATCACCGCGCTACTGCTGATCCTGTCCGCTTCGATCCTTCCGGCCCTGTCGTCAACCGCGCTGCCACACTACATCGTACCCGTGCTGCCGGGAGCGTCCCTCGCGGCGGGGGTCTGCGCCGATCGCCTGATCGGCCTGGCCGGTTCAAAGGCCGCCGCCAGGACGGCGATTTCTTTCGCCGTAATCGCGCTGGCGGGCGTCGTCTTCCTGACGACCAATCTCGAAGACCTCAAAAACCCCGATTACAGCCACGATTCGAAGGCGCTGTGCGAAATCATGCGTGCAGACGGATCGGCCGCGCGGATTGCGGGCACGTTCGACCTGCACGACACGGCGATCCCCCTTTACTGCGACGCGGAAATGAAGTTTTTCGGCTTCAACCCGGGATTTGACGCGGCGGTCCGCGATACACCCATGCTTGTCGGCACTTACGCGCGATTCGAATCCGGAATGGCGGCCGACCTGGCCGACACCGGCGAACTGCTGGTCTGCGACGATCGCGGGCTGGTTGAACTCAAGGATATCGCGCGGGATGCCGGACTCGAAACACGTGTCCGGGAATTCGGGTCGAGGTTCGCGGTGGGGTTCGTCAAACCATGAGTGCCCCGGCAAGCCGTACCGCGACGGCCAGCAGCGTGGCCACCACGGTATTCGTCACGATCGATGCCGCCGTCCACTTCCAGCCCGTCTCGCGCACCTGCGTCACTATCGTCGACACGCACGGAACATAGAACATCACGAACACGACGAACGTCGCGACCTGGGTCGCCGACATGGCGGCCGTGACATCGGTCGTTCCAAGCGCGCCGAACAGCATCAGCAGCGTCAACTCCTTCCTGAATATTCCGAAAACAAGGGTCACACCCACCGCCGGAGGCAGGCCGAGCAGGCCTTCCGTGAACGGCGACAGCAGGCGGTTTGCCCAGTCCTGTATGCCGATGTATTCGAGGAGCGCCATGAGCACCGATGCACCAATCAGCGCCGGCCAGGCGGATACCAGGAACGACTTCGTCCTGAACCACACCTTGGCGGCCAGGGCCTTGAGCGGCGGCACGCGATACGGAGGAATGTCCATGAGGAGGCCGAGCGACTCCCCGGGGACCAGTGACGAGAGGATGCGCCCCACGACTGCCGCGACGATGATATTCAACAGGTATGCCGCGATTACCCAGCGTACCCCGAAAACGCCGCCAATCAGTGCCAGGATGACCACGGTACGTGCCGAACAGGGAATGAACGGGGTGATCATCACCGTCAGAAGCCTGTCGCGCCGGCTCTCCAGAGCCCGGGCGCCGACGATCGCAGGCACGTTGCACCCGTATCCCATGATCAGGGGAATGGCGCTCTTTCCATGGAGGCCGATGCGGTGAAGCAGTCCGTCCACCAGGAAGGCCGCGCGGGGCAGGTACCCGACGTCTTCCAGCAGGGCCATCATGAAAAGCAGCGGAAGCAGGTATGGCAGAACGATGGCCAGCCCGCCGCCAAGCCCGTCGACGATCCCCCGGGCGATGACGCCGCCAATTCCCGGAACCAGCGCTCCGGCGAGTCCGGACAGCCGCTCGAAGGGACTCATCACCAGCCCCGAAAGCGCGCCGCCTGCAAAGAACGACAGGGAAAAGAATGCCGCGAGCGCCAGCATTGCCGCAAGCGGGCCCGACACCGGATGCATCAGGACCGCATCGACCCTTTCCCGTACCGACCTTCCCGGCCTGCTGGTGACGCGTGCCACCGCCTCGAAGAGGTTGACGGCGATGGCATGGCGGTGGGACGCGAAGACGCCGTCCTCCGGCCACCCGTGATCCGCGGCAAGCGCCCTGCGGATCGCCACCCCCCGGTCCAGCGCATCCCGGTCGATCGCGGCAATCTCGTTCTCCACGGCGGAGTCGCCCTCGAGCAGGCGAACCGCAAGGAACCTGCGGCGGGCCGGCCCCAGATCGGGAGGCATCAACCCGACGACCGCTTCCACGGCCGCATCGACGTCGCGATCGTAGGCCGGCCGCAGGGCCGTGGCGCCGCGCGCAGCAGCCACCAGCGCATCCATCACGACCTGGACCACGCCCTGTCCCCGCGTTGCGACAGTCGGCACCACCGGCACGCCGAGGCGCCTGGACAGTTCCGCGACGTCGATCGCAACGCCCTTGCGGGAGGCGTCGTCCATCATATTGAGGGCAACCACGAATGGAATGCCCGTTTCCGCCATTTCCAGAACCAGTTCGAGGCTCCTGGAAAGCACCGAGGCATCCAGAACGAGGATGACCGCGTCGGCGGTCCCGGCTTCGAGCCAGCGCCTTGTAACCGTTTCCGCTTCGTCGGAGGGTACCAGCGAGTAAGTTCCCGGCAGATCGGTCAGCCTGACGCGCCGTCCCCCGACGATCGCAATGCTTTCGGTGAATTCGACGCTGGTCCCCGCGAAATTTCCGGTATTGGCCTTGAAGCCCGCAAGGCTGTTGAAAATGGTGCTCTTGCCGCAGTTGGGCTGTCCGAGAAGCGCGATGTGGGGGATCGATGCTTCCCGTGTTCCTTCGGTCAGAGGGTTCGGGTTGATTTCAATCGGCTTCAACGATAATCCTTGAGGCCATTCCACGTCCCACGGCAATCTCCACGCCCGTTTCTTCAACATGTACCAGTATCGGACCGTGGAATGGCGCCCGGCGGATAACCGAAACGCGATCTCCCGGATGAATCCCCAGGCAGGCCAGGTTACGTGATGCGCCACAGCGAACGTCGATCGCGGACACTTTTAACGGCGTGGTCAGTTCGGCTTCCAGAAGAGTCATCAATCACCACCTCAACCTTCCACGCTAATGATATTTATTTTCAATAAAACTTCAACAGGTCCTGGAATTCCATTGTGGTTGCAAGAAGTTCATGAAATGCCGCCCCGCATATGGTCACTGTAACGCCTGTAGAAAGGCAGACGGGCCAGTCTGCCGAAGCGGGCCACCGTCCTGACCGCGCCATCGAAGCCCGGTTCGAAAATCCTGGAAGAAAATACCGGCAGGCCGCGCCTCGTCACCCTGTAATCGAAATACATTTCGGAATACGCAGCCGCTGCATCGGGAACACACATCAGCCGTTCCAGCCCGCCGGCGTCGCTGAATGTGGAGTAGTCTACCAGTTCCGATCCCTCGACCTTCCCGGACAGGTTGGCAAAACGCTCTTCCACGCCGTCGACGATGCCTGATCTGCAATAGACGAGCAGCCTCGACCTCAACCCCAGACCGCACATGGTCGGGATCAGCGGCAGGCCGGCAGGACTCAACGGATCGAAGAAACGCGCCATCTCTTCAAGGTCCGTGACAAACAGGTAGACCGCATTTTCGGGTCGACACGCGGCAACGGCGGCAATCGCGTCGGAAACACCCGCCGCCGCGCGGGCACGTGCTTCGGCACCTTTTCCCAGGGAATCCGCCACCGCCTCCAACCAGTCCGCCGTAGCACTGATGCCCCATGGAAAAGCGGGTTTCAGAACCTTGCGCCCGGACGCCGCAGAACCATCGACCAGCCGATCGAATATGTCTTCGTTACAGGCTCCGGGGGCAATTACGATGGCCGAGGCCGACAGCACGTCGGCAAGGAGCCGCCGGGTTACGAGAGGGACTATCGCCCCGGTCACCGGTATCCCGACCGAGCCAAGGAGCGCCTTGAGGTCCTGCAACGCACGCCCCGGACGATACCCGACAAGCCCCGCGGAACCAGCCACCGGTTCGCGTGAAAGGACATCCCTGCGGAGTCCGGCAAACGATTCCATGAACATCTCGCTGGGACTCAACGGGGACACGGGTGTGACATAAGAAATCCCGCCAGGACAGACCGGGGCGAGACGCGCCAGCACAGGTGCCGGATCCTCGGCGATCACCACCGGCACGCAGGTCGAAACGACGACCACGGGCCCGGCAATAACGCCCCCGTCGGCCTGGCTCAATACGCGTTCCTCGAGCTTGGCGGAAGGATCCGTTATCACATCGCGGTCGTCCAAATCGGTTAATGGCCCAACCGCCTCGGTGTGCGAAAACAGGTCGAACGGATAGACGAAATAACCGGGCAGGCGAACCCTCGCGCCCGGTGCGACGAACCTGCATTCGAGGTCCCCATGGACAATGAATTCAGAATCCGAGTCAAACTCGAAGGCCTCGCGGCAGCGGCGTTCCATGGCGGAATCACAGACGAACCGGCGCCAGCCGTCGTCCTGGCCCCACTGCCGGAACGGATTGAACGGCACCGACGGCGGCGTGGCGGCTTCATCGGGTTCGCGTGCCGCGGGCCCGAAACCGGCCAGCCGCGCCAGCTCGTCGATCGTTGCTTCTCCTGCATTTACCGCCATCCTGGACATCAGGATTTCGTAAGGCCTTCCAATCCGGACGCCGATGAAACGGAACAGGAGGTGGGCGCTGCGCGCGAACGCCGGAGCACCGTCGTCGGGGGAGATCGACACCACCCCGCGCCCGACGCCTTCCCAGGAAAAATTCAACCTGAGCGCGCCACCGCGGCTCTCGATGCCTTCGAGCAGACACCCCGCACGACCGAACCGGGAAAGCCCCATTGCCTCGGCGAAACCGGCCACCGCCCAACCAGGAGCGGAACAACCTTCCTGGAAATCCGGCATTCTTCAGCCCTTTGCACCGCCGGGCGAACCTGGGAAAGAGGCAGCAAACCTTCGCATGTCGAAAAGCCCAGCGCCGCCCACCGACGAAAAAAGCGCCAGATTCGAGGCAATGGCGTTGAGTGTGTTCACGGCGCCGGCCCACCCGAGCGTCGGCGCATCGAAGAACGCGTGCGTCCCGAAGCTGGTGAAACCGTATTCGAAAAACGGTTTTCCCTGTCGCAGGGCGAAGTCGATGCCGCGCGTCGGAACCAGGAACATGTCGACGGAATCCGGGCATTCCATGTCCCGTGCCGAAGGCAGGCCGCGCACGGGCTGCGGCCTGAGGGCCGAGGACTGGGCGATCGCCACGACACCCCCGGCATCCTCGACCAGTCCGACCGTGGCATCCGCCAGCCAGGGATCGGCCACAACGGCGAAACGCTTCCCGACGATCCGCGCCGAAACCGCCTCGAATGCACTCGACCAGCGGGCGCGCTCGGAAGACAGGAAAGCCTCGCCGGCGTCAGACCGACCGACCGCCCCGGCCACCTTCCTGACGAACGCCTCTACCCCGGCCGGGCCGAAAGGCAGAGGCGCCCTGACGAGGGCTGCCCCCGTCCGCCGACTGAGGACCTTTGCCGCCGCAGAACCGTAAGGCAGTGAAATTACGGTTCCGGCCGCGGCCGCACGCGACAGTTCATCAACGGTACTGTTCGAAGGCCAGACGGCACAGACTTCAAGTCCAAGACCATCTTCCAGGATGCGCCGCAATTCGCGCACGTCGGCCATCCGATCGGCTTCCGTACGATCAATGAGCGGCCCGACCAGCGCCACCTTTGCCGGATCCCCGGACGATTCACCCGGCAGGGCGATTCCCCTCGCCACGGCCGCAAGCACCTGAGCGTACCCGTCCAGCCAGTCGCCTTGAAGGGACCGCGCGGGAACCTCGACCACCGGCTTGCCGGTCGATTCGGACACGTTCCGGGCGATGCGGTCATACTGGGTGCCCGTTATGCTGGCCATCGGCATGGCAGTGACAAGCACCATGGCGGCTGAAGGTTCAGCGGCCAGACGTGCCGCAAGACCCGTTATCAACGTCTCGCGGTCCAGGACCACGTTGTTGATGTCCGCAAGGGTGTGGGCGACCCGGTGCCTGCCCTTCACGTCCAGCAGCGTCGAGTGAAAATCCTGGGCGCCGTGGACGTATTCGGCCTTGAAAAACAGGCAGTCCGGGCCGTCGGTCAGCAGGTAGACATCAGGAATCGCGTTAACCGCCAGGTAAACCCCGACCATGTATGGAATCTGGAACTTGTAGTGTTCTGCCGGATTCATGTCTTCCACCAGCTCCTTGACCCTGATGAATCTTGTGCAAGGCCGGCGTACCTTCCGTACCAGGGCGTCCGCACAAGCCTCGCAAGACGTCGGGCGGTCCTCATCGCGCCATCGAAACCCATTTCGAAATCGCGCGCCGACAACTGTGCCCTTCCGGCACGGGAAATCCGGTAATCGTAGAAAAATTCGGAAAATACGGCCCCGCCCCTGACCCCGCCGAGAGCCTGTTCAAGCTCGGCCGGCGTGGCGAAGCTGTCCACGGCGACTTCCAGGCCGGCATTGGCGCACCAGGCCCTGAGGCGATCCGAAAAATCCCTGAAGGCTGCGGGCGCCGAATTGTCGCCAAGAACCCTCACCCGGTAACCGAGCTCCGCCACCACCGGCAGTACCGCCAGCCCCGTGGCTGATTCGGGATCGACGAGGCGGGGGAGATCGCCGACGCCGGCGACGAAGGTGATTTCGTGCCCTGCCGCCGCTTCCTTCAAAGCGTCGAGTTCGGCCTGGTATCGATCAGTTGCGAGCCTGACTGTTTCGGCCGCCGCTGCCCCGCGTCCCACGGACTCCGCAACCGCCTCGAGCCAGGCCGATGTTCCCGCGAAACCATACGGTGCAGCCGGAGAAATCCTTTTCGTGCCGCAACTGCGGAAAACCCTGTCGTACATGGCGGAAAGATGAACGCTGGGCCTGAAGACAAGGACCTCGGCGCCCATCGCCTGCTCCATGAGCGGCGCGCTCAGCTTCGGCAGTATCGAACCCCTGACGGTTATTCCGCAACGCCTGACAAGTTCCAGAAGTTCATGGTGTGTCCTGCCGGAACGGTAGCCCACAAGTTCGATCGACCCCGGCTCGATTCTGGCTTCGGCCACTGCCCTTTCCCTGGCCGAATCCAGGAACTGCATCATCAGTTCCGTCGCGTCGAGGGTGCGGGGACTCAGGTGAAACAGCCCCCCTTCGCACCTGTCGCGGAAGCGTTCCATCACCTTGTCGACGTCGTCGCCGATCACGACCGGCACGCAGGTCGAATTGATGATCAGCGGTCCTGACACGCCCCCCGCTTCAATGACGGTTTCAATCGATTTGGCGAGCCGCTCTTCACCGCCGAAGATGACATCGCTGTCATCCAGGTCGCTGATGGGATCCCAGCTCTCGGATTCGCCGAACATCTTCCACGGATAGTTGAAAAATCGCGGGAGTGTCGCCTGGAAACGAGGCGTGATGAACTTGCATTCAAGGTCGCCGTGCACGAGGAAAGTGGCGCACCCCTCAAACTGCATGGCCTCGTAGAATTTTCTGGCCATTGCATGGTCGCAGAAAAACTTTCCCCATGCGCTTTCGACGCTCCAGACCTGAATCGGAGAATCGGCTACGTACGGTCTGGACGACCGCCCGGCCGCCACCACCGGCGCCATGAGATCGTCGATATCGATATCGCCGGCCGCCAGGGCCATCCGGCCGATGAGTATCCGCCAGGGCCTGGAAACGCTGGTCCCGGCCACGGAGAATGACAGCCTCGCAGTACTCGCGAAGGCCGGCTCGCTGTCCGCCCTGCGGATGACGACCACCTCGTCGCCAACACCGGGCCACGACATGGACAGGCGGATTCGTTCACCCCACAGTTCGGCGCGGGTCACGACGAGCCCGGCTTCCAGGAACCGGGACATCTCGAGCCTGCGTACCAGGCGGTCAATCTCGTCGGGAGAAATCTCGATCCTGAGCTGCTGGTCGACTTCCATCGGCAATCCGGAATTACAGCCTGCGGGGCCCGGACGAAGTCCGGGACATCCAATAATCCACGCAAGCGGCATCGGCGTCAACGGTATCGGCCGATTTGACATTGATCAGGGCCGCTTCTATCCTTTGGCCCAGTCCGCCCAGGGCGCTATTGCCCCGTACGGCTTATGTCAGCGGGGGTCAGATGGCCAGCAAGGAAAAACGTGCCGGGAACGTCCGTGATGCGAAAAAACTGGCCGCCGAGGCCGGAAAGGCGCTGAAGTACCGTGGGTTCAGGCTGGATGCGGGCGCCAGGAAGGCATGCGACCAGGCCGTGGCCGCACTGACGGCGGCACTCTCGGCCCACAGGCGTTCCCCGTCCCCTGACGGCGCGCAGGCGGTGCTCGACGCGGCCGGGGCACTGACCGCCGCGCTGAAACCCCACGAAAGCGTGCTCCGCAGTGCCGCGCCGCGCGAATACGTCGAGGCGATCGGCTTCGCGCTGGTCCTCGCCCTGCTGGTCAGGGTGTTCGTTTTCGAGGCCTTCCATATCCCGACCGGCTCAATGATCCCGACGGTCAACATCAGCGACCAGATGTTCGTGAACAAATACAAGTACGGCCTCAGGATTCCATTCACACACTACGACATCGTCAATGGAACCGTTCCGAAGCGCGGCGACGTGGTGGTGTTCGATTACCCGGTTCCGGGCGACAATTACGGCCAGGCATTCCTGAAACGCGTCATCGGCCTGCCCGGGGATCGGATCAGGCTGGTCGACAATATCCTGCAGATCAACGGGCTCCCGGTTCACACGAAGGTCCTGGAGGGTCCCGCCGACTGCACGGACGAAAATCTCGCCGGCTGCTGGTGCGAACGACAGGTGGAAATGCTCGGTTCCGTGCAGTACACGACGCAGCACATCCTGAACGCCAAACCTGGCTCGGGGCAGGTGTGCAGGAACGACCCCGACTGGCCTGTCAACAACCCGATGTCGTTCGGCTCGCCGGTTTCAAACGCCAGCTTCCCGGACGTGGTCGTGCCGGAAGGCCACGTGCTGTGCATGGGCGACAACAGGGACAATTCCAGCGACGGCCGTTACTGGGGATTCGTGCCGATCGAAAATTTGCGCGGAAACGCCGTCATCTTCTGGTGGCCCCCGAAAAAAATGTTCAAGCTGGTCAGGTAAGCCGGGCAGGAAGTTCAGAGATCGTATTCCGCCTTGTCGCCGGCAATCTTCAGCCATTCCCCGTCCAGAAGGATTGTCGCCTGGCAGGTGACGTTTTCGAATTCGTTCAATCCCTTGACCATGTACGATCTGACGTGCCAGTCGCCATTGACATTCCTTACCGCCCTGGGCGTCACGTGAACGACTCCACACGTTTTGGAACCGACGTTGACACGCATTCTGTGGCCTTCGAATTCGATGGTCTTCTGGCGTTCGCCCTCGCGGTCGAAGTTGAAGAAGAACACGAAACGATCGTCGCCGTTACGATATACGTAGGCCAGCAGGCCGTCGCTGCAAGTAAGCGAACGCTTCCACCCGGTCGCCGCCAGGTTGCCCAGGAAAGCCGTTTCATCATTGAAGATGTTGCCGGTGGAATAGATCAGGCCGGCATGCCCGGCCGTGACGAAGTCCTTCAGTACCGTGCACGGCCGCATGAATTCGTCGAATGCCGGCAGTTCGCCGCTGCATATCAGCGTGCCGCCGCGCCTGACGAATTCCACCAGTTTTTCCTGTTCGGCATGTGCCAGGAAGAAGCCCAGGTGGAGCGCGACGCGCTTCTTCGAAAGCAGCGATTCCACCGTCATGGCGGGCAGTTCGGCAAGTTCGTAATTGATGCCGTTGCGGTTGCAGATGAACGTCGCCGGTTCGATCACCTCGTATCCGGCCCGGGGGATCGCATGGTCGAGAGCCCAGTGCCTCGAGTCAGGTACCCATGACGATACGGCGGCATATTCGGGCACGATCAGCATGCAGACGTCCATGTCCAGCTCGGCCTTCAGGAAGTCGCCGCCTTCCCGGGCAAACCACTCGTTGAGCATGCTCATCGTGTCGTACATCGGCCCGGTTTCCCCGTTTTCGCCGATCGGGGCGTCGGACGGGAACGTCCGGTGCTGCTTCTGCGTGGTGCGGTCGAGGTCGTCAAGCCAGTAACCGTGGTTGACGCCGGTGAAGACGACATACCCGGTGCATCCGCCGGCCACGCACGCCAGCGTCTGGAAGAACGGGATCACCGGGTATTTCGACAGCGGATGGTACAGTTTTGCAAAACCCCAGTTTTCCTCGATGTTTACGCCGCGCCGGCGCCGTGCCGTGTTGATGTACCTGTAAAAGACCTCGTTGCCGCCGAGCGGCCCGGGCGTGGAAGACGCGTCCTGGATGTTGTAGGCGGCGACGCCAAGCCATGAAATCATGCCGTATTCGTACACGTCCAGGTCCTGGTCCACGCGGTTCTGGTTGAACCACCATTCCGGGTAAAGCTTCACCAGTTCCTTCGGGGTGTCACGGGTGGCTTCTTCCGCCGCGTCCGGCACGTTTTCCACGATCGGGGGCGTGATACCGGCGTAGTTGGTCAGATACGGCAGGTCCAGCCCCAGATAATCCTTGTACCTGGCGTAGATGTCCCTGCGGATCCTCCACTGGAATTCGCCCCAGTCGATGACTGCCAGAAGGCCCTCGCGCGTGCGTGCGACCGGTTCAGCCGTATTCAGACGTGGCGCCGGCACGAATTCGTACGCCTTGAATTCCGTGGCGTGTGTGCGGTTGTATTCCGCGATGGTCCCGTATTTCCCGGCCAGGAAGCGGTGGAATGCGGCCATGTCCGGCGCGTCGTATGCGAAATGCCACGGGGCATCGTTGGACGTGCAGTAAATGGTTTCGTCCAGAAGCTGCAGCGCGATGATGTTTCCATTCGGCGCGCAGTGGGGGGCCAGAACCCTTCCGACCTCGCCGAGCCACGTTTTCGCGAGTTCGTCAAAAACGGGATCGTACGGCGACGGAAGCTGCGTGTTGTCGTATTCCCAGTAAAGCGGCCTGTCGTTGTATATGCGGACCGGCTCGATTTCCGGGTTGAACGACGGCGACGTCACGTCGGGCAGGCCGCCGATGTTCAGTTCGGAATGCACGAACGGACCCGGCTTGGCCAGCATGTACAGGCCGCGTTCGGTACACAGCCTCAGGAAAGTCCGCAGGTCGCGCGAATCGAACGTTCGTCCGTCGAAGTCGTACGAAATCGACCCGTCGACCGGGTCGTGGACGATGTGGTGGCGCCAGGGCGTATAAAAGCAGATGACGTTGACGTGCCCCGCCTTGAGCTGGTCAAGCCTTGCCGCCCAGTTCGAGCGCTTGTCGCGGTAATACTGATATTCGGCGCCGACGAAGTAGAACGGCTCGCCGTCCTTGAAGAAACGCCCGTTGCGATATTCGAATGAAGGCATTGGATTCTCCTTATTATCCCGAAAGTTGCGCGGTGCGCGTCAAATGCCTGTATACGACAGGCGGCCCATTTCAGGCAACTCGCCGACCAGCGGACGAAGGTAGTCCAGGAAGGCGGGCGTCACGAAACTGTTCGCGTCGTCGATGAAGCCGTCCGGCATGGTCTGCTTACCCTCGTTCACGCGCAGCAGCGGAACCGCCACGTACCTGCATTCATACGCCGTTCCGGGGGCGCGCTCGAAAGACACCATCAGGCCGGATTTCCCCGCGGCTGCCAGCCTTACGGCCTCCACGCCGGCCATCCATGCCTCGTGCCTGTCGACCTCGGAGACCCGGTCCATCCCGGCCATCTGCAGCGATTCCACGACCTGGAATTCCCCCCGGCAGTCCAGGTGTTCGCAGGCGAGGTTCTTCACGACCATCGCGGCCGAAGCCCCGCCCATCGCACCGAATTCAGGATTGCCGAATTTGTCGAACGTCTGCGTGCCTGAAACGGGCGAGCCGTCCGGGTAAACGATGCCCTCCCCCACCACGATCGACACGAAACCGAACCGCGAATAGCACCGTTCGATATCCGCAAAGAACCTTTCCCGCGTGAACGGCCTTTCCGGGATGTAGATCAGGTGCGGCGGGTCGTCCTCGTACCTTTTCGCGAGCGCCGCGGCCGCGGCAAGCCATCCCGCGTCGCGGCCGACCGCCTGGTACACCAGGACCGGATCCACCTTCTGCATGTCGCGCGCGAGCACCCCGCCCTGCTGGGCCGAAAGCGCAACGTACCTTGCCGCCGAACCGTACCCGGGAGTATGGTCCGTTCCGAAAAGGTCGTTGTCGACGGTCTTGGGGATGCCGATTCCGTAGAGTTCGTAACCCTGCCCGCGGCAGTATTCGACCACCCTGTGCGTGGTGTTCTGCGAATCGTCGCCGCCGATGTAGAAAAAGAACCTGACGTCATGCTTCCTGATGACGTCGAGAACCTTCGGAAGGTGTTCATCCTTCAGTTTCAGCCTGCACGAACCGAGTGCCGACGACGGCGTGCGCTTCAGAATTTCCAGCCTGTCGGCCGGTTGGGCGCCGAGATCGACGAGGGCCTCCTCCAGAAAGCCCTGGATCCCCCAGCGCATCCCGAAAACATTTCTTATTTCAGGATGTCTTGCAGCTTCCTGGATCACGCCGACCAGCGACGCGTTGATAACGGCGGTCGGGCCGCCGGACTGACCGATTACAAGATTACCGGACTTCATCGCCTCCCCTCCTGGACATGAAAAACCCTGATTGACGCGCGCCTCGTTTCGACGCGCCCGGGCTCAAGCATCACGATGCCGAATTTTTTGTCGAAAGGCTCCTGCACGACGCTGTCGTCCGTGCCCTGCCACGGCTCGACGCAGATGAACGGCGCGCCCGCGTCGGACCATATCCCGATGTGGGGGTAGTCCGGGAAGGAAACACGCACCCCGACCGCTTCGTCGGGGTCAAGAATTTCCACGAACCGCGACGACGGCTTGATTCCCGACACGTCGAACATGTATGTCAGCTCAAGGCTCTTTTCGTCGAACGGGAAGTCGCCCGCCGAATCGAAGCGGACGTTTTCACCGGTCAGATGGCAGTTTTCGTCGTTCAGAAGCCTGACGACCGGCCCCCGCGGAAGGCGCAGGTGGCAGTTCTTCTTGAGCCCCGACGCAAGCGGCACGTTGATGCCGGGATGCCATCCCACCTGGTAAGGCATCGTCCGGGCGCCCCGGTTCGTGACCGTGATCGACTGCTCGACGCCATCGGAATTGAAGACGTACCTGACCGTCACCGCGAAATCCCACGGATACATCGCCCGCGTCGCGTCGTCGGAAACCAGGTCGTAGGACAGACAATACCCGCCATCGACCGGACCGTGCGAGGAAAGCGACAGTTCCCGGTTCCGGAGAAAGCCGTGAAGGCCGTCGAAACGGACCTGCTCACCAGTCGTTGCCCGGGACGTGTTGCCGTGGATGCCGCCCACTATCGGGAACAGTATCGGCGCGTGCCTGCGCCACCATCCGTCGGCCGGCGGGTCCACGACGCCGTTACGCCACAGGATATCGACTTGAGCGGCCCCGGGGCGCTTCCACGTAAGCCCGATCGGTTCCGCGCCGATGCGTGAAACCGCCGCCTCAATCCACGGCCCCGACACGTGGTCGACGCCTTCGTGAAAGTGATGCTTGAATTCCAACTCGAACCCCTCCGCCGGGCGGGACGTTCAGCGCAGGCGACCGGTGCCCGGATCCCTGGAAAACAGGATTTCACCGGCGCTGACCGCGGCCGGAATATCCGACCGATCCTCGATGACCACTCCGCGCGCCGCGAGCGGTGCCCGGTTCCGGAGCAGTTCCCCACCGACCACCCGATCCACGAAACAGACCAGATCCCCGCCGCGCCTGCCGTATTCCTGGCAGTAGGACAGCGGCACGTCAGGACTGACGTCCCCGAGCAGAGCCCGGGCGACCGGTTCGACCTTGCGCGCGCCCTCGGCGACCAGCACCACCGTCCCGGCCTCAAAAACCAGTTCGGCGCCCATGCTGACCGCATACAGGGGACAATCGGAAACGCTCGCAAAATGGCCGTCGCGCACCGCGTTTTCAACCGTGTTGTCGTCGAGCCTGACCAGGAGCATCCTGCTGCCGGCGAAATCGATGCCGGCCTCGTGGAAGGCGACGTGCCCCTTCCCGCCGACGCCGATCACCTGCAGGTCGATTCCCCCGGCGGCACGAATCTGCCGCTCGTATGATCCAAGCACGGCGTCCCTGACCCATCCGAGGTAACCGCCGGCCGTGCCGGATATGACGATGGATCTGCCCATGCCGGTGCCGGCCTCGCGCCAGTCGCCCGGATGCGCCGCCAGTTCGGCCGAAAGCGCGGCCTGGTCGATAAGGGTTCCCGGGGGCACCCTGGTAGACCTGAATTTACGCGCCATCAGCCCGAACAATTCCTGGATCATGAAGTATGAATAGCTTTCGTGATGGGTGGCACGATCCTGGGCATTGTCGCCGGGCAGGCCGACATATTCGTCCAGATTGAAGGTGCTGACGGCAGACGGGTCGAACCGCCCTGCGCCCGCGCCCTTGGCAAGATGCTTGTAGATGCCGGTGGGGCTGTTGCCGGTGGCCAGCCCGAGCACGAACCGGCCGCGGGCGGCCACGCCTGCGGCAATACGTTCCATGACCAGCGACGCAGCAGATTCGCTGAGTGCGTCGAAGTCCCTTCCGATCACGATCCTGATTGACATGTGCGTACCTCCGGGGTCGGGCGCGGGCTGGAATTTATCAGAAATTCGGTGGTGACGCACCGTCTAGCGGGCGGACGCGCCCAGAAGCCTGTCACGGAAGGATGCAACGGCATCGGTGACCGCCTGCCCGATCTGTGTTTCCAGGGCCCCGGCAAGCTGCGCCTGATCGAGTCCCAGCGCCCGCAGTTCCCGCCGGACGGCGGACACGGACAACACCTGCCGGCCGTCCGCCCAGCCCGTGACTCCCACGTCGACGCTGCCGCTCACCAGGCTGACCCGGCCGTTGTACGGAACGGGCTGGCGAGTCGAAACCGAGACCGAAATCGTCAGGTCGACCACCGGCCTGCCGGCCGAGGTCCGCGGACGCGACAGGCGTGCACCCTCGGCACGGGCCAGGCTTCCGGCATACGATTCCAGACGGGCGGACAGGAAACCTGCGGCGGAAGCGGACACGCCGACGGTGGCGCCGGAGTACGCCGGTGGAACCTGGATCGCCGCGGTGAAACCGGAAACGCCCCGGAAACGTACGCCCAGGGCGCACTGGGCAAACAGGTTGTCGTGCGTGAGATGGACAACGGTCAGTCCGGCCGAATCGGTCACCGCCCCGTACGATTCCAGCCCACAACCGTCCAGCGTCAACTCCATGCCCGTCAGAGGTCGGCCGGACGCTTCCACGGACAGCACGGCGGAAACGGTTCCGTCGGCCGGATACGACGCGGACCGGAGGGAAACCTGCATCCTCGTGCCCAGCCGGCCCTCGGCCGCCGCGAGACGGCCCCTGAGTTCCGGCAGGCCGACGACCGGCTGCAGGCCGGCAAGCGCCACCTCGGCGCTGCGGAACACGGAAAGCGCAACCGGAACGTTTTCAAAAAACACGGAGTCGTCCGATTTGAGCGCCTGCTCGATCGGAAACAGTTCGCGGCCCACGCGCTCGACTTCCCGCGCGGATCTTTCCAGTTCACGGGGATAAAGCGATTCGAGCGCCACCGTCGAAATGGACATCAGCGACCAGCCGTCGTAACAGTCCGCCACGCCGCCCAGCGAATGGACGCGACGCAGGGACCAGTAGTCGTCGACCACCCTGGCACCCGAAACGCGGCCCCCAAGTTCGGTGCGGACGTCGTCGCTCAGAACCGTGCGCGATTCCTCCCTGCCGCCGGACAGTTCAATGGTCTGGAAATCCTTCCAGACGCCGGCGACGTCGACCGGAAAGGCCATGGAGGCCAGCCTGGCGTACCCTGACATCCGTGAAGCGTCCAGCGCCTGCGGGCCGTCGGCCGCGCACCTGGACACGCCGATGACGCAGGTTTCACCCTTGCCGCACGGAATACCCTCCGCGAAATCGACCCATTCGGGCACCGCGCGCCGCGACCCGGAAACGGCGCCCGGATACAATCGCCGCTGTGAGTGGGCACAACCGGAGGAAACGACAAGGCCGACCAGCGCACCGGCGACAATGACGCGCGTCACTTCACGTATTGCACGCAACTGTTCCTCACCTCCACGATGTCGTTCTTCGCGCCCAGGATTTCAAGTGCCCTGCCCGCCTGATCGACACATTCCCCGTATTCGCCGAGGGCCCATTTGACCGTTGCAATGTTGTACCTGGCCCATCCGGCGGCCTCGTCGTCCAGGCCGGGGTCGGACAGGGCGGCTTCGAACAGCTTGTCCGCACGATCGAACATCGAAGCGCGTACGAACTCGATCGCCTTTTCGGTCGACGGCGAATTCTTGATCTTGTGGAACCGGAGCCGGACCGTGGTTGAAAACGGGGTCATCCACGTCGTGACCTCGGAAGCCGCGTTGTAGAAAGCGCTCGAGCAGAGTTCCTCTTCGCGCCGCGGCGGCCAGTCGCCCTCGGTTGTCTGCGCCGATCTGGCAAAGCCGGGGAACCCCCGCTCGAAAAGCACGACGTTGTCGGTGACCCTGGTTACCCTGGCCCCGACGGAAGAGGTGCAGGATTCCCTCTGATCGTAATAATGCACGCGCCGCGTCCGGGTGCATTCGCCCTCGTCGTTGCGCTCGACGCATTTCTTTTCGGTCCTGCGTTCCCGCTCGATCGAATAGGCGCCATGTTCCGTGGTGCCGGAAACAACGACCGTCGCGCCGACTGCGCCCACCTGCGAAGGGTCCACATATCCGCCCGTTTCGATGCTGCGCTCGAGTTCGCTGGCCGTCAGTTCCTCGTTGGCCCTGTCGATGAGCGTATGGTATCCGCCGCCCGATATCGTTTCGGAAAGCATCCGGGCCAGCTCGTATCCCCACGGCCCGGAAATTTCGCCGATGACCACGCGCTGACGCTCCCGCATGGCCTCGGCCCTGGACGGAAGCGTGATCCTGACGTTGAAGGATGCGGTGGAACAGCCGCAAACCGCAAGAACCGCAGCCGCTGCCAGCGGTACGATGGCTCTGTTCATTCGAAAAGACCTCCGGCCGCATGTGCGACCCCTTCGCGGACCGCCGGCGAAACGGTAATCCCGGCCACGTCGAACCCGTAAAGCACGGCACCCGCCACCGGCGGTTCCAGCAGCGTCACGGCGTCGATTTCCGGATACATCGAAGTCGCCTCGGCAACAAGTGCATTTCTGAACGTGGGATCGGTCGCCTTCTGCAGGACACTGCCGCCGAGCACGAGCGGGAAGCTGTCGGAGTGCCGCCAGCCGAGCCTGAAGGCGGCGACACGCGCCGAAAGTCCGAGATCCCGGCCGAAACCCTCAAGAATATTCCGTGCGACGATGTCGCCCATCGCCGCCGCTTCGAAAACCAGCGGCGCCAGCATCCCGACAGCCGGCGGGATGGGCTGTTCAATGTCCATCGGCACGCCGGGCGCGGCCTGCATGTCGTCGGGGCGCCGCCCGCCCGGAATCATGAAATCAACGACGTCGGCGATATCGGATATGCCCAGCGCACGTTTGTAGAGTTCCGCGATGATCGTCGCCGGAGCCCTTCCGTCACGTGCCCTTCCAGCCGCCTTCATACCGGCGATTGCAATGTCGAAACCGCCGCCGCCATCGCCGAGTTCCGCCGCTATTCCGCCGATCTGGACGCGTTCGCCGCGACCGTTCATTCCGACGCAGTTGCCGGAGGTACCGGCCGAAACGGCCACGCCGATACCGTCCAGGGTGCCGGCCCTCAACGACAGGAACGCGTCGTTAAGCAGCATCCGCGGCACCGAATCGCCCCCGGGGCCGCACAGATATCGGACCAGGTCGAGCGTAACGCCGTCGAGAATGTCACGGTCACGCGGCCGATCGAGTCCAGCCAGGCCGAAACCGAAGCCTGCCAGGTCATAGTCCCCTGAACCGATGACCGCCGCGAGCGGTTCAACAACGGCATGCAGGCGCCTTGAACAGCCCTCCACGCCCAGCGTCTGGTAATTCGATGCCGGCGCCAGGCCTCGTGCGACGGTCTCGCCGTCCTCCGTCACACACAGAAACGCGGTCTTGGAATTGCCCGAATCGACACCGGCGATGATCTTCCTCACCGTCGACCTCCGACTGAACCATGATCGCCCTCGCCCGATGACAGGAGGCCGTCCCTGTGCAGCCTGTATGAGGCCCGACCGCACCTGACCGTACGCGTCCCGGCCGCGGAAACCAGCCGCGCCAGCGCCGTGGCATCCAGCACCGGGGAAGCCAGTCCCTCCAGCACGCGGATCGCTATCCTTTCCGGGCCGACACGCCACGTCAGGCCCGTCGCCGTCCTCGCGGACACGGCCAGTACAAGGGCCGTCAGGCCCAACGCAAACCCCGGGCCCCCGGGGGCGGCGCCGGCAACAACCGACAGCAGCGACAGCGGCGCGGCCGACAGCGCCATGCACGAGGCGGCATATTTCACCGGACCGGTCCTGGCCAGGGAAGCAAGGTGCGTGAAAGCCGGCCCCGCGCCGCACAATGCGTCAACATGCGCCGGCGCCATGCCCTCCCGCCCGCAGGCGGCGAAAACTGCGGCGCCGGCCGACATCCTGTTTAACGACAGCGGATCGCCGAAGACCCCGGAAAGGGTGCGGCGGGGCACCAGGACGATTGTCGGGACAACCCCGCGCGGGCCGAACAGCGCGTAGAGCAGCGGCGTCAGCCGCGAGACATCGGCCTGGATCGAGAACATCCCTGCATCGCCCCGGTTCCGGCCGGGAACCGCCGCAATAACCACGGCATCCGGGGCCAGGCCGGCCAACGCGCGCACGGCGTGCGCCGAGGGCCGGGTCCACGGATCCACCAGCATTACGTTGTCGCCGTCAGATGCGGCAAGCGCTGCAGCAACGAGTGCCGGGGCAGCGACCTTGCGGTGATCGGGGGCGGTCACGATCGCCGAAGCGTCGAGGCCCGGGAATTCGCGGCGCACCGATTCCAGAACGGCGGTTGTCACCGTATCGTCGCGCAGGCAACCGGCGGCAAACCGCAGTCGCACGCACCCGTCGGCGGCGGCGAGGGCCCTGACGGTCGAAGATTCAAGCGCGCCCGGACAGGGTACGCCCGATACGGCCAGGACGTCGCCGCAGCCACCGGATGGCGGACGCGGCCTGGACGCCCATGCCGCTGCGGCCGCCACCGCCAGCGCAATCGAGATCAACGACGCCGCCAGGGCGATAATACCGAACAGTATCACGGGTTCTCCGGGGATAAGCGGCACACCGGGACTGCCGGACGGGCGGCCCGAACATTAAGGCGTGCTGCAACCGTGCGTATGATATCATTCCTCGTCTTTTTCCGGCTGATTTAGGGGCGGGGTCGGATCATGTCTCGGGAAAGTCTTGGCGAGCGCAGCGGCGTGGTCCGCTTCATCAAGCCCTGGTTCAGGACCTGGCGTACGGCAGGGGCGACACTGGTTCTGCTCGCCGTGGCATTCGCCGGTTTCCTCGGCACCAGGGCCGCGATAATCGAACTCTCGTACGCCAGGATGAACCCCATCCGCGATGCCGACGTGATGATTGCAATGACGTCGGGCACGATGTCCGGCGACCGCGCGCTTGAATATTCCACCATCGGCGACCCCGGCGCCGCCGAAACGCTGTACCTGCCTCCGGTGCTGGTTCTGACCATACTTTCCGCCGGCAACCGCTCGGCCCTTGCAGACCTGCTTTTCGTGCGGGCGCATTCATATTTCCTTTCCCATTTCTTCAGCGACCGCCGCTTCACATGGCTTGGGAACTACTACGATGCAATCACCGGCCTTGATCCCGACAATCCACGGATATATCTGTGGGCCGCGCAGGCCGTGAAACTGGGCCAGATGATCGACGACGAAACGGTCGGCATAGCCAACCGCTTTCTTGAAGACGGCATAGCCAGATTTCCGCGGGACTGGCAGATGCACCTTGACCTCGGCTTCAACCTGTACTTCGAATTCCGCGGAAAGAACGACGAAGAAAAGTCGCTGGCCCGCCTGAGGGCGCGCGATCACTTCGCCACTGCCGCTGGCCTTCCCGGCTCGAATATCGATCCCAACTTCGTCGCTGAACTTTTCCAGCGCGGTCATGACGACGGGCTGGCGGTGGCCTACGCGATGCAGAAATACTACGAAGCGACCGAGGACCAGCGCAACCAGCTCCTGCGACGCATCTCGACGCTTTCCGACACGATCGCCGAGGGCATACGGCTGGAGGAATCCCGCTGGCGCCAGCACTATTCGCACATTCCGGTTGCGCTTTTCGCCTTGATCGACGACCGCGGTGAGGAAACCGCCGATTTATTCAGGGGCGCCGCGCCGGACGGCGGCGACAGGTGATCCCGACAAAAGGGGGGGGCAACGGTGAAACGCAGGGTTCTTATCACGGGCGGGGCCGGTTTCATCGGTTCGTCGCTCGCTCTTCGACTCAAGGACGACCACGACGTCGTCATATTCGACAACATGCACCGGAACGCCTTCGAAAAGACGCTCCTCGTCGACTGCCCCTCCGTGACCCTGATCCGGGGCGATGTCCTTGATGCCGAGGCCCTCCGTGAAGCGGCCAGGGGATGCAGCGTCATATTCCACATGGCGTCCATCGCCGGCGTGGACACGGTGATGCGCAACCCGGTCCTGACGATGAAGGTCGCGCTGCAGGGCACGATGAACGCGCTCGAGGCGGCCACATCGCTCGGTACCGTCGAACGCTTCGTGGACCTGTCGACGTCGGAGGTTTTCGGCCAGTACGCCTACAAAGTGACCGAAGGCGACATAACGCAGCTCGGCGCGGTCGGCGAGGCACGCTGGACTTACGCTGTCAGCAAGCTCGCGACCGAGCACCTTGCCCTGAACTACCATAAACAGTACGGTCTGCCGGCGCTGTCGATCAGGCCTTTCAACATCTTCGGGCCGCGGCAGGTCGGGGAAGGCGCAATCCACCACTTCATCATGCGGGCCCTGCGCGGCGAGGACGTCGTGGTACACAACGACGGCAGCCAGATCCGGGCCTGGTGTTACATCGACGACATCGTGGACGCGCTGACTCTCGTCATGGAATCGGCCGGTGCCGTCGGCGAGGCGTTCAACATCGGCAATCCCCGCAGCACCATCACCATATACAACCTCGCCAGGGAAATAATCCGCCTGACCGGCTCCAAATCCCGCCTGACGCTCAAGGATTGGCCATACGCGGACGTGGAACTGCGGATTCCGGACATTTCGAAGGCCAGGAAGCTGCTCGGATATGAACCTCGCTGGAACCTTGAAGAGGGTCTGGTGGAAACGATCGACTGGTACCGGGGGCTTGTCTGATGCCGCCTGATTTCATACCGCTGGCGCGCCCGATGATCACGGCGGATGAATCCGCGGCGGTCCAGCGGGTCCTGGCGTCCGGCCATCTGGCCCAGGGCCCGGAAACGGCGGCTTTCGAGGCCGAACTGTCAGCGTACGTCGGCGGGCGTGAAATGATCGCCGTTTCCAGCGGTGGCACCGCGCTGCTTCTGGCCATGATGGCCGCCGGCGTCGGCCCGGGCGACGAAGTGGTCGTACCCGATTTCGTGTTCCCCGCCGCCGCCAACGGGGCGATGTTCCTGGGCGCCGTGCCCGTGGCCGCTGACGTCGACGCGGACACGCTGTCGCTCACGCGGGAATCCGTGATGCGGCGCCTGTCGGGTTCGACCAGGGCGGTGGTCGTCGTGCATCCGTTCGGCATACCGGCGGACGTCGAGGGCATCCGGGATGTCTGTCCGGCCGGTGTGGCGGTACTCGAGGACGGCGCCTGCGCGCTTGGCGGCATGACGGCCGGCGGAAAACCGGTCGGAACCGTGGGCGAAATGGCCTGCTTCTCGTTCCACCCCCGCAAATCCATTTCCACGGGCGAGGGCGGGTGCATCGCGGCCGACGGCAAGGCTGCGGAGCGACTCAGGTTATGGCGGGACTACGGCCGCTCCGGGCGGGGTTACGGCGACATATTCACGGAGGTCGGGATGAACTTCCGCCTTGGCGACATCGGCGCGGCGGTCGGCCGTGTGCAGTTGTCGCGCCTGGGCTGGTCAATCGCGACCCGGAAGGCCGTCGCCGACCATTACGCGGCACGGCTGGCCGATGTTGCGGGCGTCAGAATACCGCGCGGCTACCTGCTGCCCGGAAACACGTTCCAGTCGTTCGTGGTCGAACTGGCCCGGGATCCGGGCCCGGTGATCGCTGCGCTGGCGGCCGCCGGCATCGGGTCGGGACCCGCGGCGCACGCGCTGTCGATGCAGTCGGTATACCGTAAAAGGCACCCGGAACTGGCGGCTGGCTGCGACGGTTCAGGCGCAGGGCTGGCAATGAAGACCGTCGCCCTGCCGATGTTCGACCAGATTACCGCGACCCAGGTCGACAGGGTGGTCGACGCACTGGCCGGCTGCTGCGGTCGCGTGTCCCGGTGAACGGAAACCGCGAATCTTTGGAGGCAGGCTTGGACGAAATCATCAGCGTTGAAAACCTCAGCAAAACATTCCGCACGCCGTTCAGGCGCAAGAGGGTCGAGGCCGTGCGGTCGGTGACGTTTTCGGTAACTCCCGGCGAAATCTTCGGATTTCTCGGTCCGAACGGGGCCGGAAAGACTACA
>CAYYCO010000019.1:37981-42205 GCA_964470365.1 uncultured Anaeromyxobacteraceae bacterium | reverse complement strand
TGGACGAAATGACCCCGCCGATGACCGATATCGACATCGGCACGCGGAATTCCGCGCCGGCACCGGTCCCGATGGCGGTTGGCAGCATGCCCAGCACCATGGCGGCCGACGTCATCAGAATCGGTCGCAGCCTGGTCGGACCTGCTTCAAGAAGCGCATCCGTTATGCTCCGCCCCTTTTCGCGCAGCTGGTTTGTGTAGTCGACCAGGAGGATCGCGTTTTTGGTGACCAGCCCCATCAGCAGCACGACGCCGATCAGGGCGATGATGTCCAGCGCCTTGCCGAACAGGAACAGCGTAACCAGCGCACCCACCAGGGCGAGCGGCAGCGACAGCATGATGGTGAACGGATGGATCAGCGACTCGAACTGCGACGCCAGGACGAAATATATGAACACGACCCCAAGGATCAGGGCCAGCGCCATGTTCCGGAACGTCTCGTCCATCATTTCGGCGTCACCCGCGAACTCGATCCGGTAGCCATCCGGCTTGTCGATCTTTTCCAGCCTGGGTTGCAGATCCTTGATGACGCTTCCCAAAGACCTCCCGGCCAGGTTCGCCGTGATTGTTATGTAACGTTCGCGGTTCTGCCGCTCGATCGTCGCGGGCAGCACCGACCTTTGCACGTTCACGACGTCCTGCAGCGCGACCATGCCGCCGCGGTTCGTCGGCACCTTCAGGTTCATCACCGATTCCAGGCCGGCCCGATCCTCGGGGCGGAGCTGGACGCGCACGTCGATGTCCCTGGTGCCGTCGCGGAACCTGGCGACCGACGCGCCAGTCAGCCCCATGCGCAAGGTCATGGCGGCCTGGGCGAAAACGACGCCCATGTCGCCGGAACGCGCGCGGTCGACGACCAGGCTTTGTTCCGGCATGCCGGGCCTGAACGAAATGGACGCGTCGCGGATGCCCTCGGTGGCCTTGACGGCATTGAATGCCTCACCGGCGATCCGCCCCAGTTCCGCGTAATCCGAGCCGCGAATCCGGAGAGTGAACGGCGCCAGCATTACGGTGAACGTCTGGCCGAATATGTCCGCGTCGTCCAGGCGGTAAACCAGGCCCGGAATCGTGGCCAGCCTGGGCCGCAGGACCTCCATGATGTCGGTCACCGAACGGTCGCGCTTGTCACGCGGGGTCGTCAGGACGCTTATGACGGCCTTGTTGACAGCCTCTTCAGGGCCGACGGTGGTGGAAATCGTCACGATCTCGGGAACGGCGTCCAGCATCGCCTCGACCTGCTTCGTGACCCGGTCGGTTTCAGCCAGGGCCGATCCGGCAGGGAGTTCGAGGCTCACGGTGAACGCGGACTGGTCGCCGCGGGGGATAAACTGGGTACCCATCAACTGGACCAGCGCAAGGCTGGCGGCAAAGATGCCGATGGCTGAAAACACGACCGTCTTCCGGTGGCCGAGAGCCCACACGAGCATCCTGCGATAGACCCCGTCCAGCGCGTCGTATCCGCGCAGGAAGAATCCGAAGAAGCGGTGCCTGCGGCGCTGTTCGTGGTAGTCGGGCGGGATGTTCTGCACCAGCCGGGCGGACAGCATCGGGTCGACGGTCAGCGAAATGACCATCGAAACGAGAACCGCCGCTGCGACCGTTATGCCGAATTCCTTCAGGAAGCGCCCGACCAGTCCCCCGGTAAACGCGATCGGCACGAACACGGCCACGATCGTCAGGGTCGTCGCCATGACGGCGAGCGCGATCTCCGACGTGCCGTTCCTGGCCGCCGTGAAGGGATCCTCGCCGCGTTCGAGATGGCGGAAGATGTTTTCCCGGACGACGACGGAATCGTCAATCAACATGCCTATCGCCAGCGACAGCGAGATCATGGAAATGAGGTTCAGCGAAAAACCGAGCTGCCAGATGACGAAGAAGGTCCCGATGACGGATATCGGCAGCGCGATGGCCGAAATGACCGTCGATCGCCAGTCCAGCATGAACAGGAATATGACGAACACCGCGAAGATCGCGCCCAGGATCAGCGCCTGGCGCAGTTCCACGTACGTCGCCTCGGTGAAGGTCGAATTGTCCAGGATTTTCTGGATCTTCACGTTCCCCTGGATCTGTCCCGACATGCCCGCGAGGGCCTTTTCAACCTTCCGCACGACGTCGACTGTGTTCGCGGTCGCCTGCTTGAACACGACGAAGGAAACGCCGGTCCTGCCGTCGACGCGGGAAAGCGTCCGCACTTCCTTGACGCCGTCCACGACCGTCGCGACATCGCGCAGGCGCAGCTGGGCCCCGTTTGGAAGCCCCATCAGGACCACGTCGCCGATGTCCTCCGGGCTCTGGAACCGACCGACTGCCTTGACGCTGATCTCGCCGTCGGCCGAGGTCACGCGGCCCCCCGGGACGTCGATCGCCTCGGCACCGAGCAGCTGTCCAAGCTGGAACATCCCTATCGGCGTGGCGTCCAGCTTGGCCCGATCGACCTCGACGCGGATCTCGCGCTGGTCGCCGCCGGTCACCTGGACGTTGCCAACGCCCTCGACCCGCTGAAGGGCCGGGACGACAACATCCTCGACCATTCGCCGGGTCTGGGCCGAGGTGCCGGGACCGGAAACCATGTATGTCAGGACGGGCGAGGAATTCGGGTCGAACCTGGAGATCATCGGATCCATGATGTCACGCGGCAGCGTGCCGCGGATCATGGCCATCCGGTCGCGGACATCGTTCGAGGCCTGCTGCGGGTTCGCGGTCATCTTGAACGTGACGATAATCTGGGCCACCGAATCGCGCGAATAGCTGACGACGTCGTCGACGTCATTAATCCCGTACAGGATGTCCTCGACCGGCTTGGTCACCTGTGACTCGACTTCCTCCGGGCTTGCGCCCGGGTATGGGACGACGACAGCGACAATCGGGATGGAAATGTTCGGGAAAAGGCTCAGCCCCAGGCGCGTGAAGGCCAGCCCGCCAAGTACCAGAACCGCCAGCGCGGCCATGCCCGTGAAGACCGGCCGCCTGATCGCGACTTCCGACATCTTCATCGGGTCGCCTCCCCGGCTTCATCGGCGGCGACCACCCTGACCACTTCACCGTCACGGACGCCTGCCTGACCGGAAACAATCACCTTGTCGCCCGCGACAATGCCCGATTCGACGGCCACAAACCCCTCATCCCTGGCGCCGAGCACGGGCTTGACCTTGACGGCGCGCCCGTCGCGCACCACGAACACGACCTCGCCTTCCTCAAGCGTGACGACCGCCCTCACCGGTATCGCCGGCACGCTTTCAAGCCGATCGGCGGCGACGACCGCGGTCGCAAACATGTTGGGCAGCAGGCGCCCCTCCTGGTTTGAAATCGATATTTCGACCGCCGCATGCCTGGTCATGGGATTAAGGCTGGGGCTCAGCGTCGCGATCGCGCCGGGGAACACCTGGCCCGGCAGGTCGGCGACGGTCACCTGCACGTCCTGGCCGACACGCAGCCTGGCAAAATCACGGGCCGTCGCGTTCGAGTCCAGCTTCAGAACGGACAGGTCCTGGACCTGGAACACCGGCATCGTCTGGCCGGCCGGGGAACCCACGTTCACGAACCGGTGCGTCACGGTGCCCGCGATCGGGGTGGTGACGCGGCTGTTTTCCACCATCTGGCGCGCAAGCGCCGCCGCCGCGCGGGCGGTGGCCACCCCGGACTCGGCCGCCAGCATCGAGGCCTTGGCGTCGCGCAGGCCATACTCGATCTTCTCGAATTCGGACTGCGGGATCGCATCGTTCTGGCGCAGGCCCTGCAGCCTGTTGTACGCCGTCGTGGCCGCGTCAAGCCCGATCTTCGCCCGTTCAAGCTGCGCCTCGGCGACCTTCACGCCGGCCGCGGCCTGGTCGGCCTGAAGCTGTATCTCGCGGTGTTCGATCACGGCAAGAACCTGCTCGGGCTGAACGTGGTCGCCGACTGCAGCCATCACTTCCTGCACGCGTCCCGGAACCTTGGTGAAAATCGGCGCTTCGCTCCGGGGGCTGATGTTCCCGGTCATGGTCACGCGCGAAACGATGTCGCGCGGCACGACAGTCACCACGAAAACAGGCGGCGCGGCCACCTCGGCCTGTCTGGACGCCGCGTTCTTTTCGACAATCGCGCCGGCCACGCGCCAGCCAAGCACAACGAGCAGGCCAACCGAAAGAACGGCAACCACCGCAACCCGGATTTTTTTCATCGATCGACTCCGTTCCCGTCCGTTCCGGCCGGGGGCGCGAACATGCCGCGCATCATGGCCAGCATC
>CAYYCO010000019.1:23478-37881 GCA_964470365.1 uncultured Anaeromyxobacteraceae bacterium | reverse complement strand
TGATTTGTGCCCAGGGGCGGAATTGAACCACCGACACGCGGATTTTCAATCCGCTGCTCTACCAACTGAGCTACCTGGGCGACCCGAAAAGCGGTGCGATTTTTGAACACACGCCCGGGATTGTCAAGCCCAAATGCGGCGAAGGGGAACGGGGGGACCCGCGCGTCACCACATGTACGAAATCCCGATCCGCATTTCGGCGAGCGGATTCATGAATTCGACCCTCTGTTCGCCGCTCAACGTATGAAAAAAGCCGGCCTCGACAAGGGCATGAAGGTTAATCCCCCTGGCGACGAAAAATTCCAGGCCGGCCTTGAACAGCACGGGAGTGACGAACCAGACATCCTCACCCATAAACCGGTAAGGCACCCTGATTCCGGCGACGATCCCGATACGCGGTCTGTTCCATCGATAGCTGTAGGCGATTTCGGGACTGAGCGCGGCGCCGCCCGGGATTACATAACCCCATTCATTCATGGTCATCGTAAAGAACGAGTCCAGGTTCAGGGACATTGCGTGACCGGCAATCGCAAACAGCTTGAACTTGAGCGAGAGTCCCGCCGTCATCCCGTTCCTCAGTTCGTACATCCGTTCGGGCAGGGGCAGGCGCAGGTGAGGTATTCATACGACAGATGCAGTTCGAACGACACGACCCGTGCGGCCGTCAGATCCAGCCAGACCCCGATGGACGGGACTCCGGCGAAAACACCGACAGCGTGCCTTCCGGGGGGCAACGCCTCGGCCCCGCGTGTCATCCACTGTTCCGGGGCCGCCGGCGCAGCGGCGGCCGTCTGGTCCGTCGCGGCTTCTGACGCGGCTGGGACGGGAACGGAATCCACCGGTTCCTGGGCGGCGGCCCCCAGCGCGACGCCGGTCAGGGACCAGAATCCCAGGATCACGGTCGCCGCCAGCGTTATTTTCATGCGATTCATCCAAAACCCCGAAATGCGCCAGCCCGTTACCAGAGCCAGGAAACACCGACCTGACCCGGGGACTCGGGCGCGGGCGCCGGCAGGCCGAACCAGGCGAAGACACCGGTGCCGTTTCCTGATCTGTGCCTCATGGGAAGCGGCATACATCCGGCCACTTCCGCAGTCAAGGAAATCCATATTCCGCGCCCGGTCACCCCGCCTGCCTTACCGCAAACCCACCTTTCCCGTTGAACGTCGGCTCCGGTACGGCTAAAATAGCCAGCCCTTGTACGACCGGGGAGTGGCGCAGTCCGGTAGCGCGCTTGCTTTGGGAGCAAGATGTCGCAGGTTCGAATCCTGTCTCCCCGACTGAATTGACCGCGTGGCTTGACTGTGATTTTCACGCGGTCAATAATCGATTCACTGTGCAGAATTTTTTCTGAATCGGGAGGGTCATCATGGCAGCACCAGCCGCTGACGGGGAACTCAAGAGACTGACCAAGAAGCAGGTCGCCGAACTGAAGAACGAGCTTCTCGCAAAACGGAAGGCGCTGATCGTCCAGGCGCGCGAAACGATGGCGGTCACCGAAGAACAGGAAATCCGCGAACCGGACGAGGTCGATCAGGCGTCCAGCGAATACGACCAGTCGTTCGAATACAGGATGCGCGACCGGGAAAAATACCTGATGCGCAAGATCGACAAGGCGCTCCAGCGCCTCGAAGAGGGCGAATACGACCTGTGCGAAAGCTGCGGAAACCCGATCGGATACAAACGCCTGATGGCCCGCCCTGAAGCAACGATGTGCATCGCCTGCAAGGAAGAACAGGAACGCCAGGAAAAACAGTTCCAGAAAAAACGCCAGATGCGCGCCACGATCGAATTCTGATTCGGCCCGTCAAATCCCCAGGAAATCCGACACCGAACCGGACGCGGCCGCCGTGTTCCCGGCCTGTATCGCGACGCCGTTTTCGCGCCGCAGCCAGGTAAGCTGGCGCTTGGCGTAATTCCGGTGGCCCTGCGCAATCGCGACGGCCATTCCTTCCAGATCGACGAGGCCGTCCAGGTATTCGATGACGGGTACGAAGCTGGAGGATTTCAGGGGGCGGCACGTCCGCGGGTATCCCATCGCCAGCACGCGCGCCACCTCGTCCACCAGGCCGTCGTCGATCATCGCCCGCAGGCGGCGGTTGATACGGTCGTACAGCAGGGCGCGATCCAGTTCCAGGCGGATCTTCAGGACGTCTGACTCGATTGCCGGCACCGGGGCATTGCGATGGAACTCCGAAATCGCGACGCCTGTCGTCCGGTACACCTCCAGGGCGCGGGATATGCGCTGGGAATCGCCCGGTTCCAGCCGCGCGGCAGTGGCTGCATCAACCGCGCGCAGCATTTCGTGCAGGCCCGGGCTGCCCATGGCGGCCAGGTCCGCCTCGACCGAATGCCTCGCTTCGGCGGACGCGGGCGGGATCACCGACAACCCTTCAAACAGGGTGCGCATCCAGAAGAACGTCCCGCCGACCACGACAGGCACGAGCCCCCGGGCGGCGATGTCCCTGATCACCGCCGCGGCCTCGCGGGCCCAGGCTCCGGCATCGCATTCGTCGTCAGGCTCGCGGTATTCGAAAAGGTGGTGCGGGACGGCCGCGTACATGTCGGCCGTGGGCGCCGCGGTACCGATGGGAAGGTGCCTGTAAACCTGCATCGAATCGGCATTGACGATTTCGCCGCCAAAACGCAGCGCGAGCGACACGGCCATATCCGATTTGCCCGACGCCGTCGGCCCCATCACGCAGATTACACGTGGTTTAGAATCCAAATGAATCACCTGTCGAACGATTTCAGCACGTCGGGCATCCTGTGAACTACGACCGCCTGCCGCCCGTGCGGGCAGTAAGATGACAGCGCCACCCCGCCCATCGCGGAGATCAGCGCGCGCGCCTCAACGTCGGAAAGCCTGTCGCCTGCCCTCACCGAGGCGTGGCAGGCGATCGTCGCCACCGTCTTGCGCAGGATGGCATCGCCGCTGCCCTGGGCCAGTTCCGAAACCCCGTGGACCGCCTCGCGGACCACGGCGTCAGCGGACCGGCCGTGCAACAACGCGGGAACAGCCAGGATCGCCACGGCGTCGCCCGAATAACGTTCCAGATCGAACCCGGTCCTTTCAAGAGCCTCGCGGACCGGTTCGAAACGTTCCATGTCGATGGCGTCAAGGGTCACGACCTCGGGAAACAGCAGGCGTTCGGACGCAACATTGCCGGACTCGAGCGCATCCCAGAGGTTATTGAAATTGATCCTTTCGTGGGCGGCGTGCTGATCTATGAAGACTATCGAGTCTTCGCCCTCGCAGACCAGCACCGTGTTGCCGGCCTGCCCGAGGAAACGCAGCACGCCGGAAGCATCGTGTCCGCCGAATGCGCCGGGCGCCGCTTCCCTGACCGCGACGGGGCCCGCGAACATCTCCACCGGCGCGGGCGGGACGTCTTGTCTGAATTCCGGTCCTTCGTGAAACCCTCCGGCACTCGCGGGCACCGCCCTGATCCACGGCGTCGCATCGATGATCTGAACCATCGCCTCGTACAGCAGCGAGGCGACTTCCCTGCCGTCGCGGAACCTGACTTCGTGCTTTCCCGGATGCACGTTCACGTCCACGTCGGCCGGGTCGATCCTGATATCGGCCACCGCGACCGGAAAACGGCCTGCCGCGATCAGCGGACCATACGCGGAAACCATGATCCGGCGGAGGGCCGCGTCGACGACCGGACGACCGTTAACAAGCAGGATAGCCCTGGAAGAATCCCCGCGCGCGACGGCCGGCGACCCGACCACCCCGCTCACCTCAAGCCCGGGCCGCGAGCCCTCAAACCGGAAAAGGTCCGCCGCGCAGTCCTGGCCGATCACCATGACGACACGGTCAAAAAGGCTGCGGCAAGGCGGGTAATCAGCGACCGTCCGTGCACCGGAACGCAGCACGAAATGCACTCCGGGATGCGCCAGCGCGGCCTTCCGGAACGTTTCGCCGACAGCCATTGACTGGGCCTTTTCGCCCTTCTGGAACTTCAATCGCGCGGGCACGTTGAAAAACAGTTCGCCGACCTCGACCGACGTGCCGGCCGGACATGCGCATGGACCGGTTTCCACCCTGCCGCCCCGGGCATCGATCCGTATGCCGGCATCGTCGACCGGACGACGGGTTCGCATGCTGAAACGGCTGACCGAAGCAATCGAGGGCAGCGCCTCACCGCGGAACCCCATCGTCCGGATGGCCTGAAGATCCTCGATACCACGGATTTTGCTGGTGGCGTGCCGTCCCATCGCGGTAACCGCGTCCGCGGCCGACATGCCGCACCCGTCGTCCGAAACCCTTATGGCAGTCAGGCCGCCACCCTCGATTTCGACGACGATGCGGCCAGCGCCGGCGTCGATTGCGTTTTCGACCAGTTCCTTGACGACGGACGCCGGGTTTTCGACCACCTCGCCGGCCGCGATCTGATCAATCAGGAAGTCCGGCAGGACCCTGACCAGGTTCGAATTTTCGGCCATCACTTGTTCACCGGTGCGGGCCGCATGAAGTTAGGCCATGAGGCGGCGGGCGTCAACCGTCGACGACGCAAATCCGGGGATGCCGCCGGCACCTTTCGATGTATAATCCGCCGGTATTGATCATGCCGGGGGTACCGTTGCTTCCAGGAGACAAACCACCGCCGCACAGTCCCGAGGTGGAGGCCGCGCTGATCGGCGCCTGCCTCGTCAACAAGGACGTGTTCCCGCTGATCGCGGGACAGGTGACGGCGGAAGAATTCTACGACGGCCGCCACCAGAAGCTGTTCGAGGCGATGTCCACCCTGTTCAACGCCGCCGTCGTCATCGACCCGATGACGGTGGTGAACGCGTTGAAGGAACAGCGCCAGCTCGAAAACGCCGGCGGTGCCGATTACCTCGCATCACTCGTGTCGATGTCGATTCCGCTGGACGGCTGCGAGCACTACGCCCGCATCATCAGGAATTCGGCCGCACTGCGCCGGATGATATTCACCGCCGCCGAAATCACCGCAGAGGCATACAACAGCGCATACGACCCTGAAGAATTCCTGGGCAGGGCGGAACAGAAACTGCTTGATGCCGGCGAAAAACGCATCACCCGCCAGGTGAAGCCCATCGGGGAACTGCTGCCGGAGGCCATCCGCCAGATCGAATACCGGAAGGAAAACGCCACGGCGGCCATCGGCATCAGTTCCGGCTATCCGGCGCTCGACAAATGGGTCACCGGTTTCCGCGGCACGGACCTCATCATACTCGCTGCAAGGCCGGCCATGGGCAAGACGTCCTTCGCGCTGAACCTGGCCATGAACGCCGCGATCCGGCAGAAAAAGGCAGTGTTGTTCGTGTCGCTCGAAATGGGCGAGGAACAGCTTGCCGATCGAATCCTCTGCATCAGGACCGCGATTGAATCCCAGCGGATACGCGAGGCAAAGTGGCTGGTTCCGGATGAAATCCGGCGCCTGAACCAGGCCGCCAGCGACATGATGGCGTCCCCGCTGTTCATCGACGACACGGCCAGAATCGGTATGCTGGAACTGCGCGCGAAGGCACGCCGACTGAAATCGGCCGGAAAGCTCGACATGATCATGATCGACTACCTGCAGCTGATGGACCCGTCGGACAAACGCGTCAGCCGCGAACAGCAGATTTCGGAAATCAGCCGCAGCCTCAAGGGCATGGCCAAGGAACTGAAAATACCGGTCATCGCACTGTCACAGCTCAGCCGCGCTCCGGAAATCAGGCAGGGCGACAAGCGGCCGATGCTGTCCGACCTGCGCGAGTCAGGCGCCATCGAACAGGATGCCGACGTCGTCATGTTCCTTTACAGACCGGAATACTACAGCAAGGCAATACGCGCGGAAAAGGCGGCAAAGGCCAAGGGACACAAGGCGCCCGAGGGCGAAAACCCGCTTGGCGACGACGCGAACATCAAGGGCCTGCTGGAAGTGATTGTCGCAAAACACAGAAACGGCCCGACCGGCACAGCCAGCCTGCGGTTCATACCCGAATCGATGTCGATAACCGACTGGGACGGCCCGAAGCCGGAAGATTACGGCGTAATGTGAACACTAATCGCCGTATCCGTTGCGCATCGGCCGCTTCGCACGCGCCGATCTTTCCGTAATCGCCTTCATCATCGAATCGGAATCGGACACCACGATGTCGGCGCCCTTGTCCTTCAGCGCGGTCACGTTTTTCGGGTCGCCGCCGAACGAAATTCCGATGATCGTCAGGCCGTAACGCTCCTTGAGCGCCGCCAGGTTGCGCCCCTCGACGCTGCAGTCGCCGACCCAGGCGATCCTGATCACGCTGTCCAGCGCCTCCTGGGCGCGTGTCCGCTCGATCGCGTCGGCGACCCGCGTCGCGTAATCGGCGGCCTCTGCGCCGCCCACGCCGAGGCTGCGAATCCAGATGACCTCTTCCGGTTCGGCCATCCCCATGCCCATCGCGTCGGCGCTGACGATCACGTCGATGAAACGCCCGATTCCGATGTTGTTAAGAACGAACTGGGCCTCGGACTGGTCGCGGGAGGTCACCACCGAAATCGGGCACTGCCGCCGGACCGATTCGAACACCTCGGGATCCACATAGCCCTTTTCCCGGCGGATGCAGGCACGGTCCGTGATGAAGCGACGCTCGACCCCGTATTCCTTCATGAAGAGTTCGCTTTCGAGATAAACCTCGGCGAATATCCTCTTCACGAGGTTGTCCATCATGATGTGGCCCTCGGCGAGTACCAGCCACTGGTTCTTCAGCGTCCGCTGGCGGTTCAGGCCCTTGAGGCCGCCGCCCTTGGACCTGAGGATGCGGCTGAACTCCTGGACGTTGCACAGCTTCGACAGCTCGCCCAGGCTGGTCGTGATCTTCCCGGAATTCTTCACCGCCTCGAGCACGTCACGCCCGTCAAGATCACGGTAGTCCTCTTCACGAACGCTTATCGGCATCACATGGATGGCGAATGACAGCAACGCGTGAAACACGTCGATCGGGTCCTCGAACTGCTGGCGGGAGACGAATTCGGACACCTCGGCGACCGTATACACGGGACCGCCTTCGGGACGAAGACCCACAACCATGGTCAGGTAGGTGTCGACCGCCCGGCTGACCGCCGTGCCGAGTGCCTCGCTGCGATCGACGAGCGCGTCTTCCATGTCGAAGATTACGAGATCAAAATTTGTGAAATTCACTGCAACCACCTTCGTTCAAGCCGGTCGCCCCGCGTTCGTCTACCTGACTGATGCGGGTGCCGGGAAATCGGTGCCAAGCACCGGTACCACGCCCGGGCAGGAACGCCCCTGTGGACAGACAAGGCCCGGGAAATATGGTTCAAATGTTGGGAACTGCACGCCTGGCGAGGCCTGCAGCTCGCATATCGCGTCCACGACCATCGTGCCGGGAACGCCCGCGCCTGCGACCACGATTTCCGCCAGTTCGACCCGTCCGGCGGCGGAAAGGCCGAGCGTCGAAAATGCCTGCGCGAGGCTGGCTGAAAATCCGCGCGCAGCGTTCCAGGCGACGAACAGGCCGTTTACCCTCTTCGTCGACGGAATCGGCTCGACGCCGGCCGGCATGAAATCCACGATGATCTCACCGCCGGGGTTCGGAAATATCGATGCCCCGGCCGGCGTCAGGAAAACCCTCGCCGTCCTGGCCCTGGCAAGCGAACCGGTATCGCGGTTTTCCATGAAAGGATTGACCGAACCCGGCGCACCCGCAGGAACCAGCCTGAAGTCCGAATAACCCGCGACCGAAAGAACCTTGACCGCGCTGACCAGCATGTCGGCAGTGGCATCAGCTGCAACAACCACCAGAACCGACTTCCCGGTGCGTTCGCCCATCGCCGTTCCGATCAGGGTCGGATACACGCCCTTTTCCAGTCTGGCCGCCAGATCACGCATGGCGGCCGCCCGCGCCGCGAGGGTTCCGATTGAGATGTCGGCCGGTTCGCCTTCCGCGTCGTCATGCGGGGAAGTCCATGTGGCCCTTCCCGAAACAAGCTCCATGAAGGTGTCCTGCCAGGCCACGACCGGCCTGACGCCGAATTTGACGCCGTCGGCCACGACGGTGGCGACCTCCAGCGGCGTGAATCGTCCGACAATGCCCGATACCGGCGTTCCCGGACGGGGATCGTCGGACACGACCACCGGCAAATCGTACATGCGATCACCGAGCCCCTTGTCGACGCGGGCCGCGATATTTTCCCAGGCCTTCGCCTCGAGGCCACCGGCGGCGCGTCCATCGGATATCCATCTTGAAAGCCGGGACAGGTTCGCCGGGAAAAGTGTCTGGGTGATGTCCCTCGTCGGCGGACTTGGCCAGCCGGGAATCTTTTCCAAGAGGACACGTCCACGATCACCGGGGACCGCCCCCGCCGCGTCGATGAGGGCCGCGACCAGAACTGGAGCAAGGCACAGCCTGAGATTGCCCGCAAGGCTGGTGGCGCCCTGATCGGCGATTTCCACGATCGGCTGCAGCGGCTTTGAACCACTGGATCCGTAAGCGTCCGAAAGAAGCACCAGGAACCTGAACTCCTCGTCGGAACGGGTCTTCGCAACGCCCGTAAGGCTCGATATGGCCGCCGCCACGACCTTGTCGTCGGGAATTTCCGGTGGCACCCCGAACGTTTCGGCAAGGCCACCGACAGCACCGTTAGCGCCGAGTCCGGCGTACCGCAAGCCATGTTCGAACCAGAGCGTCGAGCCCTCTTCGCCATGTTCCGCCCAGGTCCTTGAAAGCGAGACCACCGCCGCAAGGTATTCCGGGGAATCGGTCGGGGCGGTCAGGCCATCGATGACCTGGTCCCACGGAATCGATTCAACCATCCGATCGCGCCGCTTCTCGTTGCAGCCGGCCGACCCGGCCAGCGCGACGAACAGCAACGACACCCCGAAACACCTGATAATGCTGGACAAGGCGAACCTCGCTATCCCGGTTTTCCGCTGGATTATATCGCGCACATGCGCCCGGAGTCCACCTTGACGGAGCCGGGCCGGAGGGGGCGGGAAACACGCGGCCGGACAATCAGAATTCCATGATTTCCTTTTCTTTCTTCGCCGCGATGTCGTCGATCATCTTCACGTACTTTTCGGTTTCCTTGTCGACCCTTTCCTGGGACCGCTTCTTTTCGTCTTCCGGCAGGTTTTCCACCTTGTCCAGCTCCGCGCGTCCGTCGCGGCGGGCGTTCCTGGCGGCAATCTTCGTTTCCTCGCACATCTTCCTGACCTGCTTCACCAGTTCCTTGCGACGTTCGGTCGTGAGCGGCGGAATCGGCAGCCTGACCACATCCCCGTCGTTGGAAGGAGAGAGTCCGAGATCCGCGTTGATTACAGCCTTTTCGATGTACGAAATCAGTTTCTTGTCCCAGGGTTTTACCACGATCAGGCGGGAATCCGGAACGGACAGCGCCGCCACCTGCGACAGCGGCGTGGGCACGCCGTAGTATTCGACCTTGAGGCCCTCGAGCAGCGCCAGGTTGGCACGCCCGGTCCTCACACGCGAGAGATCCCTTTCGTAGCTGGAAATTGCCCTTTGAAACGCATCTTCCAGGTTCTCGAAGACCTTCTGAGTCATGATTTCCCCCTCAGGACACCAGCGTCCCGACACTGTCGTCGACCACGGCCCTGGCGAGATTGCCCGGTTCGAGGATCGAGAATACAAGCAGTTTCATGCCGTTTTCACGGCACAGGGCGGCGGCCGTCTGGTCCAGCACGCCCAGTCCCTTTTCCAGGACTTCCCGGAAAGATAATTTATCATACCGGACCGCGTCAACATGACGTGCCGGGTCCGCCGAATACACGCCGTCGACCTTCGTCGCCTTCATCAGGACGTCGCAACGCGTTTCAAGCGCCCGCAGCGCGGCGCCCGTGTCGGTCGAAAAGTACGGATGACCGGTTCCGGCACAGAAAATCACCACACGCCCTTCCGTGAGATACCTGATCGCATCATCCTTGACGAAGGTTTCCGCAACCCGCGGCATCTCGATCGCGGACATCACGACCGCCGGCACGCCGGCGTTCTGGAGAGCGTCCCTGAAAATCAGGGCGTTCATCACGGTCGCCAGCATTCCCACCTGGTCGGCCGTCGGCCGATCGAAATTACGCCCGAGTTCGGATATGCCGCGGAAGAAGTTGCCGCCGCCAATCACCATCCCGACCTGCACGCCAAGCCCGCGAATCCCGGCCACCTCGACCGCGATCCTGGACACCGTGGCGGGATCGATCCCCATCCGGTTCGGCCCCTGGAGCACCTCGCCCGACAACTTCAGCAGCACCCTGCCGAACCTGGGCCGCTCACCGTGCACGGTTGCGGAAACGTCCGATTTCACGAATCGACCTCCGATATGCCGACTGAACTGGCGGGATTATAACCGGGAAAGAGGGATACGGCCTAGAGGCCTTCACCAAGTTCGTAACGGGCGAACCTGCGCACGCGCATGTTTTCGCCGCAGCGGCCGACGACCTCGGTCATGATGTCCTTGACCTTCTTGGAATCGTCGCGGATGTAGGGCTGTTCCATCAGGCATACTTCGGTGAACCACTTCGCCAGCTTGCCCTCGACGATCTTGGCCTTCACTTCGTCCGGCTTCTTGATTTCCGCCATCTGGGCCAGGAAGATTTCCTTCTGCTTTTCGACTTCGTCGGCGGGGATGTCTTCCGGCTTGACCCACTTCGGGTTCATCGACGCGACCTGCAGGCAGATTTCCTTCACGAATGCCTGGAAATCGTCGGACCGGGCGACGAAGTCGGTTTCGCTGTTGACTTCGACCAGGACGCCGATGCGGCCCTCGCCGTGGATGTAAGCGGCAACCTTGCCGTCCTTCGCGTCACGATTAATCTTCTTGGCCGCGACCGCGGCATTGCGCTTCCTGAGGTATTCCACGGCGCCGTTCATGTCGCCGTTCGATGCTTCAAGGGCATTCTTGCAATCAAGGATGCCAGCGCCGGTCATTTCCCGGAGTTCCTTCACCAACTTGCTGTCAACTGCCATTTGCGCGATCTCCTTGTTGGAATTGCTGGATTATTCTTCGCCGGACTCGACGGCTTCCGATTCTTCGGCCTTGTGGCCCCTGATGACGACGACCGGGCCTTCATCGCCGGCCGGCGCGGGCGCCGACCCCCAGTCCTGACCGCCGCTCGTCTTGCGATGCTGGCTGCCCTCGATGCAGGCGTCGGCAAAATTCTTCATGATCAGCTTGATCGACCTTATGGCGTCGTCATTGCCGGGGATGACGTAAGTCACGTAGTCCGGGTCGCAGTTCGTGTCGACAAGCGCAACGACCGGGATGCCGATACGGTTGGCTTCGCGAATCGCGATCTTTTCGCGGTTCGGATCGAACACGACCATGGCGCCGGGGGTCGATTTGAGCTGGCGCAGGCCGCGCAGGTTCTTCAGCATCCTGACCTGTTCCTTTTCAAGCCGGACGACTTCCTTCTTCTGCAGGCGTTCAACCGAGCCTTCCGCCAGGAGCGCGTCGATTTCATCGATGCGATCCAGGGACTTGCGCAGAGTAACGAAGTTCGTGATCGTGCCGCCGAGCCAGCGGTTGGTCACGTAGGGCATGCGGCAGCGCTTCGATTCTTCCTCGATCACCGACTGCGCCTGCGGCTTGGTGCCGACGAACATGACGGTCTCGCCTTCGGCGGCAACGCGGCTCAGGAAATTCAGGGCGTCATTGAGCAGCCTGGCGGTCTGCTGCAGATCGATGATGTGTACGCCGTTCCTGGCCCCGAAGATGTAGCTCTTCATCTTGGGATTCCAGCGGTTCGTCCTGTGTCCGAAGTGAACGCCTGCCTCGAGCAGAGACCTGATGGATACCTTGGGCATTGAAACCTCCGTTAAACCTCCATTCCGGAAACGGCGGCCGCGCGGGACGCCACGAAGGAAGCCGGAATGTGCGAAATGGCCCCCGACACCATGCCGAAGGGCGCGTACGTTTACCACCATCGACAATTAAAATCAAGCGTTTCGCTACAGGAACAGCTGGCGGGCGCGATGCATTATCTTCGCAGGATCGGAGAACGTCTTCATCCGGGTCATGATTCTGGAGCGGATCGGTTCGAGTCTTTCGGCAGACTTCCTGGCGAACGCCGCCTTCTGTTCCGCCGTCATCGGGTCCATCAGGCGCTTCCGCATCAGGCGGGCGTCCATCAGGCGCTTCTGGTTGTCGGCGAGGTAGCGGTCAAGATCGGCGCACACCGCTTCGGTGTCCGCGGGGTGCGCCGCAAGAATACCGGCCAGACTGTCAAGATGGAACGCCTGTTCGTCGATGAACGGAACCACGGGGTCGGAGCAGGCATAAACGCCGACCGCGATAAACAGGACGATGATGAACTGAAGTGCGAAAGGGGGGACTTGAACCCCCACAGCCTTGCGACTACTAGAACCTGAATCTAGCGCGTCTGCCAATTCCGCCACTTTCGCGAAAACCAAAGCGGGATGCATTTTATTCAACATGATTATGGCTGTCAACGGCTTTTTAGGGTGTCGCGGCCATGCACCAGCGGTTCAAGGCCCTGACAGACCAGCACAAGCCTTGCGGCATCGAACAGCAGTCCCGAAATCCGGTTCAGCAACCTGATTTCGATGCTGTCGGCGGCGTCGGCGCCGAGCGCGACCACATTCCGTTCCGCGCGCCTGCAAACGGTCCGGGCGACATGGATCCGGGCCTCGACCACGGATGCGCCCGGTGCAACAAATTGACGGGCCGGCGCAATTTTTCCGCAAATCGCGGTCGCGACCCCTTCGACCCTGCACAGCGCGTCTGACAATTCCGTTTTCCTGTCGGTCGCCGGGTCGGCGAGACTGGCGCCAAGCACCCAGCATGAGTGCTGAACCGCCGCAAGCGCATCCGCCACCAGGTCCCGGTCCGGTCCGGCCGGTACCGATTCCATCGTTTCCGCCAGCGCCAGCCCGGTTACCGCGTCAAGTTCATCCACGCCGCCGTAAGCGTCCACGCGCGCGGAATCCTTCCGCACCCTGCTGCCGTCACCAAGCGAAGTCATGCCGCGGTCGCCGCCGCGTTCCGAATCGCCACGCATCACGGCTGCCCGGCCCCCTGGTTCTTCCTTACCGATTCGCGACGGGTAAAACCGCACCCCTCACGCTGGCACATGACCGTCCTGGTGTTGCGGAAAACGCGCAGGAACATCGAAGGAGCGCCGCAGTTCGGACATTTCTCCTCGACAGGTTCGTAACTGGTAATGAATTTGCACGACGGGTACGTGTTGCACGACCAGAATTTGCGGCCCTTCTTCGAGAGTCTTTCCACAAGCTGCCCCTGGCAGCCGTGGACCGGGCATTTTTCGCCCCTTGAAAATGGCTTCGTGAACTTGCAGTCGGGGTAACGGCTGCACGCCAGGAACTTTCCAAACCTGCCCGATCTTATCTGGAGCGGCGCCTTGCATTCCGGACATTCGCCCGCGTCCTGGACGGCCCTGACCGCGACATGCCCCTTTTCGTCCCGATCGAATTCCCTGGTCACGCGGCATTCCGGGAAGCCCCCGCACCCCAGGAACGCCCCGTTCTTGCCGAGCCGTATCAGGAGTTCGCGCCCGCAGTCGGGACACATCGCGCCCGAAGGGATGGCGTCGACCTTGACCGCCCTCATCACCTCGTTGGCCCTGGACACGGTTGCAAGGAAGGCTTCCCAGAAACGCCCCAGCAGAGACAGGCGATCGAGCCGTCCTTCCTCGATGGAATCCAGGTCCTGTTCGAGCCGGGCAGTGAAGTCGTAATCGACGATTTCGGCGAAGTGCCCGGTCAGCAGGTCGTTGACAATCCTGCCCAGTTCGGATGGCCGTAGACGTCCGTCGACCCTTGACACGTATGACTTGTCCTGGATGGTCGAAACGATCGATGCGTAGGTGGACGGACGCCCGATGCCCTTCTCCTCCAGTTCACGGACCAGCGTTGCCTCGGTGAAACGAGGCGGAGGTTCAGTAAACTTCTGCTCGGTCACAAGTTCTTCCAGCTTCAGCGAATCGCCGGCCGACAGCGAGGCAGGAAGTTTCTGGCCGACCTCGCAGTCGCCATCCCCGCCACCTTCATCCTCTTCATCAAATTTGCCGGACTTGTCCGCATTGAACACGGCCAGCCAACCGTCGAACCGCACCACGGACCCGGTCGCCCTGAATTCGGCATCCGCGGCGGCGATGTCAACCGTCGTCTGATCGTAGATGGCGGGCTTCATCTGGCAGGCAAGGAACCTGTTGTAGACAAGCGTGTACAGCTTCAGTTCGTCCCGATCGAGGTGTTCCTTCATCTGGGAAGGGGCCCTCGCCGCGGAGGTTGGCCTGATTGCCTCGTGCGCGTCCTGCGCCGACCGTTTGTTCCGGTATGCCTGGGGACGGTCGGGCACGTATTCCGGCCCAAAAACCGACGCGATCACTGACCTGGCCTCCCCGACCGATTCGGACGACAGCCTCACGGAGTCGGTACGCATGTAGGTAATCA
>CAYYCO010000019.1:22300-23378 GCA_964470365.1 uncultured Anaeromyxobacteraceae bacterium | reverse complement strand
CCGACCTTCCTGAGCAGCGCGCGGAAGGAACGGCCCTGGGCAGCGCTGACGACGGCGTGCACGAGCCAGAATTCCACCGAATCGAAGGCCTCGATTTCGCGCTCCCGCTCCACGACCATCCGAACCGCGACCGACTGGACGCGCCCGGCCGACAGTCCGCCCTGAACCTTCTTCCAGAGGATCGGCGACAGGGTATATCCGACCAGCCTGTCCAGGGTCCTGCGCGCAAGCTGCGACTCGTACATCTGCGCGTTCAGCTCGCGCGGGTTCTCCAGAGCACGCCGAACCGCGTCCTTGGTGATTTCGTGGAAAAGAACCCTGCGGGTCACCGGCGCGACCTTGGCAATCTCTTCGGCGATGTGCCAGCCGATGGCCTCCCCCTCACGGTCGGGGTCGGTTGCGATGAAGACCTCGTCGGCCTCGGAAGCCGCCTTGCGGATCCGTTCGACGATCTTCTTCTTGCCATGGACGACCTCCAGCTTCGGTTCGAAGCCGTGATCCACGTCAATGGCCAGCGTACTCTGCGGAAGGTCCTTGATATGGCCGGCCGACGCTTCGACCTCGTACCTGCCCGCCAGGTATTTCTTGATGGTGGCCGCCTTGGCCGGCGACTCGACAATAATCAGAGGCTTGCCCACGAGATGTTCCTCGAGCGTGGAAAAAACGCAGAAAACATACCCGCCAATTCGAGAATGAACAAATAGAATTCACCAGGCCGGCGCCAACACCGCGAAAGGACAGGCCAAATCCCCGAGGGTTCGCGTGCCGCGGGCGTGCTCTGGCATGGCGCGCATCGCATGCGCGCGTACGATCGGGTTACGCGACGCCTGCGCCGCACCCGAAAAACCGTGCCGTACCCGAAAATGAATTTCAACGATAAGGAACGAAACAGGTAATTGTCGTTTCAGGTTTCAGGACACGAATGAAGTGGATACACCATTGACTGGAAGCGCGTCCGCGCCCCGTTTGATCGACCGTCCGGCCAGCCCCCCCCGAGCTGCGGTTCCCGAATCGACGAACCCCGTTCCGTCGATTACCAGGAGCCGTGCGAGCCGTGCGACCCGTGCGAGCCGTGCGA
>CAYYCO010000019.1:0-22200 GCA_964470365.1 uncultured Anaeromyxobacteraceae bacterium | reverse complement strand
AGCCGTGCGAGCCGTGCGACCCGTGCGAGCCGTGCGACCCGTGCGAGCCGTGCGAGGCGTGCGAACAGTGCGTCGCACCGAAATCGGAGGCTGCCGCGCCCTGATCGGCTTCGCCGGAGGCGAGGGCCTGCCCGCTGGTGCCGGCCATCAGCATGAACGTACCGATCGCCGCTGCCTGACCGCGGGTGATCTTTCCTTCTTCACTGGAAAGGAAGTCCTGAATCTTTTTCCTGAATGTGGGCACTCTTTTAGAGGCCATAGTCTTTCCTCCGGGAAACCGCTCGTTGATTATTCAATACCGCGGATCCCAATGTCAAATCTTTTTGCAAAAATCGGTCGGTACGCGCGACACCATGGCGCACGCATCTAACCGGCCGATTCAGGGACTTCCGAACCGGCTTCAGGTACCGGTTCGTCGGCAGTCGCCGCAGCAGGCGCCGCCCCTTCCAGCCTGGCCAGGATTACCGGTTCGTTGAACCGCACATCGTTCAGGCGCACGCAAATCAGTATGTCGTCCAGAGTGAAGTCTTCCTGCAGCACGTCGATGAACGCGTTTGCCCTTTCGTCCGGAATTTCGGTGATCGCCTCCACATCCTCGTTAATCGTGGAAACCAGTTCGTGCATGGCGTCGTAAACGTCACGTTTCGTCTGGTTCCACAGCAGTGTGAGGATGTCGGCGACGACCTCGTTCTTACGGGTGAAGACTTCAAAGGCCAGCGCCTTGAGGACGCGCTTGCGCCCGAGCATCTGGGGCCTGTAGCCCTTGAAATGCCTTGCGAACGCCATCGGATCCAGCCGGCGGACATGTTCAATCAGCATGAACAGATCCATCGGCTTGACCAGACGCTCGAACCTCGATTCCAGCCTGGAAATGGCTTCTACGGAAGTCATCGAATCACCCCGCGTGCGTTCAGGCAAACAGCTTCTTGACGATGTCGGCGAGCTTCGGGCCCTTAACCGGCTTCAGGTCGTAGCGGACGCGGACCATCTTGCGTTCGTCCTTAAGGAGCTTGCGCAGGTCGATCGGCGTTCCGACGACGATCAGGTCGGCCGGGATCTTGTTCACGGTCGCGTTCAGGTCGGCGATCTGCTGATCCGAGTACCCCATCGCCGGAAGGATGTCGGCGCAGTGCGGGTACTTTTCATAGGTCGTCTTGATCGAGCCGACCGCGTAGTCCAGGGGCTTCACGATTTCGGCGCCTTCGCGCTTGGCGATGACCCAGCCGGCGCCGATCTTCATGCCGCCGTGGGTGAGGGTCGGACCGTCCTCGACGACCAGGACCTTCTTGCCCTTCAGGGAAACCTTTTCGTCCAGCGAAACCACCGATTCGGCCTCGATTACCGGCGCCTTCGGGTTCCACTTGGCAACGGAGGCGCGGACGATTTCAAGATCCTGCGGCGTGGCCGAGTCGACCTTGTTGATCACCAGCACGTCTGCCATCAGGAGGTTGGCCATTCCCGGGTAGTATCCGACTTCGTGGCCCGGGCGCAGCGGATCCAGGACCGTGATGAAGAGATCCGGCTTGTAGAACGGCATGTCGTTGTTGCCGCCGTCCCACAGGATCACGTCGGCTTCGGCCTCCGCGGCCTTCAGGATCGCGTGGTAATCGACGCCGGCATAAAGGATGGAACCGGCCTCGATGTGGGGCTCGTATTCTTCACGCTCTTCGATCGTGCACTTGTGTTTCGCCATGTCTTCGTAGTTGGCGAAACGCTGAACAGCCTGGACGGCCAGGTCGCCGTAGGGCATCGGGTGACGGATGACCGCGACCTTGAGGCCCATTTTGTGCAGTATTTCGGTGACGTAGCGCGACGTCTGGCTCTTGCCGCAGCCGGTGCGGATGGCGCAGACGGCGATGACGGGTTTCTTCGAGACCAGTTCGGTGACGCGGGAGCCGGCCAGGACGTAGTTGGCGCCGGCGGCGATCGCGCGTTCGCCGATTTCCATGACGGTCTGGTGCGACGTATCGGAGTACGAGAATACGACGTCGTCCACCTTGTGTTTCCGGATCAGGTTTTCGAGTTCGGCTTCCTCGACTATCGGAATTCCCTTCGGGTACAGCTTGCCGGCAAGGACGGCCGGATATTTCCTGCCCGCGATGTCCGGGATCTGGGCGGCGGTGAAGGCCACCACCTTGTACGCCGGATTGTTGCGGTACATGCAGTTGAAGTTGTGGAAATCGCGGCCTGCGGCACCAACAATGACTACCTTACGCGGACGAGCTGCCATGAAAAAACCTCCCGAAGTGAAAAATCGCGCCCGAAGGCGTCGGTGATTCTAGCCCTTGAATCGTTAAAGTAAAGGGGAAGAGGTCCGGTCGGCATTTGCGTGCGCCGCTCCCGCGTCAACGCGAAGGGCCGGAAAAGAACCTGCCGCAACGCCCGGCGAGCGGGCACGTGGAGCACCGCGGAGATACGGGAGTGCACACCGCCTGTCCGAACGGCACGAGGATGCGGTTGATTTCCTTCCAGTATTTCAGCGGCAGGCGCCGGCGCAGGACGGCCTCGGTTTCGCCGGGATCGCGTGTCGCGACCAGGCCGAAACGGTTCGGTATGCGGTGGACGTGGGTGTCCACGCATATCGCGTCGATGTCCCATCCCTCCGACAGGACAAGGTTCGCCGTCTTGCGGCCGACCCCGGGCAGGGCCAGCAGTTCGTCCAGCGTCGAAGGGACCTGCCCGCCGTGCCTTTCCAGGATCAGGCGCGACACTTCGACGATCCGGGCCGCCTTCGTGGGGTGGTAGTTGGCGGGGAATATCGCCCGGGAAACGGCCGGTGCGCCCAGTTCGACCATCGCCGCCGGCGTCGATGCCAGGCTGAACAGACGGGCGGCGGACGCCTCGGTAACCTCGTCCCGGGTACGAAGGCTGATCAGCGTTGCGACCAGAACCCTGTAAGGATCACCGGTTACGCGCCCCTGGGCGGTGACGGACAATTCGCGGGAACCGGCGACTGCGTCACGGACGCGATCCATGAACCAGTCCCAGTCGTCGCGGGCGGTTTTTCGTGGTCGCCCGCGGCGCATTCCGGCCCCGGGTCGGTCATTCGCCATGGTCCGCCAGCCACCTTTCGCAGTCGATGGCGGCCGCGGCGCCCGAACCGGCCGCGGTCGTCGCCTGGCGGTATCGCGAATCGGCAACGTCCCCGCAGGCGAAAACGCCGCAGACCGACGTGCACGTGTGGTGGATCAGCTTGATGTACCCCTGGTCGTCCAGTTCGAGCGATCCCCTGAAGATATCGGTGGCCGGCGCGTGGCCGATGCCCAGGAACATGCCCTGCACCGGCAGGACGCGCGTCGTTTCGTCGACGACGTTCCGAAGGGCGATACCGGTGACTTCCCTGCCGTCGTCCGACAGGACATCAAGAACAACGCTGTCCCAGACGATCTCGATCTTCGGGTTCGCCATGACCCTTTTCTGCATGGCCTTGGACGCACGCAGTTCATGGCGCCTGTGGACGAGGTAGACTTTCGTGGCGAACCTCGTCAGGTAACACGCCTCTTCGAGTGCGGTGTCCCCCCCGCCGATGACCGCGACTTCCTTCCCCCTGAAGAAGAATCCGTCGCAGGTGGCGCAGGCGCTGACGCCATGGCCGCGCATCGCGATTTCGGATGGCAGCCCGAGGTAGCGCGCGGTCGCGCCGGTCGCGATGATCACCGAATCCGCCTCGACGGTTTCACTGCCGTCGACCTCGATCCGGAAAGGCCTGACCGTGAAATCGACCGCGGTGACGGACGAAAACCTGCATTCGGCGCCGAACCTGACGGCCTGCCTGCGCATGATTTCCATCAATTCGGGCCCCTGGACGCCCTCCTCGAAGCCGGGGAAGTTTTCGACCAGCGTGGTCGTCAGCAACTGTCCGCCCGGGCTCGGTCCCTCAAGGACCAGGGGAGACAGGGCAGCCCGCGAAGCATAAATGGCCGCGGTCAATCCCGCCGGGCCGGATCCGATGATTACGACTTTCCTTGCCATCCCGTTCCTCCTGGTGACGGCCCCGTCGGGGCGTCCCCGAAAGTAATCAGCCTGTGCGCGCACGTCAACCTGTGGTGATTCGGAAAGTACCCGGATGGCGGAAGGATGGAAACGGGGTCCGTTTCAGTAACCTTCGGGCATGCGGACGGGCGAACCGATTTCAAATTCGCGGTTTGCGTAGGTGACGATGCACAGGGACGTTTTTTCACGCGCCTCGATTACCAGGAGTTCGCCGTACGTTTCTTCCGGGAAATCGCCCTTGTCCCGCTTCTTGACCTTCTTGTTGAACTTGTCGATGCCGTCGCCGCTGGTGACGACCAGGAAGCGGTTCCCGGCCATCACGTCATCCCTGGTGCCCCTGTCAATCATCACATAGTGGTATTCGCCCAGGAAATTGACGCCGTCGAACGACGCGATGATGGAGCCCGTGACCTCCTTCGAGTTCTCGACCGGCGGAACCATTCTCTGGATAGGCGCGAACGTGGCCACCTTGTCGCCGCGGTATATCTCCTCGAACGACTTCATGATGACGGCCTTGTTCATGTCCTTTTCGGTATCGACCACCTTGGCCATGCCGAGGTACCGGATTTCCCAGCCCATCTTCTTGTGTGTGACGGGATGCTTCATCTTTTCGCCCTGGCGGTAGATCAGGACGAGGTCGCCCTTGTTGATCCGCCGGGCGGTGTCGAACTTGATGTAGATGTCGTCGCGCTCGCCGAGCATGATTTTGTCTTCGCGGGAGTTGTTGACGACGCCGGCCGCCTTCAATTCCTCGTCGGTTACGAATCCGACGCGGCGGCCGAGCGCAAGTTCGTCGCGGACCCCGGGGGCGAACCTGGATTCCGAAAGTTCATATCCTCCGGCCTTCTCCTCGGTGGGCTTCGGCGGCACCAGGTAGACCCTGTCGCCCGGGAAGATCCAGTTCGGATTGGTGATGTGGGGATTGAACGACCAGAGGGTCGGCCAGTACCACGGATCCGAGAAGAACCGGTCCGCGATGTCCCACAGCGAGTCGCCACCTTCCGCGACATAGACGTTTACGTCGTTGACGCCGCCGCTGACCTGGATCTCCTGTGCGTGCGCACCGGTCGCCAGCCAGGAAAGCCCGCCGACCAGCAGGACGCCGGCCAGCAACAAGCGATTTCGAAGACCTGTCATCATTGAAGTCCTCCCTCGAATCCCCATTTCGCAACAGCACCCCGACCGGCGCACGGATATCACTGCAGCCGACCGATGAATTTCATCGCCACCCCGGCGGCGTCGCTGTCCGGGTAGGTCAGGATGACCGCGTCGTACATGCGCCTGGCGTCCTCGATGCGTCCCAGGTTCTGGTCGCATAGCCCGACCTTGACCATGGCGTCCGGCACCTTGTTGCCGTCAGGGTAGTCCGACACGACCTTCATGAATTCCGCCCGGGCCTTTTCGTAGTCGCGGGCGTCGTACCAGCATTCACCCACCCAGTACCTGGCATTGTCGGCGTATGCGTGGGTCGGGTATTTGTCGACGAATTCGCCGAAGGCGGCCCTCGCATCGTCGATCCTTCCATCCCCGTAGAGGTCGTACGCGGCCTTGTATTCGTCCAGTGCCCTGGCGGCCGCCAGCTTCCTGTCGACCGGCTTCGGTTTCTGCGGTTTCGCGGGGGCAGCCGCCTTTACGTTTTCGGCGCCCCCGGACTTCTTCGCGGACTTCGACGGCCTGCCCGATTCGACGACGCGTCCCATGTCGTCAATCGACGAATAAGTGTCGCCGAGATCGAGCGAACCGCCGTCGGTGACCGGCATTTCGCCCTGATCGGAGTAATCCGTTCCAGGGCCGTAATCGTCGCCCGAATCCCGGCCGTGCTGCGGCTCGGTGCTGTCCGCACCCGACACGTAGTCGAATACGCCGATATCGCCGGATTCCCCGACATCCGCCGACGGGGCCAGCTTGACGACGGGCAGGTCGGGCGCGACCGGCCGGGCCGCCGTGCCGCCCCGCATTCCAACGAGGCGTTGCGTTTCCAGTTCGTCCTGCAGGAGCAGCACCTTGTTTTCGACGTCGTCGAGACGGCTGCGCAGGGCGGAATTCGACCGCGTCGCGGACTGGTACTTCATTTCCAGTTCGTCGAACCTGGCCCTGATTTCCCGCATGTTCCCGGCGCACCCGGAAGACAGCACGAAAATCGGGACCAGCGCGGCACAGGGAAACAGCCTGTTCATGGTGTCCACCATTTTCCAGCCTGGATTGTATTGCGGTTGTCGGGCGCCAGCCAAGAAGACGTCAGTCGTTGAAACCGGGCGGGTTGGCACGGTGCGTCACCGAGGTCCGTCACCTGGCGGCGCCTCACGTATGAAACCAGCTATTCTCTTGACACAAACCCGGTTTGCGGAATAATCTGCGCCGTGTTGTTTGAGTATGTCCGGCCAGTAACGGCCATTTTCCAGGAGGACTCCATGAGGCTTGCCAAGCTTTTCGCCCTTGCCATTTCCATCGTCGCGCTGGTTTCGCTGACCGCCTGCGGCCCGAAGTACCCGAACTGCAACAGCGACAAACAGTGCAAGGACCATGGCGAATACTGTTTCAACAAAACCTGCGTCAAATGCCTTGACGATTCGCACTGCGCGCAGCTCGGACCGTGCGGCGTCTGCAACCTGTCCAGCCACGTCTGCCTGGGCACGACCGGCGGAATCGGCGCCTGCTGCTCGCTCGACAGCGACTGCGACAGCAACGCCTGCCTGAAGGCCCCGGGCGCGGTTACCGGCAAGTGCGTGGAATGCATGGAAGGAACCTGCGGCGCCGGCATGAAGTGCGTCGGCAACCGCTGCGTCCCCGACGTCGAATGCTCCGGCAACGCCGACTGCGGCGCCGGCAGGAAATGCGAAAACGGCAAGTGCGTCCAGGATATCTGCAAGATCGAACCGATTTACTTCGATTTCGATGAATACGCGATCCGCGACGATGCACGCGACACCCTGAACACCAACGCGTCCTGCATGAAGGAACGCGGAATCACCGCCGTTTCCGTGGAAGGCCACTGCGACGACCGCGGCTCCGACGAATACAACCTCGCCCTGGGCAACAGGCGCGCCAACGCGACCAAGAAATTCATGAAGGGCCTGGGCATGAAGGACAAGGATCTCAAGACGATCTCCTTCGGCGAAGAAAAGCCGACCTGCATGGATCAGTCGGAATACTGCTGGTCGAAAAACCGCCGCGTCGAAATCATCCAGAAGTAACCGTGTTCACCCAGGCTCTCTTCCCGGGTCTTTCGTTATGACCGGTTCGGCACCACGAATCCTGACGACATCGCTGTTCGCCATGTTCTGCGCCATGTCGGCCGGGTGCGTGTCGGTGTGGCACTTCGAGGACCTGGAGGCGAGGGTCGCGGCGGTCGAAACCGACGTCAGGACCATGCAGGAACGCCAGCGTGAGGACCAGGACAGGCTCCAGAAACTTCACGACGACATGACCGAGGCCGAGGCGACCCTGCGGCGCAGCGGCGCCAATCTTGGCGACGACGTCGAAAGCCTGAAAAAGGATCTCGCCCGGCTGCAGGGAACAGACGAGGAACTGCAGTTCGCCCTTTCGAAGGAATCGGCTGAAATCAAGGCTATCAGGCGTGCGCTGAACGAACGGCTGGGCATCGCGACACTGGACCTTCCGGAAGGCCTTGTGGACAACCCGGACGGCCTCGTGGAGGCCGCATACCAGGCTTTTGCGGCAGGGGACGACGCCCGCGCGTCCGAACTGGCGCAGATCGCGATATCCAGGTACCCGGAAAGCCTGGCCGGGGCGCGCGCGATGATGCTTCTCGGCGACATCGCGATGAAGGCGGGCAGCTTCGCCACCGCGGCGCGGGAATATCAGCGCGTCTACAACAACTTCAAGTCGGTTAAAGGCGCGCCGGTGAACGATGCGCTTCTGAAGATCGGCGAGGCCCTGGAACGGCAGGACAACTGCAGAAAGGCCATCGAGATCTACCAGTTCGTTATCGACGGCGACAAAAAGTCCGACGCGGCGAAGACCGCGGCGGAACGCCTGAAAAAGCTGAAGAAAAACTGCAAGTAGCCCAGCGGGTGCCGCATGTCCGTTGAATTGCGACCGGTCCACCTGGCACGCCGTGCGCGTGACCGCCGCAGATCCGGCCTGGGACTCGCCGCCAGCGTCGTGCTGCACGCCGCGCTCGGCGCGATCCTGGTGGTCTTCGTCGCCTCCTCGGATCCGGGCGGGCACCCCGGTCGCCCCGTCCCCATAAGCGTTTTCCAGCGGCACGCCGGCCCCGCGGCCTTGGCGGCACAACCGGCAATGCCCGTCGCGGCCGGATCGAATCCGCCGCGCCGGGCCCCGCACGTCGCGACGATCGGCCAGCCGGTCGCCGACGCGGTTTTGCCGGCGGCCGGCATTTTGACAGCCGGCCAGGTTCCGGCGACAGCGGCAGACGATTCGTCCGGAATCATGCCGGCAACCGGCGCCCCGGGCCCCGCCGCAGCCCGCCGCGGCGGGGGCGACCGTGCGGGCCCGGCGGCGGGCCGAACGGAAACGGCCGGGGCGGGTGTTGGTGGCGACGGACGCGGCGCGACCATGGTTCCGGCCACCACTATTCCGCAGGAAGGCCTGGCCGAAAGGCAGTACGCGATGGACGTCAGGCGGATGCTTGAACGGCGTGGCGCCTACCCCGGGACGGCCAGGCGACTGGGTCTCGAAGGCGTTGCCCGGATGGTGATCAGGATCGATCCGGCCGGGGCCGTGACGGACCGCCGGCTCCTTGAGTCTTCCGGATTCCCTCAACTGGACCAGGCCGCGCTGGAATCGGCGGATCGCCTGGGGCAGCTTCCTCCGCCGCCGGGAGGGCGTCCGATTGAAATCACCGTACCGGTCAGATTTTCAATGCGGCGGAACTAGGCGCCCTCCGAGGCCCGGTGTCGTTCGGGATTTTTCCCCTCTTCAGCCGATAGTAGTATGTCGATCTTGGTATCCCGGAATCGCATATTTCCCGGTGCCTTGTCGTTTCCGGACACGGTCCGGGCACCGGGGCGGCTGGGGCCATGAACATCCCGGCCTCCATGGTATCGCGCACCAGGCCCACGTCGGTCAGACCGGAAGCGGACACCAGCAGCACCCGGCTGACCACGTTTGACAGTTCCCGCACGTTTCCCGGCCAGGGCCAGCGACGCATCAGGTCAATCACGTCGGCCGACGCCGGGGCGATGGCGCCGCCCCAGCCGTCCTGTCCGGCATGCCTCTGCGCAAAACGTCGCACCAGCCCCGGTATGTCGGCGGGTCGCGACCGGAGCGGGGACAGGCGAACGACGTGGCAGCCCAGGCGTTCCAGCAGGTCGAGGCGCAGCCGGCCGTCGGCGACACCCTCCGCGGGATCCACGTTTGTCGCGGCCACGACACGGGCGCCGAGTGTCGAATCCCTTGTGGCGCCAAGACGGCGGAAGCGGCCGGAATCGATGGCGCGCAGCAGCTTCGCCTGCACCCACGATGGCGCCTCGCCCAGTTCGTCCAGGAAGAGCACGCCGTCGCGCGCCGCCTCCAGCGCGCCCTCCCGCGAGTCGATCGCACCCGTGAACGCGCCCCTGGTCCAGCCGAAAAGCTCCGCCTCGGCGAGTTCCGCCGGCACCGCCCCAAGATTCACGGCATGCATGCCACCAGCGAAACATCCAAGGCATTCCGCGACCAGTTCCTTTCCCGTTCCCGATTCACCCAGGACCAGTACCGGTTCCCTGGTCAGTCCGGCGGCCGCGACCTGATGCATCACCTCGATGCTCGACACCGCGGCGCCGACCATCCTTCCGAGCCTCGCTTCAAAAAAATCACGGGTAATCAGTTCTGCTTGCAGGCAGGACAGTACGACGCCGCCGACGCGCGCCGCCCGCCCCGGTGCAATGAAAGTCCCGTCCACACGCACACCTTCGCCGGCCATCCGGATTTCGACGCCGCCCGGCCCTGCTGCTCCATGCACCGGCGCAACGAAGCAACTGCCTGTTCCGGAGCCGTGACGCCATGTGACAAGACATCCCTTCATCGTGAGCAACCTCATGACCCAGCCGACAGGGAATCGTCTTCTACGCCGGACGCGTTCCAGAATTCGGGTTAAAAACGTAACACCTCACTCTTTGACACTGCAGTGCCGCTCTGCTAGCTTCAGCCCGGCAAACATTACGAACCTCGCGGGCTTTTCCGGGGAGACGGCTTTGGGTATCGGCTGGACCGAAATCGTGCTTGTCCTGATCGTGGCCCTGGTCGTGCTGGGACCGGCACGCTTCCCCGCCGCCGCACGCCGGATGGGAAAGGCCTACCGCGAAATCAGGGACGCACTCGGAACGGTCCGGGACGAGGTCGAAAGGGCCGCGCGCGACGAACCTGAACCCAGGCCGCCGACCGACGGCGACGGCAGGGTTGAGCCCCCGTCCCGCGCCGACGACGACGGGGCCGAACCGGATAAAAATTCCGTCGGGAGGTAAACGGCAATGGCCGACCGGGACATGACCCTGATCGAGCACCTTGCCGAACTCCGGTCCAGGCTAATCAAGGCATTCGCCGGTTTTATCGCCGCGATGGCCGTGACGTGGTTCTTCCACGAACAGATATACCGTTTCCTGCTCAAACCCGTCATCCGTGGACTTGCCCCGTACGGGGTCGGTGCCCCGCAGGCCCTCGACGTGATGGAGGGCATCTCCGTCTACCTGAAGGCATCGATGGCGGCCGCTTTCGTGATTTCGGCGCCGTGGATAATCTGGCAGGCCGCGGCGTTCGCCGCGCCGGCCCTTCACCGTCGCGAAAGACGGACATTCGCGTTCGGCACCGCCCTGGTCGCCATGTTTTTCGCGCTGGGCGTGATCTTCAGCTACAGCATCTTCGTTCCCATGGTGGTCGAATTCCTGGCCGGATTCGGCGTCGGTTCGGGCGACCTGCGCCTGGCGCCAACGGTACAGAACACCTTCGGCGTGTCGATGTTCTTCATGATCGTGTTCGGGTTCATATTCGAGCTTCCGCTTGTGATGATGTTCGCCGGGATACTGCACCTGGCCGGTCCGAAGGTGTTCCTGAAATACTGGCGCCATTTCGTGGTGGCGGCCTTCATCGTGGCCGCGATCTTCACGCCGCCGGAACCGGTGTCGCAGACGCTGATGGCGATACCGCTCTGTCTGCTTTATGGACTCGGAATCCTGATGGCATGGGCCGGCTGGCACGCCGGCGGCGGCAACCCGCGCGGCAGGGCGGTCGCCGCTGCCGCTTCGGCGGTGGTCATCTTTGCGGGCGGGGTGATAGCGGCCGCGCTGCTGTGGGACGATACGTCCGGGGCGGCGGACGCGAAACCGGCGGGACACAGGCAGGCCCTGCTGGAACTGGACCACGCGTGCGCGGAAAGGGTGTCCGGATGGAAGATCGCCCCGTCCGAAAGGCTCATCGTATCCTTCGGACCGGACGGCGCGTCCGGCGTCGTTTTCCAGGCGTCCGGGGATACAGTCCTGACCATTCCTGCCGCCCAGGGACGGACGGCGATCGATCGATTCATCTGGGCAGGCAGGGAACGCGCGTGGACCGCGGTTCGCGACGGCAGGTCCACCATCATGGTTTCGGCGTCCCCACCCGAATCGGAGGCGTTCCTGTCGGCGCTTGTCGCCGCCACGGGCGCGCTTTGCAGATGAACGTGGACGACCGCCACACGGATCCTGCTGAAATTTACCGCATACTGCTGTCGGACGGCGGATGGCAGGACTGGTGGCCGGGCGACACCCCTTTCGAAATCGCCGTCGGCGCCGTGCTCACGCAGAACACCAGCTGGAAGGGCGTGGAAAAGGCAATCGCCAGGCTGAAGGCCGCGGACATGCTTTCGGCCGCCGCGATCAGGGACGCGGATTCAAAAGCCCTTGGCGAAATGATCCGGCCGTCGGGGTATTTCAACGTCAAGACCACCAGGCTCAAGGCGCTGGCCGGATTCCTTATCGAGGCAGGCTGTCCGGATGTGACGGGGCTGGACTGCCGGGATCGCGACCGGCTCAGGCGGTCGCTGCTTTCGGTCCGGGGCGTGGGCCGTGAAACCGCCGATTCAATAATGCTTTACGCGCTGGGCGTCCCGATCTTCGTGATCGATGCGTACACCCGTCGCATTTTCGGCAGGATCGGCATGCTTGATCCGGCAGCGGATTACGATGAAATCAGGCTATTCTTTGAATCACGGCTGGAACCGGATGCGGCCGTTTACGGCGATTTTCACGCACAGATCGTCCGATGCGCGAAGGAATACTGCCAATCCCGGCCAATCTGTCTAAAATGTCCCCTTGCCGGGAGATGCTCCCACGGGGTGCCGAATGGACGGGCCTGAACATTCCAGATTGACGCGCGCGGTGGCGGTATGCCTGGACCTGCTGTTCCCCTGGGCCGGCACCGCCATCACCGGGACACCGCCCGCCGGCCGCTGGGGCATGATCACGTGGATGACACTGGTGGTCGGCCTGGTGCTGTGGGTGCTGACCGCCGGCATCGAACTGCCCCAGGCCGGCATCATTCTTGCCGTGGCGTGGGTCGTCGCCCAGATCTGGATCAACACCCGACGCGCCGAATCGTCGGCCGCGAACCACGCGGTCCCGCCGGACGATGCGATTTATGTGAACCGCGGACTGTCGATCGCCCTCGTCATCGCCGTCTATGTCGTGACGCCCGCGGTGTTTGCCGCCCGCCTTGCGGGCAGCATCGAAACGGTCCGCGTGACAGACCTCGGCATGTTCCCGACCGTCCTGCAGGACGAAACCATACTGGTGCTGAAATCCAGGTCCGGCATAGACGCTGGCAGGCTCGTCGTCTGGAAAGCCCCGGGAGGCCCCGCTCTGGGCAGGGTCGTGGCAGTCGGGGGCGACCACGTCGAGGTTTCGGAAGGCCTCGTGAAAATCGACGATCAGCCGTCGACCGTATCACGGCGCGAACAGATCGAATTTTCCCGGGTGCGCCTGAACGCCCGCGAATCGCTTGAGGCCGCCGGCCTACAGTACTTCCTTGAACGCCACCAGGGTTCGAAATGGGAATCGCCGGCCTTCCTGCGGCCTGGCGTTTACACGGTCAGTTCCGGGGTCGACGTCCCGGACGGATCGGTATTCGTGCTGTCGGACAACCGGACGTCGGCTGAGGCGATCGATTCCAGGCATTCCGGGCCGATCCCGGTGCAGGACATCGTCGGAGTGCCGCTTTTCGTCGTCTGGTCGGGCGGCGGCAGGCTGCTGGAACGCCTTGACAGGATTGGCGCATGGGCCAGATGACTGTTGCCTGGGAACAGCCTTCCGGTAGAATACGGGGGCCGTCGACGCACGATGGCTGCTTCACTTCGGGGAAATCATGAAAAAAGCTGCTGCGTTCATTGTTCTCGGCCTTCTCGCGGGCTGCGGGTCCGGCGAATCGGATCCGGACACGATTTCCGGGATCGACGTGGTGTATGACGGCACCGTCGCGACCGACACCGCGGGGACGGACACCGCCGGCGACGTGCCGCACCTGCCGGACACCGGCGAATGCGCTATCACGACCAGCCAGTACGGGTTCATGGACCTGTGCGACGGTACGGTCAGGGACACGAACACCGGCCTCGTCTGGGAAAAGTCCTATGGCGAATCCGGAACGACGGTCAATGACGTGAAACGTTACTGCAACGGTCTGAAACTGGGCTACAACGGCGGAAATCTCTATGACGACTGGCGCGCGCCGACCATCGACGAACTGCGCACCCTGATCGTCGGCTGCGACAAAACGGCGCTGGACGGCGCGTGCGAACTGACGCACGCCTGCAACAAGGAATCCTGCCTCGGGGTCGATCCCTACTACGCTGAAAACTGTAAATGCGGCAACAACGGCGGGCCGGTCGAATTCCCGGACGACGACCCGGAAGACGAATTTGAAACGTGGTGCTACATGGACGGTTCCTTCGAACCGTGGTGCAACCTTTACTACTCCCAGACTTATGTGCCGAAGGGCACGACCCAGACCGACCGCCTGGTCTATGTTCAGTTCTACGACGGCAAGGTCGGCACAATCGCCCCGAACACGAACAATGGCACGTTCTACGTAAAATGCGTCCGCGGCCAATCCAGCCCGCAGATCCCCTGCGTCACATCGGCCACCGACAACACGCCCGGCTGCGGCCTGGAATAGGCGCGCGCGGCGAACGGATTTCACATGGCAACTCTTGTCCATATCCTTGTCAGTTCCATCTACTTCCTGATTCTCATCGGGGTCGTCATCTTCATCCACGAACTCGGCCACTTCCTGCTGGCCCGGGCCGTGGGCGTGACGGTCGTGAAATTTTCGCTGGGCTTCGGGCCCAGGCTGTTCGGCTTCACGCGCAACGGCACGGAATTCCTGGTATCTGCGGTGCCGCTGGGCGGTTACTGCAAATTTCTGGGCGACGACCCCGAAAAACCGCTGGCCCCGGAAGACAGGCAGCGGGGCTTCCTGACCACGGACATCTGGCGGCGCACGCTGATCGTGCTGGCCGGCCCCGTGTTCAACCTGGTGCTGCCCCTGCTGATATTCCTGCCGATCACGCTGTCGCGCACGACCCTGCCCCCGGCGGTGCTGGGTTCGGTGTCGGTGGACGGACCGGCCTGGGAGGCCGGGCTGCGGGCGGGCGACAAACTGGTCGCGATCGACGGAAGGCCGGTGTCGTACTGGTATGAAATGCTTGACGCGGTGTCGGACAATCCAGGCCGGAAGATGGTGTTCACGGTCGAACGAGCCGGGGCGACAGGCGAAAAGCCCGAAATACTGAAGCTGCCGGTCACGCCAAACACGATCGACGATCCGTATTTCAAACGGATCGGTTTTTCCAGGAAAATCGGGCAGATCGAAGTCATCGGCCAGCGTCCCCGGGCAGTGCTGGGCGTCATTCCCGGCAGCCCGGCTGAACAGGCAGGGTTCAGGCATTTCGACACCATCGTGGATGTCGACGGATGGGGCATCTGGACCTGGGATGAACTGCTGAAATACCTTTCCTGGCATGTTGGCACGGAAGTCAAGTTCCAGGTGGCCAGGGTGGACCTCGAAAGATGGCAGGAAGGGATTCCCGCGGTGCAGCACAGCATAAAACTGACGGTTCCCGCAGACCCCGCGGCGTACGGCCTTTCGGACGCCGGGATGGACATCGGGGGCGTCACTGTCGGCTCGACGGCCGAAAAGGCGGGATTGCGCAGGGGCGACCGCGTAACGGCGCTGAACGGGCGGACATACATCCAGCCGCAGCTCCTGCAGCTGGCCATGATGCAGAACCCTGAAATCGACCATGTGCTGACGATCCAGCGGGCGGAAGGCCCGGTGAACGTCACCGTCAGCATGAAAAATCCCGACTGGGAACCAGGCTCGTCGAAACCGCAGTACATCGACCCCGGCATCCAGTTCAGGGTCGATTATTACGAACCGCCGGAAATCCCCAACAGACATGTCGTGTCGTACGCCCTGAAAACTACCTGGGAGGGCACGGCCAACATGTTCGTATCGACCGTCGCAAGCCTGGGCGCCGTCGTGACGGGAAGGGTCTCGTTCAAGGAAATGGGCGGGCCCATCATGATATTCGACCTGGCCGGCAAGGCGGGCAAGCAGGGGCTGGTCCCGTTCCTGTCGATGCTGATGTTCATATCGGTCAGCCTCGGCGTGATGAACCTTCTGCCGATCCCGCTGCTGGACGGGGGCCATCTGGTGCTGTTCGGGTGGGAAAAGATCAGGCGTCGCCCGCCGACAATGCGCGAACGCGGCATATGGTCGTGGGTCGGGATGGTGTTCCTGGCCCTGCTGATGCTGCTGGTCATGAAAAACGACATCTTCAGGCTGCTTGGCTAGGCGGGGGATTCGACGATGGGCGACGTCACCGACATCAGGATGGAAATTTCCGCGAAACGCAGACGTCGCGGCGCGCCTGAACGGCTGCGGCCGGTCGTTCTCGCTTGCGACACTTCCACGAACGTCGGGGCGGTCGCCCTTGTCGAGGGCGGACAGGTCACGGCAGAGACAATCGTGAACTCGGCAACCAGCCACAGCCTGCGAATCCTGAAGGACATCGATGCCATGCTGGCACTGCGCGGAATCGCGGCGACCGATGTAGACGCTTTCGTGACGGCGGGCGGGCCCGGATCGTTCACCGGCGTCAGGATCGCCATGTCCACCATGAAGGGGCTGGCCTGGTCCGTGAAGAAGCCGCTGATTTCGATCGGCTCGCTGCACGTGCTGGCCGAACCCCTGCTGCGGCGCGTGTCGCCCGTGCTGGTCGCCCTGGACGCAAAACGTCACGAGGTATACGCGGCCATGTTCGAGGCCGACGGAACCGTGCTGATCCCGCCTGCCGCGGTGGCGCCCGCCGATTTGGCGCTGCGCGCGTCTGAATTGGCCGGGCCGGACACAACGGTCATCTGCGCCGGGGAGGGCATCACCGCATACGCCGACCTGTTCACGGCCGCGCTCGGGGCGCGCCTGGTTCGGGCGGCCGCCTGGGAGGATCACATTCGCGCCGGGGTGCTCGGCGTCATGGGCACGGCCCGGCTTGCCGCCGGCGAATTCGCGGACGTCGCCACCGTCGAACCGGTGTACCTGCGCCGCTCCGAAGCGGAAATCAGTCTCGAAAAGCGGACGAATCCCTGATACCATCCGCGCGGCCACGAACCATTTTTCCGAACAGGAAGTGGAGAACGTTCATGAAGAAGCCCGGAATCCAGTTCGCAGAGCCCGAGTTTTACGAAAAGCTCGGCCTGAAGTGCGGCATCGAGATGCACCGCCAGCTTCACACGCAGCACAAGCTGTTCTGCAGATGCCCGGTTGAACCGTACAGCAGCGTGTACCACGCGGAAATCCTTCGCCACATGCGCCCGACCCTGTCGGAGCTGGGCGAATACGACCCCACCGCGCTGATGGAATTCAAGACGAAGAAGGAAGTCCTTTACCGCCTGCACCGCGACACGGTCTGCACATATGAAATCGACGACGCCCCGCCGTTCGCGCTGAACCGCGAGGCGCTGGACAAGGCAATCCGGATGGCGCTCATCCTGAACCTGTCGCTGGTCAACGAAATCCACATCGCGCGCAAGCAGTACCTGGACGGATCGATCCCGACCGGGTTCCAGCGCACGACGATCCTGGGCGTCAACGGTTACATGATGGTCGACGGCCGCCGCATCGGCATCCGCCAGCTCGGCCTGGAAGAGGACGCCTGCCGGGAAGTGTCCGACGTCGGGCACCGCAGGATATACCTGACCGACCGTCTGTCGATCCCGCTCATCGAAATCGTAACGGAAGCCGACATGCACACTCCGGCCGACGCCGCCCGCGTGGCGAACGCCATCCGCCGGACCTGCCACCTTTCGCAGGTGTGCCGCTTCGGTTACGGCCGCGCCCGCCAGGACGTCAACGTGTCGATCCGCGGCGGCGAGCGCGTCGAAATCAAGGGCGTGCCGTCAATCCGCCAGATTCCCGGCCTGGTCCACTACGAGGGCCTGCGACAGAAGGCGCTGCTGGAAATCCGCGACCGCCTGCTGGCGTCCGGCGTTGGCGGCGACAGCTTCGAAACGGTCGTCGACATCACCGACCTCGTGAAAAACCACCCGCATCCGGCGTTCTCGACCCGGTGGGGCGCGGGGGTTTCCGCGTCGGCCATCGTGCTGAAGCGCTGCGCGGGAATCCTGGCCTATCCGACCGGGCCCGGCCGCACGTTCGGCGCCGAGGTCGCGGACCGGATCAAGGTCGTCGCATGCATCGACCGTATGCCGAACTGCCTCAGCTCGGACAATCCGGAAGCATTCGAATACTCCGACCTTTTCGATCGCGTCCGACAGCTTGCGGGCGCCGACTCGACCGACGCGATCGTGATGGTGGCCGGTCCGCGCGCCGACGTCGAAACCGCCATGAAGGAAGTCCGGCTGCGTATGCAGGAAGCGCTGGTCGGCGTTCCCCGCGAAACCAGGCGCGCCCTGCGCAGCGGCGGCACCGGCTTCGAACGCGTGCTGCCCGGGCCGAACCGCATGTACCCGGACACCGACCTGCCGCCTATCGTCCTTACCGACGCGGACTTCGCCCGCGAACGCGCCCTGTGCCCGAAGCCGCTGTGGGAAAAGGAAGACGAATGGACGGGAATGGGGCTGTCCGGCGAACAGATTGGCCGCCTGCTGACCACCGACACGTTCCCGCTGTTCGACGCCGTGGCGCCACGCGTCGACCTGAAAAAATCGACGCTGGCTTACCTGCTGCTTGACCAGCTTCCGTGGCTGAAACGCCGCGGCGCCGACACGACCGGCGTGGACGCCGATTTCCTTGCCGGCGTGTTCGCCGGAAAGGGCGACCTGAAACAGAAGGACGCGGCCGCCGCGCTGGCGTCCGCCCTTGGACAGACCATTTACTGGACCGTCAAGGCCCCGAACAACGTGGGGGTGGCGAAATGAGCACGCCTTCTGACAATTTCAAGGGTTACCGCGGCGCAGGACGCGCCCTCCTGGAACGCCTGAACGTCGGCGTCTGGGAAGACGTGGAAGTCAAATCGAAACTGGGCGAATTCCGCGGGCTGATCCTGCCCCGCAGCGAAACGGCCGATGAAAACCACATCGTCCTGAAGCTGGACACCGGCTACAACGTCGGCATCGCGGTCGACGGCATCGTCGAACTTAAGTCCTGCGGCCGCAAGGAAGCCCATTACAAGATTCCGGAAAAGGAATTCCCGTTCGACCCGGCCAAGCCGAACGTCACGCTGTTCGGCACCGGCGGCACCATCGCGTCCCGCCTGGACTACCGCACCGGCGCCGTCATCCCGGCGTTTTCGCCCGGCGAACTGTACGGGTCGGTCCCGGAACTGGCCGACGTCTGCAACCTGCGCACCGAAAAGCTGTACGGCGTGTTTTCCGAAAACATGGGCCCGGAACAGTACATCGGGCTGGCCACGGCCGTCGCGAACGAAATCCGCAAGGGCGTCAAGGGCATAGTCATCGGTCACGGCACCGACACCATGCACCACACCGCCGCGATCCTGTCGTTCATGGTCCAGAATTCGCCGGTCCCGATCGTCATGGTCGGCAGCCAGCGTTCGTCCGACCGCCCGTCGTCCGACGCGGCCCTGAACCTGATCCACGCGACCAGGACGGCCGCGTATTCCGACATCGCCGAAACGATGGTCTGCATGTTCGGCCCGACGTCCGACGAATTCGGCCTGCTGCACCGCGGTACCCGCGTCCGCAAGATGCATTCGTCGTACCGTTCGACGTTCCGCACCATCGGCGACATCCCGGTCGCGACGGTCAGCCGTGAAAAGGTCACGCCCCTGCGCGGCGACTACAAGAAGCGCCGTTCGGACAACAACGTCATCCTGGACGCCGTGTACGACAACAGCGCGACGATTCTTTATTACTACCCCGGCATGAAGCCCGACATGGTCGACGCCCTGGTCGACAACGGCTACAAGGGCATCGTCATTGCCGGAACCGGGCTGGGCCACATCAACAAGCCGGTGTATCCCGCCATCAAGCGCGCCATCGCCGCGGGCGTCCACATCTACATGACGGTCCAGACCCTTTGGGGCTACGTGCAGATGTACGTGTACGATACCGGCCGCGACCTGATGGAAATGGGCATCATCCCGACCGGCAACATGCTGCCCGAAGTCGCGTTCATGAAGCTGAACTGGGCGCTCGGCCACAGCCACGACCGCGAGGAAGTCAAAAAGCTGATGCTGACCCCGATCGCCGGCGAACTGACCCCCCGCGAACCCCCGGATTCATACCTGATCTACCAGGGCGGCCTGCCCGACATCGAACGGTTCATCAAGGAACACCGCATGTAGCCGTCTTCCGCCCGGTCCGACCGGAGGGAGGCCCGCCATTTTCAAGCCCAGGGCGTCAGCCCTGGGATCAGGCGGCCGCAGAATATTTCTTTATTCGATCTTTGAGTGGTCGGCTCGGGGTGCCCATCCCCGGGGCACGCGTCGCGCATGGGAGCCCGCCCCATGTCGCTTTCCCGGGGTTGACACCCCGGGCTGACAAATGGTCGGCCTCGCTGCGCTCGGACGGAGGGCCCGACCGGAGGGAGGCCCACCATATTCCAGCCCAGGGCGTGAGCCCTGGGGAAGGGCGCCCTCTGCGCCGCCCCCTGCCGCCATTGTTTCGGCCAGTCCGCCATGGCACATGCCTATTACATTCACCGATCACGCTGCCCTTGAAAACGTCCACTGGTCAAATTGGACTCACCGACGAGCCTGACCAGATAAAGCTGGAATGGCCATGACACCGTCGAGCACTCGCCGTCATGCTGAATGGTAATCGCCACTTCCCGGAACGGGCATTCTGGGAACAACACTTCTCACGCGAAGAATTCCTGGATGGTTGACAACAACGCCGACGATTCGCCCTGGGACAGGTTGCCAAGGCGCCGGGCCAGCCTGGATTTGTCGATGGCCCGCATCTGGTCGATCGCGACCTGTCCATCGACGCCCCCGAACGTGATACCGACGCGGCATGGATAGGGGCGGCCCTTCGTGGTCATCGGGGCGACGATGACGGTGCGGACATGACGGTTCATTTCATCGGGCGAAACGACCACGCACGGCCTGGCCTTGCGTATCTCCGAACCGACGGTCGGGTCGAGGTTAACCAGGAACACGTCGAAGCGTTTCACTTCCATTCCCATTCACCTTCGTCGAATGAATGGTCGATCGCATCCGGCAGGACATCGTCGCCGGCCGCGGCCATCGCCGCGAACGCCTGTTCCCAGCCCTCCCTGGCCGCCCTTGCCGGGCTGATGACCAGCGTGTTGCCGACCACCGTCAGCACCACCTCGCCCTTCAAGCCGGTTTCCTCCAGCAGCGCCTTCGGGATCCTGATCCCCGACGAATTCCCGACCTTGATGATGTTGCCCCGCATATCACGCCTCCAGACGTGATTACATTGTATCCACATATAACCCATTTTCAACCCCGTTTCCGCGGACAAGGATTTGTCGTGGAATCGGAAGGGCCGTTGCATCCATGCCCGCCTGCAGGCCGCAGGGCGCGCCGGGCGGACCGTTGACACGTTGCCGGATTGGATGGATAACAAATCGGAAGATCGATTGAGGACGTCATGAAGAAACTGATTCCGGTTCTCTGCGCCGTCGCCGTGTTCGGCGTGTCCTGCGGGCCACGCTGGGGCGCCGTCATCGTCACGACAAATCCCGCCGGCGCGGACGTGTACGATTACGACAAGTATTTCTCGAAGTCGCCCGCGACCATGCTGTACGGCCCGAGCAGCGACGGAAAGTGCGTGCGGGCAAAAATCAAGGCGATGAAGGACGAATTTTCCGAAACCTTCGAAATGATTGACGTGTGCCCGCGCTGGGGCTCGGAAGACAAGGCGATCAAGCACGCGAAGACGCTGCACCTGGCGCTTCAGCCGAAATACTACGCCACCATTTCACTGGACAGCGAACCTTCGGGCGCACTTGTGTACGGCAGGGACGGCAAGTACTGGGGCAAGGCGCCCGCCATGCTGAATATCACCAGGGACGGGGCCGGGTGTTTCGAATACGAGGCCATCGCGAAGATGACCGGCTGGGAAGACACGCCCGGAACCTTCAGGATCTGCCCGCGGTACCGCAGCCGGGCCGAGGCCGAGCAGAAACCCGAACGCGCCATGTTCCAGATGAAGTCGACGCCGCAGACGCCGGTCGAGGCGGAAATCAGGGTCACGTCCGAACCCGAGGGCGCAAGCGTTTACGCCGACGGCAAGTACTGGGGCACGACACCGTACGTCGGCCGCGTGAAGTTCGCGTCGCCGACAGCGACCATCAGCCTGCGCATCGAAAAGGCAGGGTGGATCACAAAATCCGAAATGCTTTCACCGGGCGTCGGACGCGTGCACGTCGTCCTGCAGCCCTCAAACGCCGCACCCAGATAGACAGAATCGCAGCACGGGCAAACGTCATCCCTTGTCCGCGGGGTCGGGGGCGGTGCCCTTTTCATGAAACATGGCGCGTGCTTTCACCGGAATTCCTGATTGAATAACTGACAGGTCGGCAAAAGGAAAGAAACAGGCAGGCCGGGGACTATTCGCAGTAGTAGCCGCCGTAAGTGTTGTAGCAGGTCAGTTCGCCGCAGTCGACCCAGCCCCAGCCGCACTCGTCAATATCTTCACATATCCAGCCGCTCCAGTATAAGCCGCCCGGGCATTCGCAGTCGAACCATCCATCGTAGTTGTTGCAGATCGCGGGCTCGGTGCAGTTGTCGATTCCCTCGGCGCATTCGTCGATGTCGACGCA
>CAYYCO010000018.1:0-45666 GCA_964470365.1 uncultured Anaeromyxobacteraceae bacterium | reverse complement strand
GGCGGCACGTCGAAATCCCATTTTCCGTAGAAGACGTCGGTCGCCGGATCGAACACCAGGTCTTCCCCGTCACAATCCTCGTCGATTCGGTTGTTGGGTATTTCCGTGGCGCCGGCGGATCGCATTGCGTTGAACGGCGCGCAGTCGCCGTCGTTCATGAACCCGATAAGCCCGTCGCCGTCGAAGTCGAGCGCCGCCCTGGCAAGCTTGAACGCCGTCGGGGACAGGATGCCGCGCGAGGTGAATTCGGCCCTGACCGAGTTGGTGATCCATGTGCCGCCGGCACATGCGATCAGGGTACCCGCTGCCATCAGCGGAATACCGCCGAAAACGAGCAGCCGGGCGGACCGCGCGACCTCCGCGAACGGGCGCCGCATGCCCGTCAGGAGCGCGAACGCAATCCCGGCAAGTATCAGCGCCGGCAGGCGGAGCGGCAGGGAATCGATAATCACCGACACGCGATCCCACAGATGGATGACGAACGGGATCGCCGCAAGCACGCAGATGACCGCGAACCCGGCGGGCGACAGCAGGAATGCGGGGAAAGCGGGCAGGGCACCGCAGTCGACGCGGGCAAGCCAGACCCTGAAACGGTTCATCAGCCCCAGGAGCATCAGGCCGATTGCCAGGGAACACAGGGACGTCGCGATCGTGGCGTAGATGACGGTGTGCATCGATTCGACGAAGTATTTCCCGATGATCGCCGATGCGGCCACGAAAACCGCCATCAGCGCGGCGCCGAGCAGCATTGCGGAGCCACGCCGGACACGCGTCGCACGGTCGCCGGGCCGGATTGCCGCGCAGATGGCGCGAAGGATGCCGGTCTGGTCAGCCGCGCCCCTGGCGAAAACGGCAATCGCCGCCGCCAGCAGGAGTGCTGCCGGCAGCAGCGCTGAGGTGGTGAGCGCGAAAACCGAAAGGTAGGTGGGTATAAACGGCGCCTGTCCGCCGGCCCCAGTAACGATGCCGTCAAGAAGCCCGATCAGGAACACGCCCGCAAACGATTGGAACAGGACTGCGGCGAACCTGTGGGCGTAGTTTTTCATCGCTGCGGATTATAGTTTGTCGGTCACTGTTTTGCACCCGTCGAGCTGGCCGCAAGCGGCGCCGATGTCCTGCCCGCGGCTCATCCTCACCGTGACGGTGTGGTTTTTCTGTTCAAGGAAGGCCCGGAAGGCCTCGATTGTTCCGGGGGAGGATCGCTGGAAGGCGCACCCGGGCCACGGGTTGAAGGGGATCAGGTTGATTTTCGAGGGGAAGCGGGATGCCATGGCCGACAGTCGGCGCGCATCGGCGATGCTGTCGCCGACGCCGCTTATCAGCATGTATTCGATGGTGAATACATGCCCGTGCGCCAGCCTGATGCCGGCGAGTCCGTCGATGACGTCGTCAAGGCCGAACCTGCGTCCCTGAGGCACTATGCGGTTCCGGGCCTCGTCGGTCGTGGCGCATAGCGACAGCGCGATGCTGGCGCCGGTGTTTTCCGCCACGAAGTCGGCCACGCGATCGATCAATCCCACAGTCGATATGGTCGTGCGCCTGGGAGCCACCTTCAGGCCCTTCCTGTGCGTGATCACCCGGACGGCGCGCAGCACCTGGTCGTAGTTGTCGAGCGGTTCGCCCATTCCCATGAAAACCACGTTCGACACCCGTGAAGGCGGTTCCAGCATCGCCGCCGCGGCATGGACCTGCCCCACAATCTCGGCGGCCGAAAGATTGCGTTTGAAGCCGATCCGGGCCGTCAGACAGAAACCGCAGTTCATCCTGCAGCCGACCTGGCTCGAAATGCACAGCGTGTTGCGATCCTCGGAAGGCATCAGGACCGCCGAGTAGTGATCGCCCTCCGGGGTCTGGAATATCAGTTTCTTTGAGCCGTCCCCGGACAATTGGACGTCAACCGGTTCACGCCGGAAAATCGTAAGGGATTCGGCAAGTTCGTTCCTGAGCGCCAGCGACAGGTTTGTCATCGCCGCGAAGTCTCGCACCCGGGCCTCATGAATCCATGAAAAAACCTGGGCGCCGCGATACGGGGGTTCCCTTTTCAATACGGGCAGCGCGGCGATTTCGTCTGGAAGCAGCGCTGTAACGTCGATTGAGTCCGTTTGCTGAAGGTCACTCATTTCGTTTCCTGAACGATCGCCGCGTGCAGGCGGCGCCCCCGACGGGGTCACACGTCCCGGACCGGGACGACAACCCTCGCGCGGCAGTCAAGTCCCTCCAGGAGTTCAACTTCAACGGCGTTGAATCCGGCCAGCGCACACCGCCCATCGCCGGCGATGCGGTCCGCGATGTGGGCCGCGATCAGTTCTGTCGTGGAGTTCGCGGTCGAATCGATTACGAAGCAGTCGCGTGCCGGGAGGACAATGGCGCCGTCGTCCATCTCGATCCGGATGGTCTGGTCGGTCGCCTCCATGCGGCCGGCGGCAGGTCTGGCAGCGAGCAGCAGTTTGTGTTCCATCGGTGCTATGGCCTCGCAGGCCAGGCGGTTCAGCGTTTCGCGCGCACCAGCGGCCGGCGCCGCAGCAACCCCGGTAACGGTAACCCGGTAGTCGTGACCGTGCACCGGTTCACGCGAACGCGGCGGGAACAGCAGGTAGTGTGCGGCCGAAAACACCATTTCGGTGGTCGTGATGCGGAAGTCCCCGGCCCGATCGACCGGGCGCGCGGCCGGCCGGTAGGTGCAGCGGGACCAGGGGCTTTCATGAATCGTGATTTCGGTGACGCCGGGGATCACCACGGATATCAGATCGTAAAGGTACCGCGAAAGGTTTTCCGAAGTCGGGTTTTCCAGACCGGGAATGTCGTTCAGCACGCGGTGGTCGAGCGACGAAATGATGCGGCCGGCCTCCCTGGCGAGGTCACCGAAATCCATTACCCATCCCAGTTCGGGATCGACTTCGCCGGAAATGGCGACCTCGACGCGGAAGAAGTGTCCGTGGAGCCTTGAACATTTGTGGTCGGGGCCGACGCAGGGCAGCCGGTGGGCGGCCTCGAAACTGAAGTCCTTTACGATTTCGGCTTTCAATTCATCAATCCAGGGAAGATGTTGCGGCCCTTCGGGCCGGAGCTGGGATTTTCCACATCAAAGCCCAAAAGTCAAAGAGATCACGGCCTCCATGTGATATGTGGACGGGAACATGTCCACCACGGCCGCCTTTTCAACGATGTATCCCGCGGCGCAAAACACTGCAATATCCCGCCCGAGGGTCGAAGGCTCGCAGGAACATATGACCACACGCGGCGCCCGCATTGCCGCGATCGCCGCCGCGTCCGGGCCCATGCCTGACCTCGGCGGATCGGCGATGACGATGTCCGGGACGCGACAAGGTTCAGGCAGGGCCGACAGCACGAGTGTCGCCGGGCCCGCGGCCGAATCGACGTGAAGTCCGCGTTTCAGGCATTCCCGCGCACCCGCGGCGATGGCTGGCGCGTTGATGTCGGTCGCGAATACACGCGCGCCGCGCATGGCAAGCGGAACCGTGATGTTGCCGGCGCCGGCGTAAAGTTCGACGACCTTCGCACCGTCAACGGACGGCGCCGCCATCGAAATGACGAGGTCCACCAAGTACGGGTTCATCGCCATGTGGGCCTGCGTGAAACCGCGCGGATCGACCTGCATGCGCGTGACCTGCCCGGGGAGACCGGCGGTCGGCCAGTCGATTGAACGGTCGCCGGCCGTCTGCCATCGTCCGGCGCGGCCCCTCGACATGACGCCGGAAATCCCGTCGATGGTGGAGACTGCACGGTGAAGGCGCGACACGTCCCCGCGGTCCGATGTGACGACGGCCACGCACCTGCCGTCAGCGCCGGCGACAATTTCGCATTCGGCCGTCCCTGGAAAGCCCGAGCCGGCCATCGCCAGCCTTGCCGGTTCGAGCAGGCGCGTGACCGGCTCCATGGCGATGGGGCAGAGGCCCGGCGGTACAAGTGTGTGGCTGGCCCTTTCGTAGAAACCGGCGTCACGCGATGTCCCGTCGTAGTGCATGGCGACGCGGCACCGCCATCCGGCCAGGGATGCCGGCGTGTAAACGGTCGATGGCGCGTCGACACGCCCGATGCGTTTCAGGACGTCGTGGAACACTGAACGTTTCCACGCCGCGCGTGTTTCGTCATCGAGGTGCTGGAGATGGCAGCCACCGCACCGGCCGTAGACGGGGCAGATCGGCGTGACACGTCCCGGTCCCGGCTCCAGGATTTCAACCGGATTGGCCTGGACCCAGGTACGGTGGTCGGCGGCCACCCGCACCCGTGCCAGGTCACCGACGGCGGTCAGAGGCACCATGAAAACCCGGCCGTCGACCCGCCCCACGCCCTGCCCGAGGTGGGCCGGCCCGGTTATCCTGACGATGGCTTCGGCGCCTGTGGCCGCCGGCTTTTCCGGATGGGGCATCACTCGGCCAGCAGCCTGTCGCCAAGCGTGTAGATCGGGTGGATGTCGACAGGTACGCCGGTGAGGCGTCCCAGCGCGGTTTCGACCTCAGGCGGCATGAAAACGTACTTTTCGACCATGTCGCGGGCCGCCTGCCAGTCGCCGTTTGCCTCGACGATCAGGACGTCCCTGGACAGCGCCGTCACCGCCTCCGCGAATTTCGACCGATCCAGGCCGAAGCGCCCGGTGGCAGCGTCGTAGGTGATGGCGCCCTTTTCACGCAGGTAGTTGAACTGCATGATGTTTGCGCTGCCGTGCGCCTCCCCGATTCCGAATCTGACCGACCTGAATATGCCGGCCAGGTACGAAGCGGCCGTCCTGTCCATGAACGCGGCGTCGAAGATTCCCTTGTCCGACATGTAAATCGTGTTGTACACGCTGAGGATGTCGGCCTTGCATTCCTCGATGGTCGAGTAGGTGTCCTTAAGGGCCAGGTTGACGGTCGTCTTGGACCCGTCGGGAAGCGAGATGATTCCCGGTCCAAGTCCGTGCGACACTTCGTGCATCAGTATGAAGTTGAAATATGCGTCGAAGTCGATGAACGGCAGAAGGGCCGGGTCGATCAGCGTGTTGGAAATCGGGATCAGCGCCTTGTCGAATTTCGCGCGGGTCACGTTACGCAGCATCACCTTTTTCGAACCCTTGACGTTGCGCACCCGTTCGTCGTTCGGCAGGTTGAATGCGGCGGTCTGGACGCCTGCCCGGGTGTCGCCGGCGGTGTACACGACGTTGACCACCTTGATCGGGGAAGCCTTGCCGCGGCTGAAGTTTTTCAGGTGATCCGGCAGGGGCAGGTTCGCCTCGAGTTCGTCCAGCATTCCCGCCACCATGGACAGCTTCCGGCTTTCGTCCTGGTCGACAACGGTCACGAAGGCCTCGAAGGCCGATTTCAGGCCGAGCAGGGAATCCTCGTACACCTCGTATGGCCCGACCACGACCTCGATGGCCGATGCAGCGGCGCCCTCGGTCTGTCCCAGGTCCATCCAGTCCATGTCGCTGGCCATGTAGTCGTTCGTTTCAAAGGCGTCGGCCCGTCCGGCCAGGTATTTCTTCAAAGCCGGGTCGTCGGTTGCCGCCGCCGCCGCCCGGAGATGCCCGGCCGCCTCGCGCAGATCTTCCGCGTGGGCCGACGAATAAGGCACCGCGACCAGTCCGTCGGCGCCGCGCCTGATCACGGTCAGCCACGACTGGAAGTCGGCCGTGTCGGCCGGGTGTTCCGCAAGCCACCGGCTGAACTCATCGGCCGTCATGTCGGGCGGGTAGAAGGTCGCGCCCGGTAATCTGGCCCTGTCGCCGTAAAACGGCTTGAAGTCGTCGAGCCGATCCCAGGGCCCGTAGTTGATGTCCATCATATCGACCGTGAGGCCCGCCTGCACGGACTTGCTTGCGGCCAGTTCATCCCGGACGGCGCGCCCGTCGGCGGAAGCCTGCTTCCAGAATATGCGGTCCATGACCGCCGCCGCCTTGACGAGATGCCCCAGCACCTTCATGTCTGCCGGGGCGATGTCTGCCGGGTCCACGGTGATTTCCACGTCGGCGAACTTCGCCCTCATGTCGCGGAGCGTGTCCAACGGGCTGCCCTCCAAAGAAAGACCCCTGGTTCCCGCCCGGGGCGCCGCGCAGGTCAGCGCCAGCGGCACCAGCGCGACCGCCGCCATCAGCATCATCAGTTTCTTCATGTCGGTTCCCCTCCAGGTCCGGAAAACGCGGAAGGACTATTGTGCCACCGCGTGCGGACGCGGTCTATCCTTCAAAAAAGTGTTCCTGGGCCGGCAAGTCTCTTACAATCGGCGGCGCACGGTCCGGAAAAGGGTTCGCCAAATGAATGCCGTCAGAAATTTCGCCGTCAGGATGCTTCCCGTATTCGACTGGCCCAGGCTGGTCCTCGTCGCGATGATCCTCGTTCTGAATGTCGCGTTCCTGTGGATTGTCCTGGCGAACAACGAATTTTCCCTGTCCGAGCCGCTGGTGCTTGTTTCCTTCGCCTGCAAGATAGTGTTCGACCTGGCGCTGATAATGGCCATTGTCTTCGTCCTGAAGGCTGCGTTCCGTGTGGCCTGGCCCGCCTCGGCCTTTCTGACGATCTACCTGCTGCTTTCGATAGCCAACATCATCCTCTACCACTTCGGCAACACGATGCTGGAGGGGCACCACTTCGCGATGATCGAGCCGTACGCGGTGACTTCCTATATCGCGTGGTGGAAGTTGCTGCTGATTCTCGCGGCGATCTTCGGGTCCGTAATCCCGTTCGTGTTCGTGGTCGGCAGGATGGATTCGCGCAACCTGTGGCACCAGTCGCTGTCGTGCCTTGTCGTGATGGTGCTCGTCACGCTGCTGAATACGTCCGGACTGTTTGCGGGCAAGGACGACGCCAAGCATGACAAGGTCATCACCGGATTCCGTAACGCGCAAATATATTACGCGACGAAAAATCAGCTGTTGAGCCTTCTGAAGGACGTTGCCTTCCCGGCGGTCGGCCAGAGGTTGAAGGCGTTGTCTCCCGACACCGAAAATTTCGTTGACGACTACAACCTGATTTCGGACAGGTTCGAACTGGTCCACGATGTTTCGAAGTTCCGTAAAACAATCGACGACTGGCACCTGCCGTTTTTCGCGCCAGCCCCGCCGGCAACCGGACTGAAGCCGTTCACCCGGATCATCTACGTCTTCGCCGAATCTCTTTCGCTGGAGGCGTTGCCGTGCTGGAATGCAAAAATTCCGGCGGCTTACGCCGACAAATTCTTCTGCCGCGACGATATCAGACAGGCGACCTTTTCGAACCTTCTGACGACAGGGTCTCCCACGCTGCAGGGGCTGACGGTCACGTTCGGCGGCCACCCGAACTATATGGTCCAGGAACAGACCGGCCATGCGAATTCGTTCCCGAAAATCCTGGAACGCAACGGTTTCCGATCGGTGTTCATCCGCAGTGCGTCAAAGTATTTTGCGAATGAAAACAGGGTTTTCCGGAATATGGGATTTTCGAAAATCATCGGTCGCGAGGATTTCTTCGATGACCCGGCGCTGCGGAAATACGTTTACGGCTGGGGCCTGGAAGACCGCATACTCTATCGGCAGGCCGCCGATTACATCGAAAAACACCGGAATGAAAAACTGTTCGTCGCCCTTCTGGGTACCGACACGCATCCCCCTACCGGGCAGGTGCATTACAAGTATCTGAAGTACCCGCCGCGGCCCGATATGCAGAAGAAGCTGGGCCGCGAGATATTCGAATGGCTCATGTCCGTCGATCGGCTGGATTTCGATGTCGCCGGTTTCGTCGAGGACCTGGACGCGCGCGGCCTGTTCGACGAAGGCACGCTGATCGTGGTTTCCGCCGATCATTCCTGCGCCATCAATAACGTTACCAACAAGATACCCGGTTATGTCAGGGACAACCTGGGTCGCCTCCCGCTGGTTTTTCTTTCTAAGCAGCCCCTTCCGGAGGCTCCGCGTGACGTGCTGGCCAGCCAGGTCGACATTGCGCCGACGCTGTTCCATCTTCTCGGTCTGCCGAGGGAGCCGGGCTGGTGGGGAACGAGCCTGTTCGACCCTTCGCGCCGTCCCGGCGCCATAGGGTTCGACAAGGGCTTCGTCACTGTCAGGGATGGGCGGCGCACGGTCAGGATCAACACCGAAAAGCCCGAATCCGGACGCGACAGGGCATTTCTGGATTTCTTCTACACGGTTTACGCCAGGAAACCGGTTCCGGTGAAATGAACCGGCAGCCGGTCAGGCGCGGGGGGCGTACCGGTTCAATACGACGTTGACCGTTGTGCCCCGTCCTTCCGCCGAATCTATGTCCACGGAACCGCCTGATTCGGTTACCACCTGCTGTACGAATGCAAGACCAAGCCCGGTGCCGCCCGGCTTCGTCGTCGCAAATGGCTCGAACAGCCTGGCCATCTGCTCCCTGCCGATGCCCGGGCCGGAGTCGGAGACTGAAAGCGTCACCTGATCCCCCCGTCCCTGGCCGACGCGGATGGAGACCGTGCCGCCGTCCGGCATCGCCTCCACCGCGTTCCGGAGGATATTGACCAGCGCCTGTCGCAACTGCCCCTCGTCAGACATCACGCGCACGTCCTCGTCGAACGATTCGAGCGAGACAGTGACGTGTCGTTCCTCGAATTCCCGCGCCATGAAGTCGCGCGTCTCGCGGGCAACCATGGTCACGTTGCACGGACCGATCATCGCTTTCGGCAGCCGGCCGAACTGGAGGTAGTCTTCCGTTATCTCGTTGAGCCGGTCCACCTCGCGCTGGACCGCCCGGATTACTTCACGGCCGCGTTCACCGTGCCTGCCCTGGTCCTGGATCATGTCGGCCAGCAGGTCGACGTTAAGTGATATCGAATTCAACGGGTTGCGTATCTCGTGCGCCACCGCCGAGGCCATACGCCCCACGACCGCCAGTCGTTCGGTACGGACTTCGCGTTCCTTTTCCGCGGCCTCGGCCGCCTTTCGTGCCGCCAGCGCCGCCGCCATGCGGTTGAGGGCGTCGGCAGTGTCCTCGATTTCGCGCGACGCCTTGATCCGTACCGGTGAAAGGTCGCCCGCCGCCAGCCGTTTGACCGCGACCGCGATGTCTGACACCGGGCGCATGACCCTGATGGCGATTAGCAGAAACAGGACTGCCAGCAGGAGTGCGCCGATCGACATGACAAGGATTGATGTCCACAGCCTGGAGCGCTGGAAGGTCATTTCGCGATCGGCGTCCTTTTTTGCGGCGTTTGCCTCGCGGGCCGCGCGTCCGACGGCCAGCCTGACAGGGTGAATTGCCTTCCGCAGTTCGGCGGCGGCCGCCGCCGTGGCCGTCGCATCGCCTGACGATGCCTCCAGCGCGGCCTGCAACGCATTGATCGGTGCTTCCATTACGACAGGACTTTTTTCACCCGGTTCAGGAGCGGTCGTCAGGAAATCGCCGGCGCGTTGCAGCTTGAGCCCGGCCTCCCGCGGCATGGCCTTGTCCGACGCGAGTTCCGCCAGATCGCGCGCCGCGCCGGCCAGGATCCTGAACGGGCGGTTCCGGCGGAGTATTTCGCCGGCCCGGGCCGCATCCACCGGCGTTCCCGTGTCCAGGAACTGAACGACGGCGGCGAGTTGCGTTTCGGCCCTGGCGAGATCCTCGACGGCGGGGTACAGCTTTTCGGAGACCGATGCCGCCTGATCGAAAAGCCTGGCCGTGCTGCCGAGGATCAGGAAGAGGACGATGGAGAACACGATTATCTGGGCGAGGAGCGCGAACGCCACCTTGCCGGATAGTGAAGGCCTGTACACCGCTCCTCCGCCGCTGCGATTCCGACAGGCGAACTTTAGCGCGTGCGGGTGCCCGTGTCGACGTTCTGCCAATTTTCGCGATTATCCGGTATCTTCGGTCGCGGCGCGGTAATTCTGCAGGTGGCCTGGAGGTTCAAGATGCGTGGTAAGAGTCCGATTCTCGAGGCTGCCGAAAGCCGGATTGTGGTCATCGACGGCGCAATGGGTACGGAAATACAGAAGTCGGCGCCGGCCGCATCCGATTTCGGTGGACGGGACGGCCTGAACGAGATGCTGGTCCTGACCAGGCCGGACCTGATCGGGCGAATCCACCGGTCGTTCCTTGAGGCCGGGGCCGACATCATCGAAACGAACTCGTTCGGCTCCAACAGGATTGTGCTGGCCGAATACGGGATTGCCGACCGTGCGTCAGAACTGTCGCTGGCAGCCGCCGAACTCGCGAGGGACGTGGCCGATGCGTTTTCGTCTCCCGGACGTCCCCGCTGGGTTTCGGGATCGGTCGGTCCGGGATCCCGCCTTCCCTCGCTCGGGCAGGTGGAACCGGAAGAAATGCTGGATGCCTACCGCGAACAGGGCCAGGCGCTGCTGCGCGGCGGCGTCGACATGTTCCAGGTCGAAACCTGCCAGGATCCCCTGCAGGCGAAGCTGGCTGTTCTCGGACTTGTGGACGCGATGGCTTCGGCCGGCAGGGTCGTGCCGATATTCTGCCAGGTGACGGTCGATGCCGGTGGGAGGATGCTTCTCGGCACCGACGTGGTGGCGGCGATGGCCACTCTCTGTGCCGTCCCGGGGGTGGACGTGTTCGGCCTGAACTGTTCGACCGGGCCCGACGCCATGTACGGCGTGCTGCGCCGCCTCACGGCAGCCAGTCCCCTGCCCACCGCCGCCCTGCCGAACGCGGGCCTTCCCGAAAACGAGGCCGGTCGGCTGGTGTACCGCCTTTCACCGGCCGATTTCGCGGCCCAGGTCTTGTCGTTCGTGACCGACCTTGGCGTCGGATTCGTCGGCGGGTGCTGCGGAACATCCCCGGACCACATCAGGGCGCTTGCGGAAGCGGTCTCGGATCTCGATGCGCCCCGCAGGCCGCCTGAAGTGGCCGAGGGACGCTCGATGCTGTCGTCGCTTTTCTCGGCGGTGACGATTGTCCAGCAGCCGGGCCCGCTCATCATCGGCGAAAGCACGAACGCCAACGGCAGCAAGGCATTCAGGGAAAGACTGGTGGCCGGCGACATCGAAGGGATGGTCCAGGTCGGGCGCGATCAGGTCGACGAGGGCGCGCACATGCTTGACGTGTGCCTTGCCGTCGCGGGGCGCGATGAAACGCAGGACGTGCGTGCATTCATCCCGCCGCTCAGCCGCTTCGTCGATGCGCCCCTGATGATCGACTCGACCGATCCTGACGCCGTGGAAGCTGCCCTCATGCGCTGCCCCGGCCGTCCCGTCGTTAACTCGGTCAACCTGGAGGACGGCGGGGCCCGCCTCGACAGGATTGCGGCCGCCGCAAGACGTCACGGGGCGGCAATCGTCGCGCTGACGATTGATGCGGACGGCATGGCAATGACGGCCGCCAGGAAGGCCGGTGTCGCGGCGCGGCTGGTAGAACGTCTCTGCGGTGACCACGGGTTTGCGATCGGTGACGTATTCATTGATCCGCTGACCTTCACGATGGCTTCCGGCGAATCCACGCTCAGGTCATCCGCCGTGGAGACCCTCGATGCAATCAGGATGATCAAGGCCGCCCACCCGGGCGTCAGGGTTAGCCTCGGCGTCAGCAACTGTTCTTACGGCCTGAAACCCGAGGCGAGGCGCGTGCTGAACAGCGCGATGCTGCACCACTGCCTGGCCGCGGGGCTCGACGCCGCCATCCTTAACGCCAGGAAGATGCTGCCGCTCGGCTCGATTCCGGATGATCTCCGCGCGGCCGCCTCGGATCTCGTCCTTGATCGGAGGCCTGAAGGACTGGATCCGCTCGAATCGTTCCTGTCCCTTTTCGGGGCGGGCAACCCGGTTGATAGACAGGATTTCGTTGGGCCCGCGCCGTCGCCCGACGAGGTCTGCAGGCGCGCCGTCATCCGGGGCGACATGACGGGGCTGGATGGCAGGATCCACGCCGCGCTTGCCGGTCGGGACGCCCTGTCGCTGATTAACGACGTTCTGCTGGACGCGATGCGCGAGGTCGGCGTCATGTTCGGGCGCGGCGACATGCAACTGCCGTTCGTCCTGCGATCCGCTTCGGTCATGAAGGCCGCGGTCGACATCCTGAAGCCGGAACTCTCGGCCGGGGCGGCGGCACCGAGGGGCACCCTTGTCCTGGCGACGGTGGTCGGCGACGTGCACGACATCGGCAAGAATCTGGTGGATATCATCGTTTCCAACAACGGATTCAACGTTCTGAATCTCGGCGTGAAACAGACCGTCGACGCAATGATCACCGCCGCCGCGGCCTGCGGCGCCGACGCGATAGGCATGTCCGGCCTCCTGGTGAAATCGACCATGGCGATGAAGGACAACCTGATCGCAATGGACAGGGCAGGACTGCGAATACCGGTGCTGGTTGGCGGGGCCGCGCTTGACCGCGCATTCGTTGAACATGAGCTTGCATCGGTTTACCGCGGTCGGGTTTACTACTGTCGTGACGCGTTCGAAGGCCTGGCGGTGCTCGACGGCATCGTCTCGGGCACGCTTCGTTGATTCCGGGGTGGTGCAGATGCGGACCGAAATCATGGTTGACGTCGATCCACTCCGGCTCGGCAGCCTGGTCGACCGCAGGTCGCTGTTCCTGTTCCACTGGCGCTTCCGGAAAGCCGGTGTGGACGAGGGGACATGGGCCCGGCGTGTTGCGGTCGAACTGGAGCCGATGTTCCGTGCCAGGCTTGCGGGCGCATGCGCGGACGGCCTCATCGCGCCTGCGGCGGTCGCTGCCGTCGTCGACACCTGGTCCGATGGCGACTGCATGGTCCTGACGGACCCCGACGACCACTGGCGCGAAATCACGCGCATACGCTTTGCACGCCGTGACGATGGGCGATGTCTGGCCGACCTTTTCCCGGCATTCGATCACCGGCCGGGCGCCGGAGTGTCCGATACCGTACCTGGGCGCACGGCCTGGTTCGTGTCAACGATCGGAGGGCGTCTCGCGGTTCGTGAGGCGGAACTCATGCAGGACGGACGCTTCGAGGATTATCACCTTCTGCATGGCCTCGGCGCCGCCATGTCCGAGGCCCTTGCCGAAGAAGTACACAGTCGCCTCGAAGTGCGGCTGCCCGGGGTTTCGACCGGCGCCGGGCCGCGGTCGGTCAGGTTTTCGCCGGGATATTCGTGCTGCCCCGATCTTTCGAATCAGGCGGCCATTCTCGGGATGCTTGATGCCGGCCGGATCGGGGTCAGCCTTTCCGGGACGATGCAGATGGTTCCGGAATTGACTGTTTCCGCCGTGGTGGTCGCACATCCGGACGCAGGCGGGTTCCTTTGAACGTCCGGCTTCCTGCAATGAGATGGCGACCTTCATTCTGCACGGTTATACTAGTGCGGCGGCAGACTGGACGGGTTCGATGAAAATTCGGCCCCGGGCTGTCGATATGCGCAGGCCAGAAACAGCGAGGAATCCTCGTGGATCGGATGATTCCAGCCTGGGGGCTGTATCGGTTGTTCGGCGCCCTTGAGAAGAAGGGCGTTGGCGGGACGCTGACCCTGCATTTTCCCGACGGCGTCGTTCGGTTCGTGCTCCGACGTGGATGCGTCGTCGACGGCTGGACCGATGTCGACGGGATTTCATTTCCCGAATTCCTGGTTCAGACCGGGATGGTCCAGGACAGGGCTGCCGCCGAACCATTCAACTCCGTTGATGCCCTGGTAACGGCGGGACTCGTCCGGGAAGGCGATTCGAAGCGTTATTTCAGCGCCTATCTGCGGGGCGTCGTCGACGTGATTCTTCCGGTTCCCGTCGTTTCCTGGCTGTTCGAACCGTCGCCCGGTGACGGGACGGCCGGTCCCGCAGATCCGATCGACATGTGCGCCGAACTTTTCACGGCGGTTCAGCGAAACACCGATCTCGCCGCGATGCGTTCAGTCGTTTCACGGCTTGGCCCGATTGCCAGGATCAACGACGGCTTCAGCCAGGGATGCTTCGCACACGCAAAGGCCAATTTCCGGGGCGTTTCCCTGGTAACCGAACTTTCAAGCGGGTACTGCCCTCCGATTACGCCGGCGCTGCTTGGTGACGAAACGAACCTGCGCATACTTTTCGGGTTCGTGGTCGCCGGCGGGCTTGTCTCCGCCTCCTCCGGCGCAGGGGCGCTCAGCGATGTTCCGGTTTCTACGGTGTCCGAACCGGCCGGCGACGACGAATTCGACGAATTCCGCGTTACCAGGCGTGGTCCGGCCCCGGCCATGCTTAAGCCCGAACAGGTCGTGGCCCCCGTGCCGCCGTCGCCGGCCGATCCAGCGCCCGATTCGGATGGCGCGCAGCCGGAACATCAGATTGACGAATCCCTCGACCTGGCCGTGGATCCCGACTTCAGGCACCGTTCGCGCAACTTCCAGCGTGACGATTACCTTGTGATGGGTGATGACGGCGCCATCAGGGGATTGGGCAGTTCGGTTCCGGTCAGGCCGGAAGTGCCTGTCGGGGCGGTTCTTGTCGATCCCGAACTCGATCGCGCCATACAGGCCGAACTTGCGCGCGCCGCCAGGCTCAACCATTATGAACTGCTTGAAATCGCACCCGATGCCCGGGTTTCAGCGGTTCGCATGGCGGTCCTGCGCGCCAGACGCCGGTATTCGCCGTCACGGTACGAGGGCGGCGTCAGCCCCGACAGCATGAAGTCGCTTCATGAACTGATCGATCGGATTGGCAAGGTTGGCGAACTTTTCAGCGACCTGAATCTCAGGGTTTCGTATAACCGGTCCCAGAATATCTCGACGCCGGGCCTCGAGGCGCAGCTCGCGGCCATGTTCGACGCGCGCGGGTTCTGGCGCGAGGGGATGCAGCTGCTCGAACAGCGGAAGGCGGCCGAGGCCCTTGAACTGTTTGAGGCCGCGGAAGACTGTGACGCGGAAGAACCGGACTTTTTTTGCGCGCAGGGACAGGCGCTGCTTGCGATGGCTCCGGCACCCGATACCGCCGAAACCGTCGAAAGCCTGCTCGAAGTGGCGTTCAGCTTCGATCCCGACCTGGTTTCGGCGCATCTGCTGGCCGCGGAATTCATGGTCAGGAAGAATGACCTCGAGGCGGCGCAGGGACACATCAGGAAGGTGCTGGCGCTCGAACCGGAAAATCGTGATGCCCGCGCATTCCGCTTGAAAGCCAAGGCATCCCGGGCGGCTGCGCAGGTCAGCTTCAAGAAGAAGCCGGAATCATTGCTGCAGAAGGCGTTCAAACTAATCAAGCGGTAATCGTGCTGTTGACACTTGTGCCCCGAAGTGTGAAATTCCGGCGGTCAAGGTGTCCGGGGGTTTGCCATGTTCATGGCGAAGGTCGTGGGTTGCGTCTGGTCGTCGGTCAAGTGGAGGGGACTTGAGGGCCTCAGGCTCCTGCTGGTCCGGCCCTATCACCTCGACGACATGAGGGCTTCCGACGGGATGACGGCCGACGCCGGCGTACCGCCGCAGGTGCTTTCCGATGGCGTGGTCGTGGCCGATCTCCTTGGCGCCGGCCCGGGCGAAGACGTTGTCATCGCTTACGGTCACGCCGGACGAGTCGGGCTCGAACCGGGCCTGGCGCCCGGCGAGGCTCCGCACTTCCCGATAGATGCTTCAGTCGTCGCCATCGTGGACAGGTTCAGGGTTGATGAATCGGCGATTGCCGGACAGGAATGAACAAGAGGTTGCCGTGGGCAAGAAAATAATCACCGAAAGGGACGTTGACGCACTCGCATCGAAGGGCGTGATCACCGTCGATTCCAGCATGATCGTCACGCCGCTCGCGCGGGAACACGCCGCGCGGCAGGGAATCCGGCTGGTGTACGGCACCGGTGCGGTTCCGTCGGCCGAATCGATTCCCCATGATCCGCTCAGCGGCAGCCGCGGCCCGTCTGATGACAGGCTGCGCAAGGTCATCGCCGACGAGGTTGTGCGCGCGCTGGCTTCGGGCGGTGAACGGGACAGGAGGTTCATCCCTTCATACTCCCCGCTCGCCGACGACGGGGCCGGGGCCAGGATCGCCGCCCACCAGGCCGGCGAACCTAACCGCGGCATAATCGTGGCCACCGGACGCAATCAGCCCGGCGTCGCCGCCGCGCTGACATCGGCGATTTCCGACTGCGGGACGGACATCCAGGACATCAGCCAGACAATAGTGTCGAATTTCTTCTCGATGATATTCGTGGTCAATCTCGACAGCCTGAAGGGTGGCATGAACTTCAAGGAATTCAAGCAGAAGGTCGAGGTCGCCGGACACGCTGTCGGGGCTGAGATCATGGTGATGCACGAGGCCATCCTCAAGGCCATGCACAGGATCTGACGCGGCGGCGCGTGACTTCGCGGGCGGCCGGCCGCCCCGGACGACCGGAGGATCAGTTGATTTACCGACCTGAAGAAATCACCGAAACGATACGCATGGTCGAGGCCGAACACCTCGACATCCGGACGGTCACGATGGGCATCTGCATGCTGGGGTGCCCGGGCAAGGACCCGGAAACGGTTTCGAAATACATTTACAACATGGTCGTTTCCAATGCCGGTCGCCTCGTGGACGCGGCCGCGGAAGTCGAAAACATGTACGGCATACCGATCGTGAACAAGCGCGTGTCGGTGACGCCGATGGCGCTGGTTCTCGAGGGAGCCCCCCGCGAATCCTACCTGGCTGCCGCGGCGGCGCTGGAAAGGGCGGCCGTCGAATGCCGGATTGACTACATCGCGGGCTTCTCGGCTCTCGTCCAGAAGGGCGCCACATCGGGGTCCGCCATGCTGATGCGCAGCCTGCCGGACGTGCTCGCTTCGACGACCAGGGTGTGCTGTTCCGTGAACCTCGCATCGTCCAGAACCGGGATCAACCTCGAGGCAACCGCCATGATGGGCGAGGTGATGTCGGAAACCGCGGCAAAGACGAAGCACGGCGCCGGCTGTGCCCGCCTGGTGGTTTTCGCCAACGCGCCGGAAGACAACCCCTTCATCGCGGGCGCCATGCATGGCGTCGGGGAACCTGACGTCGTCATCAACGTCGGCGTTTCGGGGCCCGGGGTCGTCCTGGCTGCAATCGAACGCCAGAAGCGTCTTGAACCCGGATTGATGGACTGCCAGAGACTGTCCGAGGTGATCAAGCGCACCGCCTTCAAGATCACGCGTGCCGGCGAACTGATCGGCCGCGAGGTCGTTGCCCGGCTCGGGCCGCCAGTGCGGTTCGGCGTGCTCGACCTGTCGCTCGCGCCGACTCCGGCGGAGGGTGATTCGGTCGCGGCCATTATCGAGGCGATGGGTATCGAAAGGGTCGGGGCGCACGGAACCACCGCCGCGCTGTACCTGCTGACCGAAGCGGTCAAGAAGGGCGGCGTGATGGCGTCGTCTTCCGTCGGCGGCCTGTCGGGCGCCTTCATCCCGATCAGCGAGGACGCCGGGATGGTCGATGCGACGCGGCTGGGCGCGATGACGCTGGACAAGCTGGAGGCGATGACCGCGATCTGTTCGGTCGGCATGGACATGGTCGCGCTTCCCGGCGACACGCCGCCGACCACAATCGCGGCGATCATTGCCGACGAACTTGCGATCGGCGTGATCAATCACAAGACGACTGCCTGCCGCCTTATTCCGATTCCGGGCGCCAAACCCGGCGACACCGTGGATCTTGGCGGGCTGCTCGGCGAACTGATCGTCATGGATACGAAAAAGTTCGATGTCAGCACATTCATCGCCCGGGGCGGCCGCATTCCGGCCCCGATGAATTCCCTCAGGAACTGACCTTGTGATTTTCTGGTGACATCATGGCCAGCCTGCCTGCTCCGGCCGAAATCAGGAAAGCCTTTTCCCTGCCGGGATTGTTCGATGCATCGTGCCACAGTCTTGGTGACGGATGCATCGACGTCTTCGGCCTGATGACCGTCTCCGGGCGTCCGGTCCAGGTGTGCGTGAGTGCCTCACACCAGGATTCGTCTCACCGCGCGCCGGCCGATGATATCCGCGTCGAATGGTGGCCGGTGTGCCGCAGGGACCGTTCCGACGAGTCCGTCATGCGGATCGGCGCGGGACTGCCCGGCGCGATTGCCCGCCGGCTCGCGGAAATCTCCTGGCTGCCTTCGGTGCTGGGCCGCGGACGTCGTCCCGTCAGGAACTGGACCTTCGGAATGATGAGGCTCGACGGTTCGATACCGTCGGATCTCCTTCAGGCCGCGTCCGGACCTCACGATCTTGATATCCGTGTCGAGCTCCGCGCGAACTGTGGCCTGAAATGCAGATTCTGCATGAACAGCAGTCCGGCGTATTCCCGACGCGAACAGGACGACGATCTTGTCCTCGTGGCCGACCTTGTCGAACACGTCGTGCTGCCGGCGCGTGCTGCCGGGGTTTCAACGGTATTGAGGTTCGACGCCGATGATGTGACGGCCCACAGGCACCTGATTGAAATCATGGGTCTGGTCCATGAATCGTGCGGATGTCCGATCCATCTGATTGTTCCTGCCGTGAGGCTCGCATCGCCGGCGGTTGTGGACTCGATGGCCGGCCTGCCGGGACTGTTCAAGCTCACGACATCGGTTTTCGGCGCGTCCGCGCTGACCCACGATGGCGTCGCCGGCATTCCGGGCGCCTTTGCCGGGGCAGTCAGGGCCATCCGGAACCTTTCAACATTCCCCTTGTGGGTTCAGTGTCACCTCGTGGTGACACGTGACGCCGTCGGTGAAATCGGGGCAGTGGTCGACATGCTTGCGCACTTCGGAATTGACGTGATGGTTCAAGGTCTCCTGGCGGATTGTCCAGGCCACGAACCGATTTTGCGCGGGATACTGCCCGATCTTGAGTCTCTGCGGAGTTCTTTTGAAGAAGCCGGTGGCCGGATACTTGGCGCCGCCCGGCTGGTCGGCGTTGAAATTGCCGACTTCCCGACGTGCGCGGTTCCGCGTGGACTGCGTGGACTTGCCGTGGTCCATCATCCCAGGCCGGAACTTTACCGTTACGTACTGACCGACTTGTGCGGCCCATGCGCCCATTCGGCCGACTGCATAGGTGTTTCGGAAGTCTACATTGATGTGCACGGCCATTCGGGCATCAATCCGGAAATCGGCTGAACGTGGCAGGGATTACCAGGCAGTCAATGCAGGTCACCAGAACCTGACGCCGACCTTGACGGCGCCCATGACCCTGGCCGACAGGAAGTCCACCGTGACCTCGCCGCCCATCACGAAATTTTCCACGAGCACGTTCATCCCGATTTCGGCCCTGTGGCGCAGGATGTACTGGGGATCCATCGCGAACTGTCCGCCGTAGCCATCAGGTGACCACTGCGCGGTCAGGTGAGTACCGGCCGTGACGAACATCATGTTGTACGCGACCCACGGTTCGAACGAAAAAAGCCCGGCAACCGAGAACGATTTGGAGATGACCAGAGCGGCGTTCATCTGGAACGTCAGCAGGTCGTTCATGCCGAGTATCGTCCCGAAGGACGCCACGATCGCGACGTCCGGCGCCCGCCGGTATCCTTCAACGAAGCTCCAGGCAAGGTCGAGACCAATGCCCCAGAGGGAACTTTCGTACATGTGTGTTACGGAACCGCCGATCTGGATGCTGTACGGGAGCCCCTTCCTGAAGCGCAGCTGGTTTGTGTAGAAAAGACTGCCGGGCGAGTCCGCAACGCCGGGCTGTGAGCCGCCGTACCCGGTCCATGCGTCCCCGCCGGCGTCCACCGGCGTGAAACCAGTACCAAGCGTTATTTCAAAACCCTTGTATCCAAGCGTGTTGCCTGGTCCCATGAACTGGGTCGCCATGGCCTCGCTGATCTGTGTCACAAAATCGTTGAAGCCGGCGGTGTTGACGCCCGGAGTACATCCGGCCGTTCCGTTGCAGACGTTGTAGAACGCGGACACGTCGGGGGTGTAGTCCCTGGCCCGGGCGACATTCGGCGCAATCGATCCAGCCGCGGCCGCGATGATCAACGACGAAATCAGCAACTTCCTGGTCATGATAGGCACACCTTCAGGTTGAGGTGTCGAGAATACGCCCGGTTGATTCTAGCCCATATCGAAGGCAAAAACAGGAAAATGGCGGCTTCCAGCCCCTAGCGCCACACTTCGCCCCTGAAGCAGAGCTGCCGGGATTGATCGTTGTCCGCGGATACCTGGAAGCGGATTTCGGATTTTGATGCGCCGTCGAGCCTTATGTCCCTCCGGAACCAGCCCCAGGCATCGGGCGCCAGCGTTTCGTCCAGCACGGTCCTGCCGTTGAGGATTGCCTTGAACCTGACCGGGGAGCCTTCGCTGGCCTCGGCAGCGCGTTGCGTCAGGCCGAAGTGTACCGTAAGCACCTTTCCGGCAGGCAGTTCCGGCCATACGGCCTCGACGACCGCCTTGTTCACGGCATGGGCCCAGATGACGTCCCGGACCCGTCCGGCGATATCCTTCGATTCGAGGCCCACGAACTGCCACTGGTGTTCCCGGCCGCAATACCAGCGACCATCTTTCAGACTGGAGCAGATCTCGCGGCGCCTGCCGTGGAGGCGTGATACCACGGCCTTGTCGATGTTTTCCCGCAGGCTGAATTCGCGGGTCATCCCGACTGGCGGCTGCCACAGGCGCACGGTGACCCTGTCGAGGCGCGTTGCCGAGGTTTCCCGCCAGCCAGCGGGCGGTTCGGCGTTACGACCGTCCATCGAGGCGATCACCCAGACGCGGCGGGCCATGGAGGCCTCGTACCAGTCGGGGTTTTCGCCGGTGTCCACGTCGAGGCCCTGGAGCCAGGGCGACGCGCCCTGCGCCCACTGCGGCGAGAACACGACAAGGTCGCCGTCCTGCCACTGCCGCCGGACCGTGTCCGCCGCCGCCTTCCAGTCCCCGCCGTCCGGAACCCGCCCGACAATGAACAGGTCGACCCCGAAGTAGATCAGTGAGGCCAGCGGAATGGCCAGCCCGACGATGATGGCGATGCGTGACACCCGCCTCATCTGTCACCTCCGGCGTCCGGCGTGTTCCCGGCGTTCCCGCGCCCCGGCCGCGGATCGCGTGGCCTGACGACCGGCAGCGAGACCGGCGGCGTCTTTTTTTTCGGGGTACGCTGGTAGAGGTTCAGCAGTGGCACGCCGTCCTGCTCGACCACAAATGTCGGAATCCTGCTGTCCAGGGCCTCGCGACCGCGTTCCTCGAGGTCGAGGAATTCCTTGTGCCAGTGGAACAGGTGGTAATCGGCCTTCTTGAAATCCCATACCGGCTTGATGTCCTTTCGCAGCAGGCCGTCGCGCCAGTACATGCGGACCGAATCCCAGGCCGTGTCGTGGAAATCGACGTGGGCGTTTTTCGGTGCGTTTCTGTTCAGCCACGGCAGCGCCGAGAATGCCGTGTTGCCCCAGAATTCGCGCTGCATCCCGAATCGTCCCATTGCGCCGAAACCGCCGAAGGCGGCGTTGTAGTACGTACTGCCGTTGGTGTGCCCGTGGAACGTGTCGAAGGCCGCGGGAACCAGGATGGCGCTCAGGCAGGCCAGGACGGCGGCGGCCCGCACGACCCGGGACCGGAAGGCGCGGCAGCGCCAGCAGAGGCCGGAGATAGCGTTGAACACCATTTCAAAACCGAGTCCCGCGAACAGGCACAGGAACGCAACGCCCGGCAGCCAGTGCTTCGTTCCCCCGAAAATCGGCGTCGTCGGGGCCGCGATGATGGCGAAGGGGATCAGGAAATTCAAGAACATGAACAGGACGGTGTCCGGACCGGCGACCGGGAGCGGATTCGCGATTTTCCACGCGCGTCCCTGCCTGCGCCGCCACCATTCCCAGAACGATTTCAGCAGTCCGGCGACTGACAGCAGGACGACGGGCGTCGGGATGGTCATCAGGGACATCACGAACGGGAATGCGACCGGGAAAGGAGGCTTCGTGAAAAGCGTTCCGAAGTAATATGCCCAGTAATATTCATGTTTTGCGTGCCTGCCGATATAGAACGCCAGGTGTTCGATCGGATCGAACCACAGTTTCGGCCACGTCAGGAAGAACACCAGTGGCCCGAGCAGGAGCATCATCCAGAAGGCCGGTGGTATGTTCCTGAAAGCAAAACGCCTGCGTCCGTCGGCGCCGCGCGGCAGAACTTCCTGCCACCGTGCCGCAAGGTACCAGATCAGGAAGACGGCCGGGATGAACCACGCGTTATGCTTTGTCGACATCGCGAGGCCCCACGCGATTCCGGTGGCGATCGACAGACGCCATGTCCTGCCGCGCGATTTGCGCCGCTCATCCAGAGGCGGCGTCGCCTTCAGGAAGAGCCAGGCCACCAGGAACCACATTGCGGTGACCGGCATGTCGAAACAAGCCAGGTGGGAGTGCCAGAAGGTGTGGGGCAGGAACATCCACGTCGCGGCCGCCACAAACGCCGCACGCCTGTTCAGGAATTCGACGCCGAAAAGGAAGATGAACATCACAAGGAACGAATTCAGGATCAGCGCTGGCAGCCGCATGGCCGTCGATTCGGCCATGATCGGCAGGATCGGCCTGGGCGGTTTCGTATCGTGATACCAGACACGGGACCAAGGCTCCCGTGCGGGGTCGTGCATGCGGCCGAAAAGGCGCCAGGACAACCCGAACAGCATCTTCGGGAGCGCGGGGTGTTCGGGATTGTATGCGAAGTGGGAATCAACGGATTTTTTCGAAAATGCCCTGGACGGGTCGGCGACGAGGTCATCGTACCAGTACGAATATTCCTCTGCGGCCTTGAAGTAGAAACCCTCGTCACGCGGAAATCCGATGTCGAGGGTCGTGACCAGCATCGTGAAATAGCACGCTGCCAGAATCAGGCCGGCCAGGATGTCGAGCTTCCGGATTTTACCTGCCATTGCCGGCCCCTTGCCGAACCGTCAGCCGGCGAAAACGAAGATGGCCGCGAGGAAGTCCCTGAGGGGGACGTTGATTTCACACAGGTAGATCTGGCCGTTGGGCGGGCGCCTGTCGCCGCCGAAAGCCTTGAAACCGGCCTTCGCGTCGTTGCGGTACAGAGTTTCGAAAACGACCTTCAAACCGTCGGCGTCGATGTTTTTCAGCCCCAGCGTATCGCCGGCGAAAGCGACCGTTTCAGAGATTTGTGTGTGCAGCGGGACGCAGGCGCTTTTTCGGACATTTGCCAGGAAGCCCGGATTGGCCGGGTCGAAATCGGGCCCGGTCTTGGCCGGGGGAATCACGAATTCGTTCGAAAACACGATACGCGAGCCGTCGGCGACGAAAACGCCCTTTTCCGCCAGGGGCGCCGCGAGCGATTCCATGAATTTCTTTTCGGCGGTGACGACGAAGGCGGAACGCATCGCCCTGGTCGCATTTTCACCGAACTTGTTCTTTGCATCGGTCGGCACCGCCAGTTCCATGCCCTCGTCGACCAGCTTCCGGACGGCTGCCTGGTCGCCGTTCTCGCCCGCGGCCGCCATGTCGGCCGATATGGTTTCAAGCAGGAAGGTGGAAGCCCATGGCCTGGCAACCTTCAGGGACTTTTCAAGATCTGCCGCCTTGCGTGCGACCGCGATCTTGCCGTTCCTGTCTGCCGCCTGGGCGTGAAGCTTTGCGTACAGGGCGAGGAGCCTTTCCGGAACCGGCTCGCCGCGCGCGGTCGCGCCGTCCATCGCCAGCGCCTTTTCGTATGCCGAGACGGCATCGGAATCCCGGCCGAGCTTTTCGAGGGCAAGCCCGGTGAAAATTGCTGCGTCGAAGGTTTCGCCTTCTTCCGCAGTGGCCTGTCCGAGCAGTTCAAGAGCCTTTGCGGGTTCCGTGTCGATCAGGCGGCGGGCCTTTTCGACCTTGCCGCCCATGCAGCCGCAAACCATAACGGCGGCCAGGCAGGCGCAGAGGGCAGTAACGGGTAATCTGCGAAAGGCCATCGGATTCCTCCGGACATCAGTCATCTGTTGCGGCAGGCGCACGCCCGCCACAAATGTGGCGAAAAGATAGCACATGGCACGGTGCAGTCAACACCGGGAAGGCCAGGTCGGCAGAATGCCGCGTCATTCAATTCCTGGCTTCCTGGCTGGCGGCGAGCTGTTCGATGTGGCGCCTGTAGACGGCGAGATCGCCGGGGTTGTTCCCAAGCGACAGCTGTACGTCGAAGCGGCTTTCCTGCCCCTCGCCCTGGGCGACCTTGACATTCCCGACGGTTCCCGCTAGTTCCAGCACCTGGTCGCCAATTTTCAGGGCAATCCTGATTCTTGCATACGGGGACGGTGGAACGTTCCTGGTCGCAATCCGCATCGCGTGGGTCATGACCTTGATCGCGAAACCGCCGCCCTTGACCTTGTCCGTTTCGAAAACGGTCGGGAACGTTACCTTGAAAACGTCGCCCTGCCGCGGCGATTCGCCGCCGGATACCGTCGTCGAGAGAATTTCGGCGCCGCTGATTGGTCTGGCGGCCCGTGCAAAGGTGTATTCCCAGGTGTTGTCGCCGGGAACCTGCCTGATGTACCCGCTGGAAATGCAGAGAATGCCGCGGATGAAATCACGGAAAGCCTGTACCGGGCCGCGTGCGACGATGCTGTGCCACGCAACTCCGAATCCGCCGGTAAGGCCGTCTTCGGCGGTCATGTGCCGGACGACCTCGATCGATGCCGCGATGTCCAGCGAGGCGCCCGGCCTGTCGAGGAAGGGGGCGGTGAGTATCACGTCGATTAATTCCCCGACCTGCGGCACCATCTCGCCGACCATTCCCGCGCCGCCAGGCGACACGTCGATGACCTTCCACGGCTTGAAGCCGGGCGTGATGGGGACCGCCCTCATCGGGAACGGAAGTCTCGGTTCGAACCGTTTTTCTTCGTAACCGGCGTTCATGGTCCCTCCGGTGTGCCCGCCGAACTAGTGTATATACATTCGAGTCCGTTCACACAAGGGTTGAAAGATGTATCATCGGGCCGGTGGCGCAACCGGCAGGGCGTTGCGGTCGTTGTTTCCTCTTTGCACGCTGCATTTTCTGGTATTCGGATGAGTTCCGGTGGATTGAGGGTCGAAAAATCGTGGGAACTCCTGGTCCGCGGAGTGGGCACGGCCCTGTCCCCGGATGATGTCGATGCGTTCAGGACGGCGCTGGTCGAAAGATTCGTCAGGGACAACCCCGTTTACGCCGACGCCAGGCGGTACAGGCGTCCGTGCCGCCACATCCCCAGGCAGGTCGCGCTGTTTTCCGAAAGCCTGGCGAATCCGTGCGTCCCGGCGTGCGGCACCACCGGCGATCTTTTCGATCCCGGCCTGCCGGAAACACCGGGCATGGACTGGCATCTTCCGCGTGGCGCCGAATCGGACGTGCGCAGGATGCTTGAACGCTACGCTCCCGGCGTGCCTGTCGAATGGGTCGAGCGGACCGTGCGCGCCTCGTCGGGGCGGTTCTGCCTGAACGCCGAACTGCGCGACTACCAGTCCGCGGCCGTCGAGGCCGCGCTAAGGGCGGGCCAGGGCGTCATCCAGGCGCCGACAGGCAGCGGAAAGACGGTCATTGCCTGCGGTCTGATGGCCGCCACGTCCCTGAACACGCTCTTCGTCGTTCATACGTCGGTCCTGCTTGAACAGACGGTGGAGGCGGTCCGCCGCTTCCTCGGGGTTGAACCTGGCGTCATCGGCGGCGGCCGTGACGACATCCGTCCGGTGACCGTCGCGATGGTCCAGACTCTCGCCAGGCGGCCTCTTCCACCCCTTCATCCCCTGTTCGGCATGGTGATCCTCGACGAGGCGCATCACTGCCCCGCCGAATCGTTCAAGGGAATCGTCGGGGGATTCCCGGCAGCCATGAGATTTGGACTTACGGCCACGCCGACCAGGAAGGACAGGCTTCATCCCGTCCTGTTCGACGTGATTGGTCCGATTGTGACGAGGGTTGACGCCCGAAACCTCATAGTCTCCGGCAGCATCACGCCGGTCGAGGTCGTCAGGATCGACACCGGCTTCAAGACGAGATATTCGAAGGACTACGGCAAGCTCGTCACCAGGATTGCCGCGAACCGTGCCAGGAACGAACTGGTCGTGCAGTCGACGGCCACCCACAGGGGCGAAAAAACGCTGGTGCTTTCCGAACGCGTCGATCACTGCGCCCGGCTGGCGGCCGACCTGAATGCCGCCGGGATACCGTCACGGGTGCTGACTGGCAGCGTTGCCCGCGAGGACAGGAAATCGATCCTGGACGACTTCGCGGCGGGTCGCTTCGAGGTCCTTGTGTCCACCAGTTCCCTTGTCGGGGAGGGGTTCGATCTTCCCGCCCTGGACACCGTGGTCGTGACCATCCCGAACGGCAACGTCGCGAGGACCACGCAGCTGCTCGGCCGCGCGCTCAGGCCTTCTTCCGGGAAGTCCGCTGGACGCATCGTGGACTTCTGTGATTTTCAGGTGCCGTTGCTGGCAAACCAGTTCAACCGCCGTCTTTCCGTTTATCGGAAGTTCGCGTCCGGCGAGGTCTGGGAGAAGTGGCCGCGTGACTGATGCCGGGCAAAAGACCGGTACCCAAATGGAATTGTTTGGGTATAATACTTCCCGGTCCGGTCGGGCCTACTTTTGAAAACGGTATTTTTGGAACCGGGTTGCGGAGGCACGAGATGAAGGTCACCTGCTCTGATTGCGGCAATTCCTGGGAAATCGCGGCTGGCGACATGCCGGAGGGCGGGGCGGAATTTGACACCGTCTGCCCGTCGTGTGGCTCTTCCGTCGCGGTGGTGCCGGGGCCGGGCGATCAGACCGAAAAATCTCAGGTACAGTGGTTCGTGGCGTTCGGCAGGGATCGCAAGGGTCCGTTCGACGAACAGGCCGTGCTGAAAATGATCACGGCGGGCGAAGTCGGTGCGGGCACGTTCGTATGGCGCCAGGGTTTCGAAAGCTGGAAAAAGGCCTCCGACGTTTCCGAATTCGCGCCTGGTTTCGGTTCCTCCCCGGCCGATGCCGGAATGGTCTGGCAGCGCAGGGAATCTTCGGTTCTTTTCTCCCTCGACGATTACAAACAGCGCAAGGCCACGCGCAGTCAGGGCGCCGTCAAGGATGCCGACGTCGTTGACGTCAGGCGAATCGAAGACGAGCCGGTGTCCACACCGCCCCAGCAGGGCGGCGGATTGATCACGTTTGACGAAAACGAAGTTCAGCGCGTTGCCGACGCGCTTGCCCGCAAGAAAAAGACGAAGCGCGGCATCGCCGGCCTTTCCATCGCCGTCATCATCGTCGTCGTCATCGGTGCCGGCGCATTCGTCGCCTGGCAGCTTGTCAGGAACAGCAATCTTCTGAAGGCTCCCGCGCCGGCGGCGGAGGTGCAGGAACAGCAGGCCCAGCAGCCCCAGCAGCCTGCCCAGCAGGTTCAGCAGGAACCCGTCGCGGTTAAGCAGGCTCCCGATGCGGCCGTCACTCCGGATGTCGTTCCGGAACAGAAGGCCGCGTCTGCCGAACCGGCGAAAAAGACCGATGTAACGTCCAAAAAGACGGCCGTCGAAACTAAACCGGCTGTTGAAAAGGCTGGCGCCGACACGACGGATACCGCCGCGGTAACACCGACGAAGACCGCGCCTGCCAAGGAAAAGAAGGACGACGGCATCGGGGCCGGCAATGATGCCGATTCGCTTCTGGCACAGTTGAGCGCTGGCAAGGGCAAGGACTCCGCGAAAAAGGACGATTCCGGTTCCGCGGGCGCCGCCTCCGGCCTCCCCGAACGACTGGCCGTCAGCCAGGTCATGAAGGGCTTCAACGCAAGGAAGGGCGCCATGGAAGAATGTGTCGGCAGCAGCGGCGAGGCTGTGCCGTTCTCGGCCAAGGCCAACGTCGAAATCGAGGGTTCCGGCCGCGTTGTCAGCGTCAAACTCAGTGGCGGCGGTGCTGCGCGCGGCTGCCTCGAGGGTGTCCTCCGTTCGGTTACGTTCGACAGGTTCAGCGGACCCAACATGAAAGTCCCGTATACGATCTCCGTCAGGTGACGAAACCCTGATTTCTTGCTGATCAATACTCGATAAAAGTACCTTTCTTATTGACGTTGCCGTTGTTGGCGGTTACATTTCAAGCCATCGGACCTTGCGGTGTGCCGTATTTTTCGGGATCGGTGAACACGTCCTGCAGGCGGCCACGGGCTTTGTATCCATTGGGGGCCCAATGAGAACAAGGGTTTTCGCAGTATTTGTCGTGGCGATAGTCGCTTTTTGCGGCAGTTATGCGACGGCTCAGGACAACACCCCCGATCCTGGGGAGGGTATCCGGGTCGTTCAGCAGAAACCGTTCGTGAAAGCGATGCGTTTCGAGATTGAACCGACGTTCAATCTTCCGATGAACGAAACCGTCACCCAGCATGTCGGCGTCGGCGTTCAGCTTCGTTTCCACATCAAGGACTGGGTCGCGGTCGGCGCCGAATATATAAAATATTTCGGCTGGTCCCGCGAAGATGCCGACGGTGCGCTCGACAACTACGTCTCGTACGCCAAATTGATGGATTTCTATGTCGGCGCCAACGTCTCATTCGTGCCGCTGTCCGGAAAGTTCCTGTGGATGGGGCAGTACGGCAAGCCGGTATACTGGGACATCTACCTTACGGTGGGCGGCGGTGCGGCGAAAACGCTGTTCGGCGACTACCACGGTTCCGGGAATGCCGGTGTCGGTTTCCGGTTCGCGGCCACTGAATGGCTGACCGTGAATTTTGAAGTGCGCGACTACATGTACATGGAAAACTACGCGCTTGAAGACAAGTTCGTTAACAACGTGGTCTTCTCGCTCGGACTGGGCTTCTTCATGCCCTTCAAGCACACGTACGTGCATCCGAAATGATGGGGGGGGTAATGAAGCGAATTGCAGCAATAATACTGGCAGTCGTTCTTTTCCCGGCCGTCGCCTTCGCCCAGGAAGCAACGCTGGCCGACGCCCCTGCGATCCGTCATCAGAAACTGATCCGCAAGGGTCGGCATGAACTGACGCCCGCTTTCGGCGTGACAATCAACCAGAAATACAACACCGACCTGCTGTTCCAGCTTTCGTACGAATACCATTTCTTCGATTTCTTTTCCGCCGGCGTCGAAATCGGATATGCGGGCGTCGGCTTCCGCACCGGCCAGGGAAAGATGATCGGCGACCTGGTGGATGACGACGCGCAGCAATCGATCAATCCCGATCCCGCCAGTTTCGGCCGGTCGGGTCTCGGGTTGCTGGTCCTGGGCAAGGTTTCGTTCGTTCCTCTGGCCGGCAAGATCGTCCTTGGCGGCAAACATCTCGGCTATGCCGATATCCACCTGACCGCGGGCGTCGGTTTCGGTACCGTCACATACTATGACTGGGACAACCCGCCCGGCAGTTCCGCGCTGGCGGTCATGGTCGGGGGCGGTTTCCGGTATTTCCCGATTGAACTGCTTTCCCTGAACTTCGATGTCCGGGACTACATGGTTCAGCGCCAGCTCAGCGAAAAGGAAGAAAGCAGGCTCACCCAGAACCCGACTTTCATCTTCGGCATTTCGTTCTTCCTGCCCGAAGCCGGCCGTGGCCGCTGATTCAGGCTTGTCCGGCTCAATTACCTCCGGGGTGAAAACAATGGCCTTCCGTTTCAGTGGTTTAATCCTGGTCGCAGCACTGCTGCTGGTTCCCGCATCCTCGCTGGCCAGCCACTACGACATTGCATCGTCCGGGATCGTGGACGAACAGGTCGCCGGTCGTTTCGCAACGAACGGAATCAAATCGACCAGGGAACTGTGGGCGCGGACGGCGACGAAAACTGATCGCGCGCGCCTCGCGAAAAAGGTCAGGGTCAGTGCCGCTGAACTGGCGCGGCTTCACGATCTGTGCGACCTGCTGCGCCTTGACGGTGTCGGGCCCAAGGTTGCGCGGGTCATGACTGCGGCCGGTGTCCGGAACCTGGCCGAACTGGTTCGGCAGGACCCGGCCGCACTGGCCACCCGCATCGCGCAGGTACACGACAGGGTGCCCGAACTCGGGAAACTGCCCGACGCCGCGAATATCCGGTCGTGGATCGACCAGGCCGCCGGGATCCTCAGGGAAGACGCCGCTTCGAAGAAAAAGTGAACCGTGATTCGGTCCCTGCTGCGGAAGGTGGATGGCAGTGTCTGACGTCCTGCTTATCAACAATATCGGCACACTGCTGACGATGACCGGCGATCCTGTCCGGGATGCGGCGGTAATCGTCGTCGGTGGACTGGTCGAGTGGGCCGGCCCGTCGGCCGCCCTGCCTGCCCTGGCCGGGGACGCGACCGTGATCGATGCCGGCGGCCGCCTCGTGACGCCAGGTCTGGTCGAATGCCACACCCATATCGTTTTCGCTGGCGACAGGGCGGATGAATACGAGGCCAGGGCGACGGGCGTCAGCTACAGGCAGCTTGCCGGGCGGGGCGGCGGAATACTGCGGACCGTTGAGTCCGTCAGGGCGGCCGGGCTTCCGGAACTGGTGGCGCTGGCCCTTCCCAGGGCGCGGGCCATGCTGGAATCCGGGGTCACTACCCTTGAAATCAAGAGTGGATACGGTCTTACGCTTGATGATGAAATCAGGATGCTCCGCGCGGCCAGGGAACTGGGCCGGGAACTGCCGATGCGCATCGTGACGACGTTCCTTGGCGCCCATGCCTTCCCGGCCGGGGTCACGGACCGCGCGGCCCATGTCGATGCAATCGTAACGGAATGGATTCCCCGGGTCGCGCAGCTGGGGCTGGCCGATTTCTGCGACGTGTTCTGCGAAACCGTGGCGTTTTCGCCGGCGGAGGCTCGCCGTGTACTGGTGGCCGCGCGTGAACACGGGTTCCGACTCAAGATCCACGCGGAACAGTTGTCGGCGTCCGGGGCTGCCCGGATGGCTGCAGAACTCGGCGCGGTTTCTGCCGACCACCTGGATCACGCCTCCGACGCCGACATCGCCGCCATGTCGGCAGCCGGTGTCGTGGCCGTTCTGCTGCCGGGCTGTCCCGTCAGCATGTGCCGGCCCGAATGGCCCGATGCCCGGCGTTTCCTCGACGCGGGCCTGACCGTCGCGGTTTCGACCGATTTTAATCCGGGGTCGTCGGTGACGATGAACCTGCCACTCATGGGCACGTTTGCAATGAGCTTCATGGGGATGTCGGCCATGCAGGCGTGGCGTGCCATCACCGTCAACGCTGCCGCCGCACTCGGCCTGCCCCGCGGACACGGCACCGTCGCCGCCGGCGCCCCTGCCGACCTTGTGGTCTGGAACTGTGCCGACTACCGCGACCCGTTTTATAATTACGGCGCGAACCTCTCGGATGTCGTCATCAGCGGTGGCGTGCCGGTCGTCCGCAGGCATCCGGTTGGTGCTGGCGCCCGGCCGGTCCAGTGATTTTTCACGTTTCAGGTTTTTCAATGAATAACAGGGTCCTTGTGTTCTTTGGCGGAATGTCGCGGGAACACGACATTTCGATGATGACCGGCGAATCTGTAATCAGGAACCTGCCGGCCGCCGGCTGGGAACCCCTGCCGTGCCTCATTCACCGCGACGGCACGATGTCGTTTCCTACGGCGGGGAATCTTGCCGGCGACGCGCCGCGGCTGTCGCTTGCCGATGCGCTCGGCGTCATCGGCGGGCTGGCTCCGGCGTGCGTCTTCATAGGACTTCACGGAACATTCGGGGAGGATGGCCGGGTTCAGTCGCTTTGCGACATGATGGGCATCCCTTATGTCGGGGCCGATTCCATTGGTTCGGCCGTCGGGATCGACAAGTGGGCCTCGAAGGCCATCTACATGGCCAGCGGCGTGCCGACCCCTGAGGGAGTCATGCTGCAGGGCGCCGAGCTGGACGATCCGGATGCGATCCGGCGCATGCGTGCGACCGTGGGATTCCCGATGGTCATGAAGGCGACGCGCGAGGGGTCCAGTTTCGGCGTGGCGATCGTCCGCGAACCGGCGGAATTCGATGACTGCCTGCGTCAGGTCAGGGCGACGTCGTCCATGGTGATATTCGAGCGTTACAAGAAGGGGCGCGAATTTTCCGTGCCGGTCCTCGAAGACCCTGAAACGGGGGCCGCCAGGGCACTGCCGATCATCGAAATCGTTGTCCATAAGGCCGACTTTTTCGATTACAGCACGAAATACGACCCCAAGGCGGCCGATGAAATCTGTCCGGCCGATGTGGACGACGCGACCGCGGCCGCCATGTCCTGCGCCGCTCTCAAGGCCCATCGCGCCCTGATGCTTGCAGGTTATTCCCGTACCGATTTCATCGTCGACGGCGCCGGGTCAATCTGGGCGCTCGAAACGAACACGCTGCCCGGCATGACCGACAAATCGCTTTTCCCCAAGGCTGCCGCCGCCGCCGGCATGACGTATCCCGCGCTGCTTGATATCCTGGTGCGCGGCGCCATAGGGCGTTTCAAGACCGGGCGCTGAGCCCGGGCACAGGGACGATTCGCATTATCTTTGTGAAAGCCGTGTCGAATGCCGTCGGGATGTGGCGTCAGATTCCGAGTCCGCCGAGGTCGATCGGAATGGTCGGGATGACGAAGATCGCGGAATCGCTGTCGGCCGGGCTCTGGGCGTCGGTGACCGTCGCCATGAAGAAGAAGCCCTCGATCACGTAGTCCATGCCAATCATGCTGAGATCGAGCTTAATCGATTCGTCGAGACTGGTGACGCGACCCGAAAGCACGCCCTCCGAACTGAGGGTCAGGCCTGTCGGAACGCCGGATTTCGGAATGATCAACTGCAGCAGCATCGACATTTCCGATTCGGCCCACGCGTACGGCTTCACACCGCCCCTGGCCTGGAGCTGCTGGTTGTACGGAAGCGCGAGGCCCGTTGTGATCATCGGCAGGACGATGACCTTCGTGATGTAAAGGTTGAATTCCTGGTCGCCGTAAATCACGAGCGGGGCGATGGCGACGTGCAGGGTGAATTCACGCGAATCGTACGAAGGCGGATCGTCGATGTCGATGGCGCGAACCTTGAACGTGAAATCGCCATGAACCGCCGGGGTCCCGGTAATGAGCCCGTCGGATGTCATCGTGAGGCCGTCCGGAAGGGCGCCCTCGATAACCATCCAGCCGTAGGGCGATTTGCCGCCGAGAGCCTGCATCTGGAACGAGTATTCGGTGCCTTCCTCGGCATCCGGGAGCGGGGACTTGCTGATTATGCTGAGCCCCTCTTCGTGGATGATGATTTCAAACGGTTTCTGAACCGTGTCGCTGCGGCTGTCGGTGACGGCGATGACGACTTCGAAATTCCCGGCCACGGTCGGGGTCCCGCTGAGCACGCCTTCAGAAGACAGTGAAAGGCCGGCGGGAAGCGGGCCGGTCGCGACCGACCAGCTGTATTCCGGCATGCCGCCCATCGCCTCGAGCGTGGCGGTGTAGGCGATCTTGATCTGGCCTTCCGGCAGGTACTGGGTCACGATTGAAAGCGGAACGGCCTGGCAGTGGCCGCCGAGGCACTGGCTGCCGATCTGGCACTGTTCGTCGTTGACGCATTCAACGCAGTCGCCCTTGAAGCAGATGGCCTTGGTGCCGCAGTCCTGTTCGGCCCATTCGGGTGGCGTGCCGGTGCACACCACCAGGACGTTGCCGACGCACTGGCTGGCGCCCGGAATGCAGTTTTCCGTCATGCAGCCGCCGGCGATGCAGACTTCGCCCTCGGGGCAGTTGGTCGCATCGGACCATGCCGAGCCGTCGGCCAGGCAGACCTGGACCTTGCCGTCTTCGGTGCACTGGGTCGTCAGGGCATCGCAGAGCGTTTCGCTGACGCAGCCGGTGGTGTTGTCGCAGGAGCCGGCGCAGGGGATGACGTCGTAGTTCGAGCCTTCCGCGTTGCAGCGCAGGTAATTCGAGCCCGAGCAGCGACCGGTGCCGGGCATGCAGATGGCCCCGTCCGGAAGCACCACGTCTTCAAGGGGATCCAGCACGTCGTCGGCAACAACGTCGTCGCCGCCGACCACGTCAAGGTCGGCGTCCGGGTCGTTTCCGCAACCCGCGAACGCGACAACCGCGAACAGGGCCACAAGCAGTCTTCTGTTCATTGAAAAAGCCTCGAGTAATTGACAACACCAAACGTCGGTCATATCGACGGCGCGATTATATGTGGTTACCTGTCCGTTTTCCATACGCGATTAAGCAAAGTTTTCGAACAGTAAGGAGTTTGTCCCGTCGCCCGATCCCTGCCGGCGTCACCCTTTCCCGGCAGCCAGGTGGGGCATTTGACCCCACCCCGGGGCACCACAGCCCCGTTCAACAGTCCTCCGAAAGCCGGCCGGCGGGGTCATGATGGTCTGCGCTTGTGAAATTATACTGTCACATCAATATGTTGCGCCTCGCGCTCGTAGTCGTACGAATCCGGCACGCTTTTTGAAATATGGCTCCCGGTCACCCACCTGGAGCAAAGCCATGGGAAACTCCACAGGACACGGCACCGCAGTAACGACGGTTTCTTCACTGGTTCCCCTTGTTAAAAGGCTGGCAGGACGTTTCAAGCGCGATTACTGGACGCCGGCCGACAGGGAGGACATCCTGCAGGAAGGCTTCATGGGGCTTATGGAAGCCGCATCACGGTATGAACCTGACCGCGGATGTGCCCTGTCCACGTTTGCGGGTCCCCGGGTCGTCGGCGCCATGTTCGATTACGTCCGGACGATCTGCCGCCGATCCCGGGAAAAGGCCACCGAGGAAATCCCGCAGGACCTCCTGAATTACCGGGCGGATCAGGGTGATTCCGACACGCCGCGTTCGCCAGAATCGGGGGTGATGCTGTTGCGTTTTTCCGATTTTCTGGGTTCGGACCTTGATGGAGTTGGATTCCTCGACGACGACGAACGGGAAATCATCAGGCTGCGTTTCTTCGAGGGCAAGTCATGCAGGGAAGCCGCTGAAAGCATGGGCGTCAGCGCGGCGACCATCTGCAGGGTCGAAAGGACCGCCCTCGTGAGGCTCCGCAAGAACTTCGTCCTGAAGTACTGCGGCCCGGCCGCCAGTTCTTCCACGCGCACCGCGCCCGCCGCCGGCCCGGAACCGGCATTGGAACGGGCGTCGGTCATTGACGGGGATAAAACCCACTCCGGCACGTTCGACGACATCATTGCTTCGCTTGCGCTTTAGGTCGGTTACAGAAGGTCCACGCCGACGACGACCATGCCGCCGCGCACGCCCGAAATGCCGTTGCCCATCTGGACGACCGTTCCGGGGGCGATACCCGGAATGATCGAGCCGAGGTCGATTTCGGGAATCGGGAAGGAGAATTCCTGGCCCTCGATCGACTTGACGAGGTCGGGTATGGACGGCAGGAACATGCCGAACAGGTCGGCGAGATCACCGAGGTTTACGAATTCGGTCTGGAAGAACGTCACCTTTCCGATTCGGATGCCGATGTTGCTGCCATCGATCATGATTTGCACCTGGACCGCCATCTGCAGCCAGAGGTCGAAGAACTGGGGATTGCCCATCACGTCGACCTGGACCTTGATGTAGGCGTCACCGATTTCCAGCGACATCATGCCGTCATCGGTCACGGCGGTACCGTCGTTGATGATCGGCGGCAGGTACAGGTCAGGGGTCAGGACCAGGTTGCCGACACCGAAGCCGACGTCGCCGACCACGCCCGAAAGATCGATTTTCCCGGTGATCCAGCCCGACTGCCACAGCATGAACAGCAGCGAGTTGATGGTCTGGATATCCACGGCAGCCTGAACGCCGGGATCGGGATCGAACGCGAACAGGTTGGATTCGTCCTCCGACAGGCTGCCGATCACGCCGATCGGGTCATGGTCGACCTTCTTTTCCGTCATGAAGCCCAGTTCAAGCCCCGTGGTGCCGCCCGCGGTCGTGAAGACGATGGTCGACGGCGCCAGGTGGAGATTCAGCGGAACCGGGGTCGCGCCGGCCACGATTGCCGGCACCTCGACCGCCTGGTCAAGAACCAGTTGATCGAACAGCGATTCCAGCAGCGTTCCCATCAGTTCCACGACCAGCGGTTCCAGAAGGTCGGTCAGCAGCGGGGTCAGGAAGTTCAGTATCGGTTCCATCACCCAGTTCATCAGCAGGTCGTCGATGCTGCCGACGATCCTGGTAAGGTCGATCGTGCCCAGGTCGATGCCGAGCGCGCCGATGGTGCCGAGATCGATTTCAAGGTGCTCGATCGGATCGAGATTGATGTCCTCGATCGTCAGGTTGAAATCCTGTCCCTCGACCGTCAGGTCGGTGTCCGGAGTCTTGTTGATGTTCAGCGATACGCCGATTCCGAAAGTCCCTATTTCCATGGAAGAACCGGAAGACGTGGACGGATCCAGCAGTTCGTATGTGTTTCCAAACGCAATCGCCCGTGCCTTGATTGTGAATTTCAGGTCCAGGCCGATGTGGACCGGCTGGAGAGTGACCGATGTCGCCACCCCGCCGTCCCTGGTACGGATTTCGACGTAGGGGTCGCCGAAACTGACGTCCCTGAACTGCACCTCGATTTCCAGGTCGCCCTGGAGCTGCACGCCGAGCAGGCCGAAGTTGACGATGTTGGGGATCGGGACCGCGATCGGCGGAATCGCGTCGAGCAGGCCGCCCACGTTGCTGGCAAGCAGGATTTCCATCAGTGTCGCGAGGTCGTTCGGATGCGAACGGTCATGGAGCCCGTCGTCCAGGAAGTCCTGGCCCATGAACACCATCGCGCCGTCGTCGCGAATCATGTCGGCCATTGCCGTTGCGTCCGTCACGTGCGTCCAGTTATCGGAATAGTAGAAGCCGCGGGTCGTCGAGTATTCGAAACCCTGGTCGTCCTTGACGCTGAAAAGGAGCCCGTTGAGGCCGTGCACAGCGGTCATCGGCATCTGGAAACTGCCGTCTGAGCCGAGGTTGATATTGTGAGTGTTGATTTTCAGGGTCACGTTGCTGCCGGCCGCGTCGTGGACCTTTCCGCGGACGACGACATCGGGCGAACCCTCGACAGTCTCGCCGCGCGGGGGCCATTCGATTTCCAGCGTGGGCGCCGAAAGGTCGCAGGTGACGACGTCGCTGTCCGCCAGGTCGAAATCGCGCAGCCTGACTTCCACGGTCCAGGAGCCTTCCTGCGTGACCGTCACGGATGTTCCGTTAAGGGGCAGTCCTTCGGCGGGCGTGATCACGATGTCCGCGGGAAGGTCGGTGATGACGTTGGACCAGGCGTCAGTCACGACCCACGTTATCCCGATTTTGGCGTTTTTGGCGTAGTTGTCCTTGTCCGGGGTCAGTTTCATGTCCAGCGCGACGGGACGGCCGGGCGCCACCTGGAGGATTGCCGGGGTCTTCGTGACGTCGGGGTATTCTTCCGGCGCGGAACAGAAGATTTCGTGGGCGCCGGCCCTTTCGGAACTGACCGACATCCCGTCCACGTCGATGTCGGAGGTTGCCTCGGGGTGGGATTCCATGCCCGTGACGGTGTTACCGAAGGCGTCGATGACCGTGCATGTGACCGCCGCAGGTTCACCGGCCGCCACGTTTTCCGGATCGACCGAAGCCACCGTGCCGGCGGGATTTCCAGGGGTCACGGTAAACGATGCCTTTTCCGACGCGGCCCTGGACAATGATTTCGATACGCATTCGACCTCGAACGAACCTGTCAGCGAAGTCACGATGGCCAGCCCGTCCACCGTGTTCCCTTCAGCCGGGGTCACGACGATCGTCGCGTCGGTCACGGGCGTGGCGGCGTCGCCATCGACGATTTCACATTTGACGAGGACCGTGGAGCCGGCGACCGCGCTTTCCGGATCAACCGAAGCCGTGATGGTCAGCCCCTCGCCCTGGGCTGGCCCCTCGTCGCAACCCGCCGCGGCGGAAAGCAGGATCGCAGGCAGCAAAAGACGCAGCATCTTCGAATGTTTCATCAGGATTCCCCGGGAAAGGATTCAAGTGAGCCATTATACTAGTTTCAATTTTTCTGACGGGGTGTATTTACAAGTGGTTATTTGATCGTCGAAACAGTTATAATACTGCCGCGCCCGTTCAGGGTTGTCTTCTCTTACAGGTGTCCGCCGGATGGTGGTCAAGATTCGCAACTTTCTGGCAGCGTGCGAAATGGCTGCGCTCGTGGCAGTCGCCGTTCTCCCCAGGCCCGCGGCCGCGAACCCGCTCGACATCTTCGGCGCAGGCTCCAGGCAGATTGCCATGGGCGGTACGGGTACGGCCATCGCCGATTCGTACGAGGCGGCCTATTACAACCCTGCTGCGCTCGGCCTGATGGAACACCTCGAATCCGGCATCGGCGTTTCGGTTTACCGGCCCTGGCTGACCGCGAAATTCAATAGTTACGACAAGGCGACCCAGACGATCACTCCTGTGTCGGCCAGGCGTTTCGATCGTGCGCAGGTCTATCTGGACGGCGGCGCCGCCCTTCCGATTCCGCTGGGGAAAAATCTGGGGCGCCACCTGTTCCTGGGCCTTCATCTGATGTCGCCGGCCGATGCCCTGTATTCCCTCGAGGCGCTGCCTTCAACGGAACCGACGTTCCCGCTGTATGAAAACCGGAACCGCAGGCTGGTGCTTGCCGCAGCCCTCGCGGGGCGGTACGAATGGCTCATGTTCGGTGTCGGGGTTTCGTTGCTGCCGTCGGTCGGCGGCGCCGTTCGGGTCGACCTCGGCTCGGGCGATCAGCAGAACTACCTCGGTGTCGATGTCGGTTACCGCGTGTCGGCCAACGTGGGGCTGCTGTTCGAACCTATCAAGGGGCTGACGCTGGGATTTTCCTGGCGCGGCGCCAACCACGCGGCGATCGAACTCCCGGTGGACGCGTCAGTTTCATCGACCATTAATCCGATATACATGACGGTCACCGCTCTGGCGTTCTGGACCCCGCACGAATTTTCGTTCGGCGCCGGCTGGAAGGCCGACAACTACGCGGTGTCGGCGGACGTCGTCTATTACATGTTCAGCGATTTCAAGATATCTTCTCCCGAAGTCGCCGTCTATTCGGACGGGGAACGCGAAAACCAGACCAGTTCCTCGACCGTCCCGGATGCCGGCCTTCGCGACAGCGTCAGTGTCAGACTTGGCGCGGAATATCGTCCCCACAAGGCGGTCGGTCTGCGCGCCGGGTTCGGCTGGTCCCAGTCCCCGCTGTCGATCCAGTCCGGCGACACGAACCTGCTTGGCGGCGACCAGTATTCGGGGTCGTTCGGCATCGGTTTCGACGCGGAAAAGATCGGCGGGCCCCAGATCAAGGTCGATGCGCATTTCATGGCCGCCGCCGTGATTGACAATACTGATGCCAAACTGGCGGTGATGCCGGGTAATCCCGGGTATCCGTCCATCGGCGGGGGCGGGTGGTTTCTGAATTCGGGCGTTTCCGTGAGGTTTGGATTCTGATGGCGCCGAAGAACCGGCATATCGCGATTTTTGCGCTGTTGTTGGCGTCCCTGATGATGTTGGCGTCGTGCGGCCGCATTCCCGGCCCCGATACCGACGGCGACGGCCTGTTCGACCTGCAGGAACTGCTTTTCGGCACCGATCCCGATGACGGCGATTCGGACAGGGACGGCGTGCCGGACGGCATCGACAACGACCCGCTGTCGGGGAATCCATCGATAAAACTGACTGCAAGTCCTGCTTTCCAGGATGAACTGGGGCAGCGCTGCGTCGTCGTTGGGGTCAGGGTCGTGGACGGCAGGGGCAGGGGCGTCGACAACGCGGCCGTCAAGGTGGACTGGGGTTTCGGCGACCTGACGGACGTGGTGACCGACGCAACCGGCAGCACGCGGCTGAAGGCGTGCGCGGACGCGCAGGACGACACGGTCCTCACCGCCGAAAGCACAAACCTCGGGGGCAGGGTGGACGTCGTCCGCGCGGCACTCGACCTGTCGCTGAAACGTCTTGTGATCCCGGGCGTGAATACCTCGCCCGATGAAGGCGCCGGCGGAATCGCCGGGCATATGAAAGTAACAGCCCTTTACCGCACCGGATCCGGCTTCCTGAAGCCGTTCGAGGGCGCGTCGGTGTTTGTCGGTCCGGCTTCCGGCGAAGTCCCGTACCAGACGACCGGGCCTGCCGGCGTTGTTGAATTCGTCGATGACGACCTGCAGGGCGCCGTTGACGTGACGGTCGGTGCGCCCGGGCACCGCTATGTGACGTATTTCGGTGTGACCGGCGCATCGGTTTCAGTGGTGCTGGACCCGCTTGACGTGCTGTCTGACGATGCCGCGAGCGGCTTCGGGACCATCGAGGGCACGGTCAGCGGATTCCTGGGCGAAACCGGGCTTGAAACGTTCCCGCCCGGCGTGCTCCTCGGCGGACCCAGGCTGCCGGTCGGGATCGTGCAGATCGCCATCAACGGGCGCCCGTTGTCGTCGATGTCAATGGGCAGCGTCCTGGAAGAACCGGATCCCGACGGCGTTCTGGCCGTGGTTCCGTCCAACTTCGCCATCTGCGAAATCGATGCCGACCATCCGGGCAAATGCCGCCTCGAACCGTCCTTCAGGCTGCGGAATGTCCCCGAGGGACAGCACCTGCTGTTCGTGCTGGGTGGCACCGTGGCCGAAATCTACAACACGATCGAGGATCCTTACCTGCTGGATTTCCAGCCCAGGGCTCTCGGGATTTCGCGCGTCGTGGTCGAGGCCGGCAAGATTACGCAGGCCGACCTGAAAATGACGATCGACCTGACGGAATCCAGCGGGGAAACGGTCGATATCAGCGTCGGCAACCTGCCCGACGACCCCAGAACCGGGCTTCCCATGCCCAATGCCCTTGTGATGCCCGTGGTTGATACCGGGGGCGAGGGCTTCATCTTCGTGTCCGTGAACGGCGACTACAATCGAGGGGTTCCCGGTCCGGTCAAGGTGCGTTTCCCGAACCAGGACGACCCGACGATCCGTGAAATGGGCCTGACCCTCACGAATCTCGCTGTCGGGCTTGCCGGGCGGGAATCCTACCTGGGCGGCGACCCTCCAGGCATCTCCACACCCGTCAGGCCTGGCGTCAAGCCTGGCGACGAAGTCGATTTCGCGGCAGACGATGTCTGGCTTGACGTGCCCGTCCTCAGATCTCCGGCCCAGGTCGATGCGGGGCAGCCGCTGGACACGGTGTCCGCGGACGTCTTCGACGGCGTCATCGAGTGGGAGCCGGTTGAACGGTACACCAGTCCCGATCTGTATGTGATAAGGCTGAATTACCTGACGGCGGCGCCGCTTTCGTTCTGCGGCGCCAGCCACCCTGATTCGGTTTGCACGCTGGGCGGACCCAAATCGCATGCGCTCTGGGAAATGTTCGTCCCCGCCGGCCGCACGTCGGTCACGCTGCCGACCTTCCCCGAGGGATTCCCGTCGCCCTACCTGGGCAATCCGGATCCGACACCGGCCGATTCGACTTCGCCCCACCGTTTCGATGACGACACGATTGAGGTCGAACTCAGTGCGTATGTGCTGGGGGCCGATGGCAAGCCGTTCGACTATTCGCAGGATTTTGCTTACGGCGACGTCAACATGCACTGCACGGTCGTTTCGCAGGATTCCGTGCCTGTCCGCCTGCGGAATTGACGGCCGGTCCGGCCGCGTGACGCCTACCTGAAAGCCCTCAGCCCGACAACCCCGAACCTTTCGACGTACCCGGGATACACGCCGGGGCAGTCGGCCTTCATGGCGCACCCGGCGCAGATGTCGGTGAAACGGCGCGGGCCGTGGTCGGAACGGTATATGTCGTCCTCGAAGCCCTCGCTCATGAACACGATGTTGTGTTCGATCAGGTTTGACACCGCATCCAGCGCGGTGCGGATCTGGCAAAGCGGGAAACCCTCGACCACGGTCGCGAAACCGCGGTCCGGGTAGGTCGCCCGGGTGCGTCCGACTTCGTCGCAAGCCGCCCGCCCCGCCATTTCGGGCTGCACAAGCAGGTCGGTTTCGTTATCCAGAAAAAATCCGCTCGGCTCCATCAGGCACAGTTTGTGGGTCGCCGGAGAGAACCGAGCCACTATGTCGCCGATCGCGGCAAGCTCACCAAAGTTCGCACGCGTGATCACCGTGTTGACGTGCAGTTCCACCCCATGTCCGGCCAGCCCGCCCAGCGCAGCCAGCACCGCGTCGAAAGTGTCGGCCCCGGTCAGCGCCCCGTGGGACCGGGGCGTTGCCCCGTGCAGCGACGTATGCACGTACTTCAAGCCCGCGTCCAGCATTCGCCGGCGATACTCGGGATTCCCGAGGATGCCGCCGTTGGTGATGAGCCCGAAATCCATTCCCAGCGCGCGGACCCCCTTCACCAGCGTGAAGATGTCGCGGCGCAGGGTCGGTTCGCCGCCGGAAAAAAGGATCATCGCGGCACCGGCGTTTTTCGCCGCCAGCGCCTTCCGCAGGATCATTTCGGCAGGTTCGTCAGGGACGGAGCCGCGGTAATCGGAGGCCCTGCAGAAAAGGCAGCGCGAATTGCAGTTGTAAGTGATTTTAAGGACGGCCTTGACAGGTGAGGCTTCGGGCCTGTTCATCGAGCCCCCGGCACGGCTAGCCGCACGAATCCCTGCGACCGTCGTGCAGGTATTCGGTGCGTTCCTTGACCTCTACCCAGCGCCTGAAGATGTCGATGACCGCGGCGTCGTCGTTTGCGAAGTGGCTCATCAGGCGATCCTGCACGCCCATGTATATCCGGCAGCGCTGGTTGGTGCTGTTCTGCGGGAAGATGTTGCCCTGTTCGCCGTAATTGTAAACGGGGCAGGTGCCGCACCAGGGCTTGTACGCGCATGTCGCGCATCCCGGAATCGAATCGAGCGTCGACGCCATGGCGAGCGTCTTGACCGTTTCATGCGTGACGACGTCCCTGAGCGTCATGTTGCCGATTTCGCCCAGCTTGAAGATGTCGTCGCCCATCTGGTACAGCATGCGGCCCTCGTCGCACGTGAACACGGACCCGTCGAAGTTGTACGCGATCTGTCCCACCCCGGCGCCGCACGGGTTGCGGATATCCAGGTAATTCGGGTCGTCCGGGGTCATCATCTTTGTCAGGAAGATGGCGGCCAGGCGTTCCATCACCTCGATACCCTGTTTATTCAGTTCCAGGATGTAGTCCAGCGCCTCGTTGTAAAACTTCAGGAAGTCCTCGGCCGGGTACCCGACGGATTCTTCGGTTTTCTTCGCGTACCCGAACGGGTTGAGCGGGCGCATGAAGATGGCGCGGCAGCCATGTTTCACATATTCGTCGACCAGATCCCTGGCGCGGCCGAAATGTTCGCGCGTAATCGTCGCCAGTGCCTCGACATGGTACAGCTTGGGGTCGAGCCCGGCCGCCACATACGCCTGGTTGATGCGGTCGATCCAGTAAACGCACTTGTCGTGCGCACTGGCGCCGGACAGTTTCCGGTTGCCGTCGTGAATGTCTTTCGGACCGTCCAGCGACGTGGAAATCTGAACGCGCCGGTCGACCAGCCACGCCAGCTTTTCGTCGTCCATCAGCGACAGGTTCGAAACCAGCGAGAACATGACCCGCTTTTCGGCGGCATCGGCCTTGGCCGAACCATATTCGACGACGTGTTTGACCGTTTCCCAGTTGACCAGCGGTTCGCCACCCTGGAATTCGATCGTGATGGTGTCAGAAGGCGAGCGCATCGCCATATCGACGACCCTTTCGGCGGTCAGGATCGACATGTCCGTTTCGGATTCGTTCATCGAAGCGCGGCTGGCGTGGCAGTACCTGCAGACCTGGTTGCAGCGAAGCGTGACCACCATGATGTGCAGAACCGGCCCGCGGTACAGGTACGACGCCTTGCGACCGAACGCGTCGGCGGCGGACGCAATGCATTCTTCACCGCACAGCAGCATGTGTTTCGCCAGCAGGCGCTTTTCCAGGTCGGATCCCGGCTTCACCCGGTCGGCAGCCAGCAGGTCCATTTCGTCGCGGTCCAGCACGATGAATTCGCCGGCGTCGTTGCTGACCACGAAGCGGTCGCCGATCTGGCGCCAGCGGATCAGGTTCCTTTCGGGCTTCCGGCTCATTTAACGCCTCGCATGGATATGGTTTCGCCCATCACGTAATTTTCGAATTCGCAAAGATATTCGACATCTTCGGCGGGATCGCCGGATTCCAGGTCGACAACCGTGTAGGCGCCGTCCCGTGTCACGGAAATCTTCGCGACGTCGGAAAAGGCCGCGGCCGTGGCCTTGACCGCCGCGACCGGGTATATCTTCTTGTGAAAGCTGGTCTTCATTTTATTCCCCAGGGCAGACCGGGATCAGATTCCCGCCGGCGCCCGTCAGTGCTTTTCGCCCTCGCCGCCGGCCGATTCGCCCTTCTTGTACTTTTCTTCCCACGGAACGGCGATGCCGAACGGATCGTCCAGGAAGTCGAGGCTTTCTTCCTCTTCGGCGAGCAGGCGCGCAACTTCCGGCGGCAGTTCCGGCACCGAAGCGGCCGCCGGGCCCGGTTGCTGGCTGCCGTCAGGCGGGATCGATTCGCCGATGGCGCGGCCGACGATCATCGTGCGGACCTTTTCGGTCTGCTTTGCCAGCTTGAACCGCAGGGCCTGGTTCACCATTTCGTTCTTGAATTCGCCGGCCAGTTCGGCAAGCGACCATTTCGACCCGGTCCGCGGGACCAGCGTCACCTGGATGTGGTCGTCGTCGGCCATGTCGCAGTGGACGTAGCAGCGGTCAAGGAACACGAAAGCGGTGCCGAAAAGGGCATCGGTCGAATAAAGCGACTTGTGGAACAGGATGACTGCGGCGTCGCCCTTTACTGTTGCTTTGAAATCAGACCTTGAATCGGCCTTTTTTGCGGGCATGGAATGGTCCTCCAGAAAATTCGGTTGGTTGCCGCGGTCCCTGAACCCGGCAAAATGCGGATGGAATGTTAACCACCCCCCCCGGCCATTGTCAAGGCGCGCCCGCGAGGCGGAATTCGTGGTCGGTTAATGCAACGTTGTCCCCGGGCTCACGCCCGGGGCTCTTGTATGGCGGGCCTCCCGTTGGTCGGGCCGTCCGAGCGCAGCGAGGACGGACATATTTCAGCCCGGGGCGTCAGCCCGGGGGCGGGAAGGCCCTGCGGGTTGTACCGATATGGATTTTGGGTATTTAGTCGGGGCGACTGGATTCGAACCAGCGACTCCCTGGTCCCGAACCAGGTGCGCTACCAGACTGCGCTACGCCCCGTATGAAACGTCAGACACCGCCACGCCGCAGGAATTCGATTGCATCGCGGTAACCTGGGGCCTTCATGACCGCCGCGCCACCCACGACTTCATCGGCGCCGGTTTCGGCAACGCGTCTGATATTCGACGCATTGACGCCCCCGTCAACCTGGAACGTGACGTTCCGACTCAAAGCGACGGGATTCTGTCGCAGCACCGCAACTTTGTCAAGAGCTTCCGGAATCAGCGATTGCCCGTAGAACCCCGGGTTCACCGTCATCACCAGCACGAAGTCCACCAGGTCCAGGCAGTCCAGCACCGCCTCGGCCGGTGTCGGCGGGTTGATGACGATGCCCGGCGACACGCCCGCAGCGCGGATCAGCTTCAATGTTTCCCTGTATCGCGGCGTTTCCACATGGATGCTGATCCGGTCCGAACCGGCGTCCACGAACGGGTCGATGTACCGCCACGGTTCCGACAGCATCAGGTGCGTGTCGAACGTCAGCATCGTGTGCGGCCGCAGGTCCTTGACCACCCCCGGCCCCATCGTCAGGTTCGGGACGAAGTGCCCGTCCATGACGTCGAGGTGGATCATGTCCGCGCCCGCGGCGTCCAGCGCCCTGATTTCGTCCGCCAGCCGGCCCTGGTCGCCCGCGATTATCGACGGCGCGACCTTCAGATTGAACGGTGCCCTTCCAGAACCCATCGAAACAGCCTCGCAACGGTTTTCGCGCCCCATAGATAACACTTGGCACCGCCCGGGGCAACCCCGGCCCCTCGGCCCGACCGGAGGGAGGCCCGCCATATTCCAGCCCAGGGCGTGAGCAACCGTCTTGAGTCAATAGATTTGGTTGGTAATGGCACGGAAAAATTGCGG
>CAYYCO010000017.1:18815-46356 GCA_964470365.1 uncultured Anaeromyxobacteraceae bacterium | reverse complement strand
CCTGGATGCTGAGCCCCTGGAGCACCGTCACGGACGTGACGCCGGTTGCGGTAACAGCCACGCCCGCGCTGCGTATCTGGGTTACCTTGGTCGGGCTGCGCAACCACTGTCCGCCGGAAATTTCATACCTTCCGTAGATGCCGACGGCGTCACGGACGATCACCGATTCGTTGTAGACGCCCTCGGCGACCAGGACATGGACGAATCCCTTTGCCACCGCCATGTCGACGCCGGCCTGGATCGTCGCCAGCGGGTGTTCGCGTGAACCGTCGTTCGCATCGTTTCCGGTATTGTGATCGACAAACACCGAAGTCGCGGCGAGGCCGTCAACACCGTCGCAGTTCGAATCCGTACCCGCGGCGTCCGGTTCATCGGTTTCCAGGGCGCCCTCCATCGGGTCGCACTCGTCCGCGTGTCCCTCGACGCACAGCTGCACCTGGTGCCTGCATATGCCGACGCCACAGTCAACCGTGCCGATATCGTCGATGGATCCGTTGCAGTCGTCGTCAAGGTTGTTGCAGACCTCGTCCGACGGCGTGGAAACGGAACACTCGCCCCATTCGAACCCGTCGTCCACCCGCAGGCAGTACCTGCGACCGACGCACGTTCCATTTTCATTCGTGTTGCTGCACCGCGATGCCCGGCCCACAACCTGGTTGACGCACGGGCACAGGCCGTCCGTCTTGACACAGCCGCTGAAACCGCCATCGAATTCCGTGCACGTGTAGCCGGTCAGGCACGCGTCGGGATTGCCGGTGCAGTCGGTCGCGCAGAACGAAGCTTTTTCGCCGTAATAAACGCAGCGCGCGTTTCCTTCGCCGGTGACCATCTGGCAGGACACGTCCGCCTCGCAGGGACTGCAGAGCGACGTTTCCGGCGGAACGCAGACGTAAGTCGGATCGATTCCGGCCAGGATGACGTATTCACAGGACCATGCGGGATTGGGGCAGTCGTCGGTGCAGAATATCGAACAGATTCCACCGTATGTGTACGGCATGCAGAAGCCGGAAAGACAATCCGAGTTGTTTTCGCAGGGGCTTCCGAAACCGCCGGGTTCGTAGGTGTCGCCGGCATCGAAGGTATCCGCCGGCGCGACGTCGACCAGAGTGCCACGAACCTCCGAGACATCGGTCGCCGCATCCCCGGTTGCGACGTCGTCATAGAAGATGTCAACCTGAATGTCGACAACAAACGGCAGATCGGCTTCCGGTGAACCGTCACCGCACCCGGCAAGACACGCAAGCAGAAGGGCCGCGGCAAAAACGCTGATGTTCCTGGTCGACATGGGCAGCTCCGGTGAAGGATTCGAATCATGATACAAGGAAAACCGGACCAACGCCAACCCTCGATATTGATCCGGAACGGGCACGCCGAACGCGGGTGAAGAAGTGCGGGCTTCGCGGAAAGGGTGCCGGCGTCATGGGGTTCAGGACTTCGGCAGCGACACGAGCAGGGTTATCTCGCCCTTGACGGCGCGGCCGGCGAACGCGGCAAGACAGGTCGAAGGCGTCCCGCGGACAAATTCCTCGTGGAGCTTGGTCAGTTCGCGCGCCACGACCACCGTGCAGTCGGGCTGAACCTGATGCAGTTCGCCCAGAACCTTTTCAAGCGACCGCGCGGGAACAAAGAATATTGTCGTCCCGATGTCCCGGGAAAGGGCCGAAAACGTCTTCAGCCGTCTTGCGGATTTGGCGTCCACGAATCCGAGGAACGTGAACCTGTCCGTTGGAAGTCCCGATGCCGACAATGCGAGAATCGGAGCGCACGGTCCCGGAACCGGAACGACCTGGATGCCCGCGGCGGCTGCTTCCGACACGACCCGGTAACCTGGGTCGCTGACCAGTGGAGTCCCGGCGTCGGAAACCAGCGCCACGTCGGTGCCGCCAAGCAGCAATTCGACAAGCTGCGACGAAACCTTGCGTTCGTTCAAATCGTGGTAGGCGACCATCCTGCGCCCTGTGCGATCGATTTCAAGCGACTTCAGGAGCATTCCGGTCAGGCGGGTATCCTCACACGCCAGCACCGGCGCCTCGGACAGCACGCGCCGCGCCCGCGGAGACAAATCCCCGAGGTTGCCGACCGGCGTTGCGACCACGTATAGGATTCCGGAGGCTGGGAGCGGTGCAGACATCCCTGAAAACCCCGTGACAGGTTGCGTGCGGGCTACTTTTCAGCGGGTTCGTAATAGTTAAACCAGGAGTCGTGCCCGGGAACGCCACCGACCACCAGTTTCATGTAGGTGGCCTGAAGCTGACGCGTGATCGGGCCTGCCTTCCCCGCGCCGACCTGGCGCCTGTCGATTTCGTAAATCGGGGTGATTTCGGCCGCGGTACCCGAGAAGAACACCTCGTCCGCCAGGTACAGGTCACCGCGCGTCAGGCGGGTTTCATGAACCTTGAAGCCCAGTTCGCGCGCAAGCGAGATCACCGTGTCGCGCGTGATGCCGCCAAGGATCGACGACGACATGTCCGGCGTGTAAATTTCGCCGTTGCGGACGGTGAAGATGTTTTCGCCGGAGCCCTCGGCCACATAGCCGCAGTGATCGAGCAGGATGCCCTCGTCGTAACCCTCGCGCTTGGCCTCGACCTTGGCCTGCACGGAATTGACGTAATGCCCGCACACCTTGCCCCTGACCATCAACGAATTGACGTGATGCTTCGTCCAGGTCGACACCTTCACGCGAATGCCCTTTTCGAGGGCTTCCGGCCCGAGATACGCGCCCCATTTCCAGGCGATGACCGACATGCGCACGTCGGGATTGTTTCCGGGGTACACGCCGACTTCCTTGTCGCCGAGGAACACGATGGGACGGATGTACCCGCAATTCATGCCGTTGGCGGCGAGGGTCAACTTGCAGGCATCGTCGATCTGTTCGCGGGTATACGGAACGGTCAGTTCCAGCAGGTGCGCCGAATCAATCAGGCGCTGGCTGTGTTCAGACAGCCGAAAGACCGCGGACCGCCCGTTTTCGTGGTGGTAGGCGCGGATGCCCTCGAACGCACCGACCCCGTAATGAAGGGTGTGCGACAGGACATGCACATTGGCCTGATCCCACGGTACCAATTCCCCATCCATCCATATCCACTTGAGTTTTTCGATCATCTGGAAAAGGTTCCTCCTGCAAAATGCCTTGAGCATCCTATTTGGGATTGAATTCTATTTCAACCCATTAGCGGCAGGATTGGTTTCTAGAACTTCTTGAGATCGCCCACCTTATCCGGTGTTTTATCGGTCGACGGCAGGCCGACTTTTTCAAATCCGGAAGACGCCGGTTTGGACGGGACCGGGGTCGGGGCCGTGGACGTGGCAGGCGGCGGGACGGTCGCGGGGGCGGAGGGCGCCACGATTGCGGTCACCGGTTTATTGACTTCCGCCGCGCCACCAGTGGCGTGCGTTCGCGAAGGCTGCTGTCCGTTCTGGCCAGCAGGCCGGGATGCCGGCATCCGTTCCAGCTTGACCGGCAGAAGCATGTTCTGGTCGGGAACGGCTGCGAGTTCAAGCGTCCTGTACCCTTCGAGGGTAAACGTGAACACCGTCTCGACATCCGATGGCGGCATGTCGACGAATACCGGGGCGACACCGATCAGCCGGTCGCCTGTCCGTACCTCCGCGCCGGGCGGATCGGTCACGAACCTTATCCGGACGTTCTTCTGCACGTCGGCTGCGGCGTCGCGCGTATCCGCGGGGACCGGCGCAGCAGGCGGGACGACCGCGACCGCAGCGGCAGGGGCGGCATCGGCAATAACGTCCGCCGGCGATGCCACTGACGCGGCGTGCCCGCGTGAATACATGGTCCACGCGACACCGGCCCCCGCCCCCACCAGTGCGAGCAGCCCGATAACGATGAGCAGCGCCGCCGGCCGACGCCGCCTGACCACCACTACCTCGGCTTCCCAGGGCGGAACGGCCTCCCCGGCGGGCCCGGCCGGCGCACCGCGGTCGACGAAGACGACCCTTTCGTACCTGCCGTCGAGGTGATCAAGCGCCGACCGGATTTCGACGCCCAGCGCGGCAGCGGTCTGGAAACGACGGTCGGGAGACTTTTCAAGGCACTTCATGACCATCGCCTCGACCTCGGCAGGAACCGAGACGTCGGGGCGGGCGACCGCCATGGGCGGGACATGGTCCTGGATGTGTTTCATCAGGATTGCGAGCGGGCTGTCGGCATCGAACGGGGTTCGCCCCGTCAGCAGTTCGTACCAGATGATTCCCAGCGCATAGATGTCGGCCCGCGCATCGACGGCCATGGTCCGCGCCTGTTCGGGCGCCATGTAGCGCGGTGTGCCGAAAATGACGCCGGCCTGGGTCATGGTACCCTGGCTGCTGTCCTGTTCGCGCATCCGGGCAACGCCGAAATCGAGTACCTTGACGAAATCCGGGTCGTCGCCGACCTGACTGAGATAGACGTTTTCAGGCTTCAAATCCCTGTGGACGATGCCCTTGGAATGCGCTTCGGCAAGCGAATCGGCCATCTGGGCCATGACATGAAGCGTGCGCCTGGCCGCGAACGGGCCGTCCTGCCTGATGGCACGGTCGAGGCTCCTGCCCTCCAGCAGCTCCATCGCGAAATAGAGCGTGCCGTCCTCCATCTGCCCGAAATCGTAAATCCTGATCGTGTTGGGGTGATTCAAACGGGATACTGCGCGGGCCTCGTTCTTGAAGCGCTGAACAACCTTGTCGTCGGTCGCCCGATCCTTGAGCAGCGTCTTGATCGCGACGATCCGGTCCATGCCGACCTGGCGCGCGCGGTAAACGATACCCATGCCGCCGGCGCCCAGCCTTGAAATGACCTCGAACCGGCCATTGATGACGCGCCCGATAAGCGGATCGACCCCGGAATCGCCCGGACCGTCCACGGCGGACACTGCGGCCTCGATCCTGGATTCGACGTCGCCGTCGTCGATCAGGGTCGCCCTTCCGGCCTGTCCGGCGCTTCGTGTCGGGTCGGAGGCCCTGGCAGCAAGCCCCTTTTCGGTCCCGCCTGCACCGGCCTGCACGCCTTTATCGTCTGGAACGTCAGCCACCAGCCCCCCGGGAATGAACGTGGAGGCGACCGGGTGGCCGCCTGACGGAAATTTACCACAACGGCGTGTTGATTATTAGTTTTCGCCCGATATCAAGGGGCGCCTTGCCTGACACCGGAAGAAACGTTGCCTGTTGAACAGATGTTCAGTATCATCGACACGGACTCCAACACGGATACGTTAATGCAATCCGGAAAACTGACGCCCCGCCAGCAGGAAATCCTCGATTTCATAACGCGATTTACGCAAACCACCGGGGCGCCGCCGACCGTGCGGGAAATCGCCGCCGCCATGGGTTTTGCATCCACCAACGCGGTGTCCGACCATCTCGCCGCCATTGAACGTGCCGGCTGTATCGAACGTCGTTCGAACCGCTCCCGCGGAATCCGGGTCAGGGGCTCCGCCTCGGTCGGCCCGGGACAGATTCCCATACTCGGCAGGATCGCGGCCGGACGTCCGATCTACGCGTCAGAAAACATTGACGGATACCTGCAGCCCGATCCCTTCTTCATTCGGGACACGGCCGACACGTTCGTCCTGCGCGTCCAGGGCAGCAGCATGATCGGCGACGGGATCCTCGACGGGGACTACATCTTCGTGCGCCGCCAGCCTGTGGCCAGGCAGAACGAAATCGTGGTCGCGCTGCTCGACGACGACGCAACCGTCAAACGTTATTCCAGAACGGCGGACGGCATAGAACTGCTGCCGTCGAATCCGGACTTCAAACCGATCCGGGTGAAACCTTCCACGCGTTTTGAAATTCTGGGAATCGTGACCGGGGTGTTCCGGAAATTCTGACGGCAGCGGGTTGCGGACGCGTTTCAGTCGATCGGCGCCGTGTCGGATCCCTTGTTCCAGAACGCCGTCGATTCACGGACATGCCGCAGCGTAACCGCGGGGATTTCCAGGAAGGCGATCGAAACATAGAAACACAGCCAGATCAGGACCCAGTCCAGAACCAGGTTCGTGGGCAGCAGGGGTTCGACCTTCGCGCCGAACAGGCCGGCAACGAACGGAATCGCGATCCCGGTCAGGAACGAAAACGCGACGGTCATCCACACGCAGTGAAGCACGAATTTGAGATGCGACGAAAAAACCTTGCCGTGATGGCTGATGAACGGCCACAGCGTCAGGTTCATGAAGGCCAGGAACAGCACCATGACCACGCCGAACCAGCGCATCATCGGTGACATCTGCATCAGGTGCGAATTGAGCAGCGCGGTGATGAGCAGCGCCGACGCGGGACGGGGGAACCCGATGAAGAACCCGGGAACCTCCATGCGGACCGTGTTGAAACGTGCAAAACGGATGCAGCCGGAAATGACGGGCAGCGACCCGATCGCGACCGCGATGACCTGCTGAAGCGTCTGGTGGCCCTCGAGTCCCGGCAGCATCAGTACCTTCGCATACGCGAAGTAGACGACGAAAGACGGGGCCACGGAATATGCGACGAGGTCGGCGACGTTGTCGAATTCGGAACCGAACCGGTTCATCTGGTTCAACCAGCGCGCAACCTTGCCGTCGAACGCATCAAAAAACCAGGCGAAAAGGATGCATATCGAAGCCCAGAACAGCCATGGCGCACCGGCCTTTGACGCGGCATCGATCGCCTCGGCGCCCTGGAGCCCGACCGCCGCGGCGGATGCGGCTGCCATGCCGTTCATCGAAACCATGATGGCGGCAAGGCCACCGGAAATGTTGCCAACGGTCATCAGATCCTTGGCCTTGAAAAACATCGGGAACCTCCCCGGTCAATCAACCGGCACGCCCTTCAGGCAATGGGCCAGGACACCATCAATCCTGACCGACATCATCCGGCCTGGTTCCGGTATCGCGGAACCTTCGACGCGGAAGTTTACTATGTAATTGGTTCTGGTGCGGCCCATTATCTCGCAGTGACCACCCTTTTTTCCTGACTTGCTCGGCCCCTCTACCAGCACTTCCTCGATCCGGCCCATGAAACGCTGCATCCTGCGCCTGGTGATGGCATCCTGCATCGCCTGCAGTTCGGCAAGGCGCTCCGCCTTTTCAACCGCCGGGACGTCATCGACCCAGCCTGCGGCAGCCGTGCCGGGGCGCGGGGAATACTTGAACGAAAACATCAGATCGAAATCGGCCTCCCTGACGACGGCCAGGGTCCGCTCGAAATCGGCCCGGGTTTCGCCCGGGAACCCGACGATGATGTCGGTCGACAGGGCGATGTCGGGGCACGCGGCGCGGACGGCACGTATCCTGTCGAGGTACTGCGCGGAATCGTACCTGCGGCGCATCCTGGCAAGCACCTCATCCGAGCCAGCCTGCAGCGGAAGGTGCAGGTATTCCGCCAGGTTGGGCAGGTGCCCGAAAAGTCCGAGCAGGCGGTCGGACGCGTCGGCCGGGTGGGATGTCACGAACCGCAGCCTTTTCAAACCCGGAACGGCCGACACGGCTTCCAGCAGATCGGGGAAGGTCGGATTCCCCGGCAGCCCGCGCCCCCAGGAATTCACGTTCTGGCCAAGCAGGGTAACCTCGGCGACACCGGCCGCGACAAGCATCCGGACCTCTTCAAGGACCAGTGCGAGCGGTTTGCTGACCTCGCGGCCGCGAACGTAAGGGACGACGCAGTACGAACAGAAATTGTCGCAGCCCTTGATGATGGTCAGGAATGCCGTGGGCCCCGGTTCGACCGCCGGATCCAGCGGGATGAAATCGTATGACTTCCTGTCCATCCAGGTCGCCCGGGCCGTCCTGGCGCCATGACGGGCGGCATCGACCATTTTCGCCAGATCCGCGATATTGTCCGGGCCGACGACAAAATCCAGGTATGGAACCCGGTCAAGCAATGCCTGTCCATGCTGCTGCGCGACACACCCCGCCACGCCGAACAGGACCGGCTTGACTTCCTTCAGCGGGAGGAGCCGGGACAGCGAGCCGAGCACCTTCTTTTCCGGCCGCTCGCGCACGCTGCACGTGTTGAAGATGATGACATCCGCCTCGGCCGGATCGTCGGTTTCGACGTATCCGTCCGCCATGAGAACCTGGACCATGCGGCGTGAATCGAACACGTTCATCTGGCAGCCATAGGTGACCACCATCACGCGTCGCGGAAGGTTTGAATCATGGCTTTCTGTGGGCAGACCGATCATGGCGGCAAAGGGTAGCCCCTGCACCCACGTCCGTCAAGGATGGCTGCGCCACCCGGGACCACTGCCTCACCTGGTCAGCGCAAGTTCGCGCTCCCGGGCATACTCTGAAAGATCCTGGCGACGGGAAGTGGCGGCAGTCACAGCCAGCGAACGCCACCCCCGAACGTAGCCGGGATCGATGGATACCGCGCTCACAAGCAGGTCGATGGCCTCGTCGTAGGCGCCTTTGTCAGCCAGAAGCGCCCCGAGGTTATGGGCGGAACGGGAGTCTTCCGGATCAAGGAAGAGGGCTGAACGGAATATTGCGATGGCGGCGTCTTCCCGGCTTTCCATCGCCTCCATGGTTCCGTACAGTCTCGTCCATTCCGCAAGATATGCCCTGCCCCACCTGTCCATCGTGTGACGCCGCGAAATCGCATCGCGCCACGGCCCCGGATCCGGCCGGCAGGATTCGCCAGGCTCACGGGCCGCCAGCCACAAGGGGAAGCCCGGATTGATCCGGAAACGCATGGCGGAATCTGCTTCGCCCTCGCCGGGCTCGAACAGGACCGGACCGAGCGCCCGTAATGTGTCGTACGCCCTTACGGCTGCCGCGCCAGGGAATTCGCCCCGGGTTTCAAACGGCCACGACCGGATGGCGTCGATGGCAGCTGCCCTCGCCGACCCGGGGTCGTCAAGGCCGTAAGGGTTGAGCCGCCTCACGACGTAACGGGTATCGGAAATGTGCTGCGTGACAAGGAACACCATGTCAGGCCGGGCATCCTCGGCCGCCGTACGGGCCATGAGCATGGACGACATGTCATCCGACGCCGTCATCGCGACGGCCCCGCCAGGCGCGGTATCAAGCAGGGAATCAGACACCTGGCGCGGGCCGTAGACATGCCGCATGTCACGATCGGCCGGCGCACCGGCCCACTGGAAGACGACAAGGAGGATGGCGAGCGAGGCCATGCCGACCGCACCGGCGCGCCCGGCACGAACCGCGGCAAACGCGACGGACTCCGCAACACCGAATCCAGCCAGCACGGCCAGTGACCATGTGGCCGTCAGCAGCACCTGAAGGTCCCGGATCCCCATCGGATTGATGAACACGGCGAACAGGAAATCGGCCGCCACCAGGCACAGCGGCACGATCGCCCACTTCCGGCGCCTGACGACCGCCAGCACCGCGCCTGCAAGGGAAAACGGCAGGACGGGCGCCATCGATTCGAAAACAGTGCGCCAGGCCAGCGTCGCGTTCACCAGTAACACCGCGGGGTTCATGGAAACCATGCGATCCCCGAACGATGCCCTGATACGGCTGCCGCTGAGGTGTGCGGCCAGCCCCTCCACCGTCGAAGGATTTCCCCAGTTCATAAGTGGATCCCGCGATGCGGCCGCGGGAAGGTAAAGGACAACCATCGCGCCGATCGTGGCCGCGAACAGGCAGAGAAACCCGACACGGAAAAGCGTCCGCAGGCGCGTTCCAGGTTCGGAACCGGCGGCAAACGCGATGACACATGCGACCAGAACGGGCGCGCCATAAAGGGGCCACGTGATGTGCCCGCCGCAGCCAATCCCGCACAGGGCAGCCGCGGGCACGATGAATCGGGCGTCCCTGTGTTCGAGGCCGTGAAGCGACAGGTAAATCGTGGCCGCCAGTCCCAGTATGGAAAGACTGTAAATTTCCGGCGTCACGGCGTGCAGCCATGCCGTGGCCGACCCGAGGAACACCACCGGCGCAGCCCACCAGAGGGCGCCCGGATTCGACGGCGATCGCCGGGCGACCCTGTCGACGAAAAGGGCGGCAAAGGCGCAGGCGCCGCCCGCGGCAAGCCCCGACAGGAGGTTGATTCGGAAAAAGACGTTGCCGGCAGGGATCAGGGACGCCAGTTTCCCCAGCATGCAGAGGAGCGGGAACCCGGTCGGGTGCGGTACGCCCAGTCCGACGGCGGCCCCGGTCAGCTCGCCGGCATCGCGCACATACAGATCCGGGGCACAGATCGCCCAGAGCACGGCGGTGGCGGCGACCCAGGCCAGCACGAAGCGATCGCTTCCCTTGACAAGCGGCGTGAAGCCGCCCGATCCGGGTCGCCGGGACCAGACCAGGACGCCGGCACCACCCGACAGCGTAACCGCCGCGATCGCCGCAATCATGAGCGAGGTCCATCCGGTCCGGGCGATCAGGGCCGCGATGACGCCGACCGCAAGCACGACTATCGGGATAAGGACCCTGGCGGGTAGATTGGGTTTCACGTCTTGTCCGGGCCTATTCGGCCGGCAGGTACATTTCGGCGCCTTCGGCGAAGGTTCCGTCGGCCGATGTCACACCGCCAGTCACGAGCACGGCCCCGTCGAACAATCCCCCGGTCACGAGGGTTGCCGAATGTCCCATCCTGGGTTCGGACATTTTCAGGCCGGCATCAACGACCTTCATTTCGCCGCCCGCCGCGGAAAGCAGCACTGCGGTATCGGTCACGGAGCCGGAGGCGCCGATGCCGCCGGTCACGAGCACGGTTTTGTCGTCGGCCAGCACTGTCGCCTGATGCCAGTGCCGGGAAAGGGCAACGGAATCCGCGGAGTTCAGAACGACGGCCTTGAGGATCACCACCCCGGCCCCCTCATCGACCATCACCTTGTACGGAACGGCGGGCTGGGACATCCTGTCGTCCGAGGTACCCCCGAGCAGCCACACCGCGTCGCCGGCCATGAATGCAGTGGCGCCCGACAGCATGCCGGGAACATCCCCTGTCGCCGGCATCACCTTCACCAGGTTACGTTCAGCGTCATAGATTTCCGCGAATTTGTTAGCGTTGTCGGTGCCGCCCAGCGTCAGGAAGCTGGCGCAGAGGCCGTTGGTCCGTCTGATGCAGACGCCCGCCGGCATGAAACGCGCGACCTGGCTGGACGGATTGACGTCCACGCATGATGCGGCATTGGCGTCCGAAATCTGGCAGACCCAGGACAACGTCGATGCCCCCGATGCCTGGTCGCCACCGAAATCGCGCATCGAGGCCCCGCCGCGGATGTACACGCTTGTCGTGGCGCGCGCAACCGGCACCACGGCAGCGGGGATGAGCGGTTCGGCAAGCCGAGTCCTGTCGACCGCGCCGGTTGCGGAATCGATGACGTACAGGTAGTCCGACATTTCCACCGGGCAGTCTGTTGTGCAGAACAACGAATCAATCACCGGCGCGCCATCGGAAGGATCAGCCGCGCGGGCCGTCGCCTTGCGGGTTCCGCCAGCCACGATCAGCCGGCCGTCGTCAAGCATTGCCGAGGCCGACATCCCGAGCCCCGCGTCGAGCGGCCTGTCATGTTCCAGCACCCCGAAGATGCCCTGGTCGCCCATGAACATCTGCGTTTCAGGCGCGGATGCAGGATCCGAAGCGCCCTCGACGACATATGAGCCATCGACGACCTTCGTGAAACCGCCGATGGAAATCACGTCGCCGGCATCGGTGGACATGGTCGCGGCATAGGCTCTGCCACCACGCGTGTTCAGGGGGAACAGCGTCGCGAGCCGGCAAATCCCGTAATCGCAGACGGCCTTTGGATGGACGTTGTACTGCATGACCTTGTAACCATCCGGACATTCCCCTGCATCGATCTCGGTTTGATCGCAATCAACCGCCACCTTGAAGCGGCACTCGTCGGGATCCTCGCAGGGTATGACGCGCCTGCAGTCCGAATCGGTGGAGCACTGGACGCCGCCGGTCGCCGGGTTCAGATTCGCGTCGGGAACGGGCATTGCGGTGAAGCCGCCCACCGTATTGACCTGTATGAAATAATAGGCGTATCCCGTGCCGGCGGCAGTAACCCTTACGCCCCCCCTGACGCCCGTTCGGATCAGGGTCGATGCGGAACATGTCCTGTCGGAGTACCCCAGGTATTCCACGACGTATTCATCCGAGACGTCGACGTGGCTGATTGAAAACCCCTTGCTGACCGGAGAGCAGCCCGATTCGAAATAGGCGTTACCACGGGCACGTTCCGTCGCGCCCTTGTAAAGCTTGATTACGAAGGACCGTACGGTGGTGTCGGTCGAGGAAAGCGCAAACGACAGGCTGCCGTCCTCATCGGAAGGACCGACCAGGCAGAGGCCGGCATCGCAGAATTCGCCGGCGCCACACCCGGCCAGGAGCGTCAAGGCGAGCACGGCCACCGCAACTGGCAATCTGGTAAACATTTGAACCCCCAATATCGGAACCGGAATCACCGGTATAGAGTCACGTCAAGAGGCGCGTAGCCCGGGTCCGGCGAGAAGCCGACCTGACCGCCCGCCGGGCCGTCCTGCGTCGCAAGCACGCCGGCCGCCGTACCGGCCCCCACCACGGCGACGCCGATGATGGTCCAGAACCACCAGGTCTTGTAGAACGGTTCCTTTTTCACCTGGGGCGGGGATTCCACGGGAATCATGTCTTCCTGCACGCCCTGGCCTGCCGCAACGACGGAAGGTTCAGGCGTCGCCACCGGAGTCACGACGGAAGTGTGAACAGCCGGCGCCGGTTCGCTGACGGCCACAACCGGGGCCGGTTCGGGCGCAGGCGCCGTCGGCGGGGCGATCGGTGCAACGGGAGCAGGGGCCGGTTCCGGCGCCGGAACTGCCGATGCGGTGACCGGTACAACCGGAGCCGGGGTCGGCTCGGTCGTCGCGGCCGTCGGAGCCGGGGTCGGCTCGGTCGGCGGCGCAGGGACCGGTTCGGTTGTCGCGGCCACGGGGGCGGGAGTACCGCCCCCGGTCGTCATGACAACCGGCGGAGGCGGCGGAGGAGGCGGCGGAACCGCCCCGGGTTCGGTACCAAGAATTTCCTCGAGCGAAAACGCCAGGAATGCGGCGGGGTCATCCCCTGGACTGGCGCCCCTGTCGACGCTGATGAGCTTCCCGGTGTCTACCTCGACATACCTGAAGGCCACCCTGAACTGCCCCTGAACGGCGGCAACAGTCGTGTAAAGAACCGAATCCGCCCCGCGCTGTCGCCCGATCAGGACAAGGCACTCCTTGTTCAGATCCTCGCAGCCGGCGTCGAGCATCACGTCGAGCGGGTCATCATCCGGAACCGGCATCATCACGACATCGGGATACCTGGCGAATTTCGCCTCAACGGCACGCGACAGCGCGTCAATCTGCGCGGCATCGAAATCCTCGCCGGATACCTTCAGCGGCAGGACGCCGGCCTCCCCGGCAGATGAAGAAGCAGCAGCGAGGCAGACCATCATGGCCCCGATGCAGGCAACCGCAGCCGGGAAACGATAGATACTGTTCATCAGCGATAGCCTCTGGATAGTCCGGGGTTATACTAGCCAGCGGCATTTTCAGTGTCAACGACGAGGAAGTACGGATGCCCTGCCTGCGCGGCCTGCGTTTACACCTGATTTTATCGGCTGTTACGTGCGTCTTTTCAGCCGCGGCCGGGTGTTCGGGCATCACCCGCTACGTACAGGGGCCGCAGCCCGTGGCCGCCCTGCCCAGTCCCCGCTGGACAATCAGGGGCGCCCCCGAACTTGAAAATGCCTTCTCCTCGCAGCCGCTGCTAACGTTTTCCGCCGCCGTCCTCGGCACCGAACCTGGAATCCCGCCGGCACTCGGATTCAGTATCTACCTGAAGGACATCTCGCCTGCCGAATTCGGCGCCAGGCCGGCAGCCATCACGGTGAAGGCATGGACCCAGATCCGCCCGCGGACGAAATCGGGGGGCAGGGTGACGGTCGCCGTCACGAACGGCAGATCACGTGAACTGATGATCCTCGACGACGACGGCATCATTTTCCACGCGTTCGCCGGGGAAATATTCCCGTCTGCCGAGGAATCGGGGCCGCTGCAGTTCGCAACAACCCATGATCCCGCATATTACCAGGTGACCCAGGGACGTGACCTCTGCGGGCAGACCTGGGTTCATTCCCGGGTTTCCGTTGCCAGCGACCTCGCCACGGCAACGCTTTCGCCGGGCGGCGGCGCCAGGATACGTGGCTCGCACAACGGCAACGTCTGGCACTGGCACGTGGCATCTGCCGATTCCGCTTTCCTTGATGAGTCCGACTGCCCCGGTGAATATCCGCCGGCGGTGTTTTTCCTGATGGCGCGCGAGGGACGGGCTGCGGAAGGCGCCGACGATTTCAAGGGCTTGAAGAAAATCGGACGGTAGGCGTAGCGATCGCAGAACGAATCAATTCCACTGGACGAATCTACGCGCCGGCAACCTTCAGAAGGTACGCCTGGATGAACGGCTGCAGTTCGCCGTCCAGCACGGCGTCGGTATTGCCGGTCTCGTAATCGGTCCGCAGATCCTTGACCAGCCGGTAGGGATGCAAAACATACGACCGGATCTGGCTGCCAAAATCGATCCCCAGCTTCGCCGCCTCCTTGGCGTCCTTTTCGGCGTCGCGCTTGCGGCGTTCGTGCTCGTACAGGCGCGCCTTCAGCAGCTTCATCGCGGTCGAGCGGTTCTTTATCTGCGATCGTTCGTTCTGACACTGCACGACGATGCCGGTGGGCAGGTGGGTCATGCGAACCGCCGAGTCGGTCTTATTGACGTGCTGGCCGCCCGCGCCGCCGGACCTGAACGTGTCGATGCGCAGGTCCTCTTCGCGAATCTCGATGTCAATGGTGTCCTCGATGTCCGGGATCACGTCAACGCTGGCGAACGTCGTGTGCCGGCGGGCATTGGCATCGAACGGGGATATCCTTACCAGCCTGTGTACGCCGTTTTCGGCCTTCAGATACCCGAAGGCGTGATCGCCCTCGACCGAAAACGTCACGCTCTTCAGACCGGCCTCATCGCCCGGCTGCTCATCCATGATTGACGTGGAGAATCCTGCCTTTTCGCAGTACATCAGGTACATGCGCAGCAGCATTGAAACCCAGTCCTGGGATTCGGTTCCACCCGCGCCGGAATGAATCGTGATCAGGGCCGGGGCCGAATCGTTTTCGCCGGACATCATCCGGGCAAACTCAAGTTTCGAAACCCTTTCCTCGACCGCGTCGACTGCGGCCGAGATCTCGGCCTCGAATTCCGCCTCACCCTCGGCCTCGGCCATTTCCAGCACTTCGGCCGCTTCGCACAGCATCCTGACCGGCTGGTCCAGTGCGTCCAGTTCCTTCTGGAGGGCCGTCTTTTCCCGCAGGGCCGCCTGGGCCGATTTCTGATCGGACCAGAAGTCGGGCGACGACGAAATTTCGTCAATCTCGGCTATGCGTCTTTCCCTGGCTGGACGGTCAAAGATACCTCCCGAGGACGTTTGTCCTCTCACGGAGGTCGGCGATTCTGCCCTTCTGGATGTCGAACATGAGAACCCCCTTCCGCGGCGCGCCTGGCCGAACAGACCGGCGTCCCGAACCCCGGAAGTTTGCACGACGGGGTCTTCGAAGTCAATCTCGCGCGCCCCTGTGCGGTCTTGACTCCACGACGAAAGTAATACACAGTATTACGCGCTGTTTTTGCGGATGCAACATGAGCGAAGTAATCACGTTCAAGGTCGACGGGGAACTGGCGGATGCGCTGAAAAAGGTCGGCAACCGTTCGGAATTCATCAGGTCGGCGCTGATGGCCGCGCTCGAAGGGACATGTCCGCTCTGCCGGGGCACGGGAACCCTTACGCCCCACCAGATGCAGCACTGGCTGGCCTTTTCCGGCCAGCACCAGGTCCGCGAATGCGACGACTGCCACGGCATCGTGATCGAATGCGGACCCGATTGCCGGCACGGCGAAGGTGGACCAGTCAATGAGTAATCATTTTCTAAGCGCGGTCGTGGTCGTGGTGGCAGTCTGCTGCGCCTTGTTTGCCACGGACGACGGAACGGCCGGCGAAAAGCAGGGCATCCATGTGGTTGCGACGACCTTCCCGGTCTTCCTCCTGACGACCACCGTCATTGACGGCGACGACGGCGTCAAACTCGACCTTCTGCTTCCGGCCACGCTCGGCTGTCCGCACGACTACGCGGTCACCCCGGCCGATATGAGGCGGATCGCGACGGCCGATGTCATCGTGATGAACGGTCTCGGCCTTGACGGATTCATCGACGATCTGGTGGCGGACGGCAGGATCGCCGGCAGGACGATCGATTCGTCGCACGGATTGCCGTGGCTGATGCGGTACACCGACGACGGTCATCACGGCGACACTGCCGATGAAGACCACGACGAACACGGCCACCACGAGGAACACGGCCACGGACACCACGACGGCACGAATCCACACCTTTTCGCCAGCCCGATGATGGCGGCGGCGATGGTCGTAAACATTGCGCGGCGGCTTGGCGCCATCAGGCCCGGCATGGCCGGCCTCTACATCAGGAACGCGGCGATATTCACGGCGCGGATGACGGTGCTTGACGCGGACTTCAGGATCGCCGTCAGCCGTCTTGCAAACCGGCGGATCGTCACCCAGCACGGCGTATTCGATTACCTGGCCAGGGATTGCGGCCTTGAAATAAGTGCCGTGATACAGGAACACCCGGGTTCCGAACCGGCCGCGTCGGAAATGCTGACTCTTGCTCGACGGATCCGTGAATCCCGCGCCGGCGCGGTCTTTGCCGAACCGCAGTACGCCTCCAGGATGGCGGAAACGCTGGCGCGCGAGGCGGGTATCCCGATTGCAACGCTCGATCCTGTCGCGACCGGCCCCGTTCCCGCCGACAGCGGCTATTACGAACGGACGATGCGGGCGAACCTCGCCACACTGGAGAAATCACTTGGGACCAGATGACTGCATCGAATGCGCACGCCCGGACTGCACCTGCCGTCATGACGCGGACAGGACCGCCGTCTGCCTGGACAACGTCTCGGTCACCCTGGGCGGGGTGCTCGTGCTGGACAGGATCACCGCGATGATCCCCAGGGGCGGCTGCACCTGCATCGTCGGGCCGAACGGGGCCGGCAAGACCACGATGCTGATGGCGCTGCTCGGCCGCGTGCCACACTCGGGCGCAGTCCGGATTGCCAGGGCCGCGGGCGGGCGTGCCGCGCGAATCGGTTATGTGCCGCAGCGGATGGCGGTCGACCGCGGAATGCCCCTGTCGGTCGGGGAATTCCTTTCCATGGGCGTGCAGCGCAGCCCTCTCTGGCTGGGAATCGGTCGCAGATCGGCGGCAGGCACGGATCGGCTCCTCGAAATGGTCAACGCCTCGCAGCTTCGCGACCGTCGTCTCGGCGCTCTTTCCGGCGGCGAAATGCAACGCGTCATGCTGGCCCTGGCGCTGCAGCAGGAACCGGATCTGCTGATCCTTGATGAACCGGCCGCCGGCGTCGATTTCCGCGGCGGCCAGCTGTTCTGCGAACTTCTTGAACATCTGCGGCTGGCCAGCGGTTTCACGCAGGTGATGGTGACCCACGACCTGGGCCTGGTGTCCAACCACGCCAGCCATGCCGTGCTCCTGAACCGTCAGATCGTCGCCGAGGGAAGCCCCGCCGACATCCTGACCCAGGAACACCTGACCGCCGCCTTCGGCTCCCACATGGGCGGCGCCGTCGTCGGACTGGCCGCAGAACCGTGCCACTGCATGAATCACGGGCCGGATCGCACCGCCGACGACCGTGCGGAAAGGGGGGAGTAATGCCGGACCTGACCGGAATATTCAGCATCGTCGGCGCTGTGCTTCCCCTGGAATGCATGCAGACCGGTTTCATGCAGCGCGCGCTCGTCGGCCTGATCCTGCTGGCGCCGATGACTGCTGCGATGGGCGTTCAGGTCGTCAACATGAGGATGGCATTCTTTTCCGACGCCATAAGTCATTCGGCGTTTGCGGGCATCGCCCTGGGTCTGCTCTTTTCCATCCACTCGCACTGGTCGATGCCCCTGCTCGGGATTGCCGTCGGCGTTGGAATCGTTGCGATCCAGCGTCACAGTGCGCTGTCGTCCGACACCGTCATCGGCGTCCTGTTCGCCGCCGTCACCGCATTCGGACTGGCCCTCGTCAGCCGCGACCCGAACCTTGCACGCAACACGCAGACGTTCCTTTACGGCGATATCCTGACGATCGGCGATTTCGACGTGCTGCAGCTTGCCGGGCTGTTCGTGGCGGTCGCGGCGTTCGAAATCACCGCGTTCAACCGGATGCTGTATATATCGATAAACCCGCTGCTTGCATCGGTGCACCGGGTGCGTGTGGCCACATACCAGTATCTGTTCGCGGCGCTGCTGGCGCTGGTTGTCGTGTTCTCAGTCTGGGCCATGGGCGTGCTCCTCGTCACGGCGATGCTGGTCGTCCCGGCCGCGGCGGCGCGCAACCTGGCCGGGACCGCCCGCAGCATGTTCTGGTGTGCCATCGTCGTCAGCGTCACGTCTTCGGTGGCCGGGCTGCTGATATCGGCTCAGGACTGGGCGGGGACGGCCACCGGCGCGACCATTGTCCTGATTGCTTTCGGCTGGTTTCTGGTAAGCTTTGTCCCCGTTGTCGCCAGAAGGGAACCGGCGCGATGAAACTGACCGGACAGCCAGTACGACTTCGCTCATTCGTGTTCGAATCCCTTTTTGTCGCCGGCACCGTCACCCTGTTTTTCGTCGCCGGAAAAACCGAATCGGTCAGGACACTTTCGCTGATATTCGCCAGTATCGTTCTCGAGGCGGTCCCGTTCATGCTGCTTGGGGCGGTCGTCGGCGGCCTGCTCGAAGCATTCGTCAGCCGCGAACGGATTGCGTCGCTGCTGCCGAAAAAGCGCTGGCAGACCGTGCTGATCGCGGCGGGGCTGGGCATGCTGTTCCCGGTCTGCGAATGTGCAATCGTGCCGGTCGTGCGGCGCCTGGCGCGCAAGGGGCTTCCGATGGCGGCTGCCGTCGCGTACCTGCTGGGCGGGCCGATCGCCAACCCGATCGTCGGTTTTTCGACCGCGGTCGCATACAGGCTGCACTTCGGAATGGCGGCGGCGCGCATGCTCGTCGGTTACGCCATCGCCGTCGCCATCGGCCTTCTGATGGATCGAATCTTCGCAAAACGGCAGGCACTGCTCGATGACGGGCATGCCGCCGACGACGAATCCTGCGGATGCGGTCACGACCATGATTACGACCCCGCCGTCAGCCACGGCCACGACCACGACGACGGCCTCTGCCAGTGCGGACACCATCACCCGCAGGCCCCCCGCGACGCCGGTATCGGCGCCAGGCTGGCGGCGGCGATGCACCATGCGGCCGACGATTTCATCGGCGTGGGGCATTACCTGGTGATCGGGGCATTCATCGCGGCCATCGCCCAGACGTACATCGACCGATCGGTGTTCGTCCAGCTCGCCGGGATGCCGGTCGTCTCGATACTGCTGATGATGATCCTGGCCATCCTGCTGAACCTCTGTTCGGAGGCCGACGCCTTCATCGCGGCATCATTCCGCACGGTGATGCCGATGTCGGCCCAGATGGCGTTCATGCTGATCGGACCGATGTTCGACCTGAAGCTGCTGCTGATGTACCAGACGCTGTTCCGGCGCCGCGCAATCGTCGTGCTGGCCACGCTGATCTTCCTGGTCGTCGCGGCCGCGGCGGTCGCCATCCACTTCAGCGGCCTGCTGGCGGGGGTGGGCGCATGAAGGCGATTTTTACGTTCCTGAACACACGCCTTCGCGTCCTGTTCTTTTTCGTCTGGATGTACGCGCTGATTGAACTGCTGCAGAACCAGCGGTACCAGACGTTCCTGCGTCCCGAATTCGGGTGGGTCCTGGCCGCGGCGCTGCTGATGTTCCTGGCGATGACCCTTGCTGAAATATCCCGTCCGGCGGAAGACCGCCTTCACTGGTACGAATTCCAGCGGCCTCTGATCCTGCTGGTGCCGCTGCTGTTCCTGCTGAACGCGCAGGGGGCTTCGCTGGATTATTACACCTTCAGCAAACGCTTCACCGGCACCGCGGCCATGTCGGTCAACGTTGAACCTTCGATCCCGACGGCCGAAAGGACGGCTGAACAGCCTTCCACAACAGGACCCGGGACGCGGCGGGGCGGCGTTTCATCATCGCTGAACCCGTCGCCGAACGATCGGGTCGTCTTCAACCGCAGGCACGGCGCCGAAACGGCGCAGGACGCCGACACCGCACAAACCGGGCCGGCATCCGGCGTCGTCCCGGGGGAAAACACCCCTGCCCCGATGCCGGGGGACGCAGGCGACGACGCGACCGCGAAAACGGACGCGGCAGACGACGACGCCACGCCGGGAACGCGCACGGTTACACTGGTTGAACTTTACGAGGCACCCGGACTGTACGAGGGAAAAACTGTCACTGTCGTCGGCATGACCGACGTGAACGAAGACGTTTCGCGACAGTTCGGGCAAAGGGCCAGGGTGGTTTACAGGTTCCTGGTTTCCTGCTGTGCGGCTGACGCCCAGCCGATCGCGATGGTGTTCGAACCCGGACAGGCCGTCAACATCCAGGCCCAGGGGGTGTGGGTCAGCGTCACCGGCCGGTTCACGCTGGAAAAGAAGGACGGACGAACGATCCCCGTCCTGCGCGACGCAACGATGTCCACCGTTACGAAACCACGCGACGAATATCTGTACTGAAAACGCGCCCGGCGAATCGCCGGCGCGTCTAACCGCCCAGCATCCACGGCATCGCGCCACGGTGATACAGCGACAGCCAGTCCATGGAAATCGCGACCAGGCAGTGGATGAACACGCCGCCCCAGATGCTCTTCGTCCGCAGCGACAAGACGCCCAGTACCGTTCCCGCGATGATCGCACCGAATGCCTCCGGTGCGGGCTTGCCGAAATGGATCATCAGGTACGGGATGACCATCATCCACACCGCCGCCGATCCCAGCCTGTGCTTCATCGAATGGACCAGGAATCCGCGGAAGAAAAATTCGAGTCCGAAGAACTGCACGCAGTAAAGGAAGTCCCACAGCAGCATGTCCCAGACATACTTCGGGTTGTGGTAGAAGGGGTAAGTCCGCTGGAACGAATCTGAAAAAGACACGGCGATCGTGCCCGCCGCGACCGGCAGGAAGAGCAGCAGATAGATCGGGAGGTGCCGCAGGAACCCGCGCGGCGACAGCCCGAATTCGGACAGCTTCTCCCGGAACACGAGCTTGATCACGAGCACCGGGACGATGAAGTAAAAAAACAGGCAGCCGAGCGACCAGTAGGCGTTACGGCTGATCGACACGACGTCCAGCAACGTCGCGCGCATCGCGCCCTCCGGCAGCGAAATCACGAAGTCGATCGCATGCTTCAGTACCCATTTCTGTGCCGGGCCGCCGATAACGAAGAAATTGTTGCAGAAAAGCACGACGGCGCCGACGACCGCCGCCACGTTCGTCTTGAATTCGGGCGATCTGGGACGGACGCCCTCCTGCCCCTTGAATTCGTCGAGAACCGTGAACTGCCTGACAAGAAAATCTGTAAATTCGAGAAATTTCATGGTCGCGGATTCTAGACGGCCCGCCCCGGGGATGCAACCCGTTCGGTTCCCACGCGCCTTCACCTGACGGGATCCAGATCGTCCTTCGCGTATCCGGTAAGTTCCGTGTATCCGATGCCCGTCACGGCGACGCCGCCGGCGGTGCCTGAAACAGTGGTGGCACCCTCCCAGTAGTTCTGTGCGACGTTGAACATTTCCTGGTCGTCGACATGCGTGCGGACCTGGATGTTCCAGTCACCGTCAGGGATCGTGATATCCCAGTCAAGTGGGTATTCCCCGAGCGTCCAGGGGCTTTTCCATGTGCGCAGCGAGATAATCTGGAAGTCGTCCATGCCGTACAGTTCGGTGGCTGTGCCGTCTGCGTCGACGATGGTCCCGGCCTGCTCGCAAAGCACGCCGTCCCAGTCCGTGAACTGGAAAAGCATGATCTCGCGGCCGTCGTCGAACTGCATGCTCCACCAGTCCCATCCCTTGAAATCGACCATGTCGAAGTCGCCCCACTGGTGGTCCATCCAGCCCATGCCGGCGACCGGGACGTCGCCCTCAGGGGTTGTCAACGTGCCGGACGCGGCAAGCCTGGTGTACGAATAGTAGTAGCTGGTCCCGCCGGTGTCGGCCATCGGGATGAAGCCGTCGCCGCCGTGGCGGGTGGCGCGTTTCTGCGGTTCAAGCGTCAGGTCAATCACCCATGGCGAGGCAAGGCCGTTCTTTTCGCCGTCCTCGGGGATGATGCCGACGATGTGGTCGTTGCCCTGGCCGTCCATTTCAAAGCGGCAGTTGTCGACTTCAAGCACGAAGGGATCGTTTGTCCATTCGGTATTGGAAAGCGCGAACGTGTCGTAGTGGTAATGCACGCCCCCGGTCGCATCCAGCACGGCCACATGGCACATGTACCCGACGCCGGGAGTCCCGAAGAACACCTTGTAGTCGTACTGGAAAATCGTGACCTCGTAACCGTATTCCCTGCCGCCGCCGTTCAGGTGCCCGGTGTAGTACCACCATTCGCAGCGATCGGCGTGGAAGCCGGAATCGTCCGGAAAAGCCACGCCGGTAACAACGCATTGGCCGGCATTGCAGAACCGGCCTTCACCGCAGTCGTCGCGGACCTCGGTCCCGTCAACGTTTGAAACGACCGTATCCCCGTCGCAGTACGCGGCGGCAGGATCCCCGTCCACCGTTTCACAGGAAATCGCCGTCATGGCCAGGAACAAGGCAGCCAGGATCATGTTCCGCATAAGTCGCACCCCGGGGATTGGACGCCCATTATCAGTTATTGTCCGATGGGTTACAACACCGCCGCCAGCAGGCGGAATTCCTTTGTGCCCGGACGGGGTTCACAAGGGCGGTCCAACGCCGTACAATGCGTCAAAACTCCGGCTTGACAGGATTGGCCAATGGGCTTCTTCAGCGGGATCGCCAGGGGATTCGGGTGCATGGGCAGCGGGTGCGGATGGATTGTCGGGGTCCTGTTGTTCCTGGCGCTGGCCGGCGTGGTCTGCGGTGCGATCACCAGCCACTGAAAACGGCCCGATCACCTAGAACTGAAGATCGCGTTCGCCCTTTTCGGTGCGTTCCAGACGTTTCAGAAGTTCTGCCTTCTGTTCGCCCTCCGGCATCTTCGCCAGTTCGTCGGCAATCAGCTTTTCGCCCTTTTCCTTCACTTCCGGCGATGCGTAGTCGCAGATGTATTCCTTCAGTGTCAGCAGTGCGTTGGGCGTGCAGAACCGCTTGATGAAGCCCGGAATGGCGAATTCCATGAAGTGTTCGCCGGTGCGCCCCTTGCGGTAGCACGCCGTGCACCAGGACGGGATTTCGTTCATGTCGGTCAGTTCGCCGACGACCTCGTCCAGCGGGCGGCAGTCGCCAATGCGGAACTGCTCCTTCTTCAGGTCCTGTTCTTCATCGCTGCAGGAATACGCGCCAATCCCGATGCGGGTGCCCGCATCAATCTGGCTGCACCCGAAATCGATCAGTTCGCGCCGCAGTTCCGGGGGTTCACGCGCGGTCAGAATCATCCCGACGTAAGGCACCGACAGGCGCAGTATGGCGATCAGCCGCTTGAATTCGGCGTCCGAGACCGCGTATTTCAGGTCGAACGCCCGGTTGCTGGCGTCCTTGATGCGGGGGAAGCTGAACGTGTGCGGGCCGACATGGTATTTTTCTTCAAGATGGATCGTGTGGGCCAGCATGCCCAGCGCCTCGAAACGCCAGTCGTACAGGCCGAACAGCGCGCCGATGCCGACGTCGTCGCAGCCGCCCTCCATCGCGCGATCCTGGCCGTACAGCCGCCACAGGAAGTCCGATTTGGGTCCGTGCGGATGCATCACCTTGTACGTCGGCACATGATACGTCTCCTGGAAGATCTGGTACGTGCCGATGCCGACCTTCTTCATCTTCCGGTAACCCTCGACGTCCAGCGGGATGCAGTTCATGTTCACGCGCCGGATTTCACCGTTCTTGTTTTTCGTCGAGTAGATGATTTCGACCGTATGTGCCAGCACGTCCACGTCGTAATCGGGGTGCTCGCCGAAATCGACGACCAGGCGCTTGTGGCCCTTGTCAATCAGCGCAAGCACCTCGGCACGAAGTTCGTCGTCGGTCAGCGTCCGGCGCACAACGTCCTTGTTGGCGGCGCGGAACCCGCAGTAAAGGCAGGAATTCACGCATTTGTTGCCGACATAAAGGGGCGCGAAAAGCACGATCCGGTTGCCGTACACCGTCTTTTTCAACGTACGCGCCGCCTGGAACATTTCTTCAAGCAGCGCCGGATCCTCGACCGACAGCAGAGAGGCCATCTCGTCAAGTTCGAGCCGCTTCTTGTCCATCGACTTCGCCAGGATGCGCCTGACCTCTTCGGCGGTCGCCGGCGGCCGTTTCAGAAGTTCTTCAATGTAGTCCTGCGGAATGAAGTTCGTGAGTCCCGTGCTGTCCGGACGGATCATTTTTCTTCCCCCTCGCGGCGAGGTTTAGCCATCAATGACTTGACCTGCACACCGGGGAGTTTTCCGATTTTGCCCGTCAACGCGCTGAGGCGTTCGACAGAGGTATCGGTGATCAGCGTGATTATTGACACGCCGCGATCGTGGTGGGGCAGGCCCAGCCGGCCGATGACATCGTCGCCGAACTGCGAAATCAGTTCATTGATCGTTGAAACCGGGGTGACCTGCGGATCCAGGATGATCGAAATCGTACCGAGCCTCTTTTCCACCGGAAAACTCCCGTGAATCAGAAATGCCGTGAACATGATAAATCGCGGGACCGGCGCATGCAAGGCAACCGGAAAAATCACGCGTTTTACGGCCACTTGCATCGGCGCACACGCCCTGTCTTCCCGGTTGACTTGGAACCTTTCACTGCACGATGATTCCATCGAAGACCGACACTTGTACTGCGGGGTGACAAGCCTGATGAAACGCGCTTCCCGTTCACATGTTGCCGCGCTCGTAATCGCGGGCGGCGCGCTTGTCTGCGGGTGTTCCGTGGACGATGGCGACGATGGCCTTCTGCCACTGGTCGAACAGGTCGACCACCTGGAAGACTTCCGGCCGCAGTTCCACTTCACGCCGCTGTCCGGATGGATGAACGACCCGAACGGACTTGTCCGCGTCGGCGACACCTGGCACCTTTACCACCAGTATATTCCCGGCGAATACGTCGTCGACCGGATGGACTGGGGCCACGCGGTCAGCGATGACCTGGTGCACTGGACGTACATGCCGTCCGCCATCGGCACCAATCCGGATCTGGGCATGGCCTATTCCGGGTCGGCGGTCGTCGACAGCGGCAACACATCCGGCCTTTGCGGTTCGGATCCACTTGAATGCGTGCTGGCATTCTTCACGCATTCGCAGATGCTGGGAGGCGACCAGAAGCAGAGCCTGGCCGTCAGCCACGATGGCGGAATGACGTTCTCGGAATACGAATCAAACCCGATCATGCCCAACCCCGGCAAGGCCGACTTCCGCGACCCGAAGGTGTTCCTTTACGACGGGTCGCTCGACGACGGTGTTGTCCATGCCCCACGGGCTGCCCGGGCGGAAGACGGTCCCCTGCCCGAAAAGTGGGTAATGGCGCTGGCGGAAGGCGACCGCATCGGATTTTACACGTCGGCGCGTCTCCTGGAATGGCAGCCGCTTTCGTCGATCGTGAACCCACTGGAATGGACCGGGGACTGGGAATGCCCCGACCTGATACGGATGCCCGTTGAAAACGAACCGGGCATCCACAAGTGGGTGCTGCTGGTCAGCGTGTTTGACGGCGCGCCCTGGGACGGATCCGGCGTGCAGTACATCGTCGGGGATTTCGATGGATACACGTTCACGCCCGACGACGATATGACCACTCGGCGCTGGCTCGATCACGGCTGGGATTTCTACGCCGCGCAATCGTTTTCCAACGTGCCCGCGGACGACGGACGTGTCGTGATTATGGCCTGGATGAACAGCTGGAAGTACGCGCTCGGCATCCCCGCCATGCCCTGGCAGGGCACGATGGCATTTCCGCGAAGCCTGACCCTGACAAGGATGGTCGACGGCTCTTACGCGTTGATGCAGGCGCCGGTGGACGAACTCGCCTCGCTGCGTCGCGGCGTGGCCGCCGACTTCGAAAACCTCCCGCTGTACCGGGATGTGAACATGCTGAACGGCGAAGCGTCGTCTTTCATGTACCGGCCTGTCTATTCGTCGGACACCGGGCTTTACGAAATCGACGTGACGGGTCCCCGGCACTCCGACTGGAAACTGCTGATCGTATCGACCGACGTCGCGCCGTCCCCCGAAGCATTGACAGGCAGGACGACCACCGTCGCTTCCATGATGAACACGCGCGTCAGCGTCGGAATCAAAGATGGAAGCCTGGTCATCGACCGTGGGAACGCACTCTGCGACGGCTGCCCGTCAAACATGGGCATGTATTACGCGGCCGAACTTACCGGCGCGCAGGATCTTGCCGCCGCCGGCCTGCCCGCCGACAAGGTCTCGCTGAAAATACTGGCCGACCATTCCAGCGTCGAGGTGTTCGCCGACGGGGGCCGCACGACCATGACCGCCCTCACCTTCCTGCCCGGTCCGGGATGGTCCATCGTGCTCGAGGCATATGATGAAACCCTTGAAAAGGATGTCATAATCGACCGAATCACGGTTCAGGAACTGCTGTCGGCCTGGGGCGTCGACGATCGGGCCGGCGCAAGTGCTGCCGCAACACAATAAAATTGGGGCCACACCGTAATCCTATCCGCTATAATCAAGCCCGCGTCGAGGGGACCGAGGCTCTTGTCATGAGCTCCGACAACAATACCGGAAAACGCGCGCTGCGAATCGTCATGCCTGTCGGCGCGTTGCTGATTGCGCTCTCCGGATGGGTGGCATTCGCGGTTCTTTTCAATACCGGTGAGTCAACCGGCAAGGTCAAAGTCACGGAAGTCCGCGAAAATGGATGGGACCTGATCAGTCCCCTGCTCGAATGCAGCCCGATCGAATCGCTTGGCAGCGGACAGATGAAGTCGCTCGAGCAATCGGTCCGCGCGATTGTCCGGCAGAAGCTGTCTGCTGGCGATGCCACCAAGATATCCATGTACTTCCGCGACCTTAACAACGGCCCCTGGTTCGGAATCAATGAAGAGGAAAAATTTGCCCCGGGCAGCATGTTGAAGGTGCCGCTCATGATGGCGTATTACCGCCTGGCGGAAAAGGATCCTTCGATACTGCAGCGCGAAATCGAATTCGTTCCTTTAAGCATGCAGGATGCCACCGTCGTCCAGGACGTCGATTCGGCCGGGCAACTGGTCCGCGGCAGGAAATACTCGGTCGAGGCGCTCATCGACAACATGATCATCTATTCCGACAACAACTCGACCGTGCTGTTGTGGAACGAAATCGACCCGGAAAGCAGCAACCGGACATACAGTGACCTCGGCATCGAGATTCCCGTCATCACCGACTGGATGTCAAGTGTCATATCAGTAAAGGATTATTCGACTTTTCTGCGCGTTTTGTACAACGCGTCGTACCTGAACCGCGTGTACTCACATCATTCCCTCGAACTGCTGACCAAGGCCAGCTACAGGGACGGA